>JAJLLC010000049.1:0-114154 GCA_033838285.1 Pseudomonadaceae bacterium
GGACCTCTACTTCGGCGCCACCGCACCGCTGTTCGGCGGCACGCTGCAGGCCTGGTACCACGACTTCTCCACCGAGCAGGGCAGCGACGACTACGGCAGCGAGATCGACCTGTCCTACGCCCATCCGATTCCCGGGGTGAAAGGCCTGGTCGGCCTGGTCAAGTACGCCACCTACGACTCGGACGATGAGGCGCGCAGCGTCGATACCGACAAGGTCTGGCTGCAGCTGCAGTACACCTACTGAAACCGGCAAGCGGCGCGCGGCCTCGCCGCGCGCCCGTGGAGGCAAGCCCATGAGTCGTCTTACCCTGGTTTTCGCGCTCGCCCTCGCCCTGCTCTGCCCGGCCGCCAGCGCCGCCATCGGCGATGCCGAGGCGATGAACCTGTCCGGCATGCAGCGCATGCTCAGCCAGCGCATCGCCAAGAGCTACCTGATGATCGGCGCCGAGGTGCGCAGCGAGCTGGCCATCGCCCAGTTGGACCAGAGCGTGGCGCGCTTCGAGAGCAACTTCCTGGCCCTCGAACAATACGCGCCCAACGCGGACATCGCCGCGGCCCTGCAAGGGGTCGGGCAGACCTGGCAGCAGTACCGCGAACTGGCCCTGTCGCGCCCCAGCCGCGAGCAGGCCGTGGCGCTGCTGCAGCTGAGCGACCAGTTGCTGGCGCAGAGCGAGGCGCTGGTGAAGCTGATCGAGGCGCACACCGGCAACGCCGGCGCCCGCCTGGTCAACCGCAGCGGCCGCCAGCGCATGCTCAGCCAGCGCATCGCCAAGCTGTACCTGGCGCTGAGCTGGAACCTGCCGCTGCCGGGCCTGGCCGAGGAGCTGCACAAGGCCAGCGCGGAATTCGAGGCCGCCCAGCAGGAACTGCTGGCCGCCGAGCAGAACACCCCGCAGATCAGCGCGGCGCTGCGCAAGGTGGAGGCGCAGTGGCGCTTCGCCCGCGCCGGCTTCCAGCTGTCGGCCGACTCGCACTACGTGCCGACGGTGATCGCCACCACCACCGAGACGCTGCTGTGGCAGATGAACGAGCTGACCAGCGCCTACGAGCAGGTGATGCGCAGCGAGGGCTGAGGGCTCAGCCCTCGCTGCGCACCCGCTTCACCGCATCCAGCCAGCCGGCGTAGAGCTTGTCGCGGTGTTCCGCGGCCATGCGCGGGGTGAAGCGCTGCTGGCGGTGCCAGTGGCTGGCGATCTCGTCCAGGTCGCGGTACAGCCCGGCCTGCAGGCCGGCCAGGTAGGCCACGCCGAGAGCGGTGGTCTCGGTCACCTCCGGGCGCTCCACCGGCACGCCGAGGATGTCGGCGAGGAACTGCATGACCCAGTTGTTCACCACCATGCCGCCGTCCACCCGCAGCGCGCTGGGCGCGGCGGCGCCGTCGCGGTGCATGGCCTCGAGCAGGTCGCGGGTCTGGTAGCACACCGACTGCAGGCCGGCGGTGACGATCTCCTTGATCCCGGTGTCGCGGCTCAGGCCGAAGATGGCGCCGCGCGCCTTGGGGTCCCAGTAGGGGGCGCCGAGGCCGGTGAAGGCCGGCACCAGGTACACCCCGCAGGCGTCGCCGGTCTGCTCGGCCAGGGCCTCGGTATCGCGCGCATGGCCGATCAGCTTGATGCCGTCGCGCAGCCACTGCACGGCGGCGCCGGCGACGAAGATGCTGCCCTCCACCGCGTAGCTGACCTGGCCGTTCAGGCGGTAGCCGACCGTGGTGAGCAGGCGGTTCTGCGAGGCCACCGGGGTGGCGCCGGTGTTCTGGATCATGAAGCAGCCGGTGCCGTAGGTGCTCTTGACCATGCCGGGCTGGAAGCAGGCCTGGCCGATCAGCGCCGCCTGCTGGTCGCCGGCCATGCCCAGCACCGGGATGGCAGCGCCGAGCAGCTCGGGAGCGGTGACGCCGAAGTCGGCGGCACAGTCCAGCACCTCCGGCAGCAGGCTGCGCGGGATGTCGAACAGCTCGAGCAGCTCCTCGTCCCACTGCTGGCTGTGGATGTTGAACAGCAGGGTGCGCGAGGCATTGCTGGCGTCGGTGCGGTGCGCCCGGCCAGCGCTGAGGCGCCACAGCAGGAAGCAGTCGACGGTACCGAAGCGCAGCTCGCCACGCTCGGCGCGCTCGCGGGCGCCGGGCACGCTGTCGAGGATCCAGCGCAGCTTGGTGGCGGAGAAATAGGGGTCGATCAGCAGGCCGGTCCTCGAAGCCACGGCGGCCTCATGGCCGGCGGCCTTGAGCCCGGCGCAGTAGTCGGCGGTGCGGCGGTCCTGCCAGACGATGGCCGGGTGGATCGGCGTGCCCGTGGCGGCATCCCAGACGATGGTGGTCTCGCGCTGGTTGGTGATGCCAATGGCGCGCACCTCCTCGGCCTTCAGGCCCTTGCTGGCCAGGGCCTGGCGACACACCTCGAGGGTGCTCAGCCAGATCTCCTCGGCGTCGTGCTCGACCCAGCCGTCCTTGGGGAAGTACTGCTTGAACTCGCGCTGGGCGCTGGCCAGCGGCAGGCCCTGGGCACTGAAGACGATGGCGCGGGAGCTGGTGGTGCCCTGGTCGATGGCGAGCAGATACTGGGACATGCGCGTTTCCTTGTTGTTATGGGTGGGCCCCGCTCGGGGGCTGGATCATTCCCGGCCGATGGCGGCGAAGCTGCCGCGGGTGTGCTCGGCCAGCACCGCGGCGCTCAGCTCCACCTCCAGGCCACGCCGCCCGGCGCTGACGTGGATGGTCGGGTGCTGCCTGGCACTCTCGTCGATGAAGGTGCGCAGGCGCTTCTTCTGCCCCAGCGGGCTGATGCCGCCGACCAGGTAGCCGGTGCTGCGCTGGGCCAGCTGCGGGTCGGCCATGTCGGCCTTCTTGGCCCCGGCGGCGTGGGCCAGGGCCTTGAGATCGAGGCTGCCGGCCACCGGCACCACCGCCACCAGCAGTTCGCCCTTGTCGGTGCTGGCGAGCAGGGTCTTGAACACCCGCGCCGGGTCCAGGCCGAGCTTTTCGGCGGCCTCCAGGCCATAGGAGGCGGTCTTCGGGTCGTGCTGGTAACTGTGCACCTTGTGCTCGGCCTTGGCCTTTTTCAGCAGATCGATGGCGGGAGTCATGTTCGAATATGAAAATTCTCTGACAGAATTCGCGTACCTTAACGGAAAAAACCGTCGGCGGCAGCGCCCGGCTCGCCCGTCGCGCAATACCGGCAGCTCGCTATAATCCGCCGGCCGATGAAAAAGGACCGCCCATGAGCCTCCCGCCCCGCCAGCAGAGCATCCTCGAACGCGCCCGCGAGCGCGGCTACGTGAGCATCGACGAGCTGGCCCAGGCCTTCGCCGTCACCCCGCAGACCATCCGTCGCGACATCAACCAGCTGGCCGAGCAGGGCCTGCTGCGACGCACCCACGGCGGCGCGGCGAGCGAGGCCTCGAGCATCCAGAACACCGCCTACGCCATGCGCGCCGGGCAGATGCGCGAGGAGAAGCAGCGCATCGCCGAGGCCATCGCCGCCGGCATCCCCGACCACGCCTCGCTGTTCATCAGCATCGGCACCACCACCGAGGCCATCGCCCGCGCCCTACTCGGCCACAAGCACCTCAAGGTGATCACCAACAACCTGCACGTGGCCGCCACCCTGGCCGACAAGGCCGACTTCGAGGTGCTGGTGGCCGGCGGCAGCGTGCGCAGCGACGGCGGCGTGGTGGGCCAGGCGGCAGCCGACTTCATCCAGCAGTTCAAGGTCGACTTCGCCATCGTCGGCATCAGCGGCATCGACGAGGACGGCAGCCTGCTGGACTTCGACTACCAGGAGGTGCGGGTGTCGCAGGCCATCATCGACAACGCCCGCCAGGTGCTGCTGGCCGCCGACTCCAGCAAGTTCGGGCGCAACGCCGTGGTGCGCCTGGGCTCGATCGCCCTGATCGACCACCTGTACACCGACGCCCCGCCCGCGCCGGGCATCGCCCGCCTGCTGCACGAGCAGAAGATCCAGCTGCACATCGTCTGATCCGGCACCTGCGTCCCGGGTAGCCCGGATGCCATCCGGGAAGCTGGCGGCTCCGATCCCGGATTGCACCGGGGCCACAGGCCAACGTCCCCTCTCCCATTCATGGGAGAGGGCCAGGGAGAGGGCGGTATCGGCGCTCTCCCTCTCCCCCCAGTCCCTCTCCCGCAAGCAGGAGAGGGGAGCACCCACTCAGCATCCCTTTTCCAGCACCCAAGCGCTTTTCGGGCTGGCGAAAGCGCACATCCTCGGCTAGCATATTTTCGAAATCGAACATTTTTACGTTCACATTACAACTCAGGGTGCCTTGCCATGCCGCTCAGCCAGCCTCCCCGCCTCGCCGAAATCTACGACCTGGCCGTGGTCGGCGGCGGCATCAACGGCGTCGGCATCGCCGCCGACGCGGCCGGGCGCGGCCTCTCGGTGTTCCTCTGCGAGCGCGACGACCTGGCCCAGCACACCTCCTCGGCCAGCAGCAAGCTGATCCACGGCGGCCTGCGCTACCTCGAACACCATGAATTCCGCCTGGTGCGCGAGGCCCTGGCCGAGCGTGAGGTGCTGCTGGCCAAGGCGCCGCACATCGTCAGCCCCATGCGCTTCATCCTGCCGCACCGCCCGCATCTGCGCCCGGCCTGGATGATCCGCGCCGGCCTGTTCCTCTACGACCACCTGGGCAAGCGCGAGAAGCTGCCCGCCTCGCGCGGCCTGCGCTTCGGCGCCGGCAGCCCGCTCAAGGCCGAGATCGGCCGCGGCTTCGAATACTCCGACTGCTGGGTGGACGACGCCCGCCTGGTGGTGCTCAACGCCATGGCCGCGCGCGAGCGCCATGCCCACATCCACCCGCGCACCCGCTGCGTCAGCGCGCGGCGCAGCAAGGGCCTGTGGCACCTGCACCTGGAGCGTGCCGACGGCAGCCTGTTCTCCATCCGCGCCCGCGCCCTGGTCAACGCCGCCGGCCCCTGGGTGGCGCAGTTCCTCCAGGACGACCTCAAGCAGAAGTCGCCCTACGGCATCCGCCTGATCCAGGGCAGCCACATCGTGGTGCCGCGCATTCACGACCAGGAGCAGGCCTATATCCTGCAGAACGAGGACCAGCGCATCGTCTTCGTCATCCCCTGGCTGGAGCGCTTCAGCCTGATCGGCACCACCGACCGCGAGTACCGCGGCGACCCGGCCAAGGTGCGCATCAGCGACGAGGAAACCGACTACCTGCTCCAGGTGGTCAACGCCCACTTCAAGCAGCAGCTGCAGCGCAGCGACATCCTGCACAGCTATTCCGGCGTGCGCCCGCTGTGCGACGACGAGTCCGACCAGCCCTCGGCCATCACCCGCGACTACACCCTGTCGCTGTCCGGCGCGCCGGGCGAGGCGCCGCTGCTGTCGGTGTTCGGCGGCAAGCTGACCACCTACCGCAAGCTCGCCGAGTCGGCCATGGAGCTGCTGGCGCCGAACTTCCCGCACCTGTGCCCGGCCTGGACCGCCAAGGCGCCGCTGCCCGGCGGCGAGAACCTGGACAGCCGCGAGGCGCTGGTGGACAAGCTGATCGCCCGCTTCGGCTGGCTCGACCGCGAACTGGCGCGGCGCTGGGTCAGCACCTACGGCAGCCGCACCTGGCGCCTGCTCGACGGCGTGCAGCGGCAGAGCGAACTGGGCGAGCACCTGGGCGCCGGCCTGTACAGCCGCGAGGTGGACTACCTGTGCCGCGAGGAATGGGCGATGGAGGCCGAGGACATCCTCTGGCGGCGAACCAAGTTGGGGCTGTTCATGACACCTGGGCAGCAGGCGCGACTCAGGGACTATCTGAACCAGGCCGCAGGCAACGCCGTAGCCGTGTAATAGCGCAGGAGCGAGCGCTGCTCGCGAAGGCTTCGAGCGAAAGTCATTCGCGAGCAGGCGCAGGATGGGTTGGGCACAGCGATACCCATCAGTGCACATGATGGGTATCGGCGCTTAGCGCCTCCACCCATCCTACTGGCGCCCCGCCGCGCCGCTACAAGCGCGAGCGACCGACCTCTTCCCCGGCGCCCTGCGCCAACTGCGTATCGCGCATGCGCTGCTGGCGCAGGTGCGGCAGCACCGCCGCCAGCAGCGGCTCCTTGAACGCCGCCTGGAAACGATGGGCCAGCCCCGGAATCAGCTTCAGCTGGCTGCCCTGGATATGGGCGGCCACGTGCACGCCATGCATGGCCGGCAGCAGCGGGTCGGCGGTGCCATGCACCACCAGGGTCGGCAGGCGCAGGCGGTTGAGCAGCTCGACCCGGCTCTGTTCGGCGAGGATCGCCAGGATCTGCCGCTGCACGCCCTGCGGATTGTGCGCGCGGTCGTAGCCGCGCCGCGCCTCGCGCAGCAACTGCTCGCGCTCGCTGGGCAGGCGCGGGCTGCTCAGGGCCGCCAGCAGGTCGGCCTGCTGCGCGATGGCCGCCTCCCGATCCGGTGCCTCGCGCCGCGCCAGCTGCTGCAACAGGCGCGCATCCGGCGCCGGCAGGCCCGGCGCGCTGGAACTGGTCATCAGCAGGGTCAGGCTCTCGACCCGCTGCGGCGCCAGGTCGGCCAGGTGCTGGGCGATCATCCCGCCCATGCTGGCGCCCAGCACGTGGAAGCGTCGCACACCCAGCCTATCCATCAGGCCCAGGGCATCGCCGGCCATGTCGCGCAGACCATAGGGCGCATCCACCCCGAGCCCCAGGCGATAACGCACCAGCTCGTAGCTCAGGCTGGCCTCGGGCACCGACCCCAGCCAGGACGACAGGCCGACATCGCGGTTGTCGAAGCGGATCACCCGGAAGCCCTGCTGGCACAGGCGCGCCACCACCTCGTCGGGCCAGTGGATCAGCTGGCCGCCCAGGCCCATCACCAGCAGCAGCGCCGGGTCGCTGGCGCGGCCGATGCTCTGGTAGGCCAGGCGCACCTCGCCGACCTCCGCCATGGCGGTCGGCACCTGTACCTCGCAACGATTCGCCGCCAACGACGGCAGGCCGCACAGCAGCGCGGCGAGCAGCAACACAACTCGCATCGGCAACATCCGGAACGCAGAACCCCAGTGAAGCGCGAGTCTGCGGATGTTCGTTCGAGGGCGCTGCCACAGTTCGATGACAATTTGATGAAGGGCGCCGAACGGTAGTGACTCGACGCCTCAGCCCGCCTCGGGCGCCTGCGCCTGGCGGCGCGGCCAGACCAGGCTGAACTGCGCGCCGCCGAGGCTGGCGCTGCGCCCGACATGGGCGCGGCCGGCGTGCCAGTAGATGATCCGGCGCACGATGGACAGGCCCAGGCCATGGCCGCCGGAGGCGCGGGTGCGGCTGTCGTCCAGGCGCAGGAAGGGGGTGAACACCCGTTCCCAGGCCTCTTCCGGCACGCCGGGACCGTCGTCCTCGACGTCGATGCGGCAGCGCTTGTGGCCGATCTGGTAGCTCAGCCGTACGCGCGACTCGGCGTGGCGCATGGCGTTGCTCAACAGGTTCTGCAGGGCCCGGTGCAGGTAGCGCGGTTCGGCCTCGACCAGCGCCCCGCCGTCCGATGCATCGCGGCACTGCCCGCGCTCGACGCGAATGGCCGGGCGCAGCGGCGCCAGCTCGTCCATCACCTGGTCGAGCAACGCGCGCAGGTCGACGCGCTGATAGTTCAGCTCCGGCGAGCCCTGCTCCAGGCGGGCATAGACCAGCATCTCGTCGACCAGCTTGTCCAGCTCCTGGATGTCGCCGTCCATGCCGTCCATGTACTTGCGCCGCGCCTCGTCGCTGTGCGCGTCGCCGATCATCTCCAGGCCGAAGCGCAGGCGCGCCACCGGCGTGCGCAGCTCGTGGGACACTGCGCGAACCATCTCGCGCTGCACGCTGAGCAGGCGCTGCAGCTGCTCGGCCATGGCATTGAAGGTGCTGGCCAGGCGCCCCACCGAGTCGGCGCCCTGGGTCGGCGCGCGGGCCTCAAGGCGGCCGCTGGCGATCAGCGCGGCGGCATTCTCCAGCGCCTGCAGGCGTCGCTCCAGGCGCCGCACCAGCAGGTAGAGGATCAGCCCGGTGAGGCTCAGGCCGAGCGCGCCGATCAGCACCAGCAGCTCGGTGGGATAGGGGTTCATCTGATAGATCGGGCCGACCTCCAGCACCCAGGGCGTGCCGACCATGCCGGCGATCACCCGGATCGAATCGGCGCCCTTGCCCAGCGCCAGCACGGTGTCGCCCTCTTCCACCCGGCGCTGCTGGTCCTCGTCCAGGTCGAGCTTCTCCAGGGTGGCCAGGCGCAGGTCGAAGCCGAACTGCTTCTCCTCCTTCAACTCCCGCAGGCGCCTGGGCTGCTCGGCGATGGGCTGGCGCACCAGCTCGTCCATCACCAGGTAGACGGTGGCGCGCGCCAGCTGCTCGCTGACCTGCTCCACCTCGGTGCTCAGCACCAGCTTCTCGGCGGCACTGACCAGCGCGTAGACCCGCGCCGCATGCGGCCCGGTCTGCTCCACCAGCACCTGCCCGCGCAGCAGGCGGCCGCGGGCGCGGCCATCGAGCGGCTCGGCGGACAACGATTGCAGCTGCAGCGGCACGCCGAGCAGACGGCTCCAGGTCACCAGCGCGCGGCGCCGGTCGATCTCGGCCATCGGCTGCAGGCTGTCCGCCATCAGGCGGAAGGTGCCGCGCGCCAGCTGCTCGCGGTACTGGTCGCTGCGCACCTCGTTGGACAGCTGCAGGGCGCCGACGCCGAGCAGGCCGACCAGCATCAGGGCGGCGATGATGCCGCCGTAGATGCGCAGGAAGATGGTGTTCATTGCAGGGCGCTGGCCGCCTCGGCGACGAACAGGTAGCCCTTGCTGCGCACCGTCTTGATCAGGCGCGGGTGCTCCGGGTCGTCGCCGATCTTCGGCCGGATACGCGAGATGCGCACGTCGATGGAGCGGTCCTGGCCGTCGTACTCGATGCCGCGCAGGGCCGAGAAGATCTCCTCGCGTGAGAGGATGCGCCCGGCATTGGCCGCCAGCAGCCAGAGCAGGTCGAACTCGGCGCTGGTCAGCTCGATGCTCTCGCCGCGCAGCCAGGCCTCGCGCATGGCGCTGTCGATCGCCAGCGGGCCGAACTCCAGGCGCCGCGGCTGCTCGCCCGCGGGCTCGGCAGCGCCCTCGCTGCGCCGCAACAGGGCACGGATGCGCGCCAGCAGCACCCGCGGGCGCACCGGCTTGCACACGTAGTCGTCGGCCCCCATCTCCAGGCCGAGCACCTCGTCCATGTCGTCGGTACGCGCGGTGAGCATTAGGATGGGCCCGGCGTACTGGCCGCGCACCTTGCGACAGATGGACAAGCCATCCTCGCCGGGCAGCATCAGGTCGAGCACCACCAGGTCCGGCTGTTCCTTGAGAATGCGCGCCGCCGCGCCCGCGCCATCGGACTCGATGGCCACGCTCAGGCCGTTGGCCTGCAGGTACTCGCGGGTCAGTTCGGCCAGGCGCTGGTCGTCCTCGACGATCAGGATCTGCGCTTGTAGTTCCACATCCACTCCTCACGCCACAGGGCCGGCATTCTAGCAACCGCGCCGGGCCTGCACAGCCCATGCGACTGGACAGGCGTAACACTATATGTTGTGGTTAACCACACTGGCCATGCGGGCTTCTGCGGCACGCTGGTGCACCAACCGGGGGCGACGAACGGCATATCTCAGCAACGATGCGGCCTGCGCCGGATTCATGCTTTTCACACACAAAACACCCACAATTTATCCACAGGATATCCCCGTCAAGTCGCCTTGCATTGCGTCAGGCAGCGCATTATCTTGTACCCCCACAACGCCAAGCCACTATATGTTGGGTTTTGGCTAGACTACCGGACACTAGAAGAATGAACGTCGTGATGGCCCTTTCGTCGGCCTCCCCCGGTTTGTCGCAACACGAGTTCCACCGGGCCGGCGCCAGCCGTCGGTCTCCGGCCAAGGGGCGAAACGGTTGTCACCCCTGGTCGCCAGCGGTATGCGTCCTCATGGCGCCTACCACTAGGTATTGTGGTCACGGTTTTGCATAGCCGTGATGTTTGACTTGGGCCATGGAGGCGCTTGAGTCCGCGCTTCCAGCCTTGCTGTAGCAGTAGTACCCGCATCCCGGCGCGCCTGGTGGCTCCGGTATCGCGGCAGGTTTTGAACAGAAAAGCTGTGGCCGTTGGTCAGGCGGAACCCTCCCCGCCTGCCGACGCCCTACTAATAAATGGAGACGGGAGACCCCCATGCAGATCGACACAACTCGCGAGAACCCGCAGGCCGTGGCGCCTCAGGCAGGCGAAGGCAGCCAGGAGCTGGCCGCCACCGCCCCCGGCCAGCTGCGCGTGATCAAGCGTAACGGCACCGTGGTGCCCTACACCGACGACAAGATCACCGTGGCCATCACCAAGGCCTTCCTCGCAGTTGAAGGCGGCACCGCCGCCGCCTCGTCGCGCATCCACGACACCGTCGCGCGCCTGACCGAGCAGGTCACCGCCACCTTCAAGCGCCGCATGCCCTCCGGCGGCACCATCCACATCGAGGAAATCCAGGATCAGGTCGAACTGGCCCTGATGCGCGCCGGCGAGCAGAAGGTCGCCCGCGACTACGTGATCTACCGCGAATCCCGCGCCCAGGCGCGCAAGAGCAGCGCCGCCGAAGTGGCCCAGCCGCACCCGAGCATCCGCGTGACCCGCGCCGACGGCAGCGTGCAGCCGCTGGACATGGGCCGCCTGCAGACCATCATCCGCGAGGCCTGCGAAGGCCTGGCCGAGGTCGACGGCGCGCTGATCGAGTCCGAGACCCTGAAGAACCTTTACGACGGCGTGGCCGAGAAGGACGTCAACACCGCCCTGGTGATGACCGCCCGCACCCTGGTCGAGCGCGAGCCGAACTACTCCTACGTCACCGCCCGCCTGCTGATGGACAACGTGCGTGCCGAAGCCCTGGGCTTCCTCGGCATCGCCGACAGCGCCACCCACCACGAGATGGTCGACCTCTACGCCAAGGCCCTGCCGGCCTACGTGGACAAGGGCGTGGAGTTCGAGCTGCTCGATCCCAAGCTGAAGGACTACGACCTGGCCAAGCTGGGCGCCGCCATCGATCACGAGCGCGACCAGCAGTTCACCTACCTGGGCCTGCAGACCCTGTACGACCGCTACTTCATCCACAAGGACGGCATCCGCTTCGAGCTGCCGCAGGTGTTCTTCATGCGCGTGGCCATGGGCCTGGCCATCGAGGAGCCGCAGAAGGAAGAGCGCGCCATCGAGTTCTACAACCTGCTGTCCTCGTTCGACTACATGGCGTCGACCCCGACCCTGTTCAACGCCGGCACCCTGCGCCCGCAGCTGTCCTCCTGCTACCTGACCACCGTGCCGGACGACCTGTCGGGCATCTACCAGGCCATCCACGACAACGCCATGCTGTCGAAATTCGCCGGCGGCCTGGGCAACGACTGGACTCCGGTGCGCGCGCTGGGCTCCTACATCAAGGGCACCAACGGCAAGTCCCAGGGCGTGGTTCCGTTCCTGAAAGTGGTCAACGACACCGCCGTGGCCGTCAACCAGGGTGGCAAGCGCAAGGGCGCCGTGTGCGCCTACCTGGAAACCTGGCACCTGGACATCGAGGAATTCCTCGAGCTGCGCAAGAACACCGGTGACGACCGCCGCCGTACCCACGACATGAACACCGCGAACTGGATTCCGGACCTGTTCATGAAGCGCGTGTTCGACGACGGCCAGTGGACCCTGTTCTCCCCGTCCGAAGTGCCGGACCTGCACGACCTGACCGGCAAGGCCTTCGAGGAGCGCTACGAGTACTACGAAGCCCTGGCTGGCTACGGCAAGATCAAGGTGTTCAAGACCATCGCCGCCAAGGACCTGTGGCGCAAGATGCTGTCCATGCTGTTCGAGACCGGCCACCCGTGGCTGACCTTCAAGGACCCGTGCAACCTGCGCAGCCCGCAGCAGCACGTGGGCGTGGTGCACAGCTCCAACCTGTGCACCGAGATCACCCTGAACACCAACAAGGACGAGATCGCCGTCTGCAACCTGGGCTCGATCAACCTGGTCAACCACATCGTCGACGGCAAGCTGGACACCGAGAAGCTCGGCCGCACCGTGAAGACCGCCGTGCGCATGCTCGATAACGTCATCGACATCAACTACTACTCGGTGCCGCAGGCGCGCAACTCCAACCTCAAGCACCGTCCGGTCGGCCTCGGCTTGATGGGCTTCCAGGACGCCCTGTACCTGCAGCACATCGCCTACGGCTCCGACGCGGCCATCGAGTTCGCCGACAAGTCCATGGAAGCGATCAGCTACTACGCCATCCAGGCCTCCTGTGACCTGGCCGACGAGCGCGGCAGCTACAGCACCTTCGACGGTTCGCTGTGGTCCAAGGGCATCCTGCCGCTGGACTCCCAGCAGATCCTGATCGAGGCCCGCGGCCAGAAGTACATCGACGTCGACCTGTCCGAGTCGCTGGACTGGGCCCCGCTGCGCGAGCGCGTGAAGAAGGGCATCCGCAACTCCAACATCATGGCCATCGCGCCGACCGCGACCATCTCCAACATCATTGGCGTGTCGCAGTCGATCGAGCCGACCTACCAGAACCTGTACGTGAAATCGAACCTCTCCGGCGAGTTCACCGTGATCAACCCCTACCTGGTGCGCGACCTGAAGAACCGCGGCCTGTGGGACAGCGTCATGGTCAACGACCTGAAGTACTACGACGGCTCCGTGCAGCAGATCGAGCGCATCCCGCAGGACCTCAAGGACCTGTACGCCACCGCGTTCGAAGTGGAAACCAAGTGGATCGTCGACGCCGCCAGCCGCCGCCAGAAGTGGATCGACCAGGCGCAGTCGCTGAACCTGTACATCGCCGGCGCCTCGGGCAAGAAGCTGGACGTGACCTACCGCATGGCCTGGTACCGTGGCCTGAAAACCACCTACTACCTCCGTGCCCTGGCCGCCACCAGCACCGAGAAGTCCACCATCAACACCGGCAAGCTCAACGCCGTGTCCAGTGGTGCGATCGACGAGGGCAGCTTCGCCGCCCCGGCGGGCCCGGCTCCGGTCCCGAAGGCGTGCAGCATCGACAACCCCGACTGCGAAGCCTGCCAGTAAGGGAAGTCGCGCGAATCTGAGCGGCGCCCGCGTTGTTGCCCGGCAGGTCCGCCCCCATCACGTGCACTAGCACGCTCAGGGGCTCGAACCTGCCAGGCGCCTAGCGCTCACTCGCTCAGCTTCGCGCTCGCACCGAGTGGCCTGGTCAAAGCCACAAGCCACTCGGACTGCTGTTTCCCTCTCCCCCCGGGGAGACGACTGCAAGGATGCAGGAGGTAGGGCGACGCAGGATGCCAAAGCCGAGGGCCAGGGAGAGGGGGCCAGGCCACGCGCCAGCCCTCCCCCACGCACACTCCCCTCGCCCGCCAACGCGGGCCTGGGCGCCACCAGTCGGGTGGCACGGTTTTACCCTTGCGCGCAGTACGCAACGGAACATAATCAGAATTACTGGACATACATACAGGCCGCCGATTTGCGGCCGTCAGCACCAAGCAGGAGACCACCATGCTCAGCTGGGACGAATTCGATAAGGAAGATGGCGCCGAAGCGGCCGCCAAGCCCGCCGCCGCCGTAGTCGGCGCCGCGGCCGATCAACTGGACGACGACGCCGCCGGCTCCGTCGAGGAAGCCCGCGCCGTCTCGGCCGACGACTCCGACGCCGTGGCCCGCGCTAAAAAAGCGCTCAATGACCTGGATATCCAGGAAGGCCTGGACGACCTGGAAGGCGCCAGCGCCCGCGTGCACGTCGGCGACAAGCAGATGATCAACGCCCGCGCCGACCTCAACCAGCTCGTACCCTTCAAGTACGACTGGGCCTGGCAGAAGTATCTGGATGGTTGCGCCAACCACTGGATGCCGCAGGAAGTGAACATGAACGCCGACATCGCTCTGTGGAAGAGCAAGGACGGCCTCTCCGAGGACGAGCGCCGCATCGTCAAGCGTTCGCTGGGCTTCTTCTCCACCGCCGACAGCCTGGTCGCCAACAACCTGGTGCTGGCCGTGTACCGCCTGATCACCAACCCCGAGTGCCGCCAGTACATCCTGCGCCAGGCCTTCGAGGAAGCGATCCACACCCACGCCTACCAGTACTGCATCGAGTCCCTCGGCATGGATGAAGGCGAGATCTTCAACATGTACCACGAGATCCCGAGCGTGGCGAAGAAGGCCTCCTGGGGCCTCAAGTACACCCGCTCGATCTCCGACCCGCAGTTCCAGACCGGCACCCCGGAAACCGATCGCCAGTTCCTCAAGAACCTGATCGCCTACTACTGCGTGCTGGAAGGCATCTTCTTCTACTGCGGCTTCACCCAGATCCTCTCCATGGGTCGCCGCAACAAGATGACCGGCACCGCCGAGCAGTTCCAGTACATCCTGCGCGACGAGTCCATGCACCTGAACTTCGGCATCGACATGATCAACCAGATCAAGATCGAGAACCCGCAGCTGTGGGACGCGCAGATGAAGGACGAGGCGACCCAGATGATCCTGCAGGGCACCCAGCTGGAGATCGAATACGCGCGTGACACCATGCCGCGCGGCGTGCTGGGCATGAACGCGGCGATGATGGAGGACTACCTGAAGTTCATCGCCAACCGTCGTCTGACGCAGATCGGCCTGAAGGAAGAGTATCCGGGTGCGACCAACCCGTTCCCGTGGATGAGCGAGATCATGGACCTGAAGAAGGAGAAGAACTTCTTCGAGACTCGCGTCATTGAGTATCAGACTGGTGGTGCGTTGAGCTGGGATTGATGCCTGGGTCTAGACCGTTAGGACAGATTAGAAAGCGCTTTGCCTGAGAATGGATGTTCGGGGTAGCGAAAGAATAGAAGCCCCGCCTAGTGCGGGGCTATTTTTTGGAACTAAAATGAAAAACCTTCTGATCCCATCGCGCTTTGAATCAGTACTTAACAACGAAATATTTAATCCCGCCGCACTAATATACAAAGTCGAAGAAGACCTTGAGTCTTACCAAAAGCTAAGCAACCTAATCCAAACAAGAAGCGGCGGCATAATGTCGTTTCTCGTCGGAGAGTCTGGCGCAGGAAAAACCACATCAGCTTATGCAGCCGCAACATACCTAAAAGACATATTCAACCCAATAATATCTGTCCCTGCCGAAATCGAACTCCGGAATGCCGCAGCCTGGATACAAAAAAACGTACCAGACAAGAACAGCAAGACCAACATAGTTTTATTCGACGGAAGGGAATACACAGATGATGACGCCGGACTACACCAATTTATATCCACATTAAATCAGTTATTGAGGAAGCGAGGAGATATTCTCTTCATATGGCCAACAACTGATGAAAACTGGCGAATCCACTTAAGAGAAAATGCCGAAAAAGTAGGCGGCAGCAATCTTGCCCCCAAGAAAAGCGACATAAAAATCTTAGGCCCACAAAAAGAAAGCTGGACCAGTATACTGGAAAGGCTATTTATTCAGCTCGATCTAACTCTAGACGAGGCTGGACTTGATCAAGCATATATCCAAAATGTCGCATCTAAAGAAAAATCCATTGGCGACTTTCTTGCAACAATTGGAGAAGAAATCTCTGAAAGAAAAACACTAACCAAAAGTGACCTGCACTTACCAGAGATAGTATTCATAATATCATCCGGAGAGAGCGTATCCGGAGAAGCTAACAGACTTAGGCGCGCAGGCATTTTAAATCTAAAAGCAGAAGAACTTATTTCTTACTCCCCAAGATCAAAATCCGGAAAATACTGGAAAGAGAGATCATCAAACCCTCAGCACCACCTCGCTTACATAATCTCTCTTTTCAACGTAAAGCTACTTACGCTTTCCTCCAGCGCTGTAGCTTATTCATGTTTGCATTTGGGTTCAGAGACACTCTCAAAAGCAGTCTCTGCGAGCGGACTCAAAAAAAACACCTCCAATCTGCAAAAAACATTTACAGCCACGGATTTTTACAAATTCTACAATGGCGAAATCAGCTCAGAACTAACATCCACAAGGAAAGGCAAGAATTCCGACCAAACAACCGGGGGCTATCATGCAATCCAATCAATATCCGCAAAAAAGCACAAAGAAATAAATCAAGCCATTTGCAAAGTCCTTGCGAAATACCACCCAGAAATCAGCGACGCCAATTTCACATATGAAATTGACGCCGGAGATCAAAACTTATTCACCGACGCGATACTGGAAAACAAATCACTCAAACACCATTTAGAATTTCACCACCTAAGCGAGGCAAACTGCAGCGCAGCAAAAATGGCCTCATATATAATGGGAAAACTCCTAAATTACGCCATCCACTACAACTTAATCCCACGATAAAACACGAAATCGCTGTACTGTTTCCCACCCTGCATATGAAAAATCTTGAAGGGTGGGAAACCTAAAAGCTTGCCTACCACCAAAGCCATACGAAACTTTCAGTCCGGAAAAATTCTCGCTTTTCGCCCTTACGGCGAGTCACTTTCTCTTGCGTGCCCAAGAGAAAGTAACCAAAGAGAAGGGCACCCCGACATCCGGGTCTGGCGGCTGCGCCGCCAGACTTCCCTCCTTCCGGTGCCGCTCCGGGGGCCGTCACGAAGGGACGTCCCTGTCCCATCGTTCCTCGCTCGGCGTCCTGCCTCGCGTCCCCCTGTGCAACACCTCCACTCGGCCTACTGACGGGGGCTCGGACTCCGAGTTGCCTGGTGGTTTTTCTTTGCGCTGCGCGCATTGGTCGTTCCCACGCAGCACGTAGCCCGGATGCAATCCGGGAAAGGCCCAACACCCAATTCCCGGATTACATCCGGATCCGGGCTACACAAACGGTTTGGCGCTTGCCCCTCTCCCGACAGCGGGAGAGGGATTCAGACAACGAACCTTCAGGCAGCACCAAACGCCCCTTCAGGAGGGTGAGCGGAATCGTTGCGTAGAGGGGTGAGCCGCATGGATGCGGCGAAAGGCTTAAAGGGCCAGGAACGGCCCTTGTAAGCCGACCCTCGGAGCAGCGATGGAGCGAACGAAACGAAGTAACAGCCGAAGGCTGGTCACCCGGAGCGAAGCGCAGGGCCGGATGGCGGGGCAAGCCCTTTTGGTTCCTTTTGGCGGGGCCGGCCATCCGGCGACTGCCAAAAGGAACCCGCCCAGCAGGGCGGAACCACTGCCCCAGCCAACCTGGAAACCAGCAGCGGCACGAAAAAATCAAAACCCACAACGGACAGTGCGTAGCCCGGATGCAATCCGGGAAAGGCCCAACCCCCGACTCCCGGATTACATCCGGGCTACCCAAACGGTTTGGCGCCTACCCCCCTCCCGCCAACGGGAGCCCCTGATGCGGTTGCGGGGCATTCGGCATATCCTAGGCCGGCAAGGCCTGCCAGGCCGCACCGGCCTGTGCCGAGAGGCCGGCCCTGGAGCGCCGATGCGGCTGAGCGGGCTACCCCTGCATGCCGAAGCCACTCTGTGGCTACACTGGCAGTGATAAGAATAAAAGGCCGTCAACGGCCACCAACGGAGGCACCATTACGTGCACCAGGTAGTTCGCATTCTGGTGGGAGTTCTGCTGGCCTGTCTGAGCCTCAACGCCTGGTCAAAACCGGGGCCGATCGAGATTACCCCGGCGTCGCCGATCCAGGCCCACTTCGAGTTCTGGGAAGACGTCACGGGCGAGGCCTCGCTTGAGCACGTGGCAAGCCTGCCGGACGAGCGCTGGTCACTGGTACCCGAGGGCCGCGCCACATTCGGCCTGACCCAGTCGGCCTACTGGCTGCGCTTTTCGGTCAGGAATCCAACCCCGATACACCAGAACCTGATTGCCGAACTGGCCTACTCACAGCTGGACGATGTGGTTTTCCACGTGCTGGATGACGGTATTGCAGTCAAAACGCTGAGGACGGGTGACAGCCAGGCGTTCTACCCACGCGATGTGGATTACCCGAGCATGCTGTTGCGCGTGCCGCTAGCCCCCGGTGAGGTGAAGGCCGTGTTTGTCCGCATAGCGACGAGCGGGAGCATGGTCGTCCCCCTGATGATCTGGCGCGAGCAGGCGTTTTTCGAATCCGCGGCCAACGAACTCAAGCTGCACTTTTTCTACTACGGCTGCATCTTCGTCATCATCCTGATCAACCTCGCCGTATTCCTGAGCCTGCGCGAAAGGCTCTACCTCTACTACGCGCTCGCCCTGGTCGGCTACCTGCTGTTCTTTGCCTCGATCAAGGGCTTCAGTTTTCAACACCTCTACCCCGGCCTGCCGCAGCTGCACGCCAGGATGCTACTGATCTCGATACCGGCCCTGGCCCTGTTCTCGCTGCTGTTCTGCCGGGAATTCCTGAACACCCGTGTCAGCACGCCGAGGCTGGATAAGCTGCTGATCGGGATGATGGTCTTCGAATTGCTGTTCCTCTTCTGCGCGCCCTTCCTGGACTATTACCGGGGCATTCAGCTGGCTTCATTCTCGGCCCTGGTCTTCTTCTCGCTGCTGCTGGCTGCCGGCCCGATCGCCTGGGCAGCCGGGGTGCGCGCCGGGGTGTTTTTCACCCTGGCCTGGACGCCCCTGACGATTGGCGTCATGGCCACGGCAGGCAGAGCGCTCGGAGTCTTCCCGGAAAACTTCTTCACGGAAAACGCGATGCAGCTGGGCTCGGGCATCGAAGCCTTCATCCTGACCCTGGCCCTGGCAGACCGCCTGTATCGGGAACGTGAAGACAAGATCATCGCCCAGGCGGCCAGCCTGCAGGAGGCACAATCGCGAAATGTCGCCCAGAAGCAGCTCACCGAGGCGCTGACCCATGACCCGGTGACCGGCCTGCCCAACCGCAACCGTTTCGAGCTGATGGTGGATCAACAGCTGCAACAACACCCCCAGCGCCATTACATGGTGGGTCTGGCGCGCATTACCCGCCTGGATGAAATCAACCGCACCCTGGGCCTGGCCAGAAGCGAATGGGTCATGAAATGCGTGGCACGGCAGATGGCCGAGCTGGCCGCCGGCTTGCCCTTCATCCACGTCAGCCTCGACGACCAGGGCCGCGAAGAACGCGTGTACCACCTCTCCGGCGACTGTTTCTGCCTGCTGGTGGACATGGATAGCGCCGACAATGACTTTGCCGCCCTCAACCGCGCGCTCAGGCGCCTGGCCGAACCCTTGCAACTGGATCACCTGGCCATCGAGCTACGTCCGCGCTTCGGCGCTGCCGCCTACCCCCAGCACGGCCAATCGGCTGCCGAGCTGATCCGCAACGCCCATGTCGGCATGGAAATCGCGCCCCGCAGCGGCAATGAAACCGGCATCTACTCCAGCAAGTACGACATTTACAGCGAGAGCCGCCTCACGCTGATGACCGACCTGCGCAATGCCCTGCAGCAGGGGCAGCTGATGCTGCATTACCAACCCAAACTGAACATCGCATCCGCACAGATCGAGGGCATCGAGGCCCTGGTGCGCTGGCACCATGCTGAGCGTGGCTGGGTAAACCCGGCCGACTTCATCCCGCTGGCAGAAGAAACGGGCATGATCACCCAGCTCACCCACTGGGTGATCCAACAGGCCACCCGAGACCTGGCGGACCTGCGCCAGGAAAACCCGGCGTTGACCGTCGCGATCAACCTGTCGGCCCGCGACCTGGAATCTGCCGACCTCAAGACC
Source organism: Pseudomonadaceae bacterium (assembly GCA_033838285.1). Classification (GTDB taxonomy): domain Bacteria; phylum Pseudomonadota; class Gammaproteobacteria; order Pseudomonadales; family Pseudomonadaceae; genus Aquipseudomonas. The sequence goes on from JAJLLC010000049.1 coordinate 19,588, forward strand.
GTGCTGGAAATGGCTCGCCAGCACCATCGACTGCCGGCCAACGCCATCACCCTGGAAATCACCGAAACAGCGGCCATGCGCGACCCCGAAAGCAGTCTGCAGGCGCTGAATGGCTTGGCCGCTCTGGGCTACAAGATCTCCATCGACGACTTTGGCAGCGGCTACTCCTCGCTCTCCTACCTCAAGCAACTGCCCGCCTCGGAACTCAAGCTGGATCGCTCGCTGATTCATGACATCTGCACCAGCGAGAACGCCGAGGTCATCGTCTCGACCACCATCCAGATGGCGCACAGCCTCGGCTATCGCGTGGTCGGTGAAGGGATTGAAGACAGCGAAACAGCCAACCGCCTGAAAGCAGGACACTGCGACTCGATACAAGGCTTCTGGCTGTGCAGGCCCGAGCCGATCGAGGCGCTTCGACAGTGGCTGGCCGAATTCGACAGCGCACATTAGTCCGCAGCCCGCGCCCCATCCGGGCCTGAGGCGAGCGCAAGGCTCTCCGCTGCTAGCGGTCGCGCAAGCCCGGGCTCAGCTCGCCAGCCCCGCCGCCCTGGCCCGCGCGGCATGCAGCTTCTTGTAGCTGTCGATCAGGCGCAGGTGCCTATCCAGCCCCTCCAGCTGCAGGCTGGTCGGGGTCAGGCCGTAGAAACGCACGCTGCCATCGACCGAACCGATGGCCGCGTCCATCCGCTCGTTGCCGAACATGCGGCGGAAGTTGGCTTCAAAGTCGGCCAGCTCCAGGTCATCGTCCAGCTGCACTTCCAGCACCACGTTGAGCGCCTGGTAGAACAGGCCGCGCTCGACCGTGTTGTCGTTGTACTGCAGGAAGGCCTCGGTCAGCGCCTTGGCCTCGTCGTACTTCTTCAGGGCGAGGTAGATCAGCAGCTTGAGTTCGAGGATGGTCAGCTGGCCCCACACGGTGTTGTCGTCGAACTCGATGCCAATCAGCGTGGTGATGTCGGTGTAGTCGTCGACCTCGCAGTTCTCCAGGCTCTTGAGCAGGCTCTTCAGGCGCAGGTCGCTGAGGCTGTGCAGGTTGAGGATGTCGGAGCGGAAGATCAGCGCCTTGTTGGTGTTGTCCCAGATCAGGTCCTCGACCGGGTAGATCTCCGAATAGCCGGGCACCAGGATGCGGCAGGCGTTGGCGCCGAGGTCGTCGTACACCGCCATGTACACCTCCTTGCCCATGTCCTCGAGGATGCCGAACAGGGTCGCGGCTTCCTGGGCGTTGGACTCTTCGCCGTGGCCGGAGAAGTCCCACTCGACGAATTCGTAGTCGGCCCTGGCGCTGAAGAAGCGCCATGACACCACGCCGCTGGAGTCGATGAAGTGCTCGACGAAGTTGTTCGGCTCGGTCAGCGCCTGGCTCTCGAAGGTCGGCGGCGGCAGGTCGTTGAGGCCCTCGAAGCTGCGGCCCTGGAGCAGCTCGGTGAGACTGCGCTCCAGCGCCACCTCGAAGCTCGGGTGCGCGCCGAAGGAGGCGAACACGCCGCCGGTGCGCGGGTTCATCAGGGTCACGCACATCACCGGGAATTCGCCGCCCAGCGACGCATCCTTGACCAGCACCGGGAAGCCCTGCTCCTCCAGGCCCTGGATACCGGCGAGGATGGCCGGGTACTTGGCCAGCACTTCCTGCGGTACGTCCGGCAGGGCCAGCTCGTTCTCCAGGATCTCGCGCTTGACCGCGCGCTCGAAGATTTCCGACAGGCACTGCACCTGCGCCTCGGCCAGGGTGTTGCCGGCGCTCATGCCGTTGGAGAGATAGAGGTTCTCGATCAGGTTGGACGGGAAGTACACCGTCTCGCCGTCGGACTGGCGCACGAAGGGCAGCGAGCAGATGCCGCGCGCCTTGTTGCCGGAGTTGGTGTCATACAGGTGCGAGCCGCGCAGCTCGCCGTCCGGGTTGTAGATGGCCAGACAGTAGTCGTCGAGGATCTCTTCCGGCAGCGCGTCCTTCGGGCCGGGCTTGAACCAGCGCTCGTTGGGGTAATGGACGAAATCGGCGTTGGCGATCTCCTCGCCCCAGAACTGGTCGTTGTAGAAGAAGTTGCAGTTCAGCCGCTCGATGAACTCGCCCAGCGCCGAGGCCAGCGCCGCTTCCTTGGTCGCGCCCTTGCCGTTGGTGAAGCACAGCGGCGACTGCGCGTCGCGGATATGCAGCGACCAGACGTTGGGCACGATGTTGCGCCAGGAGGCGATCTCGATCTTCATCCCCAGCTCGGCGAGGATGCCCGACATGTTGGCGATGGTTTCTTCGAGGGGCAGATCCTTGCCGAGGATGCGCGTGCCCTCGCCCGCGGTCAGCGTCGGCATCAGCAGGGCCTGGGCGTCGGCGTCGAGATTGGCCACTTCCTCGATGACGAAGTCCGGGCCGGTCTGCACCACCTTCTTCACCGTGCAGCGGTCGATGGAGCGCAGGATGCCCTGGCGGTCCTTGTCGGAGATGTCCGCCGGCAGCTCGACCTGGATCTTGAAGATCTGCTTGTAGCGGTCTTCCGGGTCGACGATGTTGTTCTGCGACAGGCGGATGTTGTCGGTGGGGATGCCCCGCGTCTGGCAGTACAGTTTGACGAAGTAGGCCGCGCACAGCGCCGAGGAGGCGAGGAAGTAGTCGAACGGTCCCGGTGCCGAGCCGTCGCCCTTGTAGCGGATGGGCTGGTCGGCGATCACCGTGAAGTCATCGAACTTGGCTTCGAGACGCAGGTTGTCGAGAAAGTTGACCTTGATTTCCATGGGGGTACCAGACAGCAGCGAGACAAAATGGCCGCCATTATCCGGCTTTTGCGCGGGAAGTCTTGTGCCGAGCCGAGAACGCCGCTGGGCGGCAGGCTTTTGTGGGAGCGCCCTTGGCCGCGAAGCGGGCTGTGCCGCCGAGGCTGACTATCGCGGCCAAGGCCGCTCCCACGGTACAGGACAGTTACAATGACGGCCCACAGCCGCCCTGTTCCGGAACCCGCCTGCCGATGTTCACCCTCAGCCACCTGACCACCCCGCCGCCCGAATCCCTGAAGAGCCAGGTGCTGCAGATGGTGATCGACTACTTCAGCGACCTCAGCCCGGCGCCGCTCACCCCGAGCAACCCGCTGTACCAGCTGTACCAGTACGTGATCGGCTTCGAGGTGCACCTGTACCTGCAGGCCATGGGCGGCGAGCCGGCCAGCAGCGCCCGGCTGATCCTGGCGCTGGACGATGAAGACCCGTCGCGGGTGCTGGGCTTCGCCCTCTACCTGCCGAGCAAGGACGACCCGGACGCCTGCACCCTGCTCTACACCGCCGTACTGGCCAGCCACCGCCGCCTGGGCATCGCCCGCGCCATGCTGGGGCAGATGCAGCTGCTGCACCCGCACGCGGCGCTGGCCTGCGTGGCCAGCCGGGTACCGACCTTCGAGGCCCTGGGCTTCGGCGTACTCGGCGCGCGCGGGCCGCAGGTATTGATGAACAGCCGCGACCGCGCCTCGGATGGCTGGCTGGCGGTGCAGGACCTGGCGCCGATCTTCCAGTCCAGGGAAGTGCGGCAGATCCACGCCTACCTGGTCAAACAGCACGGCGAGCGGGCCATGCGCGACGCCGAGAAGCAGCGCGACCGCCTGCTCGACCAGTTGGCCCGCCAGGCCGAGACGCTGCTGCAGGAGCGGCGGCGCCTGCACTGAGCCGGCGGCTCAGCGCCTGACACAGACGAACAGCGCGTTGCCGCTGGCGCCATCCCAGGGGACGATCTTCTCGTAGTCGTGCTCGAACAGCTGCACCTCGAAGTACGGCTGCAGCAGGTCCTGCAGCTCGGCGAAGCTCACCGCCACCATCGGGTGCTCGTCGTGCCAGACCTGGCACTGCTCGGCCTGGGTCCTTTCGATGCGCAGGCGCAGCGACTGCCGCTCGCCCGCGCCCGGGTAATGCCAGGCGGAACTGAAGTGGAACAGGCCGTCGGCATGCAGGGCGCTGTGCGCGGCGAACGAGGCGTTGTCGATCCTGTGCTTGTCCACGGCGTTGAAGCAGAACAGCCCGCCTTCGGCCAGGGCGGCATGTACGCTGGCGATGCACGCCTGGAGCCGCTCGATGCCGGCGCTGTAGTGGATGGAATAGAGGAAGCAGGTGATCAGGTCGAGCGGCTCGTCCACGCTGAAGCCGCACATGTCCTGCAGGGCGAAGCGGGCTTCCGGGCAGCGCCGGGCGGCCCGCTCGAGCATGGGCTGGTTGATGTCCAGCCCGCCGCTGCGGTAGCCGGCATCGAGGAAATGCCGCACGTGCGGGCCGGTGCCGCAGGCCAGGTCGAGGTGACGACTGCCGGCATTGCCGAACAGCTGCTGCAGGCGCTGCACGCTGTGGCTCTGCGCCCGGTAGTCGATATCGGCGCACATCAGGTCGTAGTAACCCGACAGGTCGGTGTAGAGCGCATTGCCGGGCATGATGACCTGGGGCGGTGATGGAATGGGCGCGCATCATAGCCCAAGCGCCGCTCGCGCAGACATCTTCGCGCCGGCGCCCGAATGCTGGAACTTCGCCGCTTCGGGCTAGTCTGTGTTAACCCGCCGAGCGCGCGCCACTCATTCCAACGGACGGCCCACGCGGCCCCTTCAGCAAGGACATCCCACGACCATTCGTCAGCTTCCCCTCCTCGCCCTCGCCTGCGCCCTGCCCCTGGCCGCCTGCGCCGCCACCCCGGAGGCGCTCAAGCCCTACCCGGCGGCCGCCGAGGGTTTCACGCGCCACGTGATCGACCTGCCGGCGCAGGCCAACGAGGCCGACTTCCGGGTCGAGCTGATCGCCGGCAAGACCCTGGAAGTGGACTGCAACCGCCAGCGCCTGGGCGGCCGCTGGCAGGAGAAGACCGTGCAGGGCTGGGGCTACGGCTACTACGAACTGGATCAGGTCGTCCCGGCCATGAGCACCCTGATGGCCTGCCCGGACGACAGCCGCCGGCAGGCCTTCGTGGCGGTCGGCGGCGAGCCCCTGCTGGTGCGCTACAACAGCAAGCTGCCGCTGGTGATCTACGCCCCCGCCGAGGTGCAGGTGCGTTACCGCATCTGGGCCACGGCAGCCGACAGCAGCCCCGCACCACAGCAATGACGGAGCCGGCGGCGCCGAGCTATCTCGCCTGGCACCGGCCGGGGTAACATGCGTTAACCCTTCTGTGCTCGCCCGCGCATGCCGCGGGCGGCCGATTGAGATAAAACAGTTCCCTGCCGCCCGCCATTCGTAGTCCCTCATGCCGCCCTTCCTCGCCCGCCACCTGCCCAGCCGTGAACAACTCGCCCGCAACCGTTTCCTGCGCTGGCTGGAACCCTTCCTGCACCACACCCATCTGTGGGTGTGGTCGCGCCATGGCGTGGCCCTGGGCGTGAGCATCGGCATCTTCTTCGGCCTGCTCATCCCCATCGCGCAGATTCCCTTCTCGGTCGGTGCCGCCGTGGTGCTGCGGGCCAATGTGCCGGCGGCGGCGGCGAGCACCCTGGTCACCAACCCGATCACCTTCGCCCCGGTCTACTACGCCGCCTACCGGGTCGGCGCACGGCTCACCGGCGCCGAAGTCGAGGCCGCGCCGGACCTGCCCGTGCCGCTGGAGCCCGACGAGGACGAGCGCTCCATCTGGCAGCGCATCGGCGATGTCGGCGCGCCGCTGATCACCGGCCTGGCCGTGTTCGCCTGCATCGGCGGACTGGGCATGTACCTGCTGATCAGCCTGCTGTGGGCGCTGATCGATTATCTGCGGGCGAGACGCTCGCGCGCGCCATGAGCATCACGGCGACCCGGGCTGGCTGAGCTCGCGGTTCTTCGTCGGCCTGCCACAGGCGCTATACGAGGCGCGGGCCGCCTGAGCGCGCGGCGGGGCAGCCGCCCCCGCCGCCGGCCCTGGCTCAGTCGATCGGCAAGGCGACCGGGCGCATGGGGGCGCCGTCGGCACCCTTCAGGCGCAGCGGCGCGCCGAACCAGGCGAACTGGTGCACCTTGTCTGCCGCCAGGCCCTCCAGGTTGACGTTCTGCATGATCGGCACGCCCTTGATCGAGAGCATGGAGCTGTGCACCGGAATCCAGTTGTCCTGCTCCTTGGACGGCCAGACATCAGTGCTGATGTTGTCCACGCCGATCACCACGGCGCCGCCATCGGCGAGGAAGTCGGCGGCCTCGCGGGTCAGGCCCGGGGTGTTGTGCATGTAGCGCTCGGCGTCGCGGAACCACTGCATGCGCCCGGTGCGCACCATCACCACGTCGCCGCTCTCCAGCTTCACGCCCTGCTGGCGCGCGGTGTTCTTCAGGTCGTCGACGCTGATGCCGTAGGACTCGGGCAGCACGTCCACGCCCTTGTAGGCGGCCACGTCGAGCAGCACGCCACGCGCGATGATCGGCGGGTACTTCTCCACCCCGGCCTTGTGCCAGCCCCGGTCGCCCAGGTTGTCCTCGGTGCTGAAGCCGTTGTAGATCTTGCCCTTGAGGCCGAAGTGCGACAGCGCGTCGATGTGCGTGCCGGTGTGGGCGTACATGGAGATGGCCGAGCCGGAGTAGCTGATCAGGCTGTTCTTCTCCTTGCCCAGGCCGTTGGGGTCGTCGACGATCGTGCCCTGCGGCGTGTGCACGTTCCAGATCTGGTAACGCGGCTGGCCGAGGAAGTAGTAGCTGGGCATGCCGACGTAGTACTCGACGCTGAGGTCGTAGACCTTGCCGCTGTTGATGCGCTGCACCACCTTGAGGATCGACTCGGGGGTGATGCGGTTCAGCGCGCCGATCTCGTCGGCGGGGCCCCAGGGGCTCTTGCCCACGGTATCGGTCGGGGCGGCCTGCGCCAGGCCGGCCAGGCCGAGGGAAAGGGCGGCGCCAATCATCAGGTGTTTCATGGTTGCAACTCCAGGCAGTGGATTCGCAGTCCAAGTTACGGCTGGGGCTGATATGGAAAAACGGCTATAAAGCGAAAGTACTTTTCGCGTTTCGCGAAAAATCCAGCCGCAAACCGAGGTGACACCGATGGACAGGCTGCAGGCCATGCACTGTTTCGTGCGGGTGGTGAAGCTCGGCAGCTTCTCCGCCGCCGCCCGCGAACTGGGCTACTCCAATGCCAGCGTGAGCAAGTACATCCGCCAGCTGGAAGCCTGGACGCAGAACCTGCTGCTGCAGCGCAGCACGCGCAGCCTGCAGCTCACCGAAGCCGGGCAGAGCTTCTATGACTACTGCCTGCGCGTGGAACAGGAGACCCTGGCCCTGGAGGACCAGCTGCAGATCGACCGCGAGCAGGTCGGCGGGCGCCTGGTGGTGTCCGCCCCGGTGTCCCTGACCCTGCGCCTGCTCGGCCCGGCCCTGCTCGACTTCCAGCACCAGCACCCGAACCTGCAGCTGGAGCTGCGCATGAGCGACCAGGCCGTGGACCTGGTGCGCGACGGCATCGACCTGGCGCTGCGCGCCAGCGCCGAGCTGGGCGATTCGAGCCTGATCGCCGCACCGCTGCTGCCGCTGCCGCGCCTGGTCGTCGCCAGCCCGACCTACCTGCAGCGCCACGGCGAGCCGCAGCAGCTGGCCGACCTGGCCCACCACAACTGCCTGGTGTACAGCCGCGGCAGCGATGCCTCGGCCTGGGCCTTCCGCCAGGGCGATGGCCTGGAGACCGTGCAGGTACGCGGCAACCTGGCGGCGGACAACAGCCTGATGCTGATCCAGGCCCTGCTCGCCCACCAGGGCCTGGGCCTGATGCCGCGCGCGCTGATCGAGGCGGAACTGGCCAGCGGCGCGCTGGTGCCGGTGCTGCGCGACTGGCAACCGCTGGCGCGCACCCTGCACGTGCTCTACCCCAACCGCCAGTACCTGCCGCGCCGGGTGAGCGCCCTGATCGCCTTCCTCAAGGCGCGCTTGCGCGGCTGAGGGCGCCAGCGATCGGTCGCGGGGTGCCCTGCCCGGCGCGCCCCGCTACAATGCGCGCCTTGCCGTGCCACGCCCGAAGAAGAAAGCGCCATGTCCCTGCCGAAGAACCATCTGGAACTGCTCAGCCCCGCCCGCGACGCCAGCATCGCGCGGGAGGCCATCCTGCATGGGGCCGACGCCGTGTACATCGGCGGGCCGAGCTTCGGCGCGCGGCACAACGCCTGCAACGAAGTCAGCGAGATCGCCGAGCTGGTGAAGTTCGCCCGCCGCTACCACGCGCGGGTGTTCACCACCCTCAACACCATCTTCCACGACGACGAGCTGGAGCAGGTGCGCACGCTGATCCACCAGCTGTACGACGCCGGCGTCGATGCGCTGATCGTGCAGGACATGGGGGTGATGGAGCTGGATATCCCGCCGATCGAGCTGCACGCCAGTACCCAGACCGACATCCGCACCCTGGACCGGGCCAAGTTCCTCGACCAGGCCGGCTTCTCCCAGCTGGTGCTGGCGCGCGAGCTGAACCTGCAGGAAATCCGCGCCATCGCCGACGCCACCGAAGCCTCCATCGAGTTCTTCATCCACGGCGCGCTGTGCGTGGCCTTCTCCGGCCAGTGCAACATCTCCCATGCGCAGACCGGGCGCAGCGCCAACCGTGGCGACTGTTCGCAGGCCTGCCGCCTGCCCTACACCCTGAAGGACGACCAGGGCCGCGTTGTGGCCTTCGAGAAGCACCTGCTGTCGATGAAGGACAACAACCAGAGCGCCAACCTGCGCGCGCTGGTCGAAGCCGGCGTGCGCTCGTTCAAGATCGAGGGGCGCTACAAGGATATGGGCTACGTGAAGAACATCACCGCCCACTACCGCCAGCTGCTCGACGCCATCCTCGAAGACCGCCCGGACCTCGCCCGCGCCTCCAGCGGCCGCACCGCGCACTTCTTCCAGCCCGACCCGGACAAGACCTTCCACCGCGGCAGCACCGACTACTTCGTCACCGAGCGCAAGGTCGACATCGGCGCCTTCGACTCGCCGACCTTCACCGGCCTGCCGGTGGGCCATGTCGAGAAGGTGAACAAGCGTGACCTGATCGCCGTCACCGACACCCCGCTGTCCAACGGCGACGGCCTCAACGTGCTGGTCAAGCGCGAGGTGGTGGGTTTCCGCGCCAACATCGCCGAGCTGAAGAATGAATTCGTGGAAGACGGCGAGCCGCGCTACCGCTACCGCGTCGAGCCCAACGAGATGCCCGAGGGCCTGTTCCGTCTGCGCCCCAACCACCCGCTGTCGCGCAACCTCGACCACAACTGGCAGCAGGCGCTGCAGAAGACCTCGGCCGAGCGCCGTATCGGCGTCAGCTGGAAGGCCAAGCTGCGTGAAGAACGCCTGCAACTCACCGCCACCAGCGAGGAAGGCATCAGCGTCGGTGTAGCGCTGCCCGGCCCCTTCGGCGTGGCCAACAAGCCTGAGCAGGCGCTCGATGGCCTGCGCGATGTGCTGACCCAGCTCGGCACCACCGACTACCACGCCCTGGACGTGGCGCTGGACGCCCCGCAGGCGTTCTTCGTGCCCAACTCGCAGCTCAAGGCGCTGCGCCGCGAGGCCATCGAGCAGCTCACCGAGGCGCGCATCGCCGCCCACCCGCGCGGCAGCCGCAAGGCCGAGACCAACCCGCCGCCGGTGTACCCGGAATCGCACCTGTCGTTCCTCTACAACGTCTACAACCAGAAGGCCCGCGACTTCTACCACCGCCACGGGGTGCAGCTGATCGACGCGGCCTACGAGGCCCACGAGGAGGAAGGCGAGGTGCCGGTGATGATCACCAAGCACTGCCTGCGCTTCTCCTTCAACCTCTGCCCCAAGCAGGCCAAGGGCGTTACCGGCGTGCGCACCAAGGTCGCGCCGATGCAGCTGATCCACGGCGACGAGGTACTGACCCTGAAGTTCGACTGCAAGCCCTGCGAGATGCACTTGGTCGGCAAGATGAAGGGCCATATCCTCGACCTGCCGCAGCCGGGCAGCGCCGCGGCGAGCAAGATGGTCGCCAGCATCAGTCCGGAAGACCTGCTCAAGACCATCCGCAACAAGCCGACCGGCTACAGCCACTGACGGCCGTAGCCCGGATGCAATCCGGGAACGCCGCCCTGCGACGTCAGGCGCTGAGCATCTCGATCTCGCGGATCTCGAAGTCGCGGCGCAGGTAGTCCATGCGCCGCTCTCTGAACTCGCGCATGTGCGGCAGGGCCGTGTGCTCGGCAAAGGCCTCGCGCGACGCCCACACCTCGAAAAAGATGAACAGGCTCGGATCGGCCGCATCGCGCAGCATGTGGTACTGCACGCAGCCCGGCTCGGCGCGGCTGGGCTCGACATAGGCGCGGAACAGCCGCTCGAAGGCCTCGGCCTGCTCGGGTTTGGTGTGGGCGTGAAGGATGAAGCCGTACATGGTGGACTCCGCAGGGATGATGCCCACACCCTAGCGCAACAGCAGCGCAAGCATTCATGACATATCGGCAATAATCATTTGCCCGCGGGCGGCTGTTTCAGGGGCGCCCGCCTGCGTAACCTGCCGGCCATTCGAGATGCCCGGAGGCTCCCATGAAAAAGATCCTGCTCCTCAACGGCGGCAAGCAGTTCGCCCATTCCGACGGCCGCTACAACGCCACCCTGCACGAGGCCGCCGTCGCCTACCTCGACCGCGCCGGCTGCGACATCAAGACCACCTTCATCGACGGCGGCTACGACATCGAGGAGGAAGTGCAGAAGATCCTCTGGGCGGACGTGGTGATCTACCAGATGCCCGGCTGGTGGATGGGCGCGCCCTGGACGGTGAAGAAGTACCTGGACGAGGTGTTCACCGCCGGCCACGGCAGCCTCTACGCCAACGACGGACGTACCCGCGCGGACGCCTCGCAGAAGTACGGCAGCGGTGGCCTGATCCAGGGCAAGCAGTACATGCTGTCGCTGACCTGGAACGCCCCGCAGCAGGCCTTCGACGACCCCAGCGACTTCTTCGAGGCCAAGGGCGTGGACGCGGTGTACTTCCCCTTCCACAAGGCCAACCAGTTCCTCGGCATGCGCGCCCTGCCGACCTTCCTCTGCACCGATGTGATGAAGGTGCCGGACATCGAGCGCGACGTGGCGCGCTACCAGCGGCACCTGGCCGAGGTGTTCAACCTCGCTTGATCAGGGCGCGCCGAACAGCGCCGTCCAGTAGATGCCGGCGTCGCTCCTCGGGTCCACCGCGTAGCCGGCGCCCAGCTCGCTGAACGCCGGGTTCATCAGGTTGGCGCAGTGGCCGGGGCTGGCCAGCCAGCCGGCCACCACCTTGTCCGCCGCATCCAGGCCGGCGGCGATGTTCTCGCCGATCTGCATGCCGCTGTAGCCGGCCAGCTCGGCGCGGTCGCCGGGGGTGCGGCCGTCGCGGTCGCGGTGGTCGAAGTAGTTGCCGTTGGCCATGGCGCGGCTGTGGCTCTCGGCGGTGCTGGCCAGGGTAGCGTTCCAGGCCAGCGGCGCGCTGGCGGCGAAGGGCTGGCCGCCGCACTGGCGGGCCTGCGCGCGGGCGGCGTTGATCCGCTCCAGTAGCTTCTGCCCTTCCGCCTGCGAATCACCCAGGCGCCCGCCGAGCAGTGGCCGCGCCAGGACGATGCGCCAGTCGCGGTCCACCCGGCTGACGCCGACATCGACGAACTGCGGGTCGAGCACCACGCGGCAGAAGCTCTCGCGCAGCGCCTGCATGGCGCTCTGCGCATCGCGCGGGCCGGACAGGGTGATCGCCTGCACGTTGACCATCGGATAACCGTTGCGCGCCAGGCTGTCCTGCAGGTCGCCGCCCACCACCGGCAGCACCAGGCGCGGGTCGCTGGCCAAGGGCGGCAGCTCCGGCGAAGCCTGGTCGGCGCAGCGCTGCACCTGGCCACGGTAGGCGTTGATCGCCTCGACCAGCCGCGCCTCCTCCGCCGCCTGGGCGGCCATGGCATACAGCCCGAACGACAACGCGGCGAAACGAAGGACGAAACGCATGCACACCTCCCGGATTTGGCAGGTGCCATGATGCGCGATTTCACCCCCCGCCGGTCAATCAGACGTAGATGCTGACCCCGCCCTTGGCCTGCAGCCAGTCGCGGTAGGTGGCCAGCGACTCGGTCTGCTGGCCGTCGTTGAAGCCGACGAAGCTGCCGCTGTCGCCGAGGCCGGCATCGATCAGCTTTTCCACCTGCGCCAGCAGCTTGGCCGCGTCATCGCGATCCATGGCGGCCACGTCGGGCAGCTCGATCTTCGTCCCGGAGCCGGGGCTGGCAACCTCGGCCAGGCGCTGGCTGGCGCCAATCTGCAAACCGTTGCCGCTGTTGAGCGCACGCAGCAGCCCACCCTCGCTGCGCGCCACCATCTGCCGGGCCAGGCTGCGCAGTTCGGCGATGGGGTCCTTGCTACTCTCGGCCGGCTTTTCCTGGCCGGCGCCGGCAGTGGCGGGGGTGGTCTTGGCGGCGCTGGCGAGGTAACTGGCCAGCGGCGAGCTGCTGTTGATGGTGGTCATGGCAATGTCCCGCGAAGTTCCATTGCCCAACCCACAGCAGGATACGGGCCAATCCGCGGAAAAGCCCGCGGCTACGGGCTTTCGCAGGCTTTCTGTACGCATCAACAGGAAAAGCCTTGCCACCTCGGGCAAGGCCTTGCCGCCCTAGCCCGGATGCCCGTCCACCCGCGCCGACCAGAGCATCGGCGCGTAATGGCGCAGGAACAGGGCGAAGGCCAGGCACCAGAGCGCCGCCGCCAGCCACAGGCCCTGCACGGAGCCGGCGGCCAGCAGCACGCGGGCCAGCGCCGCGCCCTGCAGCAGGGCGAAGGCCCAGGCCATGGCACGTGGCGGCAGCAGTGCCCTGCCGGTATGGCCGAGACTGACCCGCGCCAGCATGGCCAGGATCAGCCCGCCCATGGCGCCCACGGCCAGCGCATGGCTGGCCAGGCTCGGTTGCGCCAGCCAGCCGAGGTGCCAGGCGGCCATGCCGAGCGCGGCGACGACCAGCCAGGCGTAGGCCAGGTGCAACGACCAGAGCAGCGGCACACGCCATATGCCGGCGTCATGCCAGTGCCACAGGCGCATGCCGTGCAGCACCGCCAGCAGCAGGAACGGCGCCGCCAGCAGCGGCGTCGGCCGCTGGTTGAGGCCGGCGGCGAACAGCAGCGCGGCCGTCAGCGAAAGGCCGAGCAGGCCCCACATCAGCCAGGGGCGCGCCGCCGCCTGATTGGCCAGGCCCAGGCCGCGCGCGGTGAAGAAGGGAATCACCCGCCCGCCGATGATGCTCATGAGGGCCGCCACCAGCCACAGCGCGGCCAGGGTGCTGCGCCGCTGCAGGGCGTCGTCGCCCTCGACCAAGCCATACAGGGTCAGGGCCTGGCAGGCACCGAGCAGGCCGATGACCAGGACGATGGGCGCGTTGTGCCGCTGCCGCGCCCTGAGGATCAGGCGACCGAAGGCCAGCAGCAGCGCCACGGCGAAGGCCAGCTCGAGCAGAGCCAGCAGGGCCGGCGACAACGGCAGGAACCAGGCCAGGCGGCCAACCAGCCACAGGCCGAACAGTGCCATCAGCGGCCGTCCGGAGAGGCTGGGCAGGCTGGTCCAGGTCTGCACGGCGGTGAGCAGGAAACCGGCGATGATCGCCAGGCCGAAGCCGAACAGCATCTCGTGGCGGTGCCAGGCCAGCAGCCCACCCAGGGGTTGCGGCACGGCCAGACCGGCCAGGGCCGCCCCCCACAGCGCCACGGCCAGCAGGGCGAACAGCGCGCCGAACAGAAAGAACGGGCGAAAGCCCAGGCGCCAGAGCGGCGCGATGGCCAGCGCGGCACTGCGATCAAGCGGCTGCACAGCAGTCCCCCCGACCGACCCTGCCCAGGTAGTGCTGGGCCAGCAGGCGCATCACGTAACCGATTTTCAGCAGGCTGGGGCCGAGAATCACCGCCGAGTGTGCCGCCACCTGGGTGCCGATGGTCAGCCGGCTGTCCAGGCCGTAGGCGACCACGACCCCGAGCAGCAACAGCAGCAGGCCGGCGACCAGCAGGTGGGTGGATAGCCGCAGGACATTCCTGGGGCAGCTCAGGTACTCGATCATGGCGGCGTCTCCCTTGCGAGCGGGGTGAAAATCCCCTGCCCTGTGCTTTTCAGGAAGCGTGCCACTTGCGCAGCCCAGCAGATCCGGCACCTTGCGCACATTCGAGTCATATGGACAACATCGCAAGAGAAGTCATACAGACAACCCTGAGTCATAACGACTACTACCCAGACATCGACAACAGGTGCAAGCCCGCGCCGACCACGCTAGGCTCTTGCCCTCGTTCAACAGGAGGACATCCCATGCCCCGCGCCAGCGCCCGCCACATCCTGGTTTCCAGCGAAGCCAAGTGCAACGAACTGAAAGCCGCCATCGAGGGCGGCGCCGACTTCGCCCAGGTGGCGAAGGAAAACTCCACCTGCCCGTCCAGCCGCGACGGCGGCAACCTGGGCACCTTCGGCCCGGGGCAGATGGTGCGCGAATTCGACCAGGTGGTGTTCAGCGCCCCGGTCGGCGTGGTCCAGGGTCCGGTGAAGACCCAGTTCGGCTATCACCTGGTGGAAGTCACCAGCCGCCAGGACTGAGTGCCCGCAGAAATGCAAAACGCCGGCAGATGCCGGCGTTTTTCGTGGTGGAAGGTTCAGGCGTTGCGCAATTGCTGTTCGGCCAGGAAGTCCTCTTCCAGCAGCTGCGCCTGCAGTTGCGGATTGCCGCCGGCCACGCCATCGCGGTGGCTGGGGCCACGCCGGCCACGCAGACGGCCGATCTGGTGCTCGAGCGCATGGCCGAGCTTCTCCATCGCGCCGTCGAGGGCGAACTCCAGGGACTCGGCCCTGTGGGTGACGGACAGCGGCTGCAGGCCCTTGGGCCGCACCTCGATCTGGCAGCGCTTGTCGTTGGCGCCGGCCTTGCTGCCGTTCTCGTCGTTGAAATGCACGACCACTCGGGTCAGTTCGTCGTCGTAGCGCTCCAGCTGGCTGCCGAGCGTGGCACTGACCCAGTTGGCGAGACGGGCGCTGCCGTCGATATGGTTATCGCTGTGAACCTGGATTTGCATAGAGCCTTCCTTATTCAACTTCAACCATGAGCCGCCTCGGGGCGGCGACTCCAGACTACGCCGTTCGGCCACGAAGTGAATAGCCCGAAGCACCGAGTAAAGATTTCGCTGATCCAGATCAGCCTGCGTGCTCAATCCAGACAGGGCGCACGCAGACCAGCCGGCGCGATGGTCTAAGCTGTTGCCTCCAGATCAAGGAAACGGAGACACAACCATGGGACTGTTCAACAAGATTCTGCAGGTACTCGGTTTCGGCGACGAAGCCCAGGCGGCACCGGCGCCAAGCCCCCAGCAGCAAGCAACGGCCGCGCCCGCCGTGCAGGGCATCGCCGTGGTCGACGTGGTCGCCAAGCTGGAGGGGCTGGCCGCCAAGCACCCGGAGAAACTCAACTGGAAAGTCTCCATCGTCGACCTGCTCAAGCTGCTCGGCCTCGACAGCAGCCTTGGCGCGCGCAAGGAACTGGCCGGCGAGCTGGGCTGCCCGGCGGAGAAGATGGGCGACTCGGCACAGATGAACATTTGGCTGCACAAGACCGTGCTGCAGAAACTCGCCGACAGCGGCGGCAACGTGCCCGCCGACCTGCTCGACTGACACCTCCCTCGGCTAGGCTTGCAGCATCCCCGGATGTTGCGAGCCGTCCGCCATGTCGCTTCTGCGCAAGCTGCGCGTCTACTACGTCACCGCCATCGCCGGCCTGCTGCTGAGCCTGCTCGGCTTCAGCTACAACGCCTGGCGCCTGGAGGCCAGCGAAACCAACAACACCGTGCGCACCGCGGCTTTCGAGCTGTTCAAGGTGCTCGCCGAACTGGAGCAGGTGGCCTACGCGGCCCACTACGACCACGACCCCGTCGAAGGCAGCCCGCGTCGCGGCTGGGTGCGCGTCGGCCTGGCCGTCGACCTCGCCCCGCTGATCAGCGCCCGCGCCCGGCAAGACGCCGAAGCCCTGCGGGCCACCTGGCAGCAGGAATGGCCGCGACTGGCCACGGATGCGCAGGCCAGCGCGCGCCTGGTCGCCGCCATCGACACCCTGCGCGCCGGCCTGCGCCAGGAGTTGCAGCAGCTGGAATAGCGGCACGCCATGGCAAGCCGTTAGAATCCTCCCCTCAGTTCGCCCCGCACGGGGCACCGTCTTACCCAGCCAGCGAGAACACCGCCATGGGCGCCCAGTGGAAAGCCAAACCCAAAGAAGCCGCCGCCAATGCCCGAGGAAAGATCTTCGGCAAACTGGTGAAGGAAATCATGATCGCCGCGCGTAACGGCGCCGATCCGGACATGAACCCCAAGCTGCGCCTGGCCGTCCACCAGGCCAAGAAGGCGTCCATGCCCAAGGACACCCTGGAGCGCGCCATCAAGAAAGGCGCGGGCCTGTCCGGCGAGGTGGTCAACTACGAGCGCACCCAGTACGAGGGCTTCGCCCCGCACCAGGTGCCGGTCATCGTCGAGTGCCTGACCGACAACGTGAACCGCACCGTGGCCGAGATCCGCGTGCTGTTCCGCAAGGGCCAGCTGGGCGCTTCCGGCTCGGTGAGCTGGGATTTCGACCATGTCGGCCTGATCGAGGCCAGCAGCGACAGCGACGCCGACCCGGAACTGGCCGCCATCGAGGCCGGCGCCCAGGACTTCGTCCCGGACGACGAGGGTGCGACCCTGTTCATCACCGACCCGACCGACCTCGACGCCGTGTGCAAGGCCCTGCCGGAGCAGGGTTTCACCGTCAACTCGGCCAAGCTCGGCTACCGCCCGAAGAACCCGGTGACCAGCCTGAGCGCCGAGCAGCTGGAAGAAGTCGAGGCCTTCCTCGAGGCCATCGACGCTCACGACGACGTGCAGAACGTCTACGTCGGCCTCGCCGGCTGATGAGCCGGGCCACCTTCCACCAGCAGCACGCCGCACGCGCCGAGGCCGAGGCCCGGCGCCTGCTGGCCGAACGCAGCGCACACGGCGCGCGCTGGCTGGACTGGGTGGCCGCCGAGCTGTACCGCCTCACCCCGCCCGAGTATGCCGCCATGGTGCGCCGCGAGCTGCAGCGCCTGAACGACGCATGAAGCTGCTGCGCATCGCCGCCGCCTGCCTGCTGGACGATCGGGGCCGCCTGCTGCTGGTACGCAAGCGCGGCACCCGTGCCTTCATGCTGCCCGGCGGCAAGATCGAGCCCGACGAGACGCCGCTCGCCGCCCTGAGCCGCGAGCTGCAGGAAGAACTGCAGCTGAATCTCGCCCCCTCCGCCCTCCAGCCGCTGGGCCGCTTCCGCGCGCCGGCCGCCAACGAACCCGCGACCGAAATAGACGCCCGGGTCTACCTGGCCCGCCTGCCACACCCGGTGCAGGCCGCCGCCGAGCTGGAAGAGCTGCGCTGGCATACCCTGCATCTGACGGACGTCGACGACCTGGCCCCGCTGCTGCACCTGCACGTGCTGCCGGCCCTGCGCCATCCGGCGCCCGACTGAGGCGCTGCTCCGCTGCGGAGCTATGCTCAAGACAGTGCATGCAGCAGGCTGGCGCAGCCTGGGAGGTAACGATGGCATTCGAGCCGACGAGTCGAACCCGCCCACTTCGGAGACAGACACCATGAGCAAAGGTCTAGATCGGCACAAGGAGGCGAAGAAAAAGCCTCTGAAAACCGCCCAGGAAAAGCGCCTGGCCAAACGTACCAAGAAATCCGGGGCCACCCTGCTGGGCAGCCACAGCCCCAACTCCTGAGCCCCTGCCGCACCCGGCGTCCGCCGGGTGCCCCCTCCTCTCCTCGCCTTGATCCAGAGCAAGGTGTCGCCGCGGGCATCGCCTAGGATGGCCGGCAAAAAAACATCTCCCTTGCGCGCAGCCCCATCATCGACAGGAGGTTTGCATGAGCATCACATCGTCCAGCATCTGCGCCGCCGCCGACGCCCTGCAGGGCCTGGTCGGCTACAACGCCAGGAGCGACCGGCATATCGTGCGCTTCAGCGAGGACTCCTTCGGCCTCGACGTGGCCGAAGACAGCATCCAGCCCTGCGCCGAATTCGTCTGGCAGCCGCTCGAGGGCACGCTGATGACCCTCAGCCGGGCGCGCCTGGGCCTGCTGCTGGAGCAGCGCATCGACGAGCGCCTGAACATTTCCGAGCCGCTGCGCGTCTACCTGCGCCGCAGCGACCTGCCGGAAATAGTCGCCGAACGGCGCAGGGCCTGAAACCATCGGGGGCTGGCATAATGCCCGCACCGATGCGTGCGCATCGCCCACCGATTGGAAAGGAATGCCATCGATGCCCCTGTGGCGCCTGCTGCTGGCCCTGCTGCTGATCGCCCCGCCCTGCCTGGCCGCGGAAGGTGTGCTGCGCTACCCACGCGCACCGGCCGGCGACGAATTCCGCCCCGTGTATCCGCTGGCCCTGCTGCAGCTGGCCCTGGACAAGGTCGGCAACGACTTGCGCATCGTCCCCTCGGAGCACCACATGGAGCAGCAGCGGGCCCTGCTCAGCCTGGAGCGGGGCGAGGCGGTCGACGTGGTCTGGAGCATGACCAGCAGGGAGCGCGAGCGTCGCCTGCTGCCGGTACGCATTCCACTGGACAAGGGCCTGTACGGCTGGCGCATCGCCCTGCTGCGCGCCGATCGCCGCGAGCTGCTGCGCGAGGTGCGCAGCCTCGACGACCTGCGCCGGCTGCGCGCCGGCCAGGGCCACGACTGGCCCGACACCAGCATCCTGCGCAGCCATGGCCTGGCGGTGGAAACCAGCTCCAACTACGACAGCCTGTTCCTGATGCTGCGCGCCGGGCGCTTCGACTACTTCCCACGCGCCGTGCTGGAGGCCAGGGCCGAGCTGCGCCACCAGAATGCCCAGGACCTGGTGCTGGACCGCCACCTGGCCCTGCGCTACCCCACGGCGCTGTATTTCTTCTTTTCCAGAAGCGAGCCGGAGCTGGCCGAGACCGTGCGCCAGGGCCTGGAGCTGGCCCTGGTCGACGGCTCCTTCGAGCGGCTGTTCCGCCTCCACCATGCCGCGGACCTGCGCCAGGCGCGCCTGGACCAGCGCCGGGTGATCGAGCTGGACAACCCCCTGCTGCCACCGCAGACCCCGCTGCAGCGGCCCGAGCTGTGGTATCGCCCCTGAGCCTCAGTCGGCAGGCAGGGTGCCCCTCAGTGCATTGCGGCTATGGGCCCCGAAGTGGCCAAACAGCTCGACCAGCAGCGCCTCCAGGGCCGGGTCGGGCTGCACCTGCTGCAGCCTGTTGCCCTCGCTGAAGCCCTTGGCCGCGGCGCCCCGCGCCATCCACTCGCCGATCAGGGCATCGAAGCGGTCGGCCCGAGCATGAGACTCGGCCGCCACCGCCAGCGGGGCGTAGTCGGCATCGAAGGGCGGATAGCGCCCGTCCTTACCGCGCGCCGCATAGGCGCTCAGCAGCGGATCGTCCAGCCGGCCACCGCGCAGCAGCGCCTGCATGCGCTCGAACTGATACTGCTCGATGGCGGTGTGGCGGTCGGCCACGCGGCGGATCGCCGCCTCGCGATCCTCCGGGTAGCCGGCCTCGGCCTTCGCCGCGATCAGCACCATGCCGGAAGTATCCACGCCCGGCAGCACGCTGGCGTGGTAGGGCTGGGTGAGGTCCTGCAGGTAGTGCATGGCCCAGCCGAGGAAACGGTAGCCCCAGTACGGGTGGCCGCTGGCGAACGCCAGGCGGGCCAGGCCGCTGTACTGGTACACGCGCCAGTGCGGCAGGGTCTGCCCCAGGTAGGGCGCGGCGGCGAAGATCAGCGCCGACTCGTGGTAGTAGCCGATATGGAAAGGCGCCTGCGAGGAATACTCGAAGCGTGCATCGCCGAAGGGTTGCGGGCCGAAGTTGTAGCGCTGGCCGGCCTCGCCCGGGTTGTCGCTGAACAGATTGATGTCATGGCCGTAGTCCGGCTCGTCCGCCGCGCTGGCCAACACCTGCAACGCCTCGACCGGCTCGCCGTCGCGCAGCCCCAGGTAACGCCAGTGGCTCCAGGGGCCGACCTTGTGGAACACCAGCACCTCCTCGTTGCCGAGCAGCGGCCGGCCGCCGCCGTCCTGTCCCGGCAGCTGCTGGATGAAACTGGCCAGGCGGGTGTGCGGGTTGATGCGCAGGGCCCCGAGGAAGGCCACACGGCGATCGCCCTCGGTCTCGGCGCGCCAGCGCAACTCGTCGGGGCGCGCCGGGTAGTAGGAAAAATGCTCGCGGGCGAAGGCCTCCTGCTCGTCCAGCAGCCGCTCGATGGCCGGAGCCTGGGCGGCGAGGAAGGCTTCCAGTGGCTCCACCCTCACCTGCCGGTGCACCTCGGGCAGCCCGCGCAGGGCCAGCAGGCTGCCCAGCGCGTGGTTGGACCAGGCCAGGGCCTGGCAGGACAGGCCACCCAGCAGGGCGGCAGATAGCAGGACGACGACTCTCACGACGGCTCCGGGCAGCGGGTTGTGGAGCAAGCCTACCCAGCGCGGCGCGCGCCGACACTGTCGGCTCGCGCCAGTCGCACTCACCGATCGGGCATCAGAGCAGCCAGAAGGCGAGCGCGGCGCCGGTCAGCACCAGCAGCCCCAGCAGCACGTGCAACTGCTTGCCAGGCACCTGCGGTTCCGCAGTTGCCTGCGCCCTGGCCGCCGCATGCAGGGGATTGACCGCCGCCTGCGCGGCAGGGCGCGAGGCCTTGGCCAGCGGCTTGGGCAGATCGACGGCGCGCACGAACAGGGTGGCGTCCTCGTTATCTTCCAATACCGGCTCGGCCTCGACCCGGGGCCCGATCACCAGCAGAGTAACGGAGCCCATGCGCAGCTGATCGCCCGGCTTGAGCAGGGCCGCAGCGACCTTGGCACCGTTGACGAAGACGCCGTTGGACGAGGCCAGGTCCTTGACCTGCAGCACTTCGTCCTTGAGAAAGAACTCGCAGTGACGACGCGACAGCTGGGCATCGCCGAAACACAGCTCGCACTTCACCGAGCGGCCGAACGTCATCGAGCCGGCGACATGGAACTTCCGCCCCTCATGCTCGCCTTGCAGCACCTGCAGGTACCAACGCTGGGCCGCCTCGGCACGCGGCTGGGCCTTGCCCGGGTCGCTTAGCAGCAGCTCCACCTCGGCCAGGCGCAGGCAATCGCCGGAACGCAGCTGGTAACGACCGCTGACCCGCTCGCCATTGACGTAGGTGCCCGAGTCACTGCCGCAGTCGCTGACATAGTAGTAGCCGCCGTCCTGGCGTAGCTCGGCGTGGAAGGCGCTGATCCCGGGCGCCTCGATGACCAACTGGTTGCGCCGATCGCTACCCAGGGCGATCCGCTCCTCGACCAGCCAGATGGGCGCCTGACGGCCGTCCTTGAAGTGCAGTTTGAGCATGATGGTCCTACGGTCACTGGCCGAAGATGTTGTTCCACACCCGCTTAAGCGGGTTTTCCTTGCCTTGCTGGGGCTCGCGGGCGGCGGCACGCGAACGGGCGGCGCGCGCCTGGTCGAGCAGCTGCTGATGCTCGTCGCGCATCCTGAGCAACTCCGGGTTCTGCGCCTCGGCCTGCAGGCCACGCTCGATCATGGCCAGCGCCGCGGGAAAATCGCTGCGCCGATAGGCGCCGTTGGCCAGGTCGCGATACAGCAGCGCCACCCGATTGAGCCCCGCCAGAGCGTCGGCGTTGTCGGGCGCCCAGCCGAGTATCTGCCGATAGTAGTACACCGCGCTGTCCTCCTCCGGCAGCAGCAGACGCTTGTCGGCGATGCTCTGCTCGGCCAGCTGCAGGTTGTGCGCGATACGTGCGGCGAGCACACGCCGCAAGCCGTCCAGCGCGGCAGCATGTTGCGGGTCGACCAGCAGCGCCTGGCGGAAGTAGTAGTCGGCGTTGTCCTCGCCCGGGGCGGTGAGCAGGCCAGCGGCCAGGCGCTGCTCGGCCAGATCGATGAACGCGGCGCTGCGCGTGTCGCGGATGCGCTGCAGCCCGGCCAGGGCCTCGAGATTGCCGTCGTCCAGGGCCAGGACCTGCTGGAAGAAGTGCTCGGCATTGTCCCCTGCCGGCTCGATCAAGCGGCCGGCGGCGAATCGCTCCTCGGCCTGACCCAGCAAGGCCTGGATCTGCCGCTGCTCGTGGATGTACAGGCCTGCCGAGGTCAGGGTGCCCAGCAGCACCAGCAGGCTCAAGCCCACCAGCAGGGGCATGGCCGAGCGCCGGCGGCGCGGCATCGGTGGCGGCGCCGGCAGGCTCGCCGCCGGGCGCAGCTGGGTCTTCTCCAGATCGCTCAGCTCCATCCGCTCCAGCGCGGCGAGCAGCTCCCGGCAGTCGGCGAAACGCTCGTCCGGCCGCTTCGCCAGCATGCGCTGCAGCACGCCTCGCCAGGCTCCCAGGCTGTCGGCCAGTGGCGCCTCCATCTGCACATGGTTGACCACGGTCTGGGTGTAGTTGCCCCCGCGGAAGGGATTGCTGCCCGTGAGCATCTCCAGCAGGATCACGCCCAGGCTGTAGATGTCGCTGCGCGCGTCCAGACTCTGGCACTGGGCCTGTTCCGGGCTGCTGTAGGCCGGGCTGCCCACAGCCACGCCGAACTGCGTGAGCTCGCTGTCGAGATCCAGATCCTTGGCCACGCCGAAGTCGCTGAGCACGGCCGTGCCGTCGTCGCGAAAGAGGATGTTGGCCGGCTTCACATCGCGATGCACCAGGCCCTTGTCATGCACCACCGCCAGGCCGCTGGCGATCTGCCGAACGATCTGCAGGGCGCGCTCGGGGGCGAAGCGCTCGCCCTTGTGCCGCGCCAGATCGCCGCCGGGCAGAAACTCCATGGCCAGGTAGTGGCGGCCATCGGCCAGGCGGTCGACATCGTAGATGGTGATGATCGATGGATGGTTGAGCGAGGCGACTATGTGCGCCTCGCGTACGAAGCGCTGGCCGAAGCTCTGGTCCTCGGCGCTGCTCAACACCTTGATCGCCACCTTGCGGTGCAGCGATTCCTGAGTGGCGAGGTAGACCTCGGCCATGCCGCCCTTGCCCAGCTGGCCATGCACACGGTAACCGGGGATATTCAGCAGAGAGTCGCTCATGGGTGCTGATCAGTGCCTGCGCGATTGCAGCCAACGGCTGATGAAGTTGCGGGGCCTGGTGTCGACTTCGGTCGACTCGTCCAGTTGGCGCCCGAGTACGATGCAGGAAATATTGTCTCTTCCACCCTGCTCGTTCGCCAGCCCCACCAGCTGCTCGGCCAGCGCCTCCAGGGTCGTCGCCGAAGCGCAGAGCCGGTGGATCTGCTCGTCCTCCAGCTCGCCAGTCAGGCCATCGCTGCACAGCAACAGCAGCTCGCCAGGCGCCAGGCTGCCTTGCAGCAGCCCCACCTCGAGGGCCTGATCGCCCTGCCCCAGGCATTGGGTGACCAGATTGCGCCGCGGATGGTGGCGCGCCTCCTCGGCACTCAGCTGGCCGGCATCGATCATCGCCTGCACCCAGCTGTGATCGTGGCTCAGGCGCTCGATGCCTTCGAGGCTGATGCGGTAGGCGCGGCTGTCGCCGACCCAGGCCAGCTCGAAGTCGGCGGTGCGGAAATGCACGGCCACCAGGGTGCTGCCCATGCGCCGCCCGCCCTGCTCCTGCACTTCGGCGAGGATCGCCTGATGGGCGGCGTGGATGGCGCTGGCCAGGTCGCTCCCTGCAGCCACGGCCAGAGCCAGGTGCTCCACGGCCAGACCGCTGGCCACCTCGCCACACTGATGCCCGCCCATGCCATCGGCAACCGCCCACAGGCCGAGCCGGGGCTGGCAGAGCACGGCATCCTCGTTATGCGTCCGCACCCGACCGGCAACACTCTGCGCCGCATACACCAACGATTGCGTCGACATGACCGCTCCATTCACTGCTTTGACCCGCATGATGCGACGCCGCCTGCTGCCTGTCAGCCCGGCATGGCGGAACTGTTAAACAGTCAGCAGGGAGCCAGCATTGTGCCAGGCTTGGCAGCGCGTACCGGTTCGCTATGATGCGGCGCTTTTTGGGATGCCGTATCCATGCCCAAAGGCCTAGCCCTGCTCCTGCTGCTCGCCCTTTCCACCGAGGCGCTCGCCGCCGCGCCGCGCACCTTCGCCGAAGCCAAGAAGATCGCCTGGCGCCTGTATGCCCCACAATCGCTCGAGTTCTACTGCGGCTGCCGCTACAGCGGCAAGCGCGTGGACCTGCGCAGCTGCGGCTACCGACCGCGCAAGAACCCGCAGCGGGCGACGCGCATCGAGTGGGAGCACCTGGTGCCGGCCTGGCTCATCGGCCACCAGCGGCGCTGCTGGCAGCAGGGCGGACGGGCGCAGTGCGCGCGTAGCGACGAGACCTTCCGCCGTGCCGAGGCCGACCTGTTCAACCTGGTGCCGACCATCGGCGAGCTCAACGGCGACCGCAGCAACTTCGCCTTCGCCTGGCTGCCACAGGCTCCTCACCAGTACGGGGCCTACCCCATGGTGGTGGACTTCAAGGCGCGCAAGGCCATGCCTCGTCCACGGGTACGCGGCATGATCGCCCGCACCTACTTCTACATGAGCCAGCGCTACGGCTTGCAGCTGTCGAAGCAGCAGCGGCAGCTGTTCGAGGCCTGGAGCCGACACTACCCGGTCGAGCCCTGGGAGCGGCAACGCAACCGGCGCATCGCCTGTGAAGTGGGCTGGGCCAATCCCTTCGTCGGCGCCGTGGATTTGCGCGACTGCCCGCGACCGTTTACCGGAAAAGAGAGAAATGATTAGGTAAATCGGCACTTTCCCTGTAGGGTAAGCGGCACTGTGTTGCATGTGTCACCGCAAATCGACCGGTTTAGATCTCGGTCCAACCTTGCTCGGTTTCTTTACTCTTTGCACTCAGTCATGGCCTGGGCCGTTCCAGCGCCGTGTTCACTTTGTTCAAGGAGATATTCCATGTCCGTACGTCAAACCGGCACCGTCAAGTGGTTCAACGATGAGAAAGGCTTCGGCTTCATCACTCCGGAAAGCGGCGCCGACCTGTTCGTGCACTACCGTTCGATCCAGAGCGCCGGCTTCAAGAGCCTGAAGGAAGGCCAGCAGGTTTCCTTCATCGCCGTGCAAGGCCAGAAAGGCATGCAAGCCGACGAAGTCCAGGTCATCTGACCTGCACTGAGCCGCAAGAAACCGGCCCTCGGGCCGGTTTTTTTATCCCTGCATTTTGTCAGCCCACCCGAGGAGCATCATGAGCGCCAAGAAGTCCAGCCAGCAGTCCAAGCCGCAACCCGCAGTAGCGACCAGCGAATCCCTGGAAGCCCAGATTGCCGCCTTCCTCAAGTCCGGCGGCGAGATCCAGCAGATTGCCAAGGGCGTCAGCGGGCAGAACTGGAGCACTCCCAGCCGCCACATCAGCCTGGGCAAGAAATAATACTGGCACATCGCCTACAGCTCCTTGCCGTGCCCGGCAAAGCCCTGCATCCTTGAGCACATAACAACAAGCGGAGCCCCAGGCCCGAGAGCGAGTCGATGCTCAAGCGACTAAGGCGCAACTTCCAACTGTCGATCATTACCCTGATGGGCATCATCGGGGTGCTCGGAATAACCCCCTACGCCGTCTATCGCCTGCTGCAGGGCAACTATCTGGTAGGCATCGCCGACTGCGTGATAGTGCTGTCGACCCTTTTCGCCGTGATCTATGCCTGGCGCACCGGCAACACGGAAAGACCCGGCCTCTACCTGGCCGCGGTATTCTCCGTGGGCGCCACGCTGATCGCCATCAATCTCGGGGTCAACGGCCTGTTCTGGATCTATCCGCTGATCCTGTTCAACTTCTTCATGGTCACCCCGGGTAAAGCCATAGTCGCGTCCCTTTCGGTTCTGGCTGCCCTGGTCGCCTACGCCCTGCTGGTACCCGGCCGGGTGTTCGAGAGCCACTACCAGATGGTGTCCTTCCTGGTGACCAACGCCATGGCCGGGGTGCTGACCTTCATCTTCGCCTACCGCACCCGCACCCAGCGCGATCAGCTGCAGATCCTGGCCATCCAGGACCCCCTGACCGGTGCACGCAACCGCCGGGCGATGAACGAAGAACTGCAGATCGCCGTTTCCGGCAAGCGCCGCCGCGACCGCCACTATGGCGTGTTGGCCATGGACCTGGACCATTTCAAGCAGATCAACGACCTCTACGGGCACCATGCCGGCGACCAGGTGCTGGTGGACTTCGTCGACCTGATCAAGGCCAACTCGCGCGAGGAAGACCGCCTGTTCCGCTTCGGCGGCGAGGAGTTCCTGCTGCTCCTGCCGGACTGCGATGCCGAGGGGCTGCGTGCGGCGGCGGAACACCTGCTGGAGGCCGTGCGCGCCGGTCTGCGCGGCCCCGGAGGCGCGGTGACCGCATCCATCGGCGGCGCCCTGCTGCGCCGCGACGAACCCTGGAGCCAGTGGCTGCAACGGGCCGACCAGTGCCTGTACCAGGCCAAGAGCGACGGCCGCGACCGCATCGTCCTCGACGATGGCCTGACCCACCAGACCGACCAGCCGCTGTCTACACTGTAATCGGGTAACCACGACCGTCCGGGGGCACCGGTCCTGAAACGACGGGAGGTGTGCCATGAACCGGCACTATTACATCAGCGACGATCTGGACGAACTGGAACGCCTGGAAAGCGAACTGGAAGCCAGCGGCATCGCCACCGAGCAGATTCATGTGCTGAGCGAGCGCGACGCCGAGGTGGAGCAGCATCGGCTGCACGACGTCAACTCGTTCATGAAGCAGGATCTGCTGCATGCCGGCCGTATCGGCAGCCTGATCGGCGTGGCCCTGGCCGTGCTGGTCCTGCTGCTGGCCTGGCTGAACGGCTGGGCGAGCAGCGCGGCAGGCTGGACGCCCTTTCTGTTCCTGGCTGCGGTGCTACTCGGCTTCAGCGTCTGGGAGGGCAGCCTGTTCGGCCTGCAGCGCCCCAATGCCGCCTTCCGCCGCTTCGCCGAGCGCCTGCACGAGGGCAAGCACCTGTTCTTCGTCGACGTCAGCCCAGCCCAGGAGCCCATCCTCAACCGCACCCTGGCCCAGCATCCACGCCTGGAACTGGCTGGCACCGGGCAGGCCAGCCCGGCCTGGGCCATCGCCCTGCAGCACCGCCTGCATCGTCTGCGCAAGATGATGTGAACTAGAATGCTCTGGCGGCCAAGGGCCGCTCCTCCACCCAAGGCCTGCCAGAGACCTTGAGCATTCGCCCGCTACTGACGCTGATCGCCCTGCTGTGCGGCGCCGGCCTGGTCGACGCCGCGCCATTGAAACTGGTGACGGGCGACCAGTACCCGCCCTTTACCGGACGCTCCCTGCCCGATGGCGGCATGCTCACCGAACTGGTGCTGCGGGCACTGCAGGAGACCGGACAGCAGCCGCAACTGGCCTGGCAGCCCTGGAAGCGCGGCTATCTGGCCACGCTCAGGGGCCAGTATGACGCCACCTTCCCCTACCTACCCTCGCCCCAGCGCGAGGCGGAATTCCTCTTCTCCGCGCCGCTCTACGAAACCACCCAGAAGCTGTTCAGCCGCAGCGAAGACCAGCTGGAAGCCGACCACCTGGCCGGCAAGCGGCTCTGCCTGCCGCTGGGCTGGCAGCCGCCGGAGCCGCTGCTGGCACTGCTGGCAAGCGGGCAACTGCAACGCCACGAACCGCAGGACCTGGCCACCTGCGCCAAGCTGGTGGCCCTGGGGCGCGACGACTTCTTCGTCGCCGACGACCTGCTCGGGCAACAGGCCCTGCGGCACGCCGGCGTGCACAGCCGGCTGCGGCAGTCGCAAACGACGCTGGCACGCAATCGCCTGCACCTGATAGTGCCGCGCAACCGCCCGGGCGCTCAGGCACTGATGGATAGTTTCAATGCCGGCCTGCAGCGACTACGCGACGACGGCACCTACGCCCAGATAGTGCAGAAGCACAGGGCGCATGCGCTGGCAGCCGACTGAGCGGGCTCAGCCCCGCCCGGCAGCGGCCACTATCAGCTGCTTCATCTCCGCCACCGCCCCCTTGAAGCCGACGAACAGGGCGTGGGCGACTATGGCATGGCCGATATTCAGTTCATGCACGCCGGCAATCGCCGCCACCGGCTCGACATTGTGGTAGTGCAAACCATGCCCGGCGTTGACGATCAGGCCGTGGGCCAGGCCGCAGGCCACGCCGTCGCGGATGCGCGCCAGTTCGCGGGCCGCTTCC
The DNA here is from genome assembly GCA_033838285.1 of Pseudomonadaceae bacterium. Classification (GTDB taxonomy): domain Bacteria; phylum Pseudomonadota; class Gammaproteobacteria; order Pseudomonadales; family Pseudomonadaceae; genus Aquipseudomonas. The sequence goes on from JAJLLC010000049.1 coordinate 47,634, forward strand.
TCCGGGGTATGGGCGTCGGCATAGCGCCCGGTGTGCAGCTCGATGGCCGGTGCGCCGATGCGCCGGGCCGCCTCGATCTGTCGCTCCTCGGCATCGATGAACAGCGACACCTCGCAGCCCAGCTTGCTCAGACGCTGCACCGCCGCCTTGATCCGCTCCTCCTGGCCGGCCGCGTCGAGGCCGCCTTCGGTGGTCAGCTCCTGACGGGTCTCCGGCACCAGGCAGACATGCTCCGGGCGAATGCTCTCGGCAAAACCGAGCATGAACTCGGTGACGCCCATCTCGAAGTTCATGCGGGTCTGCAGCACTTCCTTGAGCAGGCGCACATCGCGCTCCTGGATGTGCCGGCGGTCTTCGCGCAGGTGTACGGTGATGCCGTCGGCGCCGGCCTCCTCGGCATCCAGCGCGGCCTTGACCGGGTCCGGATAGCGGGTGCCGCGGGCCTGGCGCAGGGTGGCGACGTGGTCGATGTTGACGCCGAGCAGGATGCGATTGGCTTCAGTCACGGACAGGTTCCTTGAGGGTCATGAAGAGTTCGCGGCTGACCAGCGGTCGGCCGCCCAGATGAGGCGCCAGGGCCTGGCGCATCAGGCGCTTGGCGGCGGCCAGGGCACCGGGGGCGGACCAGTCCGCCTCGGCCATGGCCAGCAGATCGGCGCCCTGGAACAGGCCGGGCTGCAACTGCCCCACCGGCTCCAGGCCGGCATCGGGCTGCAGGCGGTAGAGCCCGTCGGCGACGATGGGCCGGCCGGCGATATCGATATCCAGGGCAAAACCATAGCCCAGCTCGTCCAGCAGGCGCCATTCGAAGGCGCGCAGCAGCGGCTCCAGCGGCGGCTCGGCGGCCAGCGCCTGGAGGGTCAGGGCATAGTGGTCGAACAGGGCGGGATGGGCGTCTTCGGCGGGAAGCAGGCGCAGCAGCAGTTCATTCAGGTAGAGGGCGCTGTAGAGGGTTTGCCCCTGCAACCAGAAGGCGATCCCGCCGGCCTCCAGGCGACCGACATTCTTCAGCTCGCCGCGCCCGCGCAGCTCCAGCTCCAGCGGTGCGAACGGCCGCGCCAGGCTGCCGGCCTTGCCACGCGCACCGCGCAGCACCGCGCGCAGGCGCCCCTGCGGGGTGAAGAAGTCGACCAGCGCGCTGGTTTCCTTGTAGGGCCGGCTGTGCAGGACGAAGGCCGGAAGCGCGCCGGTGAGCATAGGGGTGTCAGATCCTGTTTATGGGTTCGCGAGCTAAGGTCAGGCTAGGCGGAAGCGGGCGAGGAAGCGCAGTTTACCCAGAGTAAATGAGCATTCCGAGAGCGCTACCAACAACGCCTGACCGACGCGCAGCAGACCATAAGCAGGATCTCAGAAGTCGGTGTAACCCAGCGAGCGCAGTGCCCGCTCGTCGTCGGACCAGCCGCCTTTCACCTTGACCCAGAGATTGAGCATCACCTTGGAGTCAAACATGGTCTCCATGTCCTTGCGCGCCTCTTGGCCGATGCGTTTGATGCGCTCGCCCTTGTCGCCGATGATGATCTTCTTCTGCCCGTCGCGCTCCACCAGGATCAGGCCGTGGATGTGCAGGACATGACCTTCCTGCTTGAATTCCTCGATCTCCACGGTGATCTGGTAGGGCAGCTCGGCACCGAGCTGACGCATGATCTTCTCGCGGATCATCTCGGCGGCCAGGAAGCGGCTGGAGCGGTCGGTGATCTGGTCTTCCGGGTAAAAGTGCTCGGACTCCGGCAGGTGCTCGCCCACCAGGCGCTCCAGGGTGTCCAGGTTCTGCCCGTGCAGCGCGGAGATCGGCACGATCTCGGCCCGCGGCAACTGCTGCGCCAGCCACTCCAGATGCGGCAGCAGCTCGCTCTTGTCCTCCAGCCGGTCGGCCTTGTTCACCGCCAGCAGGATCGGGCATTTCACGTGCTGGACCTTCTCCAGCACCATCTGGTCCTCGTCGGTCCAGCGGGTGCGATCGACCACGAACACCACCACATCGACGTCCTTGAGAGCCGTCGATGCGCTGCGGTTCATGTAGCGATTGAGCGCTTTGTCGTTGTGCTTGTGCAGGCCGGGCGTGTCGACATAGACCGCCTGCACTTCGCCCTCGGTCTTGATCCCGAGCATGTTGTGGCGGGTGGTCTGCGGCTTGCGCGAGGTGATCGCCAGCTTCTGCCCGAGGATATGGTTGAGCAGGGTCGACTTGCCCACATTGGGGCGGCCGACGATGGCGACGTAGCCACAGCGGCTCACGGGTGCATCAGTCATGGCTGTTCTCCACGCCCAGGGCTACCAGCGCGGCAGCGGCGGCCACCTGCTCGGCGATGCGCCGGCTGGCGCCCTGCCCCTGGGTCTTGTCGGTGAGCAGGGCGACCTCGCACTGCACGAAGAAGGTGCGGCAATGCGGCTCGCCCTGGATGTCCACCACCTCATAGCGCGGCAGCTCGACGGCGCGCGACTGGAGGAACTCCTGCAGGCGGGTCTTGGGGTCCTTGTTGGTGTCGACCAGGGTCAGACCGTCCAGCTCGCCCGCCAGCCAGGCCAGCACACGCTCGCGCGCCACATCCATGCCGGCGTCCAGGTAGATGGCACCGATCAGCGCCTCGAGCGCGTCGGCCAGAATCGATTCGCGGCGGAAACCGCCACTCTTCAGCTCGCCCGAGCCCAGGCGCAGGTATTCTCCCAGCTCGAAGCCGCGAGCCAGCACGGCTAGGGTCTCGCCCTTGACCAGCCGCGCGCGCAGGCGCGACAGCTGGCCCTCGCGGGCCTGAGGGAAACGCTCATACAGCGCCTCGCCGGCAACAAAGTTGAGGATGGCGTCGCCGAGGAATTCCAGGCGCTCGTTGTTGCGCCCGGCGAAGCTGCGGTGGGTCAGCGCCAGGAGCATCAGCTCCTGGTTCTGGAAACTATGGCCGAGCTGGCGCTCGAGTCGGGCAAGCGAAGCACTCACGGTTTGCGTACGCGGAATTCTTTGTCGAACTTGGCGACCAGATCGAGATTCTGAATCAGCGGCTCGCGCTTTTCATATTGCAGATGCACCAAGAACTCGTTGTTCTCCAGCTTGATCTGTACCGACTCCTTGAGATCGAAGTCGCGAATGCTGTTGACTTCCATGCCTCTGGCAATATGCCCGTAGAAGGCATTCACCGAGTTGATGTCCTGACTGGCCTCGGTCTCGGCGGAAGTGATGATCTTCTCCAGCGACATGTAGTCCATGTAGTGCGGAAACATCTTGAATACCGCACTGGCGAAGAACGCCACCAACGACAGCACCACCATCCAGCCCAGCAAGGACATGCCCTTCTGCGAACGCGCAAGTTTCATGATCGACCCCAATGTTCAGAGTTATTGTGAAGTCCGTGACTATATATAAGCAGGCGCGGCCCGGTTGAACAGCGCCTCGCAAATCGGACAGGTCAGCGAATCAGGCCGACCCGCGAGAAATTCGGCAGGTTGCTGAACTTGGGATCCGCCCAGCTCATCCACACGGCGAAGGCCTTGCCGACGATGTTGCGGTCGGGAACCATGCCCCACTGCTCGACGGGGATCTGCTCATCCTGCCAGTAGCGGCTGTCGTTGGAGTCGTCGCGATTGTCGCCCATCATGAAGTAGTGCCCCTGCGGCACCACCCACTCGCGCCGCGGCATCAGGTTGCGATGCAGCTGCTTGCGGATCATGTGCTCGACTTCGCCGAGCTTCTCCTGATAGCGCAGGACGCGCCCCAGGCTGCCAGGCTCCTCGCCGAGGAACTGCTCGGCCACCGGCCGGCCATTGACCAGCAGGCGCTTGTCCGCCGTATAGGTGATACGGTCACCCGGCAAACCGACCACACGCTTGATGTAGTTGATGCTCGGATTGCTGGGATAGCGGAACACCATCACGTCGCCGCGCTGCGGATCGCCCACCTCGATCACCTTGGTATCGATCACCGGCAGACGGATACCATAGGCGAACTTGTTCACCAGGATGAAGTCGCCCACCTCCAGGGTCGGCTTCATCGAGCCGGAGGGGATCTGGAACGGCTCCAGCAGGAAGGAGCGCAGCACCAGCACTATGGCCAGCACCGGGAAGAACGACTTGCCGTACTCGACCAGCAGCGGTTCCTTGCTCAGACGCTGCAGCACCTGCTCGTCCGGCTCGCCGACCTGGCCCTCGTAGGTGGCGATGGCCGCCCGCCGGCGCGGCGCCAGCAGCAACAGGTCGAGCAGGGCTAGGGCGCCGCATACCGCGACGGCGATGACCAGGATCAGCGGGAAATTGAACGACATGGGGCTTAGCTATCCACCTTGAGTACGGCGAGGAAGGCTTCCTGCGGGATTTCCACGCTGCCCACCTGCTTCATCCTTCTCTTACCGGCCTTCTGCTTCTCCAGCAGCTTCTTCTTGCGGCTGACGTCGCCGCCGTAGCACTTGGCCAGGACGTTCTTGCGCAGGGCCTTGACCGTGGTACGGGCGATGATCTGCCCACCGATGGCGGCCTGGATCGCCACATCGAACATCTGCCGCGGGATCAGCTCCTTCATCTTCTCGGTCAGCACCCGGCCCTTCTGGTGGGCACGGTCACGATGCACGATGAGTGCCAGGGCGTCGACCTTCTCGCCGTTGATCATCACGTCCAGGCGCACCAGGTTGGCGGACTGGAAGCGATCGAAACTGTAGTCCAGCGAGGCATAGCCGCGGCTCACCGACTTCAGGCGGTCGAAGAAGTCCAGCACCACCTCGTTCATCGGCAGGTCGTAGGACACCTGCACCTGGCTGCTGAGGAACTGCAGGTCGCGCTGCACGCCGCGCTTCTCGATGCACAGGGTGATGACGTTGCCCAGGTGTTCCTGCGGCACCAGGATGTTGGCACGCACGATCGGCTCGCGCATGTCGAGGATGCCGGCCGGATCGGGCAACTTGGACGGGTTGTCGACGTAGAGCACGTCGCCGTTCTTCATCTCGACTTCGAAGATCACGGTCGGCGCGGTGGTGATCAGGTCCAGATCGTACTCGCGCTCCAGGCGCTCCTGGATGATCTCCATGTGCAGCATGCCGAGGAAGCCGATGCGGAAGCCGAAACCCAGGGCGTCGGAGCTTTCCGGCTCGTACTGCAGGGCCGCGTCGTTCAGGGTCAGCTTCTGCAGGGCCTCGCGGAAGTCCTCGAAGTCGTCGGAGCTGACCGGGAACAGGCCCGCGTAGACCTGCGGCTTGATCCGCTTGAAGCCCGGCAGCACTTCCACGTCCGGGGTGGAAGACAGGGTCAGGGTGTCGCCCACGGGGGCGCCATGAATGTCCTTGATGCCGGCGATGACGAAGCCCACTTCGCCGGCCTTGAGGTCGGCGGTCTCGGTGTGCTTCGGAGTGAACACGCCGACGCTGTCGACCTGGTGCAGCTTGCCGGTGGACTTGACGAGGATCTTGTCGCCCTTCTTCACCCGGCCGTGCTTGACCCGCACCAGCGAGACCACGCCCAGGTAGTTGTCGAACCAGGAGTCGATGATCAGTGCCTGCAGCGGCGCCTCGATGTCACCCTCGGGCGGCGGGATCACCTTGACCAGTTGCTCCAGCACGTCGATCACGCCCATGCCGCTCTTGGCGCTGCAGGGTACGGCGTCGCTGGCGTCGATGCCGATGATGTGCTCGATCTCGTCCTTGACCCGCTCCGGCTCGGCCTGGGGCAGGTCCATCTTGTTCAGCACCGGCATCACCTCGAGGCCCTGCTCGATGGCGGTGTAGCAGTTGGCCACCGACTGCGCCTCCACGCCCTGGCCGGCGTCGACCACCAGGATCGCGCCCTCGCAGGCGGCCAGGGAACGACTCACCTCGTAGGTGAAGTCGACGTGACCGGGGGTATCGATGAAATTCAGCTGGTAGGTCTTACCGTCCTGCGCCGGGTAGTGCAGGGTCACGCTGTGCGCCTTGATGGTGATGCCGCGCTCGCGCTCCAGGTCCATGGAGTCGAGCACCTGGGCCTCCATCTCGCGGTCGGACAGGCCACCGCAGATCTGGATGAAGCGGTCGGCCAAGGTCGACTTGCCATGGTCGATGTGGGCGATGATGGAGAAATTGCGGATATGACTCAGATCACTCACGGATCAACACTCGAAAAAGCCGCAGGCAGGCTGCCCGCCGAAAAATAGCCGGGGATTCTACCCGATCGGCGACCGAGCCGCCACGAGCAGGCACGAAAAGGGCGGCCGAAGCCGCCCCCTGCCCCGCCGGCCGATCTACTCGGCCAGCTTGAAGGTGATGAAGCTGGCGCGCCCCTGGCGCAGCACGCGCATGGATACCGAACGATTGACCGGCAGCGTCTTGGCAATCTCGGCGAACTGCTTGGCCGAGCCGATGGCCTGGTTGTTCAGGTGAGTGATGACGTCGCCCGGACGCAGGCCGATCAGGGCAGCCGGACCGTTCTGCACCTCCTTGATCACCACACCGCCACGCAGGTCGAAGGCCTTCTTCTGCTCGGCGGTCAGCTCCACCACGGAAACCCCGAGGCGATTGCTGCTGCGCTCGACGCCTGCGGCGGCACCCAGCGCGACTTCGTCACCCTCCTCCGGCAGTGCCCCCACCGCCAGGACGATGCGCTTGCGCTCGCCGTCGCGCACCACGTCGAGAGCGGCCTTGCTGCCCGGCTTCAGGGCACCGACCAGATGCGGCAGATCGGCGGACATGACGATGGACTGGCCGTTGAGACTGAGGATCACGTCGCCGACCTGCAGCCCGCCCTTGGCCGCCGGGCCGTTGTCCAGCACCTGTGCCACCAGGGCGCCGGCCGGCTTGTCCAGGCCGAAGGATTCGGCCAGGTCCTTGTTGACCTCCTGGATCACCACGCCCAGCCAGCCGCGGCTGACCTTGCCGTCGCTCTTCAGCTGATTGGCCACATCCATCGCCACGTCGATCGGGATGGCGAAGGACAGCCCCATGAAGCCGCCGGAGCGCGTGAAGATCTGCGAGTTGATCCCGACTACCTCGCCGTCCAGATTGAACAGCGGACCACCGGAGTTGCCCGGATTGATGGCCACGTCGGTCTGGATGAAGGGCACATAGTTCTCGTTCGGCAGGCTGCGCCCCTTGGCCGAGACGATACCGGCGGTGACCGAGTGATCGAAGCCAAAGGGCGAGCCGATGGCCAGCACCCACTCGCCGACCTTGAGCTCGTCGGAGCTGCCCAGCTTGACGGTGGGCAGGTTCTTGCCCTCGACCTTGAGCAAAGCCACGTCGGTGCGCGGATCGGCACCGATCAGCTTGGCCTCCAGCTCGCTGCGGTCGGACAGGCGCACGATGATCTCGTCGGCATCGGCCACCACGTGGTTGTTGGTCAGTACGTAACCATCCTCGGAAATGATGAAGCCCGAGCCTAGCGACTGCGCCTCGCGCTGGCGCCCGCCACCCGGGCTGCGCGGCATCTGCGGGATGTTGCGCTCGAAGAACTCGCGGAACATCGGCGGCAAGCCTTCCAGATCGGGAATCTGCCCCTGCAGGGCGACATCGCGTTGCGGCAGGTTCTGCCGGGTACTGATGTTCACCACGGCCGGCGAGGCATCCTCCACCAGCTCGGTAAATTCCGGCAGCTCGGCGCGCGCCAGGGACACCTGCCCCAGCAGCAACAGGGCACAGAGGCCGGACAGCGAAGATTTCAGGCTAAGCATCGACTTCAGCTCCATCCACGGAAAAACGACGAAATTCAGCGAGCGTTCAACAGAGCACGCAACACCATGGGCTGCATATCCGGCCGATCGGCGACGGACCGACTGCGCCAGCGCACCAGCAGGAAGCCACCGGCCAATCCCGCCAGCCCGGCCCCTATCACCAGCGGCTCGCCCAGCGCCAGCGCCTGGGCCAGCAAGGCCGTGGCAAACAGACAGAACAGCGGCAGCAAATAGACCAACAGCGAGCCGCGCAGGAGCAGCTCCTCGCGCACGCCGACCACCACCGGGTCGCCGACCTGCAGTTGCAGGTCGCACAGCGCACGCACCAGGCCGCGCTCACGGCCGACGCCGAGCTTGTCCATCAGCCCCTGACCACAACCCGCATTGGCCACACAGGCGGAGCAGGTACTCCTGCGCCGGGTCTCGACCCAGACGGCACCGGGCTCGACGGCCACGACCCGCCCCTGCTCCTCGATCATTGCTGCCCGCCCGCCACGCTCTGCATCGACAGGGCGACGCGCTCCGCCGTGCCCAGGGGAATCTCGCCGACCACCGTGACCATCAGGTCGCCTTCGGTGGTGCTCATGCGCCGCGACACCACGGCCGTGGGTCCGAGCTGGCTGCGCGCATCCTCGGCACTTGCCCCATTGAGCGGTTCCAGAAACACGGTGAAACGTGCCAGCCCATCGCCATACAGCAGACTGACCAGGGGGTCGGAAGACGCCGGACTGGTACGCTGCAGGGCCTGGCTCAGCTCGAAGCCGGGCGGCACCCAACCGGCTTTCCAGGCGGGCGACAGGCTGCTGACCTTGTCCAGGCTCACCTCCCGGCAGGCGCTGACAGGACGCAGGGCCTGCTCGTCGAGACGCTCCGAAAGCTGCAGGCTGACGAACTGGAAACGCTCCAGTAGCTGCCCCTTCTCGCTGATCAGCAGCGACTTGAGCGGCAGGGCGCTCTCCTCATCCAGATGCAGCTCGAAGGCATAACGGTGCTGGTCGCGCGGCACCAGGGCCAGCACCATGGCCGGGCGCCCCGCCACCCGCGAGCGCCCGAGCACACGCAGCTCATAGAGCTTTTCCAGTTGCGGCGCATTCAGATGTCGCGCCGGCCAGTGCACGTCCGCCACCTGGTCGGCCAGCCCGCCGCTGACGCACTGCGGGCGACCGTCCACACGCAGCACTTCCTGGACGGGACCATCGAGCTGCAGAAGGCGCTCGGCGATGGCATCCGTGCTGCCGCGATGCCAAATGCCATGAGTGGAGAAACTACCGTTGCGTTCGTAGACGAAAGTGCCCTGAAAGTCCTGGCGTTCGGCCTGAGTCAGGCGCTGCAGCCAGTCCTGAGCCTCCGTGGCACGTGCCGGAGTTGCCAGCACAGCGCCCATTAGAGCGATCAGCGGGAGTGTGCGCATGCAGCCTCTCAGCGATTTTCCAGGCTGGCGGCACGAGCGTAGGGCAGTGCCGAGTCGGCACCACTGGCGGCGGCCTGCTGTGCATGCTGACGCAGATAGGACGGCAAACGCTGCTCATGCCAGCCCGAACCGGGCAACTGCGCAGCCTGCGGCGCTGCGCCACCTTCGCTGTAGCCCGCCAGCACGGCGGGCCCCTGCACCTGCGGCAGGCTCAAGCCGGGCATGCTGCCCTGCTGGGCCAACTGGGCACCGGCCAGCTCGTCCTGATTGTAGAAGCGCACGCCGACCAGCACGGCCAGGGTCACCGAAGCCGCCACCGCGACGCGCCCCAGGGTACGCCAGGGAGCCCCGCCGACCTTGCCCGGCGTCGGCTCGTCGGCCAGGGCGGCGGAAACCGCGGCGGCGATATCCAGGCGCGGCTCCAGCAGCTCCTTGTGCATGACCGCGCGCGCCATCTGATAGCGCGCCCAGGTGCCACGCAACTCGGCATCGTCGCCAGCGGCAGCCAGCACACGGCGCAGCTCCAGTTCGTCCGCTTCGTTATCCATCACCGCGGACAGCGATTCCTGCAGGGCTTCACGACTCATGGTGGTTCCTCTCTTGGCTGTCGCCGCTGTCTCAGGCTTCCTGCAACAGGGGTTGCAGGGCTTTATCGATGGCCTCGCGCGCACGGAAGATCCGCGAGCGAACGGTGCCGACCGGACACTGCATCACATTGGCAATGTCCTCGTAACTCAAGCCATCGAACTCGCGCAGGGTCAGCGCCGTGCGCAGGTCTTCTGGCAACTGCTGGATGGTCCGATGCACGGTGGCCTCGATCTCATCACGCAGCATGGCGCGCTCCGGCGACTCGATGTCCTTGAGGGCATGGTCGCCCTCGTAGAACTCGGCATCCTCGGCACTGACATCGCTGTCCGGCGGCCGGCGGCCACGCGAGACCAGGTAATTCTTCGCCGTGTTGATGGCGATGCGGTACAGCCAGGTATAGAAAGCGCTGTCCCCGCGAAAATTACCGAGCGCGCGATAGGCCTTGACGAAAGCCTCCTGCGCCACGTCCTGTGCCTCATGGCTGTCGTGCACGAAGCGCACGACCAGGCCGAGGATCTTGTGCTGATACTTGAGCACCAGCAGATCGAAGGCCCGCTTGTCGCCGCGCTGCACCCGCTCGACCAGCCGCTGATCGTCTTCCTGGGCTAGCATGAATACTCCTCGTGGTTTCCGGAGAAGCCTCGCGCCTGCCAGTCAGTCGGTCTGCCAAGATAGACTCGGACGCCCTGCAAAAGTTCTCCCCTCCGAAACAAGCCCTGCGCATCCGGCCCCAGCCCTGCACAAGGTACCGCACCGGGATCGACGCCCGGCGCTCGTGATCTGTTGCCCGAGCTGGCTCGGTGACCCTCTATGGAACCCGAACGACTAAGAAAGTTCCCAGACATTTTACCGAGTCATAAGCCAGCTATTGTGCCGCCCTACCCCTCTATATACTAGGCACGGCGGCACCCCCATATTCGCGGAATCAGCAGCAGATGAGTCAACACCATCAACACGACGTCCTGGTCATCGGCAGCGGTGCGGCCGGCCTGACCCTGGCCCTGACCCTGCCCGAGCACCTGCGCATCGCCGTGCTGAGCAAGGGCGACCTGGCCAACGGCTCCACCTACTGGGCCCAGGGCGGCGTGGCGGCGGTACTGGACGATACCGATACCGTGGAATCCCATGTCGCCGACACCCTCAACGCCGGCGGCGGCCTGTGTCGCGAAGACGCCGTGCGCTTCACCGTGGAACATAGCCGCGAAGCCATCCAGTGGCTGATCGAACAGGGTGTGCCCTTCACCCGCGACGAGGAGCAGGACCGCGAGGACGGCGGCTTCGAGTTCCACCTGACCCGCGAAGGCGGCCATAGCCACCGGCGCATCATCCACGCCGCCGACGCCACCGGCGCGGCCATCTTCAACACCCTGCTGCAACAGACCCGCCAGCGCGGCAACATCGAGCTGCAGGAGCAGCGGGTGGCAGTCGACCTGATCACCGAACGCAAGCTCGGCCTGCCCGGCCAGCGCTGCCTGGGCGCCTATGTGCTGGACCGCAACAGCGGCGAGGTGGACACCTATCACGCACGCTTCGTGGTACTGGCCACCGGCGGCGCGGCCAAGGTCTACCTCTACACCAGCAACCCGGACGGTGCCAGCGGCGACGGCATCGCCATGGCCTGGCGTGCCGGCTGCCGGGTCGGCAACCTGGAGTTCAACCAGTTCCACCCGACCTGCCTGTACCACCCGCAGGCCAAGAGCTTCCTGATCACCGAGGCCCTGCGCGGCGAGGGCGCACACCTCAAACTGCCGAACGGCGAGCGCTTCATGGAGCGTTTCGATGCTCGCGCCGAACTGGCCCCGCGCGACATAGTCGCGCGCGCCATCGACCACGAGATGAAGCGCCTGGGTATCGACTGCGTGTACCTCGACATCAGCCACAAGCCGGCCGAGTTCGTGAAGTCGCACTTCCCCACCGTGTACGAGCGCTGCCTGCAGTTCGGCATCGACATCACCCGCCAACCCATCCCGGTGGTGCCGGCGGCGCACTACACCTGCGGCGGCGTGGTCGTCGACCGGCATGGCCGCAGCGACGTGCCCGGTCTCTACGCCATCGGCGAGACCAGCTTCACCGGCCTGCACGGCGCCAACCGCATGGCCAGCAACTCGCTGCTGGAGTGCTTCGTCTACGCCCGCTCGGCGGCCGAAGACATAGTCGCCCAGCTCGACCAGGTGCAGCTGCCGGCCAGCCTGCCGGACTGGGACGCCAGCCAGGTGACCGACTCCGACGAGGACGTGATCATCGCGCACAACTGGGACGAACTGCGGCGTTTCATGTGGGACTACGTCGGCATCGTGCGCACCAACAAGCGCCTGCAGCGCGCCCAGCACCGGGTGCGCCTGCTGCTCGACGAGATCGACGAGTTCTACAGCAACTACAAGGTCAGCCGCGACCTGATCGAACTGCGCAACCTGGCCCAGGTCGCCGAACTGATGATCGAGTCGGCCATGCGCCGCCACGAGAGCCGAGGCCTGCACTACACCCTGGACTACCCGCAGCAGCTGCCCGAGGCACGCGACACTATCCTGGAGCCGCCCACCTACGCCGACTGAAGCGCAGCCGCACGCGCAGGCGCCGGTGCGCCTCGCAAGACATGGCATCGCGGGCAATGCACAGGCCGCGCACGCGGCGCTCGCCGGGCAGGCGAAAACGCAGCACCACCAGCAGCGGCAGCGCCAGGCTGTCGGGCCTGAGCTGCACCGGCCGCCAGCCCTCGGCGACGCTGTACAGCTGCCAGCCACGCTCGTCGTGACGCAGCCCGGTGAAGGCCTGCAGATGGCTCAGCAGCACCTGGCGCGGCAGCGTCCAGGCGGCGTGCAGCAGGCAAGCGCACGCCGCGAGCAGGGCAGCCCAGAACGGCAGATCGACGACAGCCAGGCAGATCAGCGCCAGCGTCAGCGCCGCCAGATAGGCCGCCAGCAACAGGCGCGAGGCCTGCCAGCGGCATTCGAAGCGCTCACTTCGGCTGGACACGATCCAGAATCATGCGAACCATGCGCCGCAGATCGGCATCCTCGGGCTCGCCGCGCTGCATGAACCAGCCGAACATGTCCTGATCCTCGCACTCCAGCAGCTTGCGGTAGCGCGCCTGGTCCTCGGCGTCCAGGCTGGGGTAGACCTCCTGCACGAAGGGCACCAGCAGCACGTCCAGCTCCAGCATGCCGCGGCGGCTGTGCCAGAAGAGTCGCTTCAGTTCGATATCGTCGGCCATGCATCGGCTCCTTTGAGAAGGTGCGCAGTATAGCGGCGCATGACGCGCCAGGCACCCGCTGACAAGGTGCCGGGCGGCCTCTATGATGACGCCCTGACCTTTTGACCAGCGATCGCCCATGGCCGACTCCGCCTTCTTCACGCTCCTCAACCACGAAGCCCTGCTCGCCGTGCGCGGCCCCGATGCCGCCAAGTTCCTCCAGGGCCAGCTGACCTGCAACCTCAACTATCTCGACGCCGTCACCTCCAGCCTGGGTGCGCGCTGCACGCCCAAGGGGCGGATGATCTCCAGCTTCCGCATCGTCCAGGAAGGCGACGGCTACCTGCTGGCCCTGGCCGGCGAACTGCTCGAAGCCCAGCTGGCGGACCTGAAGAAGTACGCGGTGTTCTCCAAGTCGACCTTGAGCGACGAATCGGCCGCCTGGGCGCGCTTCGGCCTCCGCGGTGGCGACGGTGCCCTGCTCGCGCTCGGCCTGGACCTGCCGCAGCAGGCCGATGCCGTCGCCCGCGCCCACGGCCTGCTGGCCATCCGCCTGCCCGGTGGCCGCGCCGAGCTCTGGGGGTCCGCCGCCGAAGCCCAGACCCTCCGCAACCGACTGGCCGCCCAGCTGCAGGAGGCGCCGCTCAACGACTGGCTGCTCGGCCAGGTGCGCGCCGGCATCGGCCAGGTGTTCGGTGCCACCCGCGAGCTGTTCATCCCGCAGATGATCAACCTGCAGGCGGTCGGCGGCGTCAGCTTCAAGAAAGGCTGCTACACCGGCCAGGAGATCGTCGCGCGCATGCAGTACCTGGGCAAGCTCAAGCGGCGCCTGCAGCGCCTGCGCCTGGCCGCCGACGAGCCGCCGCAACCGGGCAGCGAGCTGTTCTCCCCGGTGCACGGCTCCAGCGTCGGCGAAGTGGTGCTGGCCGCCCGCGCGCCGGAGGGCGTGGAGCTGCTGGCCGTGCTGCAGGAGGACGCCAAGGACGATGGCCGCATCCACCTGGGCAGCCCGCAAGGCCCAGGCCTGGAACTGCTCGAGCTGCCCTACCGGCTGGACGCGGATCGCGAAATCCAGCGCTAGGTAAAAAATCTGATGCGTGCCCCCGGGCAAACGCGGTACAACCCGGGCATCCCTGAACGAAGTCCGCAGCAGCGCCTAGACTGAGGCGGACGCATGACCCGAGAGCCGAGATGAGCAAGCTTGCCGAGAAAGTCCAAGAGGAACTGATCCAGGCCATCGACAACGATGAGCTGGTGTTGCCGACCCTGCCGGAAGTGGCACTGAAGGTGCGCGAAGCGGCGGAAGACCCGAACGTCAGCATCCCCGCCCTGAGCAAGGTGATCGGCAACGACGCGGCGCTCACCGCGCGCATCATCAAGGTGGTGAACAGCCCGCTGCTGCGCACCAGCAAGGAAATCACCGACATCCAGATGGCGATCAGCCGCCTCGGCATCAACTACACCTGCAACCTGGCCACCGGCCTGGCCATGGAGCAGATGTTCCAGGCCACCAGCGACGTAGTCGACCGCAAGATGCGCGAAGTGTGGAACAAGAGCACCGAAATCGCCGGCATCTGCCACGTTCTGTGCCGCCACTACACCCGTCTGATGCCCGACCAGGCCACCCTCGCCGGCCTGGTGCACCAGATCGGCGTGCTGCCGATCCTCACCTATGCCGAAGAGAACAACGCGCTGCTGGCCGACTCGATCAGCCTCAATCACGTGATCGAGAAGATTCACCCGATCATCGGCGACAAGATCCTGCGCGCCTGGGAGTTCCCCGAGCCGATCGCCATAGTGCCGATCCAGCACCTGGACTTCACCCGCAACTCGCCGAAGGCCGACTACGTCGACATCGTCCAGGTCGCCACCCTGCAGAGCTACCTCGGCACGGAACACCCCTATACCCAGCTGGACTGGAGCAAGATCCCGGCCTTCGCCAAACTCGGCCTCGACCCCAACGTCGACATGCAGGCCGACGAGGACCTCTCCGCCGCCATGGAAGCCGCCGCCAGCATGCTGCAGTAGGCAGCCACCTCATCTAGACTGCAGACATGCCCGGCACCTGCCGGGCGGCGAGCCAAGCCGTACGCCGCAGGGCGGAAGGACTCCACCCTGCCCCGTTCAGTTCCGGGTAAGGAAGCGTGCCATGAGTCTGCTGCCTCTGCTGTTCACCCTGCTGCTCTGCTGTTCACCCTGCTGCTCTGCTGTTCACCCTGCTGCTCTGCTGCACCGCACGCGCCGACGAGGTGCACCTGACCAACGGCGAGTGGAGCCCCTACCTCGGCCAGAACCTGCCGCACCACGGCGTCGCCTCGCGCATCGTCGAGGAGGCCTTCGCCCTGGAAGGCATCCGGGTGAAGTGGGCCTTCTACCCCTGGGCCCGCGCCCTGCGCAGCGCCGAACGCGGCAAGAGCGACGGCAGCGCCGTATGGCTGCACAGCCCGGAGCGCGAGCAGGCCTTCTACATCAGCGACCCGGTGGTGGAAAGCGGCTACTACCTGTTCCACCGCAAGGACCAGCCCTTCGACTGGCGCCAGGTCGCCGACCTGCAGGGCCTGCGCCTCGGCGGCGCGATCGACTACGACTACGGCCAGGCCTTCCAGCAGGCCGAGCGCGACGGCCTGCTCAGAGTCAAGCGCCTGAGCAGCGAGGCACTGGGCCTGCGCATGCTGCTGGCCGGCCGTCTGGATGCTTTCCCGATGGACAAGGTAGTGGCCTTCGACATGCTGCACAGCCAGTTCAGTCGCGATGAACGCCTGCAGCTGTCCTTCCATCCGCTGCCGCTGCGCAGCGACAGCCTGCACCTGCTGCTGTCGAAGAAAGTCCCCGGCAACGCCGAACGCATGGCGCGCTTCAACCGCGGCCTGAAGACCCTGCAGGACAGCGGCAAGGTCAGCCAGTACCTGCTCGAGATCCAGCAGCCGCTGAGCCTGACCCACTAGGTCCGCGGCAACCCCTAGGCCGGCGGAAAGCTCACCCGCACCAGCAGCCCACCACCGGCGCCCCGCTCCAGGGCGATCTGCGCCAGCTGCGCGCGACAGATCTCGCCGACGATGGCCAGACCCAGGCCGGCGCCGCTGCCCTGCGGGTTGCGTCGGTAGAAACGCTCGAACACCCGCTCACGCTCCTCGGCGGGAATCCCCGGGCCATCATCCTCCACCTCCAGCACGGCCGGCTGGCGCACCCGCAGCACCAGGTTGCCGCCCTTGGGCGTGTGCGCCAGGGCATTGTCCACCAGGTTGTAGACCAGCTCGTTGAGCAGGGTCGGCTCGCCGCGAACCGACACACCCTCCTCCGCCTCCAGGGCCAGGGCGATGCCGCGCTGGTGCGCCAGCGGCGCCAGGGCCAGGCCCAGCTCACGCACCAGCTGGGCCAGCTCGACCCGCTCGGCGCCGCCCTCGCTCACCGCCCGGGCGGCACGCTCGATGCGCGCCAGCGACAGCAGCTGGTTGGCCAGGTGGGTGAGGCGGTCGGTGCTCTGCGCCGCCTTCTCCAGTGTGGCGTACCACTGCTGCGGTTCGCGCTCGCGCAGGCCCAGCTCGATGCGCGCCTTGAGCGCCGCCAGCGGCGTGCGCAACTCGTGGGAGGCGTCGGCGATGAACTGCGCCTGGCGCTCGAACTGCTGGCGCAGGCGCTCGGTGAAATGGTTGAGCGAGACCACCAGCGGGCGCAGCTCGTCCTGGGCCTCGACCAGCGGCAGCGGCCGCAGGTCGTCCGGCTGGCGCTCCTCGACCGCCGCGCGCAGGCGCTCCAGCGGACGCAGCGCGGCGCTCACCGCCAGCCACACCAGGGCCAGGGTGATCAGCGCCAGCAGGCCCATGCGCCACAGGGTGTCGAGCAGCAGGCCGCGGGCCATGCGCTCGCGAGCCACGTCGGTCTCGGCCACGCGGATCTCCGCCATGCCGTTCATGCCCGGCTCGCTGACCGGCTGCAGCAGGCTGACCAGACGCACGCCGGCGCCCTCGAACTCGCCGTCGTAGAAGCGTGCCAGCGCCGGGTAGTCGTCGGTGCGGGGGGTGTCGGGCGGTGGCGCGGGCAGCCCCTCGTAGCCGGACACCAGGCGCCCCTCGAGGTCGCTGACCTGATAGAAGATGCGCCCCTCCAGGTCGTAGGCGAAGGGGTCCAGGGCCACGTAGGGCACGTCGGCGCGCAGCAGACCATCCTCGCTGTAGAGGCCGTCGGCGATGGCCCGCGCCGAGGCCAGCAGGGTGCGGTCGTAGGCGTCGTCGGCCGCCGCACGGCCATTCCAGTAGGCGCTCAGGCTGCCGATCAGCAGCGGGATGGCCAGCAGGATGGCCAGGCGCCGCAGCAGCCGCCCGCGCAGGCTGCCCGCGGCCAGCTCACTCACCCACGGCCTCCAGCAGGTAACCCAGGCCGCGGAAGGTGACGATGCGCACGCTGCCGCCCTCCAGCTTCTTGCGCAGGCGATGCACGTAGATCTCGATGGCGTCCGGGCTGGCCTCCTCGTCCAGGCCGAACACCTGGTCGGCCAGCTGCTCCTTGCTCATCACCCGGCCCGGCCGGGCGATCAGCGCCTCCAGCACCGCCTGCTCGCGCGAGGTCAGGTTGAGCGGCTGCTGGTGCAGGCTGAAGCGCCGGGTGCCGAGGTCGTAGAGCAGATCGCCGCAGCGCTGCTGCTGCTCGCCGCCGAGCACGCTGCGGCGCAGCAGGGCCTTGACCCGCGCCTCCAGCTCGGACAGTTCGAAGGGCTTGGCCAGATAGTCGTCGGCGCCCAGGTTGAGCCCATGCACGCGGTCCTTGACCTCGCCACGGGCGGTCAGCATCAGCACCGGCAGGGTCTTGCCGCGGCCGCGGGTGCGGGCCAGCACGGCGAAGCCATCGAGCCGCGGCAGGCCGACGTCGAGCACCGCCAGGGCGTAGTCCTCGCTGGCCAGGGCGTGCTCGGCGGCCACCCCGTCGTGCAGCACATCTACGCTCAGCCCGGCGCCACGCAGGGCCTGGGCCACGCTCTCGGCCAGGGGCAGATGGTCCTCGACCAGCAGGATTCGCACGGTGACGGCACTCCACAACCTTGTCGTTATGCGCGGAGTTTAACCAGCACAGGCGGCCTGTGAAGGGCGCGCGAACTTTCTTTCAGCCTGAAAGCCTGGCGAAAGTTTCACGCCCTAGCATCCGGCTCAGGGGGGCAAGAACCACCCACGAAAGCGCCGGCCGCGTGGTTGCTCCGGCGTGACAAAAACAATATTCGGAGACCACCTGCATGCGCATTGCACCGCTCGCCCTGGCGATTCTCGCCGCCACCGGCGCCTCTGCCACCCATGCCGCCTTCATCGAAGACAGCAGCGCCAGCCTGAGCACCACCAACATCTACCTCAACCGCGACTTCCGCCAAGGCGATGGCCAGAACAAGCGCGAGGAATGGGGCCAGGGCTTCCTGCTCGACATCCGCTCCGGCTACACCGAGGGCACCGTCGGCTTCGGCCTCGACGCGCTCGGCATGCTCGGCGTCAAGCTCGACTCCGGCAAGGGCCGCGCCGGCACCGACCTGCTGCCGGTGCAGGACGACGGCGCCACCCCGGATGAATTCGGCCGCCTGGGCCTGGCCGCCAAGGTCAAGGTCTCCGCGAGCGAGTTCCGCTACGGCTCGCACATCCCCGAGCTGCCGGTGGTCACGGCCAGCGACAGCCGCCTGTTGCCGCAGGTGTTCGAGGGAGGCCTGCTGACCTCCAGCGAGATCGAGAACCTGAGCTTCACCGGCGGGCGCCTGGACAAGGTGATCGACCGCGCCTCGACCAACTCCGAGGACCTCATCCTCAACAGCAAGAACAAGCGCTTCGCCAGCGGCGTGACGGCCGAGCACATGGACCTGGCCGGCTTCGACTATCAGCTAGCCAAGGGCCTGACCGGGCGTTACTACTACGCCGACGTCGAGGACATCTACCGCCAGCACTT
The DNA here is from genome assembly GCA_033838285.1 of Pseudomonadaceae bacterium. GTDB lineage: Bacteria > Pseudomonadota > Gammaproteobacteria > Pseudomonadales > Pseudomonadaceae > Aquipseudomonas. Next base: position 66,354 of record JAJLLC010000049.1, read on the forward strand.
CCTCGGCCTGCTGGCCAGCCAGCCTCTGGGCGGCGGCACCCTGAGCGCCGACCTGCGCCTGTCGATCAGCGACGACAGCGGCTCGGCCGAGGCCGGCAAAATCGACAACCGCGCCTGGAACGGCATGCTGGCCTACGCCCACAGCGGCCACAAGGTCAGCCTCGGCTACCAGCAGATGAATGGCGACACCGGTTTCGCCTACATCGATGGCAGCGACCCCTTCCTGGTCAACTTCGTGCAGATCAACGACTTCGCCAACGCCGACGAGCGCTCCTGGCAGGCCCGCTACGACTACAACTTCGCCGGCCTCGGCCTGCCCGGCCTGAGCTTCCTGACCCGCTACATCAAGGGTGACAACGCCGAAGTGGCCGGCAGCAGCGAGGAAGGCCGCGAGTGGGAACGCGACATCGAGTTCAAGTACGTGGTGCAGAGCGGCCCGCTCAAGGACCTCTACGTGCGCCTGCGCAACGCCAGCTTCCGTTCCAGTTTCGCCCGCGATGCGGACGAGAACCGTCTGATCGTCGGCTACAGCCTGCCGATCTGGTAAGCCACAATAAAACTCCACAGGAGAACGCTGATGAAAACTGCCCTGTCCCGCCTCGCCCTGGCCCTCGGCACCCTGGCTCTCTCCAGCCAGCTGCTGGCCGAGCCCAAGCGCCCCGAGTGCATCGCCCCGGCCAAGCCTGGCGGCGGTTTCGACCTGACCTGCAAGCTGGCCCAGAGCGGCCTGAAAGACAACGGCCTGCTCGAGGCGCCGATGCGCGTCACCTACATGCCCGGCGGCGTCGGCGCGGTGGCCTACAACGCGGTGGTGGCGCAGCGGCCGAAGGAGGCCGGGACCATCACCGCCTTCTCCTCCGGCTCCCTGCTCAACCTGGCCCAGGGCAAGTTCGGCCGCTATGACGAGAACGCCGTGCGCTGGCTGGCCGGCATCGGCACCGACTACGGCGCCATCAGCGTGCGTGCCGACTCGCCCTACCAGAGCCTCGACGACCTGGTGCAGGCGCTGAAGAAGGACCCGGGCAGCATCGTCTTCGGTGCCGGCGCCACCATCGGCGGCCAGGACTGGATGCAGACCGCGCTGATCGCCCGCGCCGCAGGCATCGACCCGAAACAGCTGCGCTACGTGGCCTTCGAGGGCGGCGGCGAGACTCTCACCGCGATGCTCGGCGGCCATGTTCAGGTCACTTCCAGCGGCCTCGGCGAAGTCACCCCGCAGCTGGCGGCGAACAAGATCCGCGTCATCGCCGTGCTCTCCGACCAGCGCCTGCCGGGCAAGCTGGCGAGCATCCCCACCGCCAAGGAGCAGGGCTACGACATCAGCTGGCCGGTGATCCGCGGCTTCTACATGGGCCCGGAGGTCAGCGATGCGGACTTCGCCTGGTGGAAGGGCCAGTTCGATACCCTGCTGGCCAGCCCCGAGTTCGCCAAGCTGCGCGAGCAGCGCGACCTGTTCCCGCTGAACATGACCGGCGACGAGCTGAAGGCCTACGTGTTCAAGCAGGTGCAGGACTACAAGGCCCTGGCCGGCGAGTTCGGCCTGGTCCAATAACGCGTCCGCAGGATGGGTTAGCCGCGCGGCGGCGTAACCCATGCGGCCTCGGCCACGGGCCTGCAGCGTCCCGGCCGGGCAACATGGGTATCGCTTCGCTCCACCCATCCTACCTCCCTGACCGCCAGGTCGCGTGAGCATCCGCGCTTAACCATCCCCCTTGCGAGGACTCCCATCATGTACGACCGCCTGTTCGGCGCGGTCTGGCTGCTCCTGTGCGCCGGACTGGCCCTGATCGCCTGGGGCTTTCAACCGCCCTTCTCCTACGACCCGGTGGGCCCGCGCGCCTATCCGCTGCTGCTGCTCGGCCTGATGGGCGCCGGCGCGCTGTGGATGCTGCTGCGCCCGAGCCACCTGGAGCACCTGCTGAACCGCGCGCAGAGCCTGCGCGCGCTGCTCTGCGTGCTCTGCCTGCTGGCCTATGCGCTGCTGTTCGAGCCCCTCGGCTTCGTCCTCAGCACCGCCCTGGCAGCCGCCCTGCTCGGCCGCCTGTTCGGCGGCAAGCCGCTGCCCTGCCTGATTTCCGGGGTGCTGATGGGCGTGCTGCTGTACGTGCTGTTCGACCTGCTGCTCGACGTGCCCCTGCCGCTGGGCGTCTTCTCTTTCCTGGTGGAGTGACGACATGGAAACCTTGAACTTCCTGGCCCAGGGCTTCGATGTCGCCCTGCGCCCGATGAACCTGCTGATGGCCCTGTTCGGCGCCTTCGTCGGCACCATAGTCGGCATGCTGCCGGGCCTCGGCCCGATCAACGGCGTGGCCCTGCTGCTGCCGCTGGCCTTCGCCCTCGGCCTGCCGCCGGAGACCGCGCTGATCCTGCTGGCCGCCGTGTACCTGGGCTGCGAGTACGGCGGGCGCATCTCGGCCATCCTGCTCAACGTGCCGGGCGACGCCGCGGCCATCATGACCACCCTCGACGGCTACCCGCTGGCGCGCCAGGGCAAGGCCGGCATCGCCCTGTCGCTGTCCGCCGTGTGCTCCTTCATCGGCAGCACCATCGCCACCCTCGGCGTGGTGCTGTTCGCCCCGCTGCTGGCCAAGTGGGCGGTGGCCTTTGGCCCGGCCGAATACTTCGTGCTGATGGTGTTCGCCATCACCTGCCTGGGCGGCATGGTCGGCGACAAGCCGCTGAAGACCCTGATGGCGGCCCTGATGGGTCTGGGCCTGGCCACGGTCGGGGTGGACGCCACCACCGGGGTGTACCGCTTCACCTTCGACAGCGTCAGCCTGTCCGACGGCATCCAGTTCGTCATCGTGGTGATCGGCCTGTTCAGTGTCAGCGAGATCCTGCTGATGCTGGAGAAGACCGCCACCGGCCAGCAGGCGATCAAGGCCAGCGGCCGCCTGCTGTTCAACTTCAAGGAATTCTGCTCGGTCGGCTGGACCGCCGTGCGCAGCGGCCTCACCGGCTTCGTCATCGGCACCCTGCCGGGCGCCGGCGCGACCATCGCCAGCGCCATGACCTACATGACCGAGAAACGCCTGGCCGGCGCCAAGGGCCGCTTCGGCGAAGGTGACCTGCGCGGCCTGGCGGCCCCGGAAGCCGCCAACAACGCCTCGGCCTGCGGTTCTATGATCCCCATGCTGACCCTCGGCGTGCCGGGCTCGGGTACCACCGCGGTGATGATCGGCGCCCTGACCCTGTACAACATCACTCCCGGCCCGCTGCTGTTCGAGCAGCAGCCCGACGTGGTCTGGGGCCTGATCGCCTCGCTGTTCATCGGCAACCTCATCCTGCTGGTGATGAACATCCCGCTGGTCGGCCTGTTCTCGCGCATGCTCAGCGTGCCCAACTGGGTGCTGGTGCCGGCGATCATCATCGTCAGCCTGGTCGGCGTCTACGCGGTGCACAGCACCACCTTCGACCTGGTGCTGATGATCGGCCTCGGCGTGTTCGGCTACCTGCTGCGCAAGCTGGACTTCCCGCTGTCGGCGCTGATCCTCGGTTTCGTCCTCGGCGAGCTGATGGAGGACAACCTGCGCCGCGCCCTGTCGATCAGCAACGGCGAGCTGGGCATCCTCTGGAGCAGCCCGATCACCCTGGCGCTCTGGGCCCTGGTCGCACTGATGCTGGCCCTGCCGGGCATCCGCTGGTGGCGCAACCGGCGCAAGGTGCAGCTGGCGCATGCCTAACTGGTGGCTCACGCCGCTGGCTGGTGCGGCCGGCGGCGCCCTGGCCAGCCTGATCGGCTGGCCTTTGCCGTGGATGGTTGGCTCGCTGCTGGCGGTGGTTCTGCTGCGCTGCCTGGGCGGCCTGGACCTGCGCGAAGTGCCCGGCGCGCGCAAGGCCGGGCAGTGGCTGGTGGGCACCGGCATCGGCCTGCACTTCAGCCCGGCGGTGCTGCAGCAGGTGCTGGCCCACGGCGGCCTGCTGCTGGCCGGCGCCCTGCTCACCAGCCTGACCTGCCTGATCGGCATCGCCCTGCTGCGTGCGGCCGGGCACGATCGCGCCACCGCCTTCTTCGCCAGCATGCCCGGCGGCGCCAGCGAGATGGTCAACCTCGGCCTGCGCAACGGCGCCCAGGCCGGCGAGGTGGCCGCCGGGCAAAGCCTGCGCCTGCTGCTGGTGGTGCTCCTGGTGCCGGCGCTGTTCCAGTGGTGGCTGGGCGTGCCCCCGGCACTGGCACCGCTCGCGGGCGCCCCGGACCTGCCGCTGCTGGCCCTGCTGCTGGCCGCCGGCGCGCTGCTGGCCCTGCTCGGCCAGCGCCTGCGCCAACCCAATCCCTGGTTGCTCGGGCCGCTGCTGGTCGCCGCCGCCGGCGCCGTGCTGCTGGAGCAGCCGCCGCGCCTGCCGGCCGGCAGCAGCGAGCTGGGCCAGTGGCTGATCGGCAGCGCCCTGGGTTGCCACTTCAGCCGCGAGTTCTTCCGTCGCGCACCGCGCTTCCTCGCGCTGGTGGTACTGGCCACCGGACTGGCCATGCTCGCCGCCGCGCTGGGCGCGGAGGTGCTGAGCTGGCTGGGCGCGCTGGATCACCGCGCGCTGCTGCTGGGCATGATGCCCGGCGGCATCGCCGAACTGAGCCTGACCGCCGAGGCCCTGGCCCTGTCGGTGCCGCTGATCACCGGGCTGCAGGTGCTGCGCCTGATGTGCGTGCTGTTCCTCGCCGAACCGGCGTTCCGCCTCTGGCAACGCCACCCCTGAACCCACGTTTAGGCCCGCCGCGCGCGGGCCTCTTTTTCTGCGGGCAAAAAAATGGGCGACCGAAGTCGCCCCAAATGCCTTGCGTGCACTATTTCAGAAGGATCACTCGGCCTTGGCTTTGGCCTTCCTGTGAGCATCCTTCCAGATGAAGTAACCGACGCCGCCGAAGAAGGCGACCATCAGGGCAACTGTGCCGATCCCGGCGAGAACCACTGTATCGAGGAACATGGCGGCCTCCTGTCTGAGCCTTGTCTTGCATGGCTTCAGAGTAGAGGAGGCAGGCGGGCGGGAATTGATCCGGATCAATATCCGGTGAGGTGGGCGCCGCGACAGGGCGCCGCAGGTCGACAGGAACCGGCGCGCAGGGGGCTCAGCGCTTCTTCGGTTTACCCTTGGACTTCTTCTTGGCCTTGGCCAGCGGCAGGGCCTGTTCGAAGGCCTGACGCATCTCGTCCAGCTTCTTGTCGTGCAGGTCATGGATGCGCTTGCCGCGCTCGGCGGAGAAGTCGATCAGCTTGTCGTCGCTCATGCTCGGCCCCGGATCAGGCGAAAGGTCAGGTTGATGCGTGGCGCCACCGGCTTGCGGGTCTTGGCCACCTGATGCTGCCAATGATGCTGCGTCGCGCCGCGCATGACCAGCAGCGAACCGTCGGCCAGCTCCAGGGAGTGCTCGATGCGGCTGGCGCCCTTGCGCCGCAGGTCGAAACGGCGGGTACCGCCGAGGTTGAGCGAGGCGATCAGCGGATCGCGGCCCAATTCGGGCTCGTCGTCGCTGTGCCAGCCCATGGAATCGTTGCCGTCGCGGTAATAGTTGAGCAGCACGCCGTTGAGCGGCTGGCCGGCCGCCTCCTGCACCCGCGCGCGGATCTCGGCCAGCAGCGGCGTCCAGGGCAGCGGTCGATGTTCCAGACCGGAATAGCGGTAGCTGGCCTCGGCATCGCCGTACCAGGCGACCAGGCGCGGCACGGCGACAGGTCGCCCGTGGATGAACAGCTGCGGCTGCTCCCAGGGGGTTTCCGTCGCCAGCTGGTGGAACCAGGCGGTGGCCGTGGCGCTGTCGAGCCAGTGTGGCCACAAGTCCAGCTCGGCACCGGGCAGCTCGATGAAGGGATCGGAGAACAGGTCCAAGGCGGTCGCAATAGGAGAGTGGGCTTACATTGTCCGACGATCAGACTTCCACATCCACCCACAGACCCTGGCGCGGCAGCTCTTCCAGCAGCTTCTCCTGCTCGGGGCTGGCGGCGTCCAGTTCGGCCAGCTCCTCCGGGGTGTAGCCACGGCGCTGGCGCCGCCGTTGCTCCTCGCGCAGCAGTTCCTCGGCCTCCTGCGGGTGGCGCTTGTCCAGCTCCACCTGGCTCTCGTTGGAGCTTTCGTTGGCCGGGGTCACCGGCGGGATGTCCGGGCGCGGCTTGACCACGTCCTGCTGGGCGGTGACGGGGAGCAGACTGTGCGGAATAGGCGGTAGCATCGGGGTCTCCCTGGTTAACCCTGCTGTCGGCCGGACGGTCTCCAACTTGAACGCCCGCTCGCTACACTTTCGACTCGGGACGCACGCATTGATTCAGTACGGACGTCGCCCTCGACGCGGCGTTCCGCTAACATACGCGGCTTTTTTCGCAGCTGGGGCTTTTCATGGCAAGTAGTGGCATCGTGCAGTATCAACCGGGGCAACGCTGGATCAGCGACAGCGAGGCGGAACTCGGGCTCGGCACCATCCTCACTTCCGACGGCCGCCTGCTCACCGTGCTCTACCCGGCCACCGGCGAGACCCGCCAGTATTCCCTGCGCAACGCCCCGCTGACCCGCGTGCGCTTCGCCCCGGGCGACGAGATCACCCACTTCGAGGGCTGGAAGCTGACCGTGCAGGAGGTCGAGGACGTCGACGGCCTGCTGGTCTACCACGGCTTCAACGCCCAGCACGAGCCCTACAGCCTGCCGGAAACCCAGCTGTCCAACTTCATCCAGTTCCGCCTGGCCAGCGACCGCCTGTTTGCCGGGCAGATCGACCCGCTGAACTGGTTCGCCCTGCGCTACCACAGCTTGGAGCACCAGAGCCGCCTGCTGCAGTCCGACCTGTGGGGCCTGGGCGGCGCCCGCGCGCAGCCGATCGCCCACCAGCTGCACATCGCCCGCGAGGTCGCCGACCGCATCGCCCCGCGCGTGCTGCTGGCCGACGAAGTGGGCCTGGGCAAGACCATCGAGGCCGGCCTGGTGATCCATCGCCAGCTGCTCAGCGGCCGTGCCAGCCGCGTGCTGATCCTGGTGCCGGAGAACCTCCTGCACCAGTGGCTGGTGGAGATGCGCCGGCGCTTCAACCTGCAGGTGGCGCTGTTCGACGCCGAACGCTTCGCCGAGAGCGATGCCGACAACCCCTTCGAGGACACCCAGCTGGCGCTGGTCGCCCTGGAGTGGCTGAAGGACAGCGACAAGGCGCAGAACGCCGCGTTCGCCGCCGGCTGGGACCTGCTGGTGGTCGACGAGGCCCACCACCTGGTCTGGCACCCGGAGAAGGCCAGCGCCGAATACCGCCTGGTCGAGCAGCTGGCCGAGGTTATCCCCGGCGTACTGCTGCTCACCGCCACCCCGGAACAGCTGGGCCTGGAGAGCCACTTCGCGCGCCTGCGCCTGCTCGACCCGGACCGCTTCCACGACCTCGATGCCTTCCGCGCCGAGAGCGCCAACTACCGCCCGGTGGCCGAAGCGGTGCAGGAGCTGCTCGACGAGGGCCGCCTGTCCGAGCAGGCCCACGCCACCATCGGCCGCTTCCTCGGCGCCGAGGGCGAGGCCCTGCTGGCCGCCGTCAGCGATGGCGACAGCGAGGCCGCCGCACGCCTGATCCGCGAGCTGCTCGACCGCCACGGTACCGGCCGCGTGCTGCTGCGCAACACCCGCGCCGCCGTGCAGGGCTTCCCCGAGCGCCAGCTGCACCCCTACCCGCTGCCCTGCCCCGAGCAGTACGCCGACCTGCAGCCGGGCGAGCACGCCGAGCTGTATCCGGAAGTCGGCTACCAGGCCCAGGGCGAAGACGAGGCCTGGTGGCGCTTCGATCCGCGCGTCGACTGGCTGATCGACACCCTGAAGATGCTCAAGAAGTTCAAAGTGCTGGTGATCTGTGCCCATGCCGAGACCGCGCTGGACCTGGAAGACGCCCTGCGCGTGCGCTCCGGCATCCCGGCCACGGTGTTCCACGAGGGCATGAGCATCCTCGAGCGCGACCGCGCCGCCGCCTACTTCGCCGACGAGGAGTTCGGCGCCCAGGTGCTGATCTGCTCCGAGATCGGCTCCGAGGGCCGCAACTTCCAGTTCAGCCACCACCTGGTGCTGTTCGACCTGCCGGCCCACCCGGACCTGCTCGAGCAGCGCATCGGCCGCCTCGACCGCATCGGCCAGAAGCACTGCATCCAGCTGCACGTGCCCTACCTGGAAGGCAGCCCGCAGGAGCGCCTGTTCCAGTGGTACCACCAGGCGCTGAACGCCTTCCTCAACACCTGCCCGACCGGCAACGCCCTGCAGCACCAGTTCGGCCCGCGCCTGCTGCCGCTGCTGGAAGACCACGCCGAGGGCGCCTGGAACGCCCTGCTGAGCGAGGCCACCGCCGAGCGTTTACGCCTCGAAGGCGAGCTGCACAGCGGTCGCGACCGCCTGCTGGAGCTCAACTCCGGCGGTGGCGGCGAGGGCAAGCGCCTGGTCGAGGAAATCCTCGAACAGGACGACCAGTTCGCCCTGCCGATCTACATGGAGGAGCTGTTCGACGCCTTCGGCATCGACAGCGAGGACCACTCGGAGAACGCCCTGGTGCTGCGCCCCAGCGAGAAGATGCTGGACGCCAGCTTCCCCCTCGGCGACGACGAGGCGGTCACCGTCACCTACGACCGTAACCAGGCCCTGTCCCGCGAGGACATGCAGTTCCTCACCTGGGAGCACCCCATGGTGCAGGGCGGCATGGACCTGGTGCTGTCCGGCTCGATGGGCAACACCGCGGTGGCGCTGATCAAGAACAAGGCGCTCAAGCCCGGCACCGTGCTGCTGGAACTGCTCTACGTCAGCGAGGTGGTGGCGCCCAAGGCCCTGCAGCTGGGCCGCTTCCTGCCACCGGTGGCGCTGCGCAGCCTGCTCGACCCGAACGGCAACGACCTGGCCGCCAAGGTCGCCTTCGACACCCTCAACGACCAGCTCGAAGCCGTGCCGCGCGCCAGCGCCAACAAGTTCGTGCAGGCCCAGCGCGACGTGCTGGCCAGGCAGATCAACGCCGCCGAGGCCAAGGTGCTGCCGCGCCACAGCGCGCGCGTGGAAGAGGCGCGCCAGCGCTTCACCGCCACCCTGGACGAGGAGATCGCGCGCATGACCGCCCTGCAGGCAGTCAACCCGACGGTGCGCCCGGCCGAGATAGAGGCGCTGCGCAAGCAGCGCGAGAGCGGCCTGGCCTTTCTCGACAAGGCGGCGCTGCGCCTGGAGGCGATTCGCGTGCTGGTCGCCGGCTGAGCCCCTCCCATACCGAAAAAGGGCAGCCCTGGCTGCCCTTTTTCGTCTGCTCGGAACGGTTCAGCGCAACTCGCTGAAAGCCAGCTTCGCTCCCAGCCCTACCAGCACCGCCCCCATCAGCCGGTCGAACCAGTGGCCCAGGCGGGCGAAGCCGGCGCGCACCCGGCGCTGGCTGAACAGCAGTGCCACCAGGCAGAACCACAGCGCCGTGGCGAAGGCCAGGTAGACGCCGTAGCCGGCCTGCACCGCCAGCGGCGTGTGCGGGTTGATCACCACGGTGAACAGCGAGAGGAAGAACAGCGTGGCCTTGGGGTTCAGGCCGTTGGTGACGAAACCGGTTACGAAAGCCGCACGCGGCGAACGCTCGATGCCGTCGCCGGCCACTTCCAGGCTGCCCGGCGCCGCCGGCTTGGCGCGCAACGCCTTGATGCCGATGTAGAACAGGTAGGCCGCCGCCAGCCACTTCAGCGCGTTGAACAGCACGATGGACTGCGACACGATCAGGCCGATGCCGAGCAGCGAGTAGGCCACATGGACGAAGATGCCGGTGCCGACCCCGACCGCCGTCCAGGTTCCGGCGCGCCGACCGTGGGCCACGCTCTCGCGCACGACGATGGCGAAATCCGGCCCCGGGCTGGCCACGGCCAGCAGGTGGATCAGCGCCACGGTGAGAAATTCCGCCCAGTACATAGCACCTCCAGAGGATGGGAATCTGGCAACCTTACGCCAGTCCATTGCCCCGAAACAGGTACAGCTGATGAGCAACTGCGCCCGCGCCGTCTTCCTCGACCACGCCTCACTCGACCTCGGCGACCTCGACCTGAGCCTGCTGCGCCAGGTCTTCGGCGAGCTGGTCCTGCACCCCGCGACGACCGGCGAACAGGTCGCCGAACGCCTGCAGGGCGCCGAGGTGGCGATCAGCAACAAGGTGCGCCTGGACGCCGCCGCCCTAGACGCCTGCCCCGAACTCAAGCTGATCCTGGTCTCCGCCACCGGCACCAACAACATCGACCTGGCCGCCGCCCGTGAGCGCGGCATCACGGTCGCCAACTGCCAGGGCTACGGCACCGCCTCGGTGGCCCAGCACGCGCTGATGCTGCTGCTCGCCCTGGCCACCCGCCTGCCCGACTACCAGGCGGCGGTCCGCGCCGGCGCCTGGCAGCATGCCAGCCAGTTCTGCCTGCTCGACTTCCCGATCATCGAGCTGGAAGGCAAGACCCTCGGCATCCTCGGCCATGGCGAGCTGGGCGGCGCCTTTGCCCGCCTCGCCGAGGCCCTGGGGATGCGCGTGCTGTATGGCGCCCTGCCCGGCCGCCCTGCCCGCGCCGACCGCCTGCCGCTCGATGAGTTGCTGCCGCAGGTGGATGCCCTCAGCCTGCACTGCCCACTGACGGACCAGACCCGCCACCTGATCGGCGCCACCGAGCTGGCGTTGCTGAAGCCGCAGGCCCTGCTACTCAACACCGCCCGTGGCGGCCTGGTCGACGAACAGGCCCTGGCCGACGCCCTGCGCGCCGGCCACCTGGGCGGCGCAGCGTTCGACGTGCTCAGCGAGGAGCCGCCACGCCACGGCAATCCGCTGCTGGCCACCGACATCCCGCGCCTGATCATCACCCCGCACAACGCCTGGGGCAGTCGTGAGGCGCGTCAGCGCATCGTCGGGCAACTGGCGGAGAACGCCACGGCCTTCTTCGCCGGCGCTCCCATGCGGGTGGTCAACGGGTAAACTACGCGCCCTTTTGCTAGCCCGGAGATCGCCATGGACCCACGAAGCGAGGTGCTGCTGCGCCAGGCAGAGCTGTTCCAGGGCGACCTGCTGCTGGCCGGCCTGCCGGCCGACGACCTGCTCGGCCAGCTGCCGCGCGCCCATGGCTGGAGCTGGCATGCCGGCGAGCAGAATGCGCTGGAGGCGCGCTTCACCGGGCGCAGCCGGTTCGGCACTCGGGCTCCCGATGTGGCGTTCGACAGCGCCGTGCTGTTCCTACCCAAGTCGCGCGAACTCACCGACTACCTGCTGCAGGCCCTGGCCGCGCGCCTGGCCGGCGGCGAGCTGTACCTGGTCGGCGAGAAGCGCGGCGGCATCGAGCGCGCCGCCAAGCAGCTGGCCGCCTATGGCAAGCCGCGCAAGCTGGACAGCGCCAGGCACTGCCAGCTGTGGCAGGTGACGGTGGACCACGCGCCGCCAGCACCCGACCTGGAGGCCCTGGCGCAGCGCTTCGAACTGCCCCTGGCCGACGGCCCGCTGCAGGTCATCAGCCTGCCCGGGGTGTTCAGCCACGGCCGCCTGGATCGCGGCAGCGCCCTGCTGCTGGAGCAGCTGGACGGCCTGCCGCAGGGCCATCTGCTCGACTTCGGCTGCGGCGCCGGGGTGCTCGGCGCCGTGCTCAAGCGCCGCTATCCGCAGAGCCGGGTGAGCCTGCTCGATGTCGACGCCTTCGCCGTCGAGAGCAGCCGCCTGACCCTGGCCGCCAACGGCCTGGAGGCCGAAGTGATCGCCGGCGACGGTATCGACGCGGCGCCGCAGGGCCTGGCCGCCATCGTCAGCAACCCGCCCTTCCACACGGGCGTGCACACCGACTACCAGGCCAGCGAGCAGCTGCTGCGCCAGGCCGCCCACCACCTGGACAAGGGCGGCGAGCTGCGCCTGGTGGCCAACAGCTTCCTCAAGTACCCTCCGCTGATCGAGCAGCATCTGGGCCCCTGCCAGACCCTCAAGGATGCCGAGGGCTTTCGTATCTACCGCGCCATTCGGCGCTGAGACTTGCCGCACGCTGTCGGTTTGGGCAGAATGCGCGCCGTCCTAGGGGAGTAGTCTCCCGTGAGCGCCCGCTCACCCGGCATGCGTCAACACACTTGCTCCGCAGAGCATGGCGCATGCGACCCAAGGCCCAAGCGGCCAGGGGTTTGACAAGACCTATGACACGCACACCTCAGCCCGGGGCGGGGAGGTAGTACGTGTCATAGCACAGTCAAACCCGCCCCTTAGGAACGCCTGATGCTCGAATCCCTGCTGGTTCCCACCGGAATCGTCGCCCTCGCCGAAATCGGCGACAAGACGCAACTGCTCGCCCTGCTGCTGGCCGCCCGCTTCCGCCGCCCCTGGCCGATCATCTGGGGCATAGTGCTCGCCACCCTGGCCAACCACTTCGCCGCCGGCGCCGTCGGCAACTGGGTCGCCGGCTTCTTCACCGCCACCACCCTGAGCTGGATACTCGCCGCCTGCTTCGCCGCCGTGGCGGTATGGACGCTGGTTCCGGACAAGCTCGACGAAGACGAGGAGTCCCACCTCAAGCGTTTCGGCCCCTTCCTCACCACCCTGATCGCCTTCTTCCTGGCCGAGATGGGCGACAAGACCCAGGTCGCCACCGTGATGCTGGCCGCTCAGTACCCGCATTTCGTCATGGTGGTACTGGGCACGACCCTGGGCATGCTGATCGCCAACGTGCCGGTGGTACTGGCCAGCCACTTCGCCGCCGATCGTCTGCCACTGACGCTCATTCGTCGCCTCGCCGCCCTGGCCTTCGCCGCCCTGGCACTGTACGCGGCCAGTCAGGCTCTGGGGTTCGCGGCCGGGTTCTGACCGGCCGTCGTGAAGCTGGGGGCAAAAGCCGGGCTGACGTGGCGCCCAGGGCTGGTAATCTATGTGACGTATTGCGCAGTTCCAACGCAGTTAAGGAGCAGTAGATGTCATTGGATGAAATGAAAAAACGTGTGCGCCAGCATATCGACCTGACCTGGAATCGCGGGCGCATCGCCCTGGCCGAGCAGATGCACGGCGCGGACTTCCTCTACAAGAGTTCATTCATCGGCCGCCCGCTGGGCAGCACGGCCTTCGGCCAGATGGTGCTGGACATCCGCCATGCCATGCCGGACATGGAGGTGGTGGTCGAGGAATGCATCGCCGAAGGCAACAAGGTGGTGACCTGGAGCACCCTGATCGGCACCATCGAGAAACCCGCCCTGGGCTACCCACCCAGCGACAAGGTGCTGAGCATCTCGGCCATGGCCTTCTGGACCCTGGCGCCGAACGGCGACATCCGCGAGATCTGCACCATGTTCGACATGGAGAGCTTCCGCGCCCAGCTGGGCCTGGAAACCCGCCCCTTCGCGGAAAAAGCCCTGCCCTGAAACGATCAACGGCGCCCGAAGGCGCCGTTTTCGTTATTGTCTGGCCTGCTGGTAGAGCGGCATCACCTTGGGGATGGCCGCCTGCAGCGCGGCGATGCGGCTGCTCGACGAGGGGTGGGTGCTCATGAACTCCGGCGGCGCACCGCCACCGGCCTTGCTCATCTTCTGCCACAGGCTGATCGCCGCATTGGGATCGTAACCGGCGCGTGCCGACAGCTCCAGACCGATGATGTCCGCCTCGTTCTCGTTGGCCCGGCTGTTGGGCAGGGTCATCAGGTATTCCACCCCGGTATCGGCCACCTGCTTGCCGGCCTCGCCCAGGCCCAGCAGCGCGGAACCTAGCTGCGTCGCCATCTGCGTGCCGTAGGCCTTGGACATGGCCTCGCGGCTGTGCTCGCGCAGGGCGTGGGCGATCTCGTGGCCCATCACCGCCGCCAGCTCGGCGTCGCTCAGCTGCAACTTCTCGATCAGGCCGCTGTAGACGATGATCTTGCCGCCGGGCCCGCAATTGGCATTCAGCTCGGGGCTGTCGATCAGGTTGACCTGCCAGTCCCACTGCGCGGCGTCGGCGCGGAACACCGGGGCCTGGGCGATCAGCCGCTTGGCGATGGCCTGCACCCGCCGGGCATTGCGACTGCTCTTGTCCAGCGCGCCCTGGCTGGAGGCCTCGCTGAGGGTCTGCTGGTAGGCCTGGGCGTACATGCTGTCGACCTCCTGGGCCGAGAGCATGCTGAACATGTACTGCTTGCGCTCCACGCCCACCGCGCCGCCGCTGGTGGTATTGACGGCCTGACAGGCCGCCAGCAGGGAAAGGCTGGCCAGGGCCGTCAGGCGAAACAGGTTGTGCATATCGATCCTCCCTATGAACAGGCGCCACATCCCATGGCACCGAGCGCCGCAGGATAGCGGCCCGCTTGCACTCTGACCACAACCCATCTTTGCTAGTTGCAGAGACGGTTCATGTTTTGCCGCCGGACAGGCGATAAGCCAGGGACAGGTGTAACCCGATGAGGTGGAGTCCCTATGCGCTTCAAGTCCATCCAGTTCTCCGTGGCCTTCCTGGCCGGAGCAAGCATTCTGGCCGTGGTCGTGGCACTGGTGCTGTATGCCGTGTTCGCCGGGGCGCGTACCCAGGAACTGGTCCAGCAACGCACCCAGGCACTGCTGCAGGAGACCATCGACCAGCGCCTGAAGGCCATGGCCGAGGCCCAGGTCGGCAAGCTGCAGCGCCAGTTCGAGGCGCCCATGCTGCTGGCCCAATCCATCGCCACGCTGAACAGCCGGATCGGCCAGAGCATGCCCGATGGCACCGTGCTGGGCACGAGCCGCGAGGAACTGTCGGCCCTGCTGGGCGAGTACCTCAAGGACAACCCCAACCTGCTCGACCTGTACATCGGCTGGGAAGCCAATGCCTTCGATCAGGACGACGACCTCTACTCCGGGCAGCAGGACAACGGTTATGACGCCAGCGGGCGCTTCATGCCCTGGTGGTACCGCGATGGCGACCAGTTCAAGCGCGAGCCGCTGACCCTGGAGCAGATGGAGAGCCAGGAGCGCCAGCCGACAGGCGTACGCACCGGCGAGTACTACCTGTGTCCCAAGGAAACCGGAAAGTCCTGCGTGATCGACCCCGCCTCCTACGACTTCGGCGGCAAGCAGGTACTGGTCGCCTCCTTCAATGCGCCGGTCATGGTCGGCGGCCAGTTCAAGGGCATAGTGGGCAACGACCTGGCCCTGGACTTCATTCAGGGCCTGCTCGAGCAGGCCAAGCAGCAGCTCTACGACGGCGCCGGCGAACTGGCGCTGATTGCCGCCAACGGCAGCCTGATCGCCGCCACCCAGGATGCCGGCCTGATTACCCAGCCCGCCGAGAAGGCCCTGAATCCCGAGCTGGTGCAGCAGCTGAAGCAGAGCGACAGCGACGACACCATCCTGCGCCTGAACGAGGCGAGCCAGCAGATCGAGCTGTTGCGCCCCTTCCGCGTGGCCGGCACCGAGACCCGCTGGACCCTGGCCATAGTCCTGCCGACCGACGCGGTGCTGGCCGAGCTGCGCCAGCTGGAGGGCGAGCTGGCCAGCCAGGCCAACGAAGACACCCTCGGCATGACCCTGGTCGGCCTGCTGGTGGCGACCCTCGGCCTGCTGGTGATCTGGTTCGTCGGCTACGGCATCGCCCGCCCGCTGAAGCAGATGGCGGCCATGCTCGACGACATCGCCAAGGGCGACGGCGACCTCACCGTGCGCCTGCAGGTCGACCGCGCCGACGAGCTGGGGCAGATCGCCGGCGGTTTCAACACCTTCCTCGGCAAGCTGCAGGCCATGATCCGCGACGTGGTGACCTCGGTGCAGAAGGTCAGCGACTCCTCCGAGCACACGGCCGACATCGCCATCCGCACCAACCAGGGCGTGCAGCGGCAGATGGCGGAGATCGACCAGGTCGCCACCGCCGTGCACGAGATGACCGCCACCGCCCAGGACGTGGCGCGCAACGCCACCCAGGCGGCCGAGGCGGCCAACCACGCCGATCGCTCGGCCAACGACGGCAAGCAGATAGTCGAGAGCACCGCCAAGGCCATCGGCAACCTGGCCAGCGAGATCGGCCGCGCGGTGACGGTGGTGCAGACCCTGGCCAAGGACAGCGAGAACATCAACGCCATCCTGGTGGCGATTCGCGGCATCGCCGAGCAGACCAACCTGCTCGCCCTGAATGCCGCCATCGAGGCCGCCCGCGCCGGCGAGCAGGGCCGTGGCTTCGCCGTGGTGGCCGACGAGGTGCGCAACCTGGCACAGAAGACCCAGCAGGCCACCGAAGAGATCCAGAGCATGATCCAGCAGCTGCAGCACGGCACCCGCGAGGTGGTCAACGTGATGGAGCAGAGCCAGGCGCGCACCGACGACAGCGTGCAGCAGGCCCAGGCGGCGGCAGAGGCGCTGGAGAACATCACCCAGGCGGTGTCGGTGATCAACGACATGAACAACCAGATCGCCAGCGCCGCCGAGGAGCAGAGCGCGGTGGCCGAGGACATCAACCGCAACGTCACCAATATCGGCCAGGTGGCGGCCGAGGTGGCCGGCGGCGCCGACGAGGCCAGCGCCGCCAGTGCCGAGCTGACCAAGCTGGCGGAGCAGCAGCGGCGCCTGATCAATCAGTTCAGGGTGTGATCTTGAGGTGGATGGGTTCAGCCATCCACCACGGCGCTATCTGCCCTGCGTACCGATCATAGGGCCGGGCGCGAATGCCCACATGGGAGCAGTGCGTAGGATGGGTGGAGCGCAGCGATACCCATCAAGCCCCGCCCCGGGTATCGCTGCGCTCCACCCAGGCTACAAGTAGGGGCGACTCTCAGTGCTTGTACGCCCAGCGCTGGCGCAGCCATTCCAGGTCTTCCGGGCGGGTGATCTTCAGATTGTCCGCCCGGCCTTCCACCAGCCTCGGCGCCTGTCCGGCCCATTCCAGGGCCGAAGCCTCGTCGGTGATGGCCACTCCCGCCACCAGGGCATCGGCCAGGGCATGCTGCAGGGCGGCGAAGCGGAACATCTGTGGCGTGTAGGCCTGCCAGATCGTGCTGCGATCGACCGTCTCGACAACCCGGCCATCGACGCCGGCGCGCTTGAGGGTGTCGCGCGTGGGCACGGCGAGCAGACCGCCGATCGGGTCGTCGGCCAGTTCGGCGAGCAGCAGGTCGAGATCGCTGCGCGCCAGGTTGGGCCGCGCCGCGTCATGCACCAGCACCCAGTCGTCCGCCTGCGCGCCCAGTTGCTCCAGGCACAGCAGGCCGGCCAGCACCGAATCGGCGCGTTCGGCACCGCCTGCGGCGCGCCGGATGCGCGGATCGGAGGCACAGGGCAAGGTCGGCCAGAAGGGATCGTCTGCCGCCAGGCTGAGCACCAGCCCCTTCAGGCACGGATGATCGAGAAAGCAGTCGAGGGTGTGTTCGAGGATGGTCCGCCCGGCCAGCTGCAGATACTGCTTGGGACGGTCGGCGCGCATGCGCGAGCCGATGCCGGCGGCGGGAATCACCACCCAGAAGGCGGGAAGCGGGTGCCGGTTCATTCGGCCAGCTGGTAGAGGGTCTCGCCCTCTTTGACCATGCCCAGCTCGTGACGGGCACGCTCCTCGACGGTCTCGGTACCCTGCTTGAGCTCCATGACCTCCGCTTCGAGGATGCGATTGCGCTCGAGCAGGCGCTCGTTCTCGCCCTTCTGTTCGGCGATCTGCCGCTTCAGCTCGGAGACCTGGGCCAGGCTGCCCTCACCCACCCACAGGCGGTACTGCAGGCCAGCCAGGAGCAGCACGAGCGTGACGAACAGCCAATAGGGAGCTTTGTTAGCCATGGGAGCGCGAGTATCCATACGAAAAGGGCAGCTTGCGCTGCCCTTTTACCATTCCCGGCTTAGCCGCGGAACTCGGCGCGGCCCTTGTAGGGTGCCTTGCCGCCCAGCTGCTCTTCGATACGCAGCAGCTGGTTGTACTTGGACACGCGATCCGAACGGCACAGCGAGCCGGTCTTGATCTGACCGGCGGCGGTGCCGACGGCCAGGTCGGCGATGGTGCTGTCCTCGGTCTCGCCGGAGCGGTGCGAGATCACCGCGGTGAAGCCGGCGGCCTTGGCCATCTGGATGGCTTCCAGGGTCTCGGTCAGCGAGCCGATCTGGTTGAACTTGATCAGGATCGAGTTGCCGATCTTCTCGTCGATGCCGCGCTTGAGGATCTTGGTGTTGGTGACGAACAGGTCGTCGCCGACCAGCTGCACCTTGGCGCCGATCTTGTCGGTCAGCACCTTCCAGCCGGCCCAGTCGGACTCGTCCATGCCGTCTTCGATGGAGATGATCGGGTAGCGCTGGGTCAGGCCGGCCAGGTAGTCGGCGAAGCCTTCGGCGCTGAACACCTTGCCCTCGCCAGCCAGGTCATACTGACCATCCTTGAAGAACTCGCTGGAGGCGCAGTCCAGGGCCAGGGTCACGTCCTCGCCCAGCTTGTAGCCGGCGTTGGCCACGGCCTCGGCGATGGCGGCCAGGGCGTCCTCGTTGGAGGCCAGGTTCGGCGCGAAGCCGCCCTCGTCACCCACGGCGGTGTTGAGGCCACGGGCCTTCAGCACGGCTTTCAGGTGATGGAAGATCTCGGCGCCCATGCGCAGGGCGTCGGCGAAGTTCTTGGCGCCGACCGGCTGGACCATGAACTCCTGGATGTCGACGTTGTTGTCGGCGTGTTCGCCGCCGTTGATGATGTTCATCATCGGCACCGGCATGGAGTACTGGCCCGGGGTGCCGTTGAGGTCGGCGATGTGCGCGTACAGCGGCACGCCCTTGGCCTGGGCGGCAGCCTTGGCGGCGGCCAGGGACACGGCGAGGATGGCGTTGGCGCCCAGCTTGGCCTTGTTCTCGGTACCGTCCAGCTCAATCATGGCGCGGTCCAGGGCCTTCTGGTCGGTCGCGTCCTTGCCCAGCAGCAGGTCGCGGATCGGGCCGTTGACGTTGGCCACGGCCTTCAGCACGCCCTTGCCCAGGTAGCGGCTCTTGTCGCCATCGCGCAGTTCCAACGCTTCGCGGGAACCGGTGGAGGCACCGGACGGCGCACAGGCGCTGCCGACAATGCCACCCTCGAGGATCACATCGGCTTCAACGGTGGGATTGCCACGGGAGTCGAGGACCTCGCGGCCCTTGATGTCGACGATTTTTGCCATCGCGTATAACACTCCAAACGTTTACGAGAGAGGATGCCTGCCGGTCACGGCCAACGGGCGCGCACTTTACCGGAGAATTGCCCGATCAGGCAGTCTCAATCGGCGGGAAACTCTTGACCAGGTCGTCCAGCTGCTTGAGCTGGGTGAGGAAGGGCTCCAGCTTGTCCAGGCGCAAGGCACAGGGGCCGTCGCACTTGGCGTTATCCGGGTCCGGATGGGCCTCGAGGAACAGGCCGGCCAGGCCCTGGCTCATGCCGGCCTTGGCCAGGTCGGTGACCTGGGCGCGGCGGCCGCCGGCGGAGTCGGCACGGCCGCCCGGCATCTGCAGGGCATGGGTCACGTCGAAGAACACCGGGTACTCGAAGGACTTCATGATGCCGAAGCCGAGCATGTCCACCACCAGGTTGTTGTAACCGAAGGAAGAGCCACGCTCGCAGAGGATCAGCTGGTCGTTGCCGGCCTCCTCGCACTTGCGCAGGATATGCTTCATCTCCTGCGGGGCGAGGAACTGGGCCTTCTTGATGTTGATCACCGCACCGGTCTTGGCCATGGCCACCACCAGGTCGGTCTGCCGCGAGAGGAAGGCCGGCAGCTGGATGATGTCGCACACCTCGGCCACCGGGACGGCCTGGTAGGGCTCGTGAACGTCGGTGATCACTGGCACGCCGAAGGTCTTCTTCACTTCCTCGAAGATCTTCATGCCCTCTTCCAGGCCCGGGCCGCGGAAGGAAGTGACGGAGGAACGGTTGGCCTTGTCGAAGCTGGCCTTGAACACGTAGGGAATGCCGAGCTTCTCGGTCACCCGCACGTACTCCTCGCAGGCCTGCATGGCCAGGTCGCGCGATTCCAGCACGTTGATGCCGCCGAACAGGACGAACGGCTTGTCGTTGGCGATCTCGATGCCGCCGACCTTGATGATCTTCTGAGCCATGATCCGTCCTTACGCCTTGCCGGCCTGCTTCAGTGCCGCCTTGACGAAGCCGCTGAACAGCGGATGGCCATCACGCGGAGTGGAGGTGAATTCCGGGTGGAACTGACAGGCGACGAACCAGGGATGATCCGGCGCCTCGACCACCTCGACCAAGGCACCGTCGGCGGAGCGGCCGCTGATCTTGAGGCCGGCGGCCTCCAGCTGCGGAAGCAGGTTGTTGTTCACCTCATAGCGGTGGCGATGGCGCTCGACGATCACGTCCTTGCCATAGCACTCGCGCACGGTGGAGCCACTCATCAGCTGGCAGTCCTGGGCGCCCAGGCGCATGGTGCCGCCCAGGTCGGAGGCGTCGCTGCGCACTTCCACGCTGCCGGCGGCGTCCTGCCATTCGGTGATCAGACCGACCACCGGGTGGCTGCTGTTCTGGGTGAACTCGGTGGAGTTGGCATCGGCCCAGCCCACCACATTGCGGGCATACTCGATCACTGCGACCTGCATGCCCAGGCAGATGCCCAGGTAGGGAATCTTGTTCTCGCGGGCGTACTGCACGGCCTTGATCTTGCCTTCCACGCCACGCAGGCCGAAGCCACCGGGCACCAGAATGGCGTCGACACCCTCCAGCTTGGCAGTGCCCTCGTTCTCGATCTCCTCGGAGTCGATGTAGCGCAGGTTGACCTTGGTACGGTTCTGGATGCCGGCGTGCCCCATCGCCTCGATCAGCGACTTGTAGGCATCCAGCAGCTCCATGTACTTGCCGACCATGGCGATGGTGACTTCCTTCTCCGGGTGCAGCTTGGCATCGACCACGCGATCCCACTCGGAGAGGTCGGCCGGCTGGCATTGCAGGCCGAAGCGCTCGACCACGATGTCGTCCAGGCCCTGGGAGTGCAGCACCGACGGAATCCGATAGATGGTATCGACGTCTTCCAGGGCGATGACCGCACGCTCCTCGACGTTGGTGAACAGGGCGATCTTGCGCCGCGAAGCCTGGTCGATCTCGTGGTCGGAACGGCAGATCAGCACGTCCGGCTGCACGCCGATGGAGCGCAGTTCCTTGACCGAATGCTGGGTCGGCTTGGTCTTGGTCTCGCCGGCGGTGGCGATGTAGGGCACCAGGGTCAGGTGCATGAACATGGCGCGCTTGGCGCCCAGCTCCACGCGCAGCTGGCGCGCGGCCTCGAGGAACGGCTGGGACTCGATGTCGCCCACGGTGCCGCCGATCTCGACCATGGCCACGTCGGCGTCGCCGGCGCCCTTGATCACGCGGCGCTTGATCTCGTCGGTGATGTGCGGAATTACCTGGATGGTGGCGCCCAGGTAGTCGCCACGGCGCTCCTTGCGCAGCACGTGCTCGTAGACGCGACCGGTGGTGAAGTTGTTGTCCTGGGTCATGGTGGTGCGGATGAACCGCTCGTAGTGGCCCAGGTCGAGGTCGGTCTCGGCGCCGTCGTGGGTGACGAACACCTCACCGTGCTGGAACGGGCTCATGGTGCCCGGATCGACGTTGATGTAGGGGTCCAGCTTGAGCATGGTGACCTTCAGGCCCCGCGCCTCCAGGATGGCCGCCAAGGAAGCCGAGGCGATGCCTTTCCCCAATGAAGAAACAACACCACCCGTGACGAAGATGTAGCGCGTCATGAAAAGTCCTAGAAGTCAGTGTTCAAGCGGTCAGCGCCGCCGGGGTGAAAGCGCAGGAAGGCTACCGCCGACCTGAAATAAGCAACGCCCTGCGGGTTCCGGAGGAATCCACAGAAGCAGTAATAAGACGGGAGCGTAGTCTACCCGAAAGCCCCTTTCAGCTCAAACCTTGCTCGTTGGTCGGCGGCCGCCAGCACAATCGCCATTCACCCGACGAGGGGCCATCCAGCCCCGGCAGATTGGCCACCGCCAGCAACTCCTCGCCACGCAGCAGCAGAGGCAGCCGTCCACGCACGAAGGCCGGCACACCACGCTCGTTGAGCAGGCGCTTGAGATCGCGATGACCGCGGCCCGCCAGCGCCAGGACCTCGCCGCCCTGACGATAGCCCAGGTGCAGCGCGCCATCCGGCGCGCCGCCCTGCAGGCAGACCTCGCCATTGCCGGGCAGGGGCA
The DNA here is from genome assembly GCA_033838285.1 of Pseudomonadaceae bacterium. Lineage (GTDB taxonomy): Bacteria > Pseudomonadota > Gammaproteobacteria > Pseudomonadales > Pseudomonadaceae > Aquipseudomonas. The sequence goes on from JAJLLC010000049.1 coordinate 88,362, forward strand.
GCGCCTGCCGGGGGTCGGGCCAGCCCTGAGACATCGCCGGTTGCCGCAACCAGTCGCCGCCGAGCCACCACAACCGCCCTGCGGCGCGGCGCAGCTCGCCGCTCGCCAGGCGCCAGCAGGGCGCGGCATCGGTCGCCGCATCGCGCAGGTCGAGCCAGCCTTCCCAGTGCGCGCTGTCCGGCATCAGCGTCAGGGGCGCCAGCCAGTGGCGCAGGGCGTTGCGCTGGCGCGCCTCGGGCAGGTCGAGCAGCGGCGCAAGCTCCAGCGACGGCAGCCCCAGCCAGGCGAACTCATGCCGGGTACGCGCGGCGGCCAGGTCCTGCTCGGCCAGCTGGGCCAGCAGCTGTTCGGCCTCGTGCATGTGTTCGGCGGTGCGCGCCAGGGTCGCCGCCGCCTGCGGCCAGTGACGCGCCAGCAGCGGCAGCACTTCGCCACGCAGGAAGTTGCGCGCCAGGCCGACATCGCCGTTGGACGGGTCCTCGACCCAAGCCAGCCCCTGTCGACGGGCGTAGTCCTCCAGCTCGGCGCGGGACGCACGCAGCAACGGCCGGGCCAACCAGCCACGGCCCAGCCTGCGACTCTCCGGCATGCCCACCAGACCGCGCACGCCGGCGCCACGCAACAGGCGCAGCAGCAGGGTCTCGGCCTGATCGTCGCGATGCTGGCCGGTCAGCAGCAACTCGCCCTCGCCCAGCCGGCGAGCGAAGGCGGCGTAGCGCGCCTCGCGCGCGGCACGCTCCAGGCTGGCGCCGTCATCCACTCGCACCCGTTCGACATGCAACGGCACGTCGAGACTGTCGCAGAGCGCCTGGCAGTGGCCCGGCCAGGCGTCGGCTGCCGCCTGCAGGCCATGATGGACATGGATGGCCAGGAGCGGCGGCAGGTGCTCCCGCTCGCGCAGCCGGGCCAGCAGATGCAGCAGCACGCTCGAATCCAGGCCGCCGGACAGGGCGACGTGCCAGGCCGGGGCGTCACGCCAGGGGCGCAGGGCTGCGAGCAGGGAAGATGCGAGAGCGGTCATGTCGTCAGCTTAAACAACAACGGGCCCGAAGGCCCGTTGCATGTGCGCGAGTGCGAATCAGGCGATGCCGAAGCTCATCAGCTTGTCGTAGCGGCGCTTGAGCAGCTCCTCAGCATCCAGCTTGCGCAGGCTTGCCAGCTGCTCCAGCAGCTCCTTGCGGATGGTCTCGGCGGCAGTCGCCGGATCGCGATGGGCGCCGCCCAGGGGCTCCTCGACCACCTTGTCGACTATGCCCAGCTCCTTCAGGCGCGGCGCGGTGATACCCATGGCCTCGGCGGCCTCGGGCGCCTTGTCGGCGGTGCGCCAGAGGATCGAGGCGCAGCCTTCCGGCGAGATCACCGAGTAGGTGGAATACTGCAGCATGTTCAGCTGGTCGCACACGCCGATGGCCAGCGCGCCGCCGGAACCGCCTTCGCCGATCACGGTGGCGATGATCGGGGTCTTCAGGCGCGCCATCACTCGCAGGTTCCAGGCGATGGCCTCGCTCTGGTTGCGCTCCTCGGCGTCGATGCCCGGATAGGCGCCGGGAGTGTCGATGAAGGTGAGGATCGGCAGCTTGAAGCGTTCGGCCATTTCCATCAGCCGGCAGGCCTTGCGATAGCCCTCGGGGCGCGGCATGCCGAAGTTGCGCCGTACCTTCTCGCGCACCTCGCGACCCTTCTGGTGGCCGATGACCATCACCGGCTGGCCGTCCAGGCGCGCGGTACCGCCGACTATGGCAGCGTCATCGGAGAAATGGCGGTCGCCGTGCAGCTCCTCGAACTCGGTGAAGATGTGCTCGATGTAGTCGAGGGTGTAGGGCCGGCGCGGGTGGCGCGACAGCTGGGAAATCTGCCAGCTGCTGAGGTTGCCGAAGATGCTCTTGGTCAGCTCGCTGCTCTTGTCCTGCAGGCGGGCGATCTCGTCGCTGATGTTCAGCGCGTTGTCGTTGCCGACCAGGCGCAGCTCTTCGATCTTGGCTTGCAGGTCGGCGATCGGCTGTTCGAAGTCGAGGAAGTTCGGGTTCATAGGCATCCGTCTAGCATCGGCGGCCACGGGGGCCGGGCGGTGTTCCATGTGGCGCCTACCTTAAGGGATAGCGCGCCCGTGGTCGAGGCCGATGCGGCGAGCCAGTGCACTGAATCGGAAGTTGGCTGTTCGAGCCTGGCGGCGGCTTGTGCCGCCAGACCGCATTACCACTCGCCAACTCTCGAGCGAACTTCCAATTCAGGGCACTCGGCCTGCCGCTCAGCGGTATTGGAGGAAGACGTTGTCTTTGCCGAACTGGTCACGCAGGGCCTGGATCAGGTTGTCCGCCGGGTCGATGCGCCACTGCTCGCCGAATTGCAACAGCGCTTTCGCCTCGCTACCGCTGTACTCCAGGGTCAGCGGACAAGCGCCGCGGTGCCTAGCGAACAGCTCGCCGAGCCAGCGCAGGCGATCACCCTGCAGCGCCTCGCGCGGTGCGCGGATGCGCAGGCTCTCGGCCAGGCCGGTACGCGCCTCCTCCAGGCTCATCACCCGCTTGGCGCGCAGGCGCAGGCCGCCGGAGAATTCGTCATTGCTCACCTCGCCCTCGACCACCACCAGGGCATCGTTCTGCAGCAGCGCCTGGTTGCTGGCGAAGGCATCGGCGAACAGCGAGGCCTCGATCCGCCCGGAGCGGTCGTCGAGGGTGATGAAGCCCATCTTGTCGCCCTTCTTGTTCTTCATCACGCGCAGGTTGACGATCAGCCCGGCGATGGTCTGGGTATCGCGCGCCGCACGCAGTTCGACGATGCGCTGGCGGGCGAAACGACGGATCTCGCCCTCGTACTCGTCGATCGGATGGCCGGAAAGGTAGAGGCCGAGGCAGTCCTTCTCGCCCTTCAGACGCTCCTTGATCGACAGCTCGCGCGCCTGGCGATGGTTGGCGTACAGGTCCGCCTCGGGCTCGGCGAAGACTCCGCCGAACAGGTCCATGTGCCCGCTGTCGTGGCTGCGCGCGGTCTGCTCGGCGGCCTGCACGGCCTCCTCCATGGAAGCCAGCAGCACGGCACGGTTCTTGTCCACGCTGGCCTGATAGGCCTTGAGCTCGTCCTGGTAGTAGGGGCCGAGACGATCCAGCGCGCCGGAGCGGATCAGCGCTTCCAGGGTGCGCTTGTTGACCCGCTTCATGTCGACTCGATTGCAGAAGTCGAACAGATCCTTGAACGGCCCGCCGGAGGCTCTGCATTCGACGATGGCCTCCACCGGGCCCTCGCCCACGCCCTTGACCGCACCGAGGCCGTAGACGATGCGCCCGTCGTCGTTGACGGTGAACTTGAACTCGGAGGTGTTCACATCCGGCGGATCGATGCGCAGCTTCATGTGGCGGCACTCCTCGATGAGGATCACCACCTTGTCGGTGTTGTGCATATCCGCCGACAGCACCGCGGCCATGAAGGGCGCCGGGTAGTGCGCCTTGAGCCAGGCAGTCTGGTAGGAGACCAGGCCGTAGGCAGCCGAGTGCGACTTGTTGAAACCGTAGCCGGCGAACTTTTCCACCAGGTCGAAGATGTTGCCCGCCAGTTCCGCGTCGATGCCGTTGTTGGCGCAGCCTTCGATGAAACCGCCACGCTGCTTGGCCATCTCCTCGGGCTTCTTCTTGCCCATGGCGCGGCGCAGCATGTCCGCGCCGCCGAGGGTGTAGCCGGCCATCACCTGGGCGATCTGCATCACCTGCTCCTGGTACAGGATGATGCCGTAGGTGGGCTTGAGCACCGGTTCCAGACCGGCGTACTGGTAGTCCGGGTGCGGATAGGAGATCGGCTCGCGGCCGTGCTTGCGGTTGATGAAGTCGTCCACCATGCCCGACTGCAACGGGCCGGGGCGGAACAGTGCCACCAGTGCGATCATGTCTTCCAGGCAGTCCGGCTTGAGCTTCTTGATCAGCTCCTTCATGCCGCGCGATTCGAGCTGGAAGACCGCGGTGGTCTCCGCCTTCTGCAGCATGTCGTAGGTCTTCTTGTCATCCAGCGGGATGAAGTCGATGTTGACCAGTTCCTCGTCCGCGGCGCCGTCGCGCTTCTGGATGCGGTGGATGGTCTCCATCGCCCACTTGATGATGGTCAGGGTGCGCAGGCCGAGGAAGTCGAACTTGACTAGGCCGGCCTGCTCGACGTCGTCCTTGTCGAACTGGGTCACCAGGCCGCCGCCCTCTTCGTCACAGGAGGTCGGGGCGAAGTCGGTGAGCTTGGTCGGCGCGATCACCACGCCGCCGGCGTGCTTGCCGGTGCCGCGCACGATGCCTTCGAGCTTGAGCGCCATGTCCCAGATCTCCTGGGCCTCCTCGTCGCTCTTGAGGAAGTCGCGCAGCACCTCCTCCTGCTCGTAGGCCGCCTCCAGGGTCATGCCGACTTCGAAGGGAATCATCTTCGACAGGCGGTCGGCTAGGCCGTAGGACTTGCCCTGCACCCGCGCCACGTCGCGCACCACCGCCTTGGCCGCCATCGAGCCGAAGGTGATGATCTGGCTCACCGCGTTGCGCCCGTACTTGTCGGCCACGTAGTCGATCACCCGGTCGCGGCCGTCCATGCAGAAGTCGACGTCGAAGTCGGGCATGGAAATCCGCTCGGGGTTGAGGAAGCGTTCGAACAGCAGGTCGTAGGCCAGCGGGTCGAGGTCGGTGATCTTCAGCACGTAGGCCACCAGCGAGCCGGCACCCGAGCCCCGCCCCGGACCAACCGGCACGCCGTTGTTCTTCGCCCACTGGATGAAGTCCATCACGATCAGGAAGTAGCCGGGAAAGCCCATCTGGATGATGGTGCCCAGCTCGAACTCCAGGCGGTCGATGTAGACCTGTTTCTTCGCCTCGTAGTCCGGGGTGTCCTTGGGCAGCAGCACTTCCAGGCGCTCTTCCAGGCCCTGGTAGGAGGCGTAGCGGAGGTAGTCGTCGATGCCCATGCCATTGGGCGTGGGGAAGTCGGGGAGGAAGTACTTGCCCAGCTGCACCTCGATGTTGCAGCGCTTGGCGATCTCCACCGTGTTCTCCAGCGCCTCGGGCAGGTCGGCGAACAGCTCGGCCATCTCCTCCGGCGTCTTGAGGTACTGCTCCTCGGTGTAGTTGCGCGGTCGCCGCGGATCGTCGAGGGTGCGGCCCTCGCCGATGCATACCCGGGTCTCGTGGGCCTCGAAGTCGCCGCGCTTGAGGAAGCGCACGTCGTTGGTCGCCACCAGCGGCACGCCGGTGCGCGCGGCCAGCTCGACGGCGGCGTGCAGGTACTCCTCGTCGCCCACTCGGTTGGTGCGCTGCACCTCCAGATAGAAACGCTCGGGGAACACGGCCAGCCATTCGTCGAGGAAGGCTTCGGCACGCGCGACTTCACCAGCCAACAGGGCCATGCCGACCTCGCCCTCGCGCGCGCCGGACAGGGCGATCAGGCCCTCGGCCGCCGCCTTGACCCAGTCGCGCTGGATGATCACCAGGCCGTTGTCCTGGCCTTCGGCCCAGCCCCGGGAGATCAGCTCGGTGAGGTTGCGGTAGCCCTTGGCATTCATCGCCAGCAGGGTCAGTCGCGACAGCGGACCATCCTCGTCCGGGCTGGCCAGCCAGATGTCGGCACCGCAGATCGGCTTGATGCCGGCGCCCATGGCGGTCTTGTAGAACTTCACCAGCGAGCACATGTTGCTCATGTCGGTGACCGCCACCGCCGGCATGCCGGCGCCGGCCACGGCCTTGACCAGGGGCTTGACCCGCACCAGGCCGTCGACCAGGGAGAACTCGGTGTGCAGGCGCAGATGGACGAAGCTGGCGGTCATGGCAATCCCGTTGGTGACACAGAAACGATAAGGCCCGGATTGTACCGGGCCGAGGTGCAAACAGCAGCAAGCGGATCGGGGGAGGCGCTGTCGCGTTCCGTATTCACCGATACTTCGCCCGACGAATCGCTAGAACCTGATCCGCCCTAGCCTTCCAGCACCGCGCGCACCGGCGCGAAGGAGCGCCGGTGAATGGGCGTGGCGCCCAGGCGCCTGAGCGCCTCCAGGTGCACCGGCGTCGGGTAGCCTTTGTGCCCGGCGATGCCGTAGCCTGGATAGAGCGCATCCAGCTCGGCCATCTCGCGGTCGCGACTGACCTTGGCCAGGATGGAGGCGGCGGCGATGGCCGGCACCTTGGCGTCGCCGCCGACCACCGGCGCACTGGCCACCCTGAGCTTGGGGCAGCGATTGCCGTCGATCAGCGCCAGCCTCGGCGTGACACTCAGGCCCTCGACGGCGCGCTGCATGGCCAGCATGGTGGCATGCAGGATGTTCAGCTCGTCGATCTCTTCCACTTCGGCACGGGCGATGTGCCAGGCCAGGGCCTTCTCGCGGATCTCGTCGAACAGCGCGTCGCGGCGCGCCTCGCTGAGTTTCTTCGAATCGTTGAGGCCGACGATCGGACGCGCCGGATCGAGGATCACCGCGGCGGTGACCACCGGGCCACAGAGCGGGCCGCGACCGACCTCGTCGACCCCGGCGACCAGCTCCTCGACCAGGGTGAAATCCAGGCCGAGCTGCATCAGTCTCGCCCCACCAACTCGAGCACCGCATCGGCAGCCTGCCGCGAGGCGTCCTGGCGCAGGGCGCGATGGATCACGTCGAAGCCTTCTGTCTGTACCGCGCCATCGTCCAGCAGCGGCGCCAGCGCCTGGGCCAGGGCGTCCGGCGTGGCGGCATCCTGGATCAGCTCGGGCACCAGCAGGCGTTCGGCCAGCAGGTTGGGCAGCGAGATGTAGGGGCTCTTCACCAGACGCTTGAGAATGCGGTAGGTCAGCGGCGCCACCTTGTAGGCCACCACCATCGGCCGCTTGTGCAGCAGCGCCTCCAGGGTGGCGGTGCCGGAGGCGATCAGCACCGCATCGCAGGCGGCCAGCGCCTCGTGGGAGCGGCCGTCGAGCAGGCGCAGCGACAGGTCGCGCCTGGCCAGCATGGTTTCCAGCTGGGCACGGCGCTCGGCATTGGCACACGGCAGCACGAACTGCACACCGGGGCGCAACGCCCGCAGGCGCTCCGCGGCATCGAGGAACAGCTCGCCCAGCCGGGCCACTTCGCCGCCGCGGCTGCCCGGCAGCAGCGCCACCACCGGCTCGCCCTGGGCCAGGCCGAGGGCCTCGCGCGCAGCGGCACGGTCGACCAGCAGGGGAATGGTGTTGGCCAGCGGGTGGCCGACGAAGCGCACCGGCACCTGGTGATCCAGGTAGAAGCGCGCCTCGAAGGGGAACAGCGTCAGCATCAGGTCGCAGGCCTGGCGAATCTTCAGCACGCGCTTCTGCCGCCAGGCCCAGACCGAGGGGCTGACGTAATGCACGGTCTTGATCCCGGCCTGGCGCAGCTTGAGCTCCAGGGTCAGGTTGAAATCCGGGGCATCGATGCCGATGAACAGATCCGGCCTGGCATCGATCAGATCCCTGATCAGGCGCTTGCGCCGCGCCAGCAGCTCGCGCAGGCGGCCGAGCACCTCGACCAGGCCCATCACCGCCAGGCGCTCCATGGGAAAGGCGGAGACCAGGCCCTCGGCCTCCATGCGCGGGCCGCCGACGCCGATGAACTCGACCTGCGGGTGTTTCTGCTTGAGCGCCTGCATCAGGCCGGCGCCGAGGATGTCGCCGGAAGCCTCGCCGGCCACCAGCGCTACGCGGAGGGGGCGACTCATGTCAGCGGGTGATGCCGCGGGTCGAGGCCTGGATGGAATCGCGGAACACCGCAACTTCCGGGAACTGGGCGGAGGACTCGGCCAGCTCGGCCAGCGCCTGCTCGACGGTCAGCCCCTGGCGGTAGACCACCTTGTAGGCGCGGCGCAGGGCGGCGATGGCCTCGGCGCTGAAGCCACGCCGGCGCATGCCCTCGAAGTTCATGCTACGCGCCTCGGCGGGGTTGCCGAACACGGTGACGTAGGCCGGTACGTCCTTGCCGATGGCGGTACCCATGCCGGAGAAACTGTGGGCGCCGATGCGACAGAACTGGTGGACCAGGGTGAAGCCGGAGAGGATCGCCCAGTCGTCGACCCAGACATGCCCCGCCAGCGCCGTGTTGTTGACCAGGATGCAGTGGTTGCCGATCACGCTGTCGTGACCGACATGCACATAGGCCATCAGCAGGTTGTGGTCGCCGATGGTGGTTTCGCTGCGGTCCTGCACGGTACCGCGATGGATGGTCACACCCTCGCGGATCACGTTGTGATCGCCGATCACCAGGCGGGTCGGCTCACCCTTGTACTTGAGATCGGGCGTGTCCTCTCCCACCGAGGAAAACTGGTAGATCCTGTTGTGCTTGCCGATCACGGTCGGCCCCTTGAGCACCACATGCGGACCTATGACGCTACCCTCGCCGATTTCCACATCGGGCCCGATGATCGACCAGGGGCCGACCTGGACATCATCCGCCAGCCTGGCCGACGGATCGATGACGGCGCGAGGGTCGATCAAACTCATAGCTTGCGTTCCGCACAGATGATTTCGGCCGAGCAGACTTCCTTGCCATCGACGCTGGCACGGCACTCGAACTTCCAGATGCTGCGCTTGACGCTGAGGAACCTGGCCTCGAGCATCAGCTGGTCACCCGGCGTGACCGGTTGACGGAAGCGTAGCTTGTCGGAGCCGACGAAGTAGTAGAGGGTGCCGTCGGCCGGCTTCACGTCGAGCATCTTGAAGCCGAGGATGCCGGCGGCCTGGGCCATGGCCTCGATGATCAGCACGCCCGGCATGATCGGATGCTCGGGGAAATGGCCATTGAAGAAAGGCTCGTTGATGCTGACATTCTTGTAGGCGCGAATGCTCTTGCCTTCCACGTCCAGCTCGGCGACCCGATCCACCAGCAGGAAAGGGTAGCGATGCGGCAGGTATTCGCGAATCTCGTTGATGTCCATCATGTGCGTAAAGCCTTCACTGAAAATAGGGGCGTGCCGCGGGCACGATCAGGCATCAGATGAGGCCTGGGCGTCCGGGGTCACGGCGGCGAGGCGCTTTTCCAGCTCGCGCAGGCGCTTCGCCATGTCGTCCAGTTGACGGATGCGGGCCGCACTCTTCTTCCAGTCGGCCGCCGTCTGCATGGCGGTACCGGAAGAGTAGGCGCCCGGCTCGGTGATCGAGCGGGTGACCATGGTCATGCCGGTGACGAACACGTTGTCGCACACCTCGATGTGCCCGACCATGCCGACGCCGCCGGCGATCATGCAGTGCTTGCCGATCTTGGTGCTGCCGGAGATGCCGACGCAGCCGGCCATCGCGGTGTGATCGCCGATCTGCACGTTGTGCGCGATCATGATCTGGTTATCCAGCTTGACGCCGTTACCGATCAGGGTATCGGCCAGGGCACCCCGGTCGATGGTGGTGTTGGCGCCGACTTCCACGTCGTCGCCGAGCACCACGCCGCCGATCTGCGCAATCTTCTGCCACACACCCTTCTCGTTGGCGAAGCCGAAGCCCTCGCCGCCGAGCACGGCGCCGGACTGGATGACCACACGCTTGCCGATCTTGACGTCGTGGTACAGGGTCACCCGCGGCGCCAGCCAGCCGCCTTCGCCGATTTCGCTGCGCGCACCGATCACGCAATGCGCGCCGATGGTCACGCCCGCAGCGATACGCGCACCGCTCTCGATCACCGCATAGGCGCCGATGCTGGCCGTCGGATCGACCTGTGCGTCGCCGGCCACCACGGCGGTCGGGTGCACGCCGGCGGCGGCCACGGGCTTGGGATCGAACAGGTGGGAGAGCTGGGCGAAGGCCAGATAGGGGTTGGCCACCAGCAGCGCGTCGCCGGCATAGTCCTCGGCATCGGCCACGGTCAGCAGCACCGCCCCGGCCTGGGTGTCGGCCAGGAATTTGCGGTACTGGGCATTGGCCAGAAAGCTCAGCTGATCGGAGCCGGCGTCCTGCAGGGTCGCCAGACCGCGGATCGGCTTGTCCGCGGCGCCACGCAGGGTGGCGCCGAGGCGCTCGGCCAGTTGACCGAGGGTGAAGGATGGGACAGCCATGATCAGCGCTGAGCGTTCATGCGCTCGATGACCTGACGGGTGATCTCGTACTGCGGCTTGACGTCGACCACGGCGCCACGCTCCAGCACCAGGTCATAGTTGCCCTGCTTGATCACTTCCTCGACCGCCTTGTCCAGCTTCGGCTTGAGCTGCTTGAGCATGTCGCGATCGGAGATGGCCTTGGCCTCGTTCAGCTCCTTGGACTGGAACTGGAAGTCGCGGGCCTTCTGCTTGAACTCCAGCTCCAGACGCTCACGCTCGGCCTGCTGCATCTTCTCGCCGTCCTTGACCAGGCGATCCTGGATACGCTTGGCGTCGGATTCCAGCTGCTTGAGCTTGTTCAGCTGCGGGCCGAACTTCTTCTCGGCATCGACGGCGTACTTCTTGGCGGCGTCGGACTCGAGCAGGGCCATCTGATAATTCATCACCGCGATCTTCATCTCGGCGAAGGCCGGGGTCGCGACCAGGGCAGCTGCGACCAGAACCAGTTGAGTCAACTTACGCACGATGCACTCCTGCAAAAAAGCTGTTGTCTAGCAGATTAGAAAGTCTGGCCCAGGGAGAACTGGAATACCTGGGTATCCGAGTCTTCAGGCTTCTTGATCGGCGCCGCCAGGCTGAAACTCAGCGGACCGAGGGCGGTAATCCAGGTCACCCCGACGCCCACGGAACTCGCCAGGTCGCCGAAATCGATGTTGTTGCAGCTCGGCGAAGAGGAAGAGCAGGAGGTGTCGTATACGTTGCCCACGTCCCAGAACAGAGCGGTACGCAGGGAACGCTGATCCTTGACGAACGGCAGCGGGAACAGCAGTTCTGCACCGCCCTGGATCAGCACGTTGCCACCGAAGGGCAGCGGATCCTGGTCCGGGTCGGTCTCACGACCATACTTATCCTGCACACCATAGACGATCTCGTTCTGATCGTTGCGCACCACGCTCGGCGTGCTGCGCGGACCCAGGCTGCTGTCCTCGAAGCCGCGCACCGAGTTGAAACCGCCGGCGAAGTAGTGCTCGTAGAACGGCAGCTCGGAGGTGGAACCGTAGGCGTCGCCGAAGCCCAGCTCGGTATGGAAGCGCAGGGTGTAGTCGTTGTTGATCGGCTGGAACAGCTGGCCGCGGTAGTCGATCTTGAAGAACGACAGGTCGCTGCCCGGCACAGTGGCTTCCAGCACCAGGCTCTGCGAGTGGCCACGATTAGCCAGCACGCCGCGGTTCAGGGTCGACTCGGACCAGCCGATGGAGGCCTTGAGGTTCAGGTAGTCGTCGCCTTCCTGCTCCATGAAGTCGATGATCTCGTCGACGGTGTACAGGCCGGTATCGATGCTGTCCTGCTGGATGGTCAGGCCGTAGGTGAGACGCGAAGTCTCGCTGATCGGGTAGCCGATGCTGATGCCGGCACCATAGCTATCCACCGCATAGCTGGACACGTCGACATCCAGCTCGTCGTAGTCGGTGGTGCGGTAGAAGGCGTTGTAGCCCAGGCTGACGCCGTCGACCGTCCAGTAGGGGTCGACGAAGCCGAAGCTGTAGCGAGTCTGGTATTCGGAGCGGGTCAGGCCGAGGCTGACCTTGTTGCCGGTACCGAGGAAGTTGTTCTGGCTGATCGAGCCGCCGAGGATCAGGCCAGCATTCTGGGCGAAGCCGACGCTGGCGGTGATGGAGCCGGACGGCTGCTCCTCGACGCTGTAGTTGACGTCGATCTGGTCGTCGGTACCCGGCACCTGCGGGGTCTCGACGTTGACTTCCTTGAAGTAGCCCAGGCGCTCCAGACGGGTCTTGGACTGGTCGATCAGGTAGGTGGAGGCCCAGCCACCTTCCATCTGGCGCATCTCGCGGCGCAGCACTTCGTCTTCGGTCTTGGTGTTGCCGCGGAAATTGATACGGTTGACGTAGGCACGCTTGCCCGGGTCGACCACGAAGGTGATGGCGACGGTCTTGTCTTCGTCGTTGGGCTGCGGCACGCCGTTGACGTTGGCGAAGGTGTAGCCTTCGTTGCCCAGGCGGCGGGTGATCAGCTCGGAGGTGGTGGTCATCACCTTGCGCGAGAAGACCTGGCCCTGCTTGACCAGCATCAGCTTCTCGATCTCTTCCTGCGGCACCTTGAGGTCGCCGGACAGTTTCACTTCGCTGACGCTGTACTTCTCGCCTTCGTCGACGTTGACGGTGATGTAGACGTGCTTCTTGTCCGGGGTGATGGATACCTGGGTGGAGGAGATATCCATGTTGATGTAGCCGCGGTCCAGATAGTAGGAGCGCAGACGCTCCAGGTCGCCGGACAGTTTCTCGCGGGCGTACTTGTCGTCGTTCTTGAAGAAGGACAGCCAGTTGGTGGTCTTCAGCTCGAACAGGGCGGTGAGGTCCTCGTCCGGAAACACGCTGTTGCCGACCACGTTGATGTGCTGGATGGCGGCGATCGAACCCTCGTTGATGGTGATCTTCAGCGCCACGCGATTGCGCGGCTGGGGAATCACCTCGGCCTCGATCTCGGCGGAGTAGCGGCCCTGGGCCACGTACTGGCGCAGCAGTTCGTTGCGCACGCCTTCCAGGGTGGCGCGCTGGAAGATCTCGCCCTCGGCCAGGCCCGACTGCTGCAGGCCCTTCATCAGGTCCTCGGTCTTGATCGCCTTGTTGCCCTCGATCTCGATGGTGGAGATCGACGGGCGCTCGACCACGTTGATCACCAGCACGTCGCCTTCGCGGCCGAGCTGGATGTCCTGGAAGAAACCGGTCTTGAACAGGGAGCGAGTCGCCTCCACCAGGCGCACGTCATCGACCTGATCGCCCACATTGAGGGGCAGGGCGCCGAACAGGCTGCCGGCCGAAACCCGCTGCAAGCCGTTGACGCGAATATCGGAGATGGTGAAGGACTCGGCGTGAACTTCGGCGATCATCAACGCGGCGAACACCGCAGGTAGCAGCAGACGTTTCATGAAGTCCTTTCTTATTCCAACTGATAATAAAGAAGCTGCCGCGAGTCGCGGCAGCTTCGGCATTCAGCTATTCGTTACAGACGGCTCAAATCGTTGACCAGGGCCAGCAACATCACCCCCAGCACCAGACTGATTCCAATCTGAATACCCCAACCCTGCACCCGTTCGGACAATGGACGGCCACGCACCCATTCGACCAGGTAAAACAGCAGATGCCCCCCATCCAGCACGGGTATGGGCAGCAAATTGAGCACCCCCAGGCTAATGCTCAGATAGGCGAGGAAATTCAGGAAATCCACCACGCCCGACTGAGCCGAAGCGCCCGCCACTTTAGCAATGGTTATCGGCCCGCTCAAGTTTTTTACCGAGAGCTCGCCGAGCAGCATTTTCTTTAGTGAATCAAGGGTTAGCACCGTCATGCCCCAGGTGCGCCGCAAGCCCTCGGCAACCGCCTCCAGGGGGCCGAAGCTGACCTCGTGCAGCATGTGCCGCGGCCATTCGCCGCCCTTGACCCCCATTCCCAGGTAGCCGCTGCGCGCGCCCTCCTCGCCACGCGCGGCCAGCGTCAGCGGCACCTGCAAGCGACGCCCCTGACGCTCCAGACTGAGGATCACGCGCTCACCCGGACGCACTCGCACCCAATCGACCACCTGCTGCCACTCGTCCAGCGCCTGCTCGTCCAGCGCCAGCAGGCGGTCCCCCAGCTGCACCCCGGCAGCCTGGGCCGGACCTTCGGGATCAAGCTCGTTGACTACCGGCTGCACCGCCGGCCGCCACGGTTCGATGCCCAGCGAGGCGAGCGGCTCCGGCTCATCCACCCCCTTGAGCCAGTCGCGCAGGACCAGTTGGCGCGCCTGCACCAGCGAATCGCCCTGCTCTCTCACCTGCAACTCAATGATGCCGCTCTCGCCGAGGCGCCGGATCAGCTGCAGATTAACAGACGACCAGCCCGGGGTGGCCTCGCCGTCCACCGCGACTATCTCCTGCCCGGCCAGCAGGCCGGCGCTGGCGGCCAGGCTGTCCGGGGCGACCTGACCGATCACCGGGCGCACCTGCTGGGTGCCGAGCATGGCGATCAGCCAGAAGAACAGGATGGCGAGGAGGAAATTGGCGATCGGTCCGGCCGCGACTATGGCGATGCGCTGCCTGACCGTCTTGCGATTGAAGGCCTGCTCGAGCTGCTCGGGCGCCACCTCGCCCTCGCGCTCGTCGAGCATCTTGACGTAACCACCCAGGGGAATGGCGGCCACCACGAACTCCGTGCCCTGGCGATCATGCCAGCGCAACAGCGGGCTGCCGAAGCCCACGGAGAAGCGCAGCACCTTGACTCCGCAGCGGCGGGCGACCCAGAAGTGACCGAACTCGTGAAAGGTCACCAGCACCCCGAGGGCGACCAGGGTACCGACGAGCATGTACAGCGCACTCATTGCATCTTCCTCCGGGCTCAGCGCCCGTGACGATCCAGCCACTCGCGAGCAGATTCGCGAGCTCGCGCATCGGCCTCCAGCACGGCTGCCAGATCGTCGGCCGCACCCGCGGCCTGACGCTGCAGCACCTCATCGATGATACGCGCGATTTCACTGAAGCGGATGCGCCGCTCGAGAAAGGCCTCCACAGCCACCTCATTGGCCGCATTGAGCATGGCCGGCACATCGCCACCGGCCTCGGCCGCCTGGCGGGCCAGACGCAGACAGGGGAAGCGCGCCTCGTCGGGCCGTTGGAAATCCAGGCGCGCCACGGCGAACAGGTCCAGCGGCGCCACCCCGGAGTCAATGCGCTGCGGCCAGGCCAGGGCATTGGCGATCGGCGTTCGCATGTCCGGATTGCCCAGCTGCGCCAGCACAGAGCCATCCACGTAATCGACCAGGGAGTGGATCACGCTCTGCGGATGCACCACCACCTCGACCTGGCCCGGCCGCGCATCGAACAGCCAGCAGGCCTCGATCAGCTCCAGCCCCTTGTTCATCATGCTGGCCGAATCCACCGAGATCTTGCGCCCCATGGACCAGTTGGGGTGGGCGCAGGCCTGCTCGGGCGTGACCCGTTCCAGCTCGGCCAGCGGCGTTTCGCGAAAGGGACCACCGGAGGCAGTCAGCAGTATGCGCCGCACCCCCACAGGACTCAGCCCGCGAGCGTAGTCGCTGGGCAAGCACTGAAAAATCGCATTGTGCTCGCTGTCGATCGGCAACAGGGTGGCGCCATGTTCGCGCACCGCCTGCATGAACAGGGCGCCGGACATCACCAGCGCCTCCTTGTTGGCCAGCAGCACCTTCTTGCCGGCCTGCACCGCCGCCAGCGTCGGCTTGAGCCCGGCAGCACCGACTATGGCGGCCATCACAGCATCCACCTCGGGATGCCCCGCCACCTCGCACAGCCCCGCCTCGCCGACCAGGACCCGAGTGGCCAGACCCGCGGCCTGCAGCGCCTCCTGCAGCACCCGCGCCGACGCCTGATCGGGAGTCACCGCGAATGCCGGGCGATGGCGCAGGCAGAGCACCTTCAACTCGGCGACGCGCGAGAAGCCGGTCAGAGCGAAGGCGCGATAGCGCTCGGGATGGCGCGCGATGACATCCAGGGTGCTGAGCCCGATCGAGCCGGTCGCACCCAGCACACACACCTGCTGCGGAGCACTCACAGCGCACCCCAGCCGGCCAGCCACAGCAGCACGGCGAACAACGGAACGGCGGCGGTCAGGCTGTCGATGCGATCCAGCACACCACCATGGCCGGGAAGCAGATTGCTGCTGTCCTTGATCCCGGACTGGCGCTTGAACATGCTCTCGGTCAGGTCACCGATCACCGACACGGCCACCACCAGGGCGGCACCGGCCAGCGCCAGCAACAGGTCGACGGCCTGCCAGCCCTGCTGCAAGCCAACCGCCAGGGCGATCAGCAGGCTGACAGCCAGGCCGCCATAGAAGCCCTCCCAGCTCTTGCCGGGACTGACCCGCGGCGCCAGCTTGCGCTTGCCGAAGGCCTTGCCGGCGAAGTAGGCACCAATGTCGGCCCCCCACACCAGCACCATCACGACAATGATCAGACCGTTGGCCTGCGGCCACTGCTTGAGCAGCACCAGCCCCTGCCAGGCCGGCAACAGGATCAGCAGACCGATCAGCAGCTTGCCCGGCAGGCCGCCCCAGTATCGGCTGCTGTCAGGGTAGGTCAGCACCAGCCAGGTCGCCAGCCCCCACCAGCACACGGCGGCGGCCAGCACCCAGAGCGCCACGGCCGGAACCAGGTAGGCCACATAGAGCAGGGCCGCCAGCATCGCCGCGTAAGCGACCCGCTGGACCTGGGCGGACAGCCCGGCCAGGCGCGCCCACTCCCAGGCGCCCAGGCTGACCACGGCACCGATGAACAGGGCGAACCATGCCCCCTCGAGCAGGAAGAAACCACCCAGGGCAACGGGCAGCAGGATCAGGGCGGTGATGATGCGCTGCTTCAGCATTTACTGCGGGCCTCGGCTTCCACCTGCTCGCCGGTCTTGCCGAAGCGCCGCTGACGGGTGGCGAAATCGGCCAGCGCCGCGCGCATGGCCTCATGTTTGAAATCCGGCCAATACAGGTCGGAGAAATACAACTCGCTATAGGCCAGCTGCCAGAGCAGGAAGTTGCTGATGCGGTGTTCGCCGCCGGTACGGATGCACAGGTCCGGCAGCGGCAGGTCGCCGGTAGCCAGGCAGCCCTGCAGCAGTTCGGGCGTGATGTCTTCCGGCCGCAGATGACCGCCCTGGACCTCCCGCGCCAGGCGCTGGGCGGCCTGGGCAATGTCCCACTGGCCACCGTAGTTGGCGGCGATCTGCAGGACGAAGCGATTGTCGCCGGCGGTCTGCTGCTCGGCCTCGCGCATGGCCGCCTGCAGCTCCGGGTGGAAGCGCGAGCGATCGCCGATGATGCGCAGACTGATGGCGTTTTCCTTGAGCTTCTTCGCCTCGCGGCGCAGGGCCGAGAGGAACAGCTCCATCAGCGCTCCGACCTCTTCGGCCGGGCGCTGCCAGTTCTCGCTGGAGAAGGCAAACAGGGTGAGGACCTCGACCCCGACCTCGGCGCACACCTCGATGACCGCGCGCACCGCATCGACCCCGGCCTTGTGCCCGGCCACGCCGGGCAGCAGGCGCTTCTTCGCCCAGCGGTTGTTGCCATCCATGATGATGGCGACGTGCCGCGGCACCGCCGCCGGGGCGTCCTGCTTGCTCTTGCTCACATCACACCGCCATCAGGTCGGCTTCTTTGACTTCCAAGGCCTTGTCGATCTCGGCGACGAACTTGTCGGTGAGCTTCTGCACCTCGTCGGCGGCACGGCGCTCCTCATCCTCGCTGATTTCCTTGTCCTTCGACAGCTTCTTCAGCTCGGCCAGAGCATCGCGACGCACGTTGCGCACCGCCACCTTGGCATCCTCGGCAACGCCACGGGCCTGCTTGGTGTAGCCCTTGCGGGTCTCCTCGGTCAGGGCCGGCATGGGCACGCGGATGGTGTTGCCCGCACTGCTCGGATTCAGGCCGAGGTCGGAGGTCATGATGGCCTTCTCGATCGCCGCACTGAGGGTCTTGTCGTGGGCGACGATCTTCAGAGTACGGGCGTCTTCCACGGTGATCGCGGCGACCTGATTGAGCGGCATCTCGCTGCCGTAGGCCGGAACCCGGACACTGTCCAGAATGCTCGGATGCGCACGACCGGTACGAATGGAGGCCAGGTTGCGCCCCAGCGACTCCAGGGATTTGCTCATGCGTTCCTGAGCGTCCTTCTTGATCTCGTTGATCATTGTGCTTCCTCCTCGATCAGGGTTCCTTCGGCGCCACCCACCACGATGTTCAGCAGGGCGCCGGGCTTGTTCATGTTGAAGACCCGCAGCGGCATCTTGTGGTCGCGCACCAGGCAGATGGCCGTCAGGTCCATCACGCCCAGCTTGCGGTCGAGCACCTCGTCATAGGTCAGGCGCTCGAACTTCTCCGCATTGGGGTCCTTGAAGGGGTCGGCAGTGTACACGCCATCGACCTTGGTGGCCTTCAGCACCAGGTCGGCATCGATCTCGATGGCGCGCAGGCAGGCCGCCGAATCGGTGGTGAAGAAGGGATTGCCGGTACCGGCGGCGAAGATCACCACCTCGCCGGTGGACAGGTGGCGCATGGCCTTGCGGCGATCGTAGTGGTCGGTCACGCCGACCATGGAGATCGCCGACATCACGGTGGCCGGGATGTTCGAGCGCTCCAGGGCGTCGCGCATGGCCAGGGCGTTCATCACGGTGGCCAGCATGCCCATGTGGTCGCCGGTGACCCGATCCATGCCGGCAGCGGACAGCGCCGCGCCGCGGAACAGGTTGCCGCCGCCGATCACCAGGCCGACCTGCACGCCGATGCCGACCAGCTGGCCGACTTCCAGCGCCATGCGATCCAGCACCTTGGGATCGATGCCGAACTCTTCCGAGCCCATCAGGGCCTCGCCGCTTAACTTGAGCAGAATGCGTTTATAGCGAGGTTGACGACCACTCACCTGCTGAGCCATTGCGTATCTCTCCTGCGGCGTTGTTTTGGCTGCTTAGTTTACCCGGCAGTCGGACCACTGCCCGGCGAAATAGTGCGGAGTTTCCCCCGCTTTGCAAAAGAGGCTGCACGCGCGAGCGGGCAGCCTCTTCTGTTCGACAGTACGGAACCGTCTTACTGCTTGGCAGCGGCGACCTGAGCAGCCACTTCGGCAGCGAAGTCGGACTCGGCCTTCTCGATGCCCTCGCCCACTTCGAAGCGGATGAAGGAAACGATCTCGGCACCGGCCTTCTTGACCAGCTCGCCAACCTTGACTTCCGGATCCATGACGAAGGCCTGCTCGACCAGGCTGGCTTCAGCCAGGAACTTGGCGATACGACCCTTGACCATGTTCTCGACGATGTTTTCCGGCTTGCCGGCGATCTTCTCGGCGTTCAGCTGCAGGAAGATTTCCTTTTCCTTGGCGATCAGCTCTTCGGAAACGTCGGACGGGTTCAGGACGGCCGGGTTGGAAGCGGCGACGTGCATGGCCACGTGCTTGGCCAGCTCCTCGTTGCCGCCTTTCAGGACAACCAGCACGCCGATGCGGTGGCCGTGCAGGTAGGAACCGACCACTTCACCTTCGACGGCGGCCAGACGACGGATGTTGACGTTCTCGCCGCACTTGGCGACCAGCGCCTCGCGGGCAGACTCGCGGGAAGCGATCAGCGGAGCGGCATCGGTCAGCTTCTGGGCGAAGGCTTCGTCCAGGCTCTCCTTGACGAAGGCCTTGAAGTCGTCCTGCAGGGCGAGGAAGTCGGTCTGCGAGTTGACTTCGATCAGCAGGCCGCGACCACCTTCCACGCGCACGGCGATGGAGCCTTCGGCAGCGACGTTGCCAGCCTTCTTGGCGGCCTTGATGGCGCCAGAGGCGCGCATGTCGTCGATGGCCTTCTCGATGTCTCCACCGGCGGCAACCAGGGCCTTCTTGCACTCCATCATGCCTTGGCCGGTACGCTCGCGCAGTTCTTTAACCAGGGCTGCAGTGATTTCTGCCATGTTCACAATCCTCTTGAAGTGGTGTTTAACCATTCAACCCGGCCACGCCGGGCACAAAATTCGTAAGTGGCAAAAAGGGGGCCTAGCCCCCTTCTCGCGCAACGGGATGCTTTCCCGTTATCAGCCTTCGCTGGCCTCGGAAGCAGCTTCCTCGACGAACTCGTCGGTGCCGCCAGCGGAGTTGCCGCGACCACGGATCACGGCGTCGGCCATGGCACCCATGTACAGCTGGATGGCGCGGATGGCGTCGTCGTTACCCGGGATGACGTAGTCGACGCCTTCCGGGCTGCTGTTGGTATCGACGATGCCGATGACCGGAATGCCCAGCTTGTTGGCTTCGGTGATGGCGATGCGCTCGTGGTCGACGTCGATCACGAACAGCGCGTCCGGCAGGCCGCCCATGTCCTTGATGCCGCCCAGGCTGCGATCCAGCTTCTCCAGGTCGCGGGTGCGCATCAGGGCTTCTTTCTTGGTCAGCTTGGCGAAGGTGCCGTCCTGGGACTGGGTTTCCAGCTCGCGCAGGCGCTTGATCGAAGCACGGATGGTCTTGTAGTTGGTCAGCATGCCGCCGAGCCAGCGGTGGTCGACGTACGGGGAACCGCAACGGGCGGCTTCTTCGGCGACGATCTTGCCGGCGGAGCGCTTGGTGCCTACGAACAGGATCTTGTTCTTGCCGGCAGCCAGCTTCTCAACGAAGGACAGGGCCTCGTTGAACATCGGCAGGGTCTTTTCCAGGTTGATGATGTGAATCTTGTTGCGCGCGCCGAAAATGTACTTGCCCATTTTCGGGTTCCAGTAACGGGTCTGGTGGCCGAAGTGCACACCGGCCTTCAGCATATCGCGCATGTTGACTTGGGACATGATAGTTCCTTGATTAAGTCGGGTTAGGCCTCCACGCATCCCAATCTCCAACCCTTGCGGGCACCCAGGAAATCGTGTCGATACGTGTGCGGAGTTAAGCGATACGAGCAGCACTGCCCGTAAAGCGGCGCGTTTTATACCACACAAAGCCGGCGCAGGCTAGCCGAAAGCCACTTTGCCGCCGGCCCGCCGCCCGGCGGCTTTCTTTGTTAGAATCGCCCTCTTCCCCGATTCGCCTAGCGCCGCCGGCGCCGAGAGAGACCGCATGACCGTCACCATCAAGACTCCCGACGAAATCGAAAAGATGCGCGTGGCCGGCCGCCTGGCCGCCGAAGTGCTGGAGATGATCGGCGAGCACGTCAAGCCGGGCGTCACCACCGAGGAAATCGACCGCATCTGCCACGACTATATCGTCAACGTGCAGAAGGCCATCCCCGCCCCGCTCAACTATGGCGCCGCGCCGGGCCGCCCGGGCTTCCCCAAGTCGATCTGCACCTCGATCAACCACGTGGTCTGCCACGGCATCCCCAACGACAAGCCGCTGAAGGACGGCGACGTGCTGAACATCGACGTCACCGTGATCAAGGACGGCTACCACGGCGACACCAGCAAGATGTTCATGGTCGGCAAGGTGCCGGAGTGGGCCCAGCGCCTGGCCCAGGTCACTCAGGAATGCATGTACAAGGGCATCCAGCTGGTCAAACCCGGCGCGCGCCTGGGCGACATCGGCGAGGTGATCCAGAAGCATGCCGAGAAGAACGGCTTCTCGGTAGTGCGCGAATACTGCGGCCACGGCATCGGCGCGGTGTTCCACGAGGAGCCGCAGGTGCTGCACTACGGCCGCGCCGGCACCGGCATGGAACTCAAGGCCGGCATGACCTTCACCATCGAGCCGATGATCAACCAGGGCCGCCCGGAAACCCGCCTGCTCGGCGATGGCTGGACCGCCATCACCAAGGATCGCAAGCTTTCCGCCCAGTGGGAGCACACCGTGCTGGTCACCGAGAGCGGCTACGAGATCCTCACCCTGCGCAGCGACGACACCCTGCCGCGCACTTCCGCCTGACCCCGTCTTATAGAAGGTAGGCACGCATGCCGCAGATGGACCCGGAGTTGTTCGATCGCGGCCAGTTCCAGGCGGAACTGGCGCTCAAGTCCAGCCCCATCGCCGCCTTCAAGAAGGCCATCAAGCAGGCCCGCGAAGTGCTCGACGCGCGTTTTCGCGAGGGTCGCGACATCCGCCGCCTGGTCGAGGACCGCGCCTGGTTCGTCGACCAAATCCTCACCGAGGCCTGGAAGCGCTTCGCCTGGAGCGAGGACGCCGACATCGCCCTGCTGGCCGTCGGCGGCTACGGCCGCGGCGAGCTGCACCCCTACTCCGACATCGACCTGCTGATCCTGCTCGACAGCGCCGATCACGAGATCTTCCGCGAGCCCATCGAGGGCTTCCTCACCCTGCTCTGGGACATCGGCCTGGAGGTCGGGCAGAGCGTGCGCAGCGTGGACGAGTGCGCCGAGGAGGCGCGCGCCGACCTGACGGTGATCACCAACCTGATGGAAAGCCGTACCATCGCCGGCCCCG
Source organism: Pseudomonadaceae bacterium (assembly GCA_033838285.1). Classification (GTDB taxonomy): domain Bacteria; phylum Pseudomonadota; class Gammaproteobacteria; order Pseudomonadales; family Pseudomonadaceae; genus Aquipseudomonas. The sequence continues at coordinate 110,225 of JAJLLC010000049.1, forward strand.
AGCACCTGCGCCAGCGCATGCAGGAAGTCACCGACAGCACGCGGATGTGGCCGAGCAAGCACTTCTTCCTGGCCAAGCGCAGGGAAGCCAAGGCCCGCCACGCCAAGTACAACGACACCGAGTACAACCTCGAGCCCAACGTCAAGGGCTCGCCCGGCGGCCTGCGCGACATCCAGACCATCCTCTGGGTCGCGCGCCGCCAGTTCGGCAGCCTCAACCTGCATTCGCTGGTGCAGCAGGGCTTCCTGGTCGACAGCGAGTACGGCATGCTGGCCTCGGCCCAGGAGTTCCTCTGGAAGGTGCGCTACGCCCTGCACATGCTGGCCGGCCGCGCCGAGGACCGTCTGCTGTTCGACCACCAGCGCAAGATCGCCGCCCTGCTCGGCTTCGAGGATGGCGACGGCAAGCTGGCCGTCGAACGCTTCATGCAGAAGTACTACCGGGTGGTGATGGGCGTCGCCGAACTGTCCGAACTGATCAACCAGCACTTCGAGGACGTCCTCCTGCGCGAGGGCGAACAAGGCCCGGCACAGCCGCTGAACAGCCGCTTCCAGGTGCGCGACGGCTATATCGAGGTGACCAGCCCCGGGGTGTTCAAGCGTACCCCCTTCGCCATCCTCGAAGTCTTCGTGCTGATGGCCCAGCACCCCGAGGTCAAGGGCGTGCGCGCCGACACCATCCGCCTGCTGCGCGACAGCCGCCACCTGATCGACGACGACTTCCGCCGCGACATCCGCAACACCAGCCTGTTCATCGAGCTGTTCAAGTCCCGCCAGGGCATCCACCGCAACCTGCGGCGGATGAACCGCTACGGCATCCTCGGCCGTTACCTGCCGGAGTTCGGCCACATCGTCGGGCAGATGCAGCACGACCTGTTCCACATCTATACGGTCGACGCGCACACCCTCAACCTGATCAAGCACCTGCGCAAGCTGAAGTGGCCGGAGCTGGCGGAGAAGTTCCCGCTGGCCAGCAAGGTCATCGACAAGCTGCCCAAGCCCGAGCTGATCTACCTGGCCGGGCTCTACCACGACATCGGCAAGGGTCGCGGTGGCGACCATTCCGAGCTCGGCGCGGTGGACGCCGAAGCCTTCTGCATGCGCCACCAGCTACCCGCTTGGGACAGCCGGCTGATCGTCTGGCTGGTGCAGAACCACCTGGTGATGTCGACCACCGCCCAGCGCAAGGACCTGTCCGACCCGCAGGTGATCTTCGACTTCGCCCAGCTGGTCGGCGACCAGACCCGCCTGGACTACCTCTACGTCCTCACCGTGGCCGACATCAACGCCACCAACCCGAGCCTGTGGAACTCCTGGCGCGCCAGCCTGCTGCGTCAGCTCTACACCGAGACCAAGCGCGCCCTGCGCCGCGGTCTGGAGAACCCGCTGGACCGCGAGGAGCAGATTCGTCAGACGCAGAGTGCAGCCATCGACATCCTGGTGCGTGGCGGCATCGATCAGGACGACGCCGAGCAGCTGTGGAGCCAGCTCGGCGATGACTACTTCCTGCGCCACAGCGCTGCCGACGTGGCCTGGCACACCGAGGCGATCCTCCAGCACCCGGCCGGCAAGGACCCGCTGGTGCTGATCAAGGAAACCACCCAGCGCGAGTTCGAGGGCGGCACCCAGATATTCATCTACGCCCCCGACCAGCACGACTTCTTCGCCGTGACGGTGGCGGCCATGAGCCAGCTCAACCTGAACATTCACGACGCCCGGATCATCACCTCGACCAGCCAGTTCACCCTGGACACCTACATAGTGCTGGACGCCGACGGCACGCCGATCGGCAACAACCCGGCGCGCATCAACGAGATCCGCGTGGGCCTGATCGAGGCGTTGAAGAACCCCGACGACTACCCGGCGATCATCCAGCGCCGCGTGCCGCGTCAGCTCAAGCACTTCGCCTTCGCCCCGCAGGTGACCATCCACAACGACGCCCAGCGCCCGGTCACCGTGCTGGAAATCACCGCGCCGGACCGCCCCGGCCTGCTGGCGCGCATCGGGCGGATCTTCCTCGACTTCGACCTGTCGCTGCAGAACGCCAAGATCGCCACCCTCGGCGAGCGGGTGGAGGACGTGTTCTTCATCACCGACGCGCACAACCAGCCGCTGTCCGACCCGGAGCTGTGCGCCCGCCTGCAGGAAACCCTGGTGCGCAAGCTGTCCCAGGCCAATGGCGAGGCCAGCACGCCCAGCACCATCAACATCTGAACCGGGCCGCCCACGGCGGCTCGCAGCTTTGCGGAACCCGAAATGAACCCAGCCCTCGACCTGCTCCAGCCCTACCCCTTCGAGAAACTCCGCGCCCTGCTCGGCGGCGTCACCCCGCCGGCTGACAAGCGGCCGATCGCCCTGTCCATCGGCGAGCCCAAGCACGAGTCGCCGAAGTTCGTCGCCCAGGCCCTGGCGGACAGCCTCGACCAGCTGGCCGTGTATCCCACCACCCTTGGCCTGCCGGCCCTGCGCGAAGCCATCGCCGCCTGGTGCGAGCGCCGTTTCGGCGTGCCGCAGGGCTGGCTGGACGCCGCCCGCCACGTGCTGCCGGTCAACGGCACCCGCGAGGCGCTGTTCGCCTTCACCCAGACCGTGGTCAATCGCGAGACCAAGGGCCTGGTGGTCAGCCCCAACCCCTTCTATCAGATCTACGAGGGCGCGGCCCTGCTCGCTGGTGCCGAGCCGCACTACCTGCCGTGCCGCGAGGAGAACGGCTTCAACCCGGATTTCGACGCCGTGCCGGCCGAAGTCTGGCAGCGCTGCCAGATCCTCTTCCTCTGCTCGCCGGGCAATCCCACCGGTGCGCTGGTGCCGATGGCGCAGCTGAAGAAGCTGATCGCCCTGGCCGACCAGCACGACTTCGTGATCGCCGCCGACGAGTGCTACAGCGAGCTGTACTTCGACGAGGACAACCCGCCGCCCGGCCTGCTGTCCGCCTGCGTCGAGCTGGGCCGCCGCGATTTCAAGCGCTGCGTGGTGTTCCACAGCCTGTCCAAGCGCTCCAACCTGCCAGGCCTGCGTTCCGGCTTCGTCGCCGGCGACGCCGACATCCTGAAACCTTTCCTGCTGTACCGTACCTACCACGGCTGTGCCATGCCGGTGCAGACTCAGCTGGCCAGCGTCAAAGCCTGGAACGACGAGGCCCACGTGCGCGCCAACCGCGAGCTGTATCGCGAAAAGTTCGCCGCGATGCTCGAGGTCCTCTCGCCGGTGCTCGAGGTGAGCGCACCGGACGCCGGCTTCTACCTCTGGCCGCGCACGCCCATCGCCGACACCGACTTCGCCCGCGGCCTGTACGACCGCTACAACGTCACCGTGCTGCCGGGCTCGTACCTCTCGCGCGAGGCGCAGGGCAGCAACCCGGGCGCGCAGCACGTGCGCATGGCCCTGGTCGCCCCGCTGGACGAATGCCGCGAGGCCGCCGGGCGCATCCGCGACTACATCGAATCCTTTTAAACCGTAACCACGAACAACACAGCTACGGAGCAAGACTCATGAGCGATATCCAGACCACCATCGAAGAGGCCTTCGAGCGCCGCGCCGAGATCACCCCGCGCAACGTCGAGACCCACGTCAAGGACGCCGTGCTCGAGGCCATCGAACTGCTGGATTCCGGCAAGGCCCGCGTCGCCGAGAAGAAGGGCGGCAGCTGGGTGGTGAACGAGTGGCTGAAGAAGGCCGTGCTGCTCTACTTCCGCATCGAGGACAACGAGTTCATCAAGGGCGGCTTCACCAACTACTACGACAAGGTGCCCTCCAAGTACGCCGACATGAGCTCGCGCGAGTTCCGCGAGGGCGGCGCCCGCGTCGTGCCGCCCGCCACTGCGCGCAAGGGCTCCTACATCGCCTCCGGCACCGTGCTCATGCCCTCCTACGTCAACATCGGCGCCTACGTCGACTCCGGCACCATGGTCGACACCTGGGCCACCGTCGG
>JAJLLC010000050.1:0-78863 GCA_033838285.1 Pseudomonadaceae bacterium
GTTAGGCCTGCCGCCAGCGTTCAATCTGAGCCATGATCAAACTCTTCAGTTCAATACTGCTTGGGTTTTGAGAAAACCCTAAACTTGGCTCAGCAATCGCAAATAAACTCTCGAATTCACGAGTGTTACTTGTGTTGCTGATAATCAGGCGACTATCAGTCTTACCCCACAAGCACCCACACGAATTGCTTGATTCAGTTGTTAAAGAGCGTTTCGGCGAAGTTTTTCGTCTCAACCGAGGCCGCGCATTCTACAGCAGCCTTTCAATCTGTCAAGCTGTTTTGAAGAATTTTTCGTTTCTTCTCAACCGCTTGCGCCTCAGAGCCAAACTTCTTCTCGTCAGCGGGAGGCGAATTCTACAGCGTTCAAAACCGCTGTCAACCACCTCTTTCAACCGCTTTCGATCCATTCGACCGAAGCACCAACAGAGCTCAACCGCCACCCTGTCAGCCCGGCGCATTCTACTCGAATCCGCCATCCGGTCAATCTCTTTTTTCATCCAACTCTTTGATTTTCAAGGAGTTTTCCGAGAGGACTGCGCCGGAAGTGGTGCGCATTATAGGGGACCCAATTTAACCGTCAACTCCTTTCTGCAAAGATTCTGAAATCTCCGTCTCCTACCTATATAGACGACAGCCTCAGGCCTGCATGATCCAGCCTTCGACTCCCATTGCTGCCTGGCGCAGCGCCTCGGAGCGGGTCGGGTGCGGATGACAGATCAGTGCCACATCCTCGGAGGATGCGGCGAACTCCATGGCCACACAGTACTCGCCGATCATCTCGCTCACGCTTGGCCCCACCATGTGCACACCGAGAATCTCGTCGGTGCGCTCATCCGCCAGCACCTTCACGAAGCCCTCGGTCTCGTGGTTGATCTTGGCGCGACTGTTGGCGGTAAAGGGAAACTTGCCGACCCGGTAGGCTCGACCTTCCGCCTTGAGCTGCTCTTCGGTCCTGCCGACGCAGGCCACTTCGGGCCTGGTATAGATGACGCTGGGGATCACCCCATAGTTCACCTCGGCGGCCTTGCCGGCGATCTTCTCAACACAGGCGATCCCCTCGTCCTCCGCCTTGTGCGCCAACATCAGCCCGGAAGTGACATCACCTATCACCCAAATGCCCGGCACCGAGGTCTTGTGGTGTTCGTTGGCCAACATGCCGCGCTTGTCGGTGGCGAGACCGACGCTCTCCAGCCCCAGACCCAAGGTGTAGGGGCGGCGGCCGATGGCCACCAGCACATAGTCGGCCTCCAGCACCTGGGCTGCACCACCGGTGGCCGGCTCGACGCTCAGCTCTACGCTCTCACCCTTGACCACCGCACCGGCCACCTTGCTGCCGAGCCGGAAGCTCATGCCCTGCTTGCTCAGCGAGCGCTGCAGGGTCTTGGCCGTCTCCTCGTCCAGACCGGGGCAGATACGATCCAGGTACTCGACCACCGTCACCTCACTGCCCAGCCGACGCCAGACCGAGCCCAGCTCCAGCCCGATAACACCCGCACCGATCACCACCAGGTGCTTGGGGACCTCGGGCAGCGACAGCGCCCCGGTGGAATCGAGGATGCGCCGGTTGTCGATGGCCACCCCCGGCAGCGGTGTCGGCTCGGAGCCGGTGGCGATCACTATGTCCTTGGCCTGCAACTCGGTCAGACTGCCATCGGCCATGGTGATCTGCACCCGCCCTGCCCCTGCTAGCTTGCCCCAGCCTTTGATCCAGTCGACCTTGTTCTTGCGGAAGAGGAACTCGATACCCTTGGTCAGCGCGGCGACGCTCTCTTCCTTCTGCTTCATCATCTGCGCCAGGTTGAGCACGGGCTTGACCTCGATGCCGAGACTGGCGAACTCCTTGTCGGCCGCCGTCTCATACAGCTCCGAAGCGTGCAGCAACGCCTTGGATGGCATGCAGCCGACATTCAGACAGGTGCCGCCGAGCGTCTCGCGTCCCTCCACGCAGGCGACCTTGAGCCCCAGCTGCCCGGCGCGGATGGCGGCGTTGTAACCGCCGGGGCCGCCGCCGATCACCACCACATCGTATGCACTCATGAAGCACTCCTCTTCGAATCAGCTATTGGCCGGCACGGGGGCTGCACCCGCCACGCGGCTCAACAGATGGAAGGCCGCGAAAGCCGCCGTGGCGAACAGGCCATGAAGAAGAACCATAGGCCAGGACGTACCGTCCTGCAGCTGGCCGAGTAGGACGCCGGCCAGGGTGGCGCCCGCCATCTGCGCGAAGCCCATGAAGCCTGCCGCCAGCCCGGCGCGGTGGTCGTTGGGGATGACCGCCCCGGCCACCGAAGCCGGCAGCACCATGCCGCCGCCCACGGTGACCAGCACCTGCGGTAGCGACAGTCCCAGTACCGAGAGGCCGAACAGGCCGTGTACCAGCAGCGTCAGCGCCGCGCCGCCGGCCACCAGGGCGACGCCGATGGCAACGATGCGCTGCGGGCCGAGCTGGAGAATCTTTCTCTGGGTGAACAGGGCGCCGGCGATCAGGCCGGAGACGATGGCGCCGAAGGTCAGGCCGTACTCCGCCGCGCTCAGGCCGAGCAGCTTTATATAGGCGCTGGATGAACCGGCGATCACGCAGAACATCGCGCCATAGGTAAACGCCAGCGTCAGGGCGAAGGTGCGGACCGAGCGCCCGCGCAGCAGGTCCCGGTAATCACCGGCCAGCTTCAGCAGACGCCCGGCCTGCGGGTCTGGATGCGCATTGCTCTCTCTATAGAAGAAGAGCACGGCCAGCAGGACCACTGCGCCGACGGACATGGTCGCCAGCACCGGCGCCTGCCACCCCCAGGCCAGGGTCAGCAGGCCGCCGAGCATGGGGGCGAGGGCGATGGAGGTGAGCATGCCGATCACGGTCAGCGCCAGGGCCGGACCGGCCTGAGCCTGCCACACGTCCCGGACCACCGCCCGCGCCAGCACCAGTGCCGAGCACGCGCCCAGCCCCTGCAGCGCGCGGGCGGCGATGAACTCGGCAATATCACCGGCCAGCAGCATCCAGCCGGTCGCCAGCAGGTAGCCCAACAAGCCGGCGATCAGCACCGGCCGGCGGCCGAGGCGGTCCGACAGCGGCCCCACCACCAGCTGCCCCAGACCGAAGGCGGCGACGAAGATCGACAGCGCGGCCAGGCTCGATCCCGGCTTGGCCGCGAAGCCCTGCTCCAGCTCACCGAGTGCGGGAATCAACAGCTGGGTGGATATCTCGCCCAATGCGGTCAGCGTCATGAGCATCAGCAGCAGGGTCTTGGACGGTTTCGGCATGGTCGCTCTCCGAGCTCGCGGCGCTTTCGAAGCGAAATCGCCATTTATATTTCGACCATAATATGAAATATTGAATTATGTCCATCATCAAAAGACGAGAGGAGCCCCTACCATGCAAGCCCAGACCCGCGAACAGACCCTGGCCATCTGGCAGGAGGCCGAGCGCGCCGCCCGCGCCCGGCTCGGCGAACCCGGCACCCTGTCGCTGAAACAGGTCAGCGAACTGAGCGCCCAGGAATTCTTCGACCGCATCGGCAGCGGCGAGCTGCCCTGCCCGCCTTTCGGCCACCTGGTCGACTTCATCCCCCTGGAGTGGGAACCGGGTCGCTTCCTCTTCCAGGGCACACCGGACGCCCGCCACTACAACCCGCTGGGCAGCGTGCACGGCGGCTACGCGGCGACCCTGCTCGACTCCTGCATGGGCTGCGCCGTACACACCCGACTGCAACCGGGCCAGGGCTACACCACCATGGACCTGCGCATCAGCTATGTGCGGGCGATCACCAACAAGGTCGGCCCGCTCCGCGCCGAAGGCCGTATCGTCCACCTCGGACGCTCCACCGCGCTGGCGGAGGGCCGCCTCTATGACGTGGACGACCGCCTGTATGCGGTCGGCTCCACCACCTGCATGATCCTCGACCTGCAAGGCTGACCGATGCGCGAGCCCGATGGCTTGCCAGCGGACTCGCTGCACCGCTCATCCCCGAACTGCCCCACAACCAATTAGATGACAACCAACATCTATACGACCGTTTGAATTACATCTATCATTTTTTGAAGGACGGCGAATCCCGCCTCCTCAACCGACACAGGACCACAGCCATGACCTCCATCGTGATCGCCGGCTACGCCCGCTCCCCCTTCCACTTCGCCAAGAAAGGCGGCCTGATCAACCTGCGCCCTGACGACCTGGCGGCCCAGGTATTGAAAGGGCTGGTCAACAAGCTCGATCTCGACCCTGGCCAGCTGGAGGACGTGATCATGGGCTGCGCCTACCCCGAGGCCGAACAGGGCATGAACATCGCCCGCATCGCCAGTTTCCGCGCCGGCTTCCCCGAGACCCTGGGCGGCGCCACGGTCAATCGCTTCTGCGGCTCATCCATGACCTCGGTGCACTTCGCCGCCGGGCAGATCATGCTCGGCGCCGGCGAGGCCTTCCTCTGCGCTGGCGTGGAGTCCATGACCCGCGTCCCCATGGGCGGCTTCAACATCTCCCCCAATCCCAGCCTGATGAGCAGCTTCCCGCAGGTGTACATGGCCATGGGGCATACCGCCGAGGAAGTGGCCAAGCGCTACGCCATAGGCCGCGAGGAGCAGGAAGCCATGGCCGTCGAGTCCCACGCCAAGGCCGTGCGCGCCCGCGAACTCGGCTACTTCAAGGATGAGATCCTCGCCGTGGAGACCCCGGACGGCGTGGTCAGCGAAGACGGCTGCATCCGCCCCGGCACCAACCTCGAGGCGCTGGCCCAGCTCAAGCCGGCCTTCGGCGGCAGCGTCACCGCGGCCACCTCCTCGCCGCTCACCGACGGCAGCGCCGCCGTGCTGGTGTGTACCGAAGAATTCGCCCGTCGCCACCAGCTGGAGATCCTCGCCCGCATCAAGGCCGTCGCCGTCGGTGGCTGCGCCCCCGAGATCATGGGCATGGGCCCGGTGGTGGCGACCCGCAAGGTGCTGGAGCGCGCCGGCCTGAGCATCGCCGATATCGATCTGGTGGAGATCAACGAGGCCTTCGCCAGCCAGTCCATCGCCTGCGTGCGCGAGCTGGGCCTAGACATGGCGCGGGTCAACCTAGACGGCGGCGCCCTCGCCCTCGGCCACCCGCTGGGCGCCACCGGCGCGCGCATCACCGGCAAGGCTGCCGCGCTGCTCAAGCGCACCGGCGGCCGCTACGCCATCGCCACCCAGTGCATCGCCGGCGGCCAGGGCGTGGCCACACTGCTCGAAGCCGTATAAGGCGCAGAGGGCGATCCGGGACGCCACGTCCCGGGTCGCTCTTTCATACGGCCACCCGCACCCGATTCGCTCCACAGCCCAACAGGCGCGCTGACATGCCACGCCCATGCTGCGCGATCCCGGTGTAAGATGAAGGTCAGCATTTCAATTCCTGCCTGGAACTGACCACCATGCGCTATTCCGAAGACCACAAAGCCAAGACCCACCAGCGCATCGTCGACGAGGCCGCCCTGCGCTTTCGCCGCGACGGCGTGCTGGCCACCGGACTGCAGCCGCTGATGAAGGCCCTCGGCCTGACCCACGGCGGCTTCTATGCCCACTTCAAGTCCAAGGACGACCTGGTCGAGCAGGCCCTGCAGCAGAGCGCCAACCAGCTCTCCGAAGGCCTCAAGGAGCTTGAGCAGGACCCGCAGCCGCTGCAGGGGCTGATCAAGCGCTACCTCTCCGCCGCTCACTGCAAGTCGCCTGGCGCCGGCTGCCCACTGCCGACCATGTCCGCCGAACTGGGCCAGCGCGGCCAGCCCAGCCCGGTCACCGACCAGATCGTACGCGACCGCCTGGCGCTGATCGCCAGCCACCTCTCTGGCGACGACGCGCAGAAGCAGAGCGCACTGATCCTCTCGGCCATGGTCGGCGCCCTGGTACTGTCGCGCAGCGTCACCGACCCCGAGCTATCGGAACTGCTGCGCGCCGGTACCCGTGACCTGCTGCTGGAGCAGACGGCGGGCTGAGCCCGTCACCATAGCGGCTGCACCGACGCATAAAAAAGCCCCCGAGGTCTCGGGGGCTTTTTCTTTCCGGCCTCAGCGCTTGTAGCGCGGCGCCGCGTGATTGCGCGACAGGTTCGGGCCCAGCGCGCCGCGGGCGGCGACGAAAGCCTTCCAATCGGCGGCATCCGGCAGCGACGGAATAGTGACCAGCTCGCCCTGGTCGAAGCCAGCCAGCGCCGCATCGACCATCTCGCCCACCTCCATGATCATCTCCGGCGGCAACTTGCTGCCGTCCATGCCGCTGCGCTCCCAGATCTCGGTGCGGGTCACGCCTGGCAGCACGGCCTGCACCTGTACCCCCTTGCCGGCCAGTTCGCTGCCGAGGGTCTGGGTCAGGCTCAGTACGTAAGCCTTGGACGCGCTGTACACGGCGTTGAACATCTCAGGCGCCAGCGCCACCACCGAGGCGATATTGATGATGGCGCCGCGACCACGGGCGGTGAATTGGGCGGCAGCCACCGAGGCCAGACGGGTCAGCGCCACCACATTGAGCTGGATCAGACTCTCCGCCAGGTCCAGATCCGCCTCGGCCAGGGTGCCATGGGTGGCGATACCGGCATTGTTCACCAGCAGGCTGATCTCGGCATCGGCGCGCAGTCTGTCCTCGACGGCCAGCACGTCGGCCTTTTGCGTCAGATCGGCCTTGAGCACCTCGACCTTGACCCCGTGCTGCTGGGCCAGACGCCCGGCCATCTCCTCCAGGCGCGCCAGATCACGTGCCACCAGCAGCAGGTCATGGCCACGCCGAGCCAGACGCTCGGCATAGGTGGCGCCGATACCCGCGGATGCGCCGGTAATCAGCGCCTTGCCTTGTTTGCTCATGGTGATTCTCCCGAAACGAGTTGGATGACGACTGACATATTATATGACGCCCATAATCAAACAACCCCCTTCCTCTCTATGGCATCCATAGAGAGATGAACAAAGGGAGAGTCAATGCAGGTATAGCCGGATTCCGGCGCGCGCCAGCAACGAAAGGACCCAAGCCCGCCCAGGCTTGGGCTGAATCGATCTATGCCGCCGTGCGCTCCGCGGCCGCATCCTCGAAGCGATCGACCCGGCGCAGGCTGCGGAAACCCGCCATCCAGGCGCCCACTACACCCAGCGTGCACAGGCTGCCCAGCACCGCCGCCGGCACCGCGCCGAACCATGCGGCGCTGCTGCCGGCACGGAATTCGCCGAGCTCGTTGGAGGAGCCGATGAACAGCATGTTCACCGCGTTGACCCGGCCGCGCATGGCGTCCGGGGTAGAGAACTGGATCAGCGAGGAACGAATGTACATGCTCACCATGTCCGCTCCGCCCGCCACCAGCAATGCGGCAAACGACAGCCAGAACAGGCTGGACAGCGAGAACACCAGGTTGGCCACGCCGAACACCGCCACCGCGACGAACATACTCAGCCCCACATGCCGGTTGAACGGCCGCAGGCTGAGGTAGAAGCCCACCAGCACCTCGCCGATGGCCATGGCGCTACGCAGGATACCCAGCCCGGTCGGCCCCACCTGCAGCACCTCATGGGCATAGATCGGCAACAGCGCCACCACCCCGCCAAGCAAAACGGCGAACAGGTCAAGCGAAATGGTACCGAGGATGATCGGCCGCGAACGGATGAACCGGATGCCCGCGGTGAAGCGCTGCCAGGCCGTAGCCTCCAGCGGTCGACTGTCCTCGCGGTAGCGCACCTGCACGGCTGCCAGCATCAGCACGCCGGCGGCGAAGCACAACAGGCACACCGCATAGGTCAGCTCGCCCCCACCCAGCGCATAGAGACCGCCGCCCAGCACCGGCCCGGAAATGGTCGAGGCGCGCACTATCATGCTGTTGGCCGCGATGGCCGCTGCCAGCTGCTCGCGCGGCACGATCTGCGGTAGCAGACTGGACAGCGCAGGGCCGGTGAAGGCCCGCGCACAGCCATAGAACACCAGAACCATATAGAAAGCACCGACCGGCCCCTGCTTCGCCGAAAGCCCGAGCAGCGCCGCCGCGCACAACGCCTCCACGCCCCAGCTCAGCCCCAGAATCCACTTGCGGTCGAAGCGATCGATCAGATCACCGGCCGGCAACAGCAGAAACAGCATCGGCAGGAACTGCGCCAACCCCACATAAGCCAGCGACATCGGATCGCGCGTCAGCTCGTAAACCTGCCACGCCACCACCACCGCCATGATTTGCACGGCGAACATCGCCAGCACCCGCGCGGTGAGAAAAGGCAGGAAGCCCGGCTGACGATAAACAGAAAGTTCGGCGGACACGGCGCAAGTCCCGAAGCGGATAACGAGGGGCGCACTCTAGCGGAGGCAAAGCTGGCCGGGCAAACAGCTTTCATTGCAAAGATGACTGCAAGGACAGGCCTGTCAGATCCAGTATGGAGAGCAGCAGTCTCAGCAAGAGATACGAGCCACTCCCTGCATGGAAGGGCTGCGACAGCACTACCTCGTGCATTCGTGGCGCTCCAATCACGCCCCGACTGTCCTCGTGAATCTCCCGAATGCGCTTCACCAAGCGCGCATTCTCCTGAGCTCGCGCACTTGGTTCACGATCCTGCCAGGCGTAATAGCCGCTGGCAGAAACCTTCAGGCAACGGCACATCAATCGTACCGGGTACTCGTTGCGGCAGCGCTGGATCACCGTGTACCGCTCGATGACTCCTTGGCAAAGTACGCTGCCGCGTCTCTTAAAAAATCACGTTCCTTGGTTACTCGGGCCAACTCGCGCTTGAGACGGGCAAGCTCCTCATCCCGCGGACTTCCCGTTCCAGGGAAGACTTTCTCAGTGCCTGGTTGTGCCTCCCGAAACCAGCGCGTGAGCAGGTTGGGAGCAACACCAATCTCCAGGGCCACCTGTCGGCAGCTCGCCCCTGAACGACGAACCAGCTCGATGGCTTCCCGCTTGAACTCGGGACTGTATTTCTTGCGCTTCATGAACACTCCTTCAGCTCGGTGTGAGCTTACTTGAAAGTGTCCGTGCTAACGGGGTAGAACCCTTCAGCCTGGTAAGCACCTTCTCATCCTCAACGATTACCCAGCTCAGGTGTCCATCGCGAATCAGCCTGGCCAGCTTATTGCGAGCGGCTTTACTTGTGGCACTAGGAGTCAACCCCAAGCACCGCTTCCAATGCTCTTGGCAAACCACTTCGCCGCTGGTGGAGATTTGAATGACTACGGTCTTGAAGAAATTCAGGATGTCTTTCTTTGCCTCGCCAATTTGACTAAGACCAGCAATAGCAAGGAACAGCCCGATCATTTCGTTGATGTAGTCTTTTTCAGGGTGTTGGATCAGTTCCTTTGCACTGATGACAAGCCAGCAGACGGTTAGCGTGCCTCGCATGGCAGGTGGTGGCGCATGTTTAGTGGCGGTGGCTTTTCCCAACATGGGTGTGGCCATCATCCGGAAGCGCACTGACACCGCCAGTGGTATTCAGGCGCTGGAGGATTCCACACTCATCTACGCCGCGCTCAGAGGAACAGCGGTGTCGTAACTCAATCAGCTGTTGTTGCAGGGCCAGCAGACTGGTCACGCGCGCTTGCACATGCTCAATGTGCTCATCCACTAAGCTATTCACACCCTCACAGTTCCCCTCTGGCCGATCCATCAGCGCCAGCAGGCTTCTGATCTCGTCCAGGGTCATGTCTAGCGTTCGGCAGTTGCGAATGAACGTAAGCCGCTCAAGGTGCTCACTGCTGTAAAGGCGGTAATTACCCTCGCTACGGGCCGGAGCCGGCAACAGCCCCTCGCGCTCGTAATAGCGAACCGTTTCAACCTGGCAATCGGCAAGCTTGGCCAGCTCTCCAATCTTCATGAATTACCTCTTCAGCAAACGCTTGACCCTGTAGTGGCTTTAGGGTGTTCACTCTACACAACTGTTCAACGAGGATACCTTCATGGCTGGCTGCTGCGGTGACGAATACAAACCTGAAGCGGTTTCAAAGGATGTCTGCTGTGACGCCAACGAAGCAAGCAAGTGCTCTGCCACAGCGGCGACAGCAGTAAATGCCGTAACCGGCTCCAGGCTCAGCAGCTTCCGCATTGCGCAAATGGACTGCCCTACCGAGCAGACGCTGATTCAGGACAAACTGAGCAAGCTCGCAGGCATAGATAAGCTCGACTTCAACCTGATCAATCGGATTCTTGGGGTATGGCACAGCTTGCCGTCGACCGCGCCTATCGAAGCGGCGATCTCGTCCCTGGGAATGCAGGCAGAACCGCTATCTGCTGAAGGGCAAGCCCGCATCAAAATCGAACAGATGGACTGCCCAACTGAAGAAAAGCTGATCCGCGACAAGCTGACCTCGCTACCCGGTATCAGTGCATTGGAGTTCAACCTGGTTCAACGTGTACTGACGCTCAGCCACACAGCAGAAGCGCTGCCAGCAGCACTGGCAGCGATTCGCGAGCTTGGTTTCACGCCAGTGGTTGAGGGTTCAGCAACAGCACGTGAAGAAGAGCAAGGCACCCCTCACAAGAAAGCCTGGTGGCCCTTGGCGCTCTCGGGGGTGGCCGCCTTATCGGCGGAAGTGATCCACTTTGCCGAGCTTGCGCCAGATTGGGCTGTGGCTGGCGTGGCGCTGCTCGCCATTCTGCTGTGCGGCCTGACGACCTATAAAAAGGGCTGGATCGCGCTGAAGAACCGCAACCTGAATATCAATGCGTTGATGAGTATCGCTGTGACCGGTGCGGTGCTGATTGGGCAATGGCCAGAAGCGGCCATGGTCATGTTCCTCTTTTCTGTCGCCGAGTTGATCGAAGCGAAGTCGCTGGATCGGGCTCGCAATGCCATCCGTGGCCTGATGGATCTGACGCCAGAGCGCGCCACGGTGCAGCAGGTCGATGGCACATGGCTGGAAGTTGACGTTAAAACCATCGCCGTAGGCGCATTGGTCAGGGTTCGACCGGGCGAACGAATCGGTCTCGATGGCGAAGTTACTGCCGGCAACTCCACCATCAACCAAGCGCCCATCACGGGGGAAAGCCTGCCCGTAGAGAAAACCATCGGCGATCCGGTTTTTGCGGGAACCATCAATGAAGCCGGCTCCCTGGAATACCGAGTCCTGGCCGCCGCAGCCAACACCACGCTGGCACGTATCATTCACGCGGTCGAAGAGGCGCAGGGTTCACGCGCGCCGACCCAGCGCTTTGTCGATCAATTCGCCAAGGTATACACCCCTGTCGTATTCCTATTCGCCCTGGCTATCGCCATTGTGCCGCCACTCTTCATGGCCGAGCCCTGGTACGACTGGATCTACCGTGCCCTGGTACTGCTGGTGGTTGCCTGCCCTTGCGCCTTGGTCATCTCGACACCTGTCACCATTGTCAGTGGTTTAGCTGCGGCTGCACGCAAAGGCATCCTGATCAAAGGCGGCGTTTATCTGGAAACTGGCGGCAAGCTTGGCTTCCTGGCCCTCGACAAGACCGGAACCATTACCCATGGCAAACCCGTGCAAACCGATTACATGCCACTGGTTGAACAGGACTCAGAACTCTGTCGCACTCATGCTGCCAGCCTCGCCAGTCGCTCTGATCACCCGGTTTCGCAAGCGATAGCCAAGCACGCCACTGAGAATGGCCTGATGTTCGCTACCGTTGAGGGATTCGAAGCCCTGCCGGGTCGAGGTGTACGGGGCACCATTGAAGGCATGGATTTCCACCTGGGTAACCACCGTCTGGTGGAAGAGCTTGGCCTCTGCTCACCCGAGCTGGAAACGACGCTGGAACGTCTCGAACGCCAAGGCAAAACAGTGGTGGTGTTGTGCAATCCGCAGCGTGCCATTGCCCTGTTCGCCGTTGCCGATACCGTCAAGGACTCCAGCCGCCAGGCAATCGAGGAGCTTCATGCGCTGGGTGTGAAGACCACGATGCTGACTGGCGATAACCCGCACACCGCAGAAGCCATCGCACAGCAGGTGGGCATCGACGAAGCACGCGGCAATCTCCTGCCAGTCGACAAATTGCAGGCCGTTGAAGCATTGCAGGCGCGCGGCAACGTTGTTGGGATGGTGGGCGACGGCATCAACGATGCGCCTGCGCTGGCGAAGTCCGAAATCGGCTTCGCCATGGCCGCCGCCGGCACGGACACGGCCATCGAAACTGCGGATGTGGCCTTGATGGATGACGACCTGCGCAAGATCCCGGCCTTCATCCGCCTATCCCAACAGACCGCCGTCATCCTCAAGCAGAACATCGTGCTGGCGTTAGGGATCAAGGCCCTGTTTCTCGCCATTACCCTAACGGGGCAGGCGACGATGTGGATGGCCGTCTTTGCCGACATGGGCGTCAGCCTGCTGGTGGTGTTCAACGGCCTGCGCCTGCTTAAAAAGTAGGAACGGAGGATTGAAGATGAAAGCAGCATTGCAACTGGCAATTGAACAAGCCTTTCAACAGGCCGAGCACGCCATGCAGGAGAGACGTAATACCGATGCCTTTGAATGGCTGGAGCGCGCACACATCCTGACTCAACGCCAGCCCTTGCTGCACGCTAGGTCACACTGGCTGATGCTCACGCTCGGTTGGCAGATTGGCGATTATCGCGAGGTGGCCGGGCAAATACCGCGCATTTTCGCGGCCTTGTTGTTCTCCAAAATCTGGGTGCCCCTCGGCAATACAGGCCGCTCCAGAGTCAGCGCGTTCAAGCCCATGCCGGTTCCTGAAGAACTCCAGGCCTTGCTTGCGAGCGATGAGCAAAACCCATCCAGTCGGTGATTGTGTCCATGCAAGTCGATCTCGCCACCCAGCTGCCGTGCACACTTGCAGAGGTGATCGCCCAGGTGCGCACACCACGCCTGCTGCGTCAGGTTGCTTCACCCTTATTGAGTTTCAGCCCGCTGGCTCCGGCTGAGTTTCCTGATACCTGGAGCGAGGGCACCTACTGGGTCAAGCTGAAGCTATTCGGCGTACTGCCCATTGGCCGTCAGGCGATTGTGATTACCTACCCGCAGACGGAAAACGCTCAGACCTTCATGCTCAGAGACAACGGCTATAGCCCGCTAATCACCAAGTGGGATCACGTCATTACGGCTCAAGAAGTGAGTGGCGGAACGCTTTACCGAGATCGCGTGACTATCGAGGCCGGCATCCTCACCCCGTTCGTGTGGCTTTTTGCGCGCCTGTTTTACGCCCACCGTCAGCGCCGCTGGGCAGCTTTGGCGGCAAAAGGCTTTAGCCACTGAAGCACGCCATGCCCAGACAGGGCTGCTCACCTAGAGAGCAATACCTCTTGGCCACTGAAAATTCGCTCCCCCAGGCAACCTCCGTGGTCGGGGCAGCTTTAATACAACCTGAAGCAGGTACGGGGTCAACTTTTGACCTGCATCAGGCTACACCCGTCTTCGAGGTCTATATTGGCTACTGGTGACTCACCCCACGACCCACTTTCACCTGCAAGGAACTGAGCAATGAAAGCACCAAAACTCGCCGCGTTCGCTTTGGCGGCTGCGCTTTTTCCGGCCTTAACCTTTGCGCAGCAGGACTCCAGTGCCACCAGCCAGGCTCAACAGCAGCCAATGAGCGTTGAGCAATTTGATCAAGAGATGGCGAAGGCACAAGAAAACCTGAAGAAAATGCAGGAGCAAATGAACCAAATTCAGAAAGCTAGCGACCCTGCACAGCGTCAGAAACTGATGCAAGAGCACCAAACCATGATGCAGCAAGGAATGCACATGATGAACGGAATGCGTGGCGGCGGAATGATGGGGTGCTGCGGAGGGGGCATGCAGGGCGGTCACATGATGGGTGACGGTCAGATGATGGGCGGTGGCCACATGATGGGTAACGGTAAGATGATGGGTGGGGGCCACATGATGGGCTGGGATCAAATGGGCAGCCACTACTCCCAGATGACGCCTGAGCAGATGAAGCAGCATCAATACATGATGGACAGGTACATGGGCATGCAACAGATGATGATGGATCAGATGATGCAGCATCAGCAGCATATGGGCATGCCACAGCGCTGAGACTTCACACTTATTCCACGGGCAGCATGCTGTTCCCGTACGGTATGAATACTCTCATGCGCCAGCCCAACTCACGCTAGGGGCGTTGGGCTCCCCCGATTCAATTTTTGGCTCACCTGAAGATTCAGCGCTAAAGCTCCTGTGAATGGTGACTTTTTTGTGCGCTCCGTCGACGCATCAACCAATAGGGGGCACGAATACGTCAACTCTGTATCAGCGGACACCTACATGTCTGGCTGGCTAATGGCTGCTTTTGGCCGGTTGTTGCCTGTCGTGACCGGCGGCTATGGGTCAAATTCAGGCAGTCCGGATGCCGTGAAAGCCGCAAATTCAATGCTCGGCTGGCTGGCAATCAGATAGGACTGGCCGCGCGACTCCTGCCATTCAGGCCTTGGGCTTTCCCTTTCGTAGCCAGCGATACTGCACCGGGTCTATCCGAAGTAACTCGCGTATGGCCTCATCACGCTTCTCTGCTGACATGTGCGCTAGAAGAGAACGTATCTCGTGTTCGATGTTGTCCGACTTCGCACCACGCGCCTCAGCCAGGCGATACCACTCATGCCCGATTTCAAACTTTCCCAACTCAATATTGAGAGCGCCTAGAAGCGTGCATGGTCTGAAATTGTTTGGTTGCAGTGCGTGGGCTTCTTCCCCTAGCGTCAGAGCCGCAGTGAAGTGACCAAGGTCGCGCAAAGCTCCACCGTGCGTCGTTCGAATCGCCGATTTGAGCTTCGGCTGTTCCTGGCGCACGGCCGGAATAGCTGCCAGGAGTTCGATCGCCTGGTTGGATGCTGCGCACTTGCGAAGGTGTGCGCTGGCATTCACGGCTTGCCACGGGTCACTGGTGCGCTTGTACTCAGCGATGCAGAAATCCGCTTCGAAACGGTGGTGAGCGTGCCGAATTTCTTCGGTTTCGTAGTCACGCCCCTCGCTCTTCAACCATAACGTGTCGATCTCTGGCAGCCGCGATTTCGAGTCAAGCTTGCGTAGGATACTCATCAGTCGCTTGAAGTGATGCTCTTCCACGAACACCTCCACCCCGTACTTCAGGCGTAGCTCTTGGTTCTTTTTCCTTGCAATGAATTTGGGATCGCTTTCACGCTGAATACGCTCAGCCTCAATACGAGCCCACATTGCAGCTTCCCGAGTCTCAGCCGCATTCTGTTCCGCTATTTTCTTCGCCTCCAACTCCAACTGCGCTTGTTGCGCCAAAGCAATGCGTCCATCCCGCTCAGCCTGCGCCTGCTGGTTGAACTGCTCCTTGGAAATTTCGCCGGCAAGGAAGCTAGCAAGGGTATTTAGCCCTCGGGCCACCAAGAAGCTTCTGCTTGTAGCAGTCATTGGCTGCCCCTTGCCAAGCGATACAAGCAGGTTGTTCAGCCGGCTACCGGAGGTGGTTGCACTGGGAACGTCGTCAACCCAGAAGTGTTTGGCCATGTCGAGAGGGGAAAGAGACATCGAGCACTCCATGCGCGAAACGATACGTTTGATAGGCCTGCTAGCCTCGTGTTGCTGGGCAGAGTATCAACTTTCAAGGCGCTCAATCACTCATGAGAGTGCTCGTCTTTTGGGATTCGCTCGATCGCGGAGGTAAGAAACCATGCACCTTGCCCCTTACAAATAGGGAGCTGAAGACAGACCGGTTTTGGCCGATGACCGTCAAAAAAGGCTAAGGGGAACCCAGGGTTAAAGAACTAAGCCCAGCACAAACGGTCACCAAACGGTCACCACAAGTAGTCTCTAGGGACTAAGATAAAAAATGCGCCCATAAAAAAATCCAGTCACCGCTAAGTGACTGGATTTTCTAGGGTTTTTTGGTCGGGACGGAGTGATTCGAACACTCGACCCCTTGCACCCCATGCAAGTGCGCTACCGGGCTGCGCTACGCCCCGACGATGCTTCCGTGTTACCGGAAGCGGGGTGGACTTTACAATAAGCTGCTGAATTGTGGAAGTTTTTTTTGCTGCTGGGGCGTTATTTACGCAATACCAGCAGCACCTCTTCCAACTCGGCAATCATCTGCCGGATCAGCTGCTTGTACTGGGTGGTGTCGTCCTTGGCCTCGTCGCCGGAGAGACGCTGGCGCGCCCCGCCGATGGTGAAGCCCTGGTCGTACAGGAGCGCTCGGATCTGGCGGATCATCAGCACGTCCTGGCGCTGATAGTAGCGGCGGTTGCCCCGCCGCTTCACCGGATTGAGCTGGGGAAACTCCTGCTCCCAGTAACGCAAAACATGAGGCTTGACGGCGCAGAGGTCGCTGACTTCGCCAATGGTGAAGTAGCGTTTGCCAGGGATAGGCGGCAGCTCGTCGTTATGACTTGGTTCCAGCATATGCCTCTACTCTGGCCTTCAATTTCTGGCCCGGACGAAAGGTGACGACACGGCGAGCCGTAATCGGGATTTCTTCGCCTGTCTTGGGATTACGACCTGGGCGCTGACGCTTGTCGCGCAGGTCGAAATTGCCGAAACCGGACAATTTGACCTGCTCGTTGTCTTCCAGCGCGTGGCGGATTTCCTCGAAAAACAGCTCCACCAACTCCTTGGCTTCCCGCTTATTCAGGCCAAGCTCTTCATACAGACGTTCCGCCATTTCAGCTTTCGTCAGAGCCCCCATACGCTACTTCCTTAACGTGGCGTTGAACCTTTCTTCCAGCGAGGTGATGATGTTTTGCGTAGTTGTACTCACCTCATCGTCATTAAGAGTGCGCGATGGATGTTGCCAGGTCAAGCCGACTGCCAGGCTTTTTCTATGCGGATCAATACCTTTACCGTGATAGACGTCAAATAGCTTGAGGTCGGTCAGCCATTCGCCTGCGGCCTCGCGAATGGTGGCGAGCACGGCTTCGGCCGGCTGCTCGCGATCCACTAGCAGCGCCAGGTCGCGGCGCACTTCGGGGAAGCGCGACAATTCGCTGAACGCCGGCATGCGCCCGGTGGCGACTTCGGCCAGCACCAGTTCGAAGAGGAACACCGGCTGATCCAGGCCCAGAGTCTTGGCCAGCTCAGGGTGCAGTGCTCCCATGAAGCCGACCAGGCGCCCTTCCCGCTCGATACGCGCGGTCTGGCCCGGATGCAGAGCCGGGTGCTCGCCAGGTACAAAGCTGAAGGCATCGGCGGCACCGGCATAGCCCAGCAGCGCCTCGACATCGGCCTTGAGGTCGTAGAAGTCCACGCTCTCGCGGCCGTTGGCCCAGCCTTCCGGCAGACGGCTACCGCTGATCACGCCCGCCAGCATGGCTTCCTGCTTCAGGCCCTCGAGCCGACCGACGAAACGCAGGCCGCTCTCGAACAGGCGCACGCGCGACTGCTGGCGATTGAGGTTGTGCTCCAGCGCCTTGACCAGGCCCGGCCACAGTGAGGAACGCATGGCGGCCATGTCGGCGGAGATCGGGTTGGCCAGCTGCAGCGGCGCCACGCCCGGGTTGAACAGCTCGAACAGCTTGGGATCAATGAAGCTGTAAGTAATGGCTTCCTGATAACCACGAGCGACCAGCAGACGGCGCAGGGCCGGCAGCTCGGCACGGGCCTCGGCCTTGGCCTGCGGAGCCAGGCGGGCCTGCGGGTAACGCACCGGCAGGCGGTTGTAGCCGTACAGGCGGCCCAGCTCTTCGATCAGGTCCACTTCCAGGCTGATGTCGAAGCGGTGGCTCGGCACGCTGACCTGCCACTGACCGGCGCCCTGGGCGATCACGCCCAGACCCAACGCGGTGAGCAGGCGCTCGACCTCGGCGTCATCCATGTCCATGCTCAGCATCTGGCTGATGCGCTCGGCACGCAGGGTGATCGGCGCGACATTCGGCAGATCGGCAGCGCTGGCCACTTCGATGATCGGGCCGGCTTCGCCGCCGACGATCTCCAGCAGCAGCGCGGTGGCGCGCTCCATGGCGCTGCGCGCCAGCTGCGAGTCCACGCCACGCTCGAAGCGGTGCGAGGAATCGGTGTGCAGGCCATAGGAACGAGCCTTGCCAGCCACCGCGATGGTGTCGAAGAAGGCGCTTTCGAGGAACAGGTCGCGGGTCTTGCCGCTCACGCCGCTGTGCTCGCCACCCATCACGCCGGCGATGGCCAGGGCGCGGTTGTGGTCGGCGATCACCAGGGTGTCGGGGCGCAGGCTGACTTCCTGGCCGTCCAGCAGGACCAGCTTCTCGCCCTCTTCCGCCATGCGCACGCGAATGCCGCCGTTGATCTCGGCGAGGTCGAAGGCGTGCATCGGCTGGCCGAGTTCGAGCATCACGTAGTTGGTGATGTCGACGGCGGCGTCGATGCTGCGGATGTCGGAACGGCGCAGGCGCTCGACCATCCACAGCGGGGTCGGCTTGGACAGGTCGACGTTGCGGACGACGCGACCCAGGTAGCGCGGACAGGCCTTGGTAGCCAGTACCTCGACCGGGCGCACTTCGTCATGCGCAGTGGCGACCGGGTCGACGGATACAGCCGTTACCGGAGCGGCATAGATGGCGCCGACTTCGCGGGCCAGGCCGGCCAGCGACAGGCAGTCGCCACGGTTTGGGGTCAGGCCGATCTCGATGCTGGCATCGTCCAGGCCCAGATAGGCGCGGATGTCCTGGCCTACCGGAGCCTCTGCTGCCAGCTCCATCAGGCCGCTGTTGTCGTCGCTGATCTGCAGCTCGGAGGCCGAGCAGAGCATGCCCTGGGACTCCACGCCGCGCAGCTTGGCCTGCTTGATCTTGAAGTCGCCCGGCAGCTCGGCGCCGATCATGGCGAAGGGAATCTTGATGCCGGCACGGGCGTTGGGCGCGCCGCAGACCACCTGGAAGCTGGCGCTGCCGTTGCTGACCTGGCACACGCGCAGCTTGTCGGCGTCCGGGTGCTGCTCGGCGCTGAGGATCTCGCCCACCACCACGCCGCTGAACTGGCCGGCGACCGGGATAACGGCGTCCACTTCCAGGCCAACCATGGACAGGCGGGCCACTAGTTCGTCGCGCGAGACCGCCGGGTTTACCCAGCTGCGCAGCCACTGTTCACTGAATTTCATGCTGTCTGTTTTCCATTAAGCGAATTCGATACGGGTCATGCGGCTAACGGAATTGCGCCAGGAACCGCAGGTCGTTATCGAAGAACAGGCGCAAGTCGTTGACGCCGTAACGCAGCATGGCCAGGCGCTCGACGCCCATGCCGAAGGCGAAGCCGGAGTATTTCTCCGGATCGATGCCGCTCATGCGCAGCACGTTCGGGTGGACCATGCCGCAGCCCATCACTTCCAGCCAGCCGGTCTGCTTGCACACGCGGCAGCCCTTGCCGGAGCACATCACGCACTGCATGTCGACTTCGGCCGACGGCTCGGTGAAGGGGAAGAAGGACGGACGGAAACGCACGCCCAGCGGCTTCTCGAAGAACACCCGGAGGAATTCCTCGATGGTGCCCTTGAGGTCGGCGAAGCTGATGCCCTCGTCGACCAGCAGGCCTTCGACCTGGTGGAACATCGGCGAGTGGGTGATATCGGAGTCGCAGCGGTAGACGCGGCCGGGGCAGACGATGCGGATCGGCGGCTGCTGCGATTCCATGGTGCGCACCTGCACCGGCGAGGTGTGGGTGCGCAGCAGCATGTTCGCGTTGAAATAGAAGGTGTCGTGCATCGCCCGCGCCGGGTGGTGGCCGGGGATGTTGAGGGCTTCGAAGTTGTGGTAGTCGTCTTCGACTTCCGGACCCTCGGCCACGCTGTAGCCGATATGGGTGAAGAACTGCTCGACTCGCTCCAGGGTACGGGTGACCGGGTGCAGGCCACCGGAGGCCTGGCCGCGGCCCGGCAGGGTCACGTCGATGCGCTCGGACGCCAGCTTCTCGGCGAGCAGGGCCTGCTCAAGCACGGATTTGCGAGTATTCAGGGCGTCCTGAACCTGGTTCTTGGCGGCATTGATCAGGGCGCCGGCTTGCGGACGCTCTTCGGCGGAGAGTTTGCCGAGGGTCTGCATCAGGGCGGTCAGTTCGCCCTTCTTGCCGAGATACTGCACCCGGAGCTGCTCCAGGGTGTTGACGTCTGCGGTGTTTTGCACGGCCTCAAGCGCTTGCGAGACCAATGCATCCAGGTTTTCCATGTACGGACTCCAGATACGAAATAGGGGAAGAGCTCGAAGGCTCTTCCCCTATCTTTGACGTTGCCACCGGGCAAGCCCGGTGATTGTCGGGGGACTTAAGCCAGAACGGCCTTAGCTTTCTCGACAATCGCAGCAAACGCCGCTTTTTCGTTCACTGCCAGATCGGCCAGAACCTTGCGGTCGATCTCGATGGCCGCTTTCTTCAGACCAGCGATCAGGCGGCTGTAGGACAGACCGTTCTGACGAGCACCGGCGTTGATACGAGCGATCCACAGAGCGCGGAACTGACGCTTGCGCTGACGGCGGTCACGGTAGGCGTACTGGCCTGCCTTGATCACAGCCTGCTTGGCAACGCGGAACACGCGCGAACGCGCGCCGTAGTAGCCTTTGGCGAGTTTCAGGATTTTCTTGTGACGGGCACGAGCGATAACGCCACGCTTAACACGAGCCATGAGTAATAACCTCTAAAATATCTTGACCGAATTAACGAACGCGCAGCATGCGCTCGACTTTTGCCTTGTCCGACGGATGCATCAGCTCGCTACCGCGCAGTTGACGCTTACGCTTGGTGGACATTTTGGTCAGGATGTGGCTCTTGAAAGCGTGCTTGTGCTTGTAGCCAGCAGCGGTCTTGAGGAAACGCTTGGCTGCACCGCTCTTGGTTTTCATCTTTGGCATGTTTAGTACTCCGCATTCATTAACAACTGATAACCATCAGGCCTGCCAGTGCCCGGGAGGTTATTTACGCTTCTTGGGAGCGATGACCATCATCAGCTGGCGTCCTTCCAGCTTGGGATGCTGTTCGACGGTGCCGATTTCGGCGAGGTCGGCTTCGACCCGCTTCAACAGCTCCATTCCCAGCTCCTGGTGGGCCATCTCACGACCACGGAATCGCAAGGATACCTTGGCCTTGTCCCCTTCATTAAGGAAACGTACCAGGTTGCGTAGCTTTACCTGGTAATCCCCTTCTTCCGTCCCTGGACGAAACTTGATCTCTTTGATCTGCTGCTGGTGCTGGTTCTTCTTCGCAGCAGCAGCCTGCTTCTTCTTCTCGAACAGGTGCTTGCCGTAGTCCATGATGCGGCAAACCGGCGGAACTGCGTCAGCCGAGATCTCTACCAGATCCAGCTTGGCCTCTTCGGCCACTCGCAGTGCTTCATCGATCGAAACAATACCGATCTGCTCGCCATCCGCACCAATCAGGCGGACCTCACGAGCGGTAATGTTCTCGTTGATGGGCGCCTTGGGGGCGGCCCGCTTATCCTGTCTCATTTCACGCTTAATAATGATTACTCCGAATCTTGGCGACCACGCCGGGAAACCGCTTGCTTGAGCTGATCGGCGAATTGTTCCAGAGGCATGGAGCCCAGGTCGACACCTTCGCGGGTACGCACAGCAACGGATCGTGTCTCAACTTCCCTGTCGCCAATAACCAGGAGATAGGGAACCTTGAGCAAAGTATGCTCGCGGATTTTAAAGCCGATTTTTTCGTTTCTCAAGTCGGACTTGGCACGGAATCCGCTTTGGTTGAGGGTTTTCTCGACTTCCAGGGCAAAATCGGCCTGCTTGTCGGTAATGTTCATCACCACCGCCTGGGTCGGCGCCAGCCAGGCCGGAAACTGCCCGGCGTAATGCTCAATGAGAATGCCGATGAAGCGCTCGAAGGAACCCAGGATGGCGCGATGCAGCATCACCGGACGCTTGCGCCCGTTATCTTCGGCGATATAGCTGGCATCCAGGCGCTCCGGCAGGTTCGGATCGTACTGCAGGGTACCGCACTGCCAGTTGCGACCAAGGCAGTCCTTGAGGGTGAACTCGATCTTCGGACCGTAGAAAGCTCCCTCGCCCGGCTGGTACTCCCAGGCCAGGCCGGATTCGTTCAGCGCATCGGCCAGGGCGGTTTCGGCGCGATCCCACAGCTCGTCGGAACCCACGCGCTTGGCCGGACGAGTGGACAGCTTCATGGCGATGTCGAAGAAGCCGAAGTCGGCATAAACCTGCAGGGTCAGCTTGATGAAATCGGCCGCCTCCTTCTTCACCTGATCCTCGGTGCAGAAGATGTGCGCATCGTCCTGGGTGAAGCCACGCACGCGCATAATGCCGTGCAACGCACCAGAGGGCTCGTTGCGGTGGCAGGCACCGAATTCGGCCAGACGCAGCGGCAGGTCGCGGTAGGACTTCAGCCCCTGATTGAAGATCTGCACATGGCACGGGCAGTTCATCGGCTTCACCGCGTAGTCGCGGTTTTCCGAGTTGGTGGTGAACATGTTCTCGGCATAGTTCGACCAGTGCCCCGAGCGCTCCCAGAGGATGCGATCGACCACCTGCGGCGTGCGCACCTCGACATAGCCGTGCTCGCGCTGCACCTGGCGCATGTACTGCTCCAGCACCTGATAGACGGTCCAGCCGTTCGGATGCCAGAACACCATGCCCGGCGCCTCTTCCTGCAGGTGGAACAGGTCCAACTGCTTGCCGATGCGGCGATGGTCGCGCTTCTCGGCCTCCTCGATACGCTGGATATAGGCCGCCAGCTGCTTCTTGTCCGCCCAGGCGGTGCCGTAGATACGCTGCAGCTGCTCGTTCTTCGAGTCGCCGCGCCAGTAGGCGCCGGAGATCTTGGTCAGCTTGAAGGATTTGAGGAAGCGGGTATTGGGCACGTGCGGGCCGCGGCACATGTCCACGTATTCTTCATGGAAGTACAGCCCCATGGCCTGCTCGTCCGGCATGTCGTCGATCAGACGCAGCTTGTATTCCTCGCCGCGCGCCTTGAACAGCTCAATGACCTCGGCACGCGGAGTCATCTTCTTGATGACGTCGTAGTCCTTGTCGATCAGCTCGGCCATGCGCTTCTCGATGGCCGCCATGTCCTCGGGCGTGAAGGGGCGATCGATGGCGATGTCGTAGTAGAAGCCTTCTTCGATCACCGGGCCGATCACCATCTTGGCGTTCGGGTAGAGCTGCTTGACCGCGTGACCGACCAGGTGCGCACAGGAGTGACGGATGATCTCCAACCCTTCCTCATCCTTCGGCGTGATGATCTGCAGGGTCGCGTCGGTTTCGATCAGATCGCAGGCATCCACCTGCTTGCCGTTGACCTTGCCGGCCAGAGTGGCCTTGGCCAAGCCGGCACCGATGGACTGGGCCACCTCGAGCACGGATACCGGATGATCGAACGAACGCTGACTGCCGTCGGGAAGAGTAATGATGGGCATGGCGCCTCCTCTCCTAGTGGTGACCCCTACCAAAGGTCACGTGGGTTGGGATGAGCCAGGAAGCGATCCGGCGGTATGCCTGCCTGACGATGGCAGGAGCCTTGCGAGCCAACCGGAACCGGACCAGAGTCACTGGAGGTAAACGGAATCGCGGATGCTTCCAGAAAGCCTATTCTCTGGCAAGCAGCCAATAAAAAAGGGGTCGTATGTACGACCCCTTTCGGATTTGGTAGGCACAATTGGACTCGAACCAACGACCCCCACCATGTCAAGGTGGTGCTCTAACCAACTGAGCTATGTGCCTGCAATGGAGGCGCATTTTAGGGAGATTCCTTGGGGTGTCAACACCTTTTTTCGCTAAGCCTCTGAAAAAGTGGATTTTTTGCCGCACAGTGGCACGTTAAAAATTTTGCACAGAGGCTAGCCGGCACTTTTTGCCTCGGGTAGCATTGGCCCAGTTCGTAAAAAATAAAGAACATAGGTTCAAATATGACGCACACTCCCTACCCCCAGTCCTACTACGCCGCATCGGCCAACCCGGTGCCGGCGCGTCCCGAGCTGCAAGGTGAGGCCGAGACCGACGTCTGCATCATCGGCGCTGGCTATACCGGGCTTTCCACCGCCCTGTTCCTGCTGGAGAACGGCTTCAAGGTCACCATAGTCGAAGCCGCCAAGGTGGGCTTCGGTGCCTCCGGTCGCAACGGCGGCCAGATCGTCAACAGCTATAGCCGCGACATCGACGTGATCGAACGCACCGTCGGCCCGAAACACGCCAAGATGCTCGGCGACATGGCCTTCGAGGGCGGTCGCATCATCCGCGAGCGTATCGCCAAGTACGACATCAAGTGCGACCTGAAGGACGGCGGCGTGTTCGCGGCCAACACGCCCAAGCATATGAAGCACCTGGAGTCGCAGAAGAAGTTGTGGGAGCGCTACGGCCACACCCAGCTCGAGCTGCTGGACGCCAAGCGCATCCGCGAAGTGGTGGACAGCGACACCTACGTCGGCGGCATGCTGGACATGAGTGGCGGCCACATCCACCCGCTCAACCTGGCCCTGGGCGAGGCTGCTGCAGTGGAATCCCTGGGCGGCATCATTCACGAACAGAGCCCGGCGGTTCGCGTCGAGCGCGGCGCCAACCCGGTGGTACACACCCCAAACGGCCGAGTGAAAGCCAAGTTCGTGGTGGTCGCCGGTAACGCCTACCTGGGCAATCTGCTGCCGGAGCTGGCCGCCAAGTCCATGCCTTGCGGCACCCAGGTGATCACCACCGAGCCGCTCTCCGAGGATCTGGCCAAGAGCCTGCTGCCGCAGGACTACTGCGTAGAGGACTGCAACTACCTGCTCGACTACTATCGCCTCTCCGGCGACAAGCGCCTGATCTTCGGCGGCGGCGTGGTCTACGGCGCCCGCGACCCGGCCAACATCGAGGCGATCATCCGGCCGAAGATGCTCAAGACCTTCCCCCAACTGAAAGACGTGAAGATCGACTTCGCCTGGACCGGCAACTTCCTGCTGACCCTGTCGCGCCTGCCCCAGGTCGGCCGCCTCGGCGACAACATCTATTACTCGCAGGGCTGCAGCGGCCATGGTGTGACCTACACCCACCTGGCCGGCAAGCTGCTGGCGGAAACCCTGCGCGGCCAGGCCGAACGTTTCGACGCCTTCGCCAGCCTGCCGCACTACCCCTTCCCGGGTGGTCGCCTGTTCCAGGTGCCGTTCAGCGCCCTCGGCGCCTGGTACTACAGCCTGCGCGACAAGCTGGGCGTGTAATACCGGCACGAACGAAAACGGCGCCCAAGGGCGCCGTTTTTCATTGCCTCACGCTTCACAGCGCAAGAATGGCCCGAGCCAGTTGCATATCGTCGGCCTGCAGGCCGGGCTTCTTGCTGCGAATGTGCTGCAGGGCCGCCTCGAGACGGGCGCCCCGAATGGTACCGTCGCTGGCGACGAAGCTGGCCGCATCGTCCCTGGCTTCGCGCACCAGCTTGTCGTCGCCGAAGGTCGACGAAGTAGCATCGGTGGTGCTGTCCACCGTATTGACCAGCCCATCGGTGGTGACCACGAAGCTGGTCGCCCCCGCCTGCAGGCTGCAGCCCAGGACCAACGCCGCCAGCCAGTATCTGTGTTGCATGGTGTCATCTCCCTATATACGAGACCCTGACAGCAGCTTAGCAGCCCACTCATCGACCTGTCGTCAAGTGCGTTAGAATGCCCACCGATTTCCCGCAGCGCACGCCTCTCATGCCGACCTCCATGCCACGCCCCGAGCCCTCCCGTCGCTTTTCCGTGGCGCCGATGATGGACTGGACCGACCGTCACTGCCGCTTCTTCCTGCGCCAGCTGTCCAGCCAGACCCTGCTCTACACCGAGATGGTCACCACCGGCGCCCTGCTGCATGGCGATGCCCAGCGCTTCCTGCGCTATCACGACTGCGAACATCCGCTGGCCCTGCAGCTGGGCGGCAGCAACCCGGCCGAGCTGGCCGCCTGCGCCCGAATGGCCGAGGAACATGGCTATGACGAAGTCAACCTGAACGTCGGCTGCCCCAGCGACCGGGTGCAGAACAACATGATCGGCGCCTGCCTGATGGCCCATCCGCAGCTGGTGGCCGACTGCGTCAAGGCGATGCGCGACGCGGTGAACATCCCGGTGACGGTCAAGCACCGCATCGGCATCAACGGCCGCGACAGCTATGCCGAACTGTGCGAATTCGTCGGCAGCGTGCGCGAGGCCGGCTGCACCAGCTTCACCGTGCACGCACGCATCGCGATTCTCGAAGGACTGTCGCCCAAAGAGAACCGCGAGATCCCGCCGCTGCGCTACGAGGTCGCCGCGCAGCTCAAACGCGACTTCCCGGACCTGGAGATCATCCTCAACGGCGGCATCAAGACGCTCGAGGAGTGCCAGCAGCACCTGCAGACCTTCGATGGCGTGATGCTCGGCCGCGAGGCCTACCACAACCCCTACCTGCTGGCGCAGGTCGACCAGCAGCTGTTCGGCCTGGACAGGCCGGTGATCGGCCGCGCCGAGACGCTGGTGCGCATCCGTCCCTACATCGAGCAACACCTCGCCGAAGGCGGCGCCATGCACCACATCACCCGCCATGTGCTGGGGCTGGCCCAGGGCTTCCCCGGCGCCCGTCGCTTCCGCCAGCTGCTGTCGGTGGACGTACACAAGACCCAGGATCCGCTGGCCCTGCTCGACCAGGCCATCGAACTGCTGGCGGGGCGTTGAGCGCTCCGCGGCGCTCGGGTAAGGTCGGAGCCATGTAACGACAGGGCTCCGTCATGACCTCCAAGCTGGACCAACTCAAGCAGTACACCACAGTGGTCGCCGACACCGGCGACCTCGATGCCATCGCCCGGCTCAAGCCGGTGGACGCCACCACCAACCCCTCGCTGCTGCTCAAGGCCGCAGCCCTGCCCCGCTATGCCGAGCTGCTCGACCAGGCCGTACAGGGCTGCGCCGGCGATCTGGGCCTGGCCTGCGACCGCTTCGGCGTCGCCGTCGGCCAGGAAATCCTCAAGGTGATCCCGGGGCGCATCTCCACCGAGGTGGACGCCCGCCTGTCCTTCGATACCCAGGCCACCCTGCGCCGCGCCGAGCGCCTCATCGGCCTGTACGAGCAGGCCGGCATCGGCCGCGAGCGGGTGCTGATCAAGATCGCCTCGACCTGGGAAGGCATCCGCGCCGCCGAACAACTGGAGAAGGCCGGCATCCAGACCAACCTGACCCTGCTGTTCTCCTTCGCCCAGGCCGTGGCCTGCGCCGACGCCGGCGTATTCCTCATCTCGCCCTTCGTCGGACGCATCTACGACTGGTACAAGAAGGCCGAAGGCCGCGACTTCGTCGGCGCCGAGGATCCGGGTGTGAAGTCCGTGTCGCGCATCTACCAGTACTACAAGGCCAACGGCTACGACACCGTGGTGATGGGCGCGAGTTTCCGCAACCTGGGCCAGATCGAGCAGCTGGCCGGCTGCGACCGTCTGACCATCAGCCCCGAGCTGCTGCAGCAACTGGCCGAGGATCAGGGCGAGCTGCCGCGCATCCTCAATCCAGGCGCCGGCGAGCAGCGCCAGCAACTGGACGAGAAAGGCTTCCGCTGGGCGCTGAACGAAGACGCCATGGCCACCGAGAAGCTGGCCGAAGGCATCCGCCTGTTCGCCCGCGACCAGGAGAAGCTGGAGGCACTGCTGGCCGCTCGCCGCTAGCTCCAGCGCAAACGAAAAGGGCGATATCCGCGGGGATATCGCCCTTTTTCATCTCAGCGCGGCGGATCAGCCGCGTTCCAGTGCGTTCACCAGATCGTGGAAGGCCTCGCGATTGGACTCGTTGAGCCCCATGAGGATGCGGTGCGCCTCCAGAACCTTGGCCTTGACCACCTCTTCCGACTGATCCTGCGACGGCAGGTCGCTCAGGCACTCCGGGCAGGGCACCGGGCGGTCGACGATGTTGAACACCTGATCGAAGCCCATGGACTGCAGCAGGCGGGTGATGTCCTCGTGGGTGGTGACCACGGTGGGCAGCAGGCCGATCTTCTGTCGGGACAGGATGGAGAGCTTGGCCAGCAGGCCAAGGGTGGTGCTATCGATACTGCGGGTTTCCGTCAGATCGATGACGATCGCCGTGAAATTCAGCGCCGAGAAGATCTTTTCGATCGTTGCATCCAGCGCCGAACAGAGGGTCAGGCGGACTTCGCCAATGAACTTCAGGACGAAGGTACCGTCCTGCTCGGCGAACTGGATCCTACCGGGGCTATTCCCAGGATTCATGCAAGGTTCCTGCTCAACACCAGCAAGGCAATATCATCCGGCATATCGCGCAGATTGGCCAGCCCGAACACCTGACGCAGCCCATCCAGGGTGCCTCCGGCCTGGCTGACCAGCCTGGGCAGCGCGGCCTCCTTCTCCTTGAGGGTATCGCCGGGCAACAGGTCGAGAATGCCGTCGGACATCAGGCTCAGGCTGAAGGACTGCGGCAACTGCATGACCAGGTCGTTGTAGCTGGCCTCCTCGAACAGACCGACCGGCAGGCCGCGGCCCTCCAGGTAGCGGGCTTCGCCATCGACGAACAACACCGGCAGCGGCAGGTGGCCGCCGATGCTGTAGGTCAATTGCCCGGTCTGCAGATCGATCACCCCACCGAGCATGGTCACATGCTTGCCCAGCTTGCAGTTGATCAGGCCGCGATTGATATGGCCGAGCACATCGGACGGCTTGAACTCGGGCAGCACGCCATTGCGCTTCCACTCGTAGAGCAGGCGCGTGGTCATGAACTTGAGCAGTACGGTGACGAAGGCCGAGGAGGCGCCATGGCCGGAGACATCGGCCAGGTAGAAGGCGATGCGGTGCTCGTCCACCCGGAAGTAATCGACGAAGTCGCCGGACAGATACAGCGACGGGATGATCTGGTGGGCGAACTCCAGGCCATCGGCCTGCCAGGGCGTCCCCGGCAGCATGTTCATCTGCACCTGACGCCCGGCGTTCTGGTCTTCCTGCAACAGGTGCAGGCTGGCCTGCAGCTCCCGATTGGTCGCTTCCAGCTTCTCTCGGTAACGCTGGTTCTCCTGGCGCAGGCGGGAACGATCCAGTGCTCGGCGCACCGAATGCTCCAGCACGGCCAGATCTTCCAGAGGCTTGATCAGGTAGTCCGCAGCGCCCAGGCGCAGGGCTTCCACCGCATCGCTCATGACCCCGGCGCCGGACACCACTATGACCGGCACCTCGCTGCCGAGGGCCGCGATCCGCCGAATCAGTTCGAGGCCATCGACTTGCGGCATGCGCAGGTCGCAGATGACTACATCGGGCTGAGCGCGCTCGAAGACTTCCAGCCCCTGGGTACCGTTGCCGGCCTGCAGGACCAGAAAACCGCTGTCTTCCAGGTAGGCGGCCAGACTGGCGCGCACCACCTCGTCATCATCGATAATCAGCAGCTTGGCGCTGGGATTGGGCATGGGCGATCCAGACAGACGACGCCGGAAGGAGAATGGACTGGCCGAGCGACACCGGGAAAATACCCGAGGTCGACCGATTCAAGGCGCAGACGGTACTCCCATCTTCCAGGCGATTCAAGCCGCTGCCGATTGTCGCCCGGCGCCTTTACACCTGAAATCCACGAGGGTTATAAGACCCTCGGGGAGCACCCGAAAAACAAGAGGATAGGGTCCATGAGCCAGAACGATCGTGCCTACAGCGAGAAACGCGACTTCATCCGCATGCGACTGGAAGCCCCGGTCATCCTTCATCATGCCGGCCGGGAAATCGCCGCCCAGTGCCTGGACCTCTCCAGCACCGGCATGCAGCTGGAAGCCGACTGTCAGGTCGCCATGGGCGAACAGGTGAAGGTGCACATCCCGTCCGACCACAGCGAACTCAAGGGGCTCGACGCCCAGGCCGAAGTGGTGCGGGTAACGCCGCTGGAGGATGGGCGAACCTCCATCGGCCTGGCGATACTGTCGATGAGCTGAAAACCAGAAAGGCGGCCTAGGCCGCCTTTCCGCTTTCATGCCCGGACGAATCAGAAGTCGTCCACCACTTCGCCGTCCTTGACCTTGAACTCGCGGTTCTGCAGGTAGGCGTTGCGGATGAAGATGTACTTGTCGCCGGTGACCATCTTCTCCGCCGACAGCAGGCTGGCGCGGGTGTCGACCACATTGACCGCACGGGTGACATTGCGCGTCGGCACATGGTCGATGTAGGGATAGGGCGTCAGATAGCTGTCCGGAATCTTCGCCGGGGCGTCACGCAGGGTGCTGGGGCCGAGGAACGGGATCACCAGGTACGGACCACTGTCGACACCCCAGGCGCCCAGGGTCTGGCCGAAATCCTCGTCGTTGCGCTGCAGCCCCATATGGCTGGCCACATCGAAGAAGCCGAGCAGGCCGAAGGTGGTGTTGAAGAGCAGGCGCCCGGTATCCACGCCGGCGTCGTGCAGCTTGCCCTGCAGCAGATTGTTGGCCAGGTTGCCGACATCGCCGAGGTTGTTGAACACATTGTGCACACCATCCTCGAGGAACTGCGGAGTCACCGCCTGGTAGCCCTTGGCCACGGGCTTCAGCGCGTAGGTGTCGAGGGTATCGTTGAAGCGGAACACCGGGCGATTGAAGGACTCCCAGGGATCCTCCTCCGCGGCATTGGCCACCAGCGGCAGCAGGGCCACGGTACTCATGGCACACAGGCGGCCGAATCGGGCAATCCAGCCCGTACCGATCATTCGCATTTGCAGTCTCCCCATCGCATCGGTAGTGTGCGGCCCGCGGCCGCCCAGGAACATCAGGCCGCGCAGTATAAACCTCGCCGCCTCCCAAGGCAGCAGCATAGCGGACTCCTGCATGACGGATAAACGCCTGCTCCACACCGCCCACATCCCGGTGCGCTGGGGCGACATGGACAACTACGGCCACGTCAACAACACCGTCTACCTGGAATACGTGCAGGAGGCTCGGGTAGCCTGGTTCGCCAGCGTCGGCATCGATATCGACCACGATGCCCAGGGCCCGGTGGTGCTGCAGACCCTGCACACCTACCTGAAACCGGTGGTACACCCGGCCACCGTGGTAGTCGAGCTGTACGCCGGCGCCGTAGGCCGTAGCAGCCTGGTGGTCGAGCACCGTCTGAGCACCCTGGACGACCCGCACGGCAGCCATGGCGAGGGGTACTGCAAGCTGGTCTGGGTTGACCATGGCAGCAACGCCTCGGTACCTGTGCCGGATGCGCTGCGCCGGGTGATGGGCACCGCGTAACCTCACCGTCATACAGGCTCGCTACCCTGCCCCGCACTCTTCGGGAAGCGAGACCGCCATGCCTGAGCGCACATTCACCGCCCTGCTCTTCGGCCTGAGCGGCTGCCTGGTCGACCACGGCGCCCGTACCCTGCCCGTGGCCCTGCAACACAGCGGGCTGCGGGAACGCCCGGCCAGCCTGGAAGCGCTACTGGAACCGCTGCTGGCCAGCGCCAGCGAACGTGCCGAACCGCTGCCCGGAGTGAACGAGCTGCTGCGCGAACTGCGCCTGCAACAGCTGCCTTTCGCCTGGCTGGAGGAACTACCGGACCAGGTGGCCCGGCGCCTGGCCGCCGCCCTGCCCGGCGATACGCCAGGGCAGGCGCTGAATGGCAGCCGCCCCTGGCCTGCGCCCGACTCGATCTGGCAGTGCCTGAGCGAACTGCAGGTCGCACAGCTGGACGGCTGCGTGCTGATCGCCAGCGAACCGCGCCTGCTGCAGGCTGGCCTCAACGCCGGGCTATGGTGTATCGGCCTGGCCAGCTGCGGTGCTCCCTGCGGCCTGGCCCTGGGCGACTGGCAGGCGCTGGCCGCCGGTGAGCGCGATAAGCTGCGAGCGCAGACCACCCTCGACCTCTATCGCCTCGGCGCCCACTCGGTGATCGACCACCCCGGCGAGCTGCCGGCCTGCCTGCAGGACCTGGCCGTGCGCCGCCAGAAAGGCGAAAAACCCTGAAATCCAAATCTCGCCGCGACCTGCTCTGGATCAGGCAGGAGCGTGCCGCGTGGATTAACCTTCAGCTATGTGGCGGCGAACCCCGGGCGAGACCAGGGGTCCACCGTGCATCATCCGGAGAAGGAGACGACCATGCCCGCACGCCTGCAGCAACACCTCCAGCAACTGCGCGAGGAACTCGCCAGCGACACGCCGCTGGACACCGAAGACCGCGCCGCCCTGCTCGAACTGATGCAGCAGATCGACCTGAAGCTGGCCAAGGAGCTGGCCAGCGACCCGGATGCCACCCTGGTCGACGGCGTCAACCTGGCGGTGGAGCGTTTCGAGAGCCAGCACCCGACCCTCACCGGCACCCTGCGCAATATCCTGCAGAGCCTGGCCAATATGGGCATCTAGCCCGAGCGCCCAACAAAAAGCCCGCATCCGCGGGCTTTTTCGTTACTGGCGCACCAGGCGGCGGTTGTCCGGCGCGATCGCCTCGGTGCTGCGGTAGGGGTTGATGTCCAGCCCGCCGCGGCGCACATAGCGCGCATAGACGGTCAGCTTCTGCGGCTTCAGCAGGCGCTGCAGGTCGAGGAACACCCGCTCCACGCACTGCTCGTGGAAGTCCTGGTGCTGGCGGAAGCTCACCACGTAGGCCAGCAGGCTTGCCGCATCCAGGCGCGGGCCGCGGTAGTCGACCACCAGGGTGCCCCAGTCCGGCTGGCCGGTGACCGGGCAGTTGGATTTGAGCAGGTGGCTGTAGAGGGTTTCCTCCACCACCTCGTCAGCGCAGCGCAGCAGCTCCGGCCGCGGATGGGCGTAGTCGCTGACGGCGATTTCCAGAGCATCGATGCAGCGCCCCGGCAGCGCGGCCACGCCTTCGGCGGCCACCTCATCCAGGCCACGCACGCGCACCGCCACCGGCGCACCGGCGCAGGCGGACAGGTCGCGCGCCAGCAGCCGCTCGACCTCCGCCGCGTCGGCGTAGGCGCTCTGGTTCAGCGAGTTGAGGTAGAGCTTGAACGACTTGGATTCGATGATGTTCGGCGAGTCGGCCGGGATGGCGAACTCGCCGATGGCCACCACCGGCTTGCCGGAGGGCGTCAACCAGGACAGCTCGTAGCAGTTCCAGTAGTCCGCGCCCTGGTACGGCAGCTTGCCGGCCACCAGCCCCAGTTCGGCCCACTTGGTGGTGCGGGAAATGGGGAACAGCAGTTCGGGGGCGTACTGGGAAACGTACTCGCTGGATTTGCCCAGCGGCGAGTGTTCGG
Organism: Pseudomonadaceae bacterium; assembly: GCA_033838285.1. Classification (GTDB taxonomy): domain Bacteria; phylum Pseudomonadota; class Gammaproteobacteria; order Pseudomonadales; family Pseudomonadaceae; genus Aquipseudomonas. The sequence continues at coordinate 32,915 of JAJLLC010000050.1, forward strand.
CGGGATGCTGCATGGCGGTGGCCTGAGAAACGAAAAACGGCGGGCATTGTACTCCATGCCCGCCGCGCTCTCGTCACCCGTAGCCCGGATGCAACCCGGGAAGCAGACTAAATCCGGGCTAAAGGCTGGCTTACCCCCTCTCCCGTTCACGGGAGAGGGCGGGGGAGAGGGTAAATGGCCCATTGCCCCTCTCCCCCAAGTGGGAGAGGTGTGCCTCACAACCAGAACTTCAGGCCCACCACCCAGGCGCCCTCCTCGTCGTGCTCGCCCTCCTCGCGCAGCCAGTCGCCGGTGCGGCCGTAGCTCTTCTCCCAGACATAGCCGACATAGGGCGAGAACTGCGGGCTGACCCGGTAGTTCAGGCGCAGCCCCGCTTCCAGGGTGCTGCCACCGGCACCGACGCCCAGGTCGCGGTCGTCGGCCAGGGCCAGGTCGTACTCGAGCTTGGGCTCCAGCACCCAGCGCTGGGTCAGCAGCAGCTCGTACTCGGCCTCGACGCGCAGCGAGGGGTCGCCGCGCTCGCTGACGAACAGGTTGGCGTCCAGCTCGATCCACTGCGGCGCCAGGCCCTTGAGGCCGAGCACCGCATAGGCGCGCGAAGGGCCCGGCTGGTCGTCGTGGCGCAGGCCGGCCTGCCAGTCGAAAAACTCGCTGGCCATGCGTCGGTACAGCAGCTGGGTCTCGCTGGAGTCGGTGGGCCCGCCGTCGGCGCGCTCACCGCTGCTCTTCAACACCGCCTTGTGCAGGTCGTTGCCATAGGTCGCCTCCAGCTCCCAGGCCAGGGCCTGCTCATCGCCGTCGAAGCGCTGCTCCAGATGGTCGACGGCCAGCTTGGCCACCGGCATGGCGTCCATGTGCTGTTCCATGGCCAGCGCCGGGGTGGCCAGCAGCAGGGCCGGCAGCAGATTAATGGTGCGCATGTTCGCTCTCCTTGGCCGCCGGCTGCTCGCTGTAGAACGGCTGGGTACTGCCATCGGCCGCCTCCACCACGACCTTGCGGAACATGCCGCTGCCCATGTGGTAGATCAGGTGGCAGTGGAAGGCCCACTCGCCCATGGCGTCGACCGGCACGTCCACTTCCAAGGTCTGCCCCGGGGCCACGTTGACCACGTGCTTGAGCGGGTTGAACTGGCCGTTGCCCTTGTCCAGCTGCATCCACATGCCGTGCAGGTGCATGGGGTGGTTCATCATGGTCTGGTTGACGAAGCGGAAGCGTACCCGCTCGCCGAACTTGAGGCGGATCGGCTCGGCCTCGGAGTACTTCACGCCGTTGAACGACCAGAAGTAGCGCTCCATGTTGCCGGTCAGCTGCAGTTCGATGGTACGGTCCGGCGCTCGGTAGCCGGCGGCCGGGCGCATCGCCTTGAGGTCGCCGTAGACCAGCACGCGCCCGCCCTCCACCGGCTCGGGGGCGATACCGCTGCCGGCGGCGTAGTCAGGATTGTTCGCTTGAGCCATGGCCACGTGGTTCATTGCGCCGTGGTCCATGCCGGCCATCTGCGAATGGTCCATGCCGGCCATCGCCGAGTGATCCATGCCCACCATCTGGGAATGATCCATACCCGCCATATCCGAGTGATCCATGCCACCGTGGTCCATCCCGGCATGGGCCATGCCCATGTCGGCCATGGTCAGCAGGCGCGGCTCGCGCAGCGCCGGCACCTCGCCCTGCATGCCGGGGCGCGGCGCCAGAGTGGCGCGGGCGTAGCCACGCCGATCCATGGACTCGGCGAACAGGGTGTAGGCCTTGTCCTCTTTAGGCTGGACGATCACGTCATAGGTCTCGGCCACGGCAATGCGCAGCTGATCCACCACCACCGGCTGCACGTCGTTGCCGTCGGCCTGCACCACGGTCATGGCCAGGCCGGGGATGCGCAGGTCGAAGTAGCTCATGCCCGAGCCGTTGATGATGCGCAGGCGCACCCGTTCGCCCGGCTTGAATAGAGCGGTCCAGTTCTGTTCGGCATCCTGGCCATTGACCAGGAAGCGGAAGCCGCTGACATCGGCGATGTCGGTCTTGGCCATACGCATGTTGCCCCAGTCCCAGCGGTCCTTGAGCGCCGCGCTCCAGCCATCGCGCTTGGCGTCACGAAACAGGTCGCCAAGAGTCGGCTGCTGGTCGTTGTAGTAGTCGGCCTGCTTCTTCAGGTTGGCCAGGGTGCGCTCCGGCTTCTCGTCCTGCCAGTCGAACAGCAGCACGGTGTACTCGCGGTCGTAGCGGTACGGCTCGCGCTTCTTCGGCTCGACGATCAGCGGGCCGTAGATGCCCTCCTGCTCCTGAAAGTCGGCATGGGCGTGGTACCAGTAGGTGCCGGACTGGTTGAGGGTGAAGCGGTAGGTGAAGGTCTCGCCGGGCTGAATGCCGGGGAAGCTGATGCCCGGCACGCCGTCCTGGGTGTAGGGCAGGATGATGCCGTGCCAGTGCAGCGCGGTCATGCGGTCGAGCTTGTTGGTGACGGCGATTTCGACTTCCTCGCCTTCCTGAAAACGCAGCTCCGGCGACGGGCTCTGGCCGTTGACGGTCAGCGCCGGACGCGCGCCGTCGGAAAAGCGCACCTGGCCCTCGTCGATCACCAGTTCGTAGCGGCCGGCCTGGGCGGCCAGGCTCAGGCCCAGCATGCCGGTGGCAAGTAGCAGGCGTTTCACGGCTGCACCTCGACACTGCCAACCATGCCCGCCTGGTAGTGCCCGGGAATGTTGCAGGCGAACTCCAGGCCGGTAGCCTGGGCGAAGGTCCAGGTCAGCTCGGCGCTCTGCCCCGGTTCGAGCATCACCGTGTTGGGGTCGTCGTGGGTCATCTTGCCGTGCTGCATGCCGCTCATGTCATGCTGGCTGTGATCCATCTTGCTCATGTCGTGCTGCATGGAGGTCGGGGTGAGCATGCCCATCTGCTGCATCATCAGCATGTGCTTCTGGTGCTCGGCATGCATAGCAGCGTCGCCCAGACTGAACTCGTGCAGCAGCGCGCCCTCGTTCTTCAGCACGAAGCGCACGGTCTCGCCGGCCTTGACCTGCACCGAGGCCGGTTCGTAGTACATGTCGCCCAGGGTGATCTCGACGGTGCGATCGGCATCGGCCGCCTTGGCCGGCTTGCCGAAAGCGTAATGACCTTTATCTGCCAGCGCCGGCAGGCTGAGGGCACAGAGCAGCGGCAGGAGAAAACGTGCGGACATGGGGTGATGCTCCATCATTGGAAGAGTTGCCACTCTAGGCCGGGACAACTGGCGCGAAGCTGACGCGAAGATTACAACTTTGTCAGCTTGGTTCATTCAGGCCGGCGCCTGGCGTATAAAGCCGGCAACGTCCCTGTCGAGCCCAGGCTGAGAGCCCCATATTGTGAGTCCCAGACTGTGAGTCCCAGATGAAACTGCTGATCGTCGAAGACGAACCCAAGACCGGCCAGTACCTGCGCCAGGGCCTGGCCGAGGCCGGCTTCGCCGTGGAGCTGGCCGGCGACGGCATGAGCGGCGAGCAGCTGGCACTGTCCGGCGAGCATGACCTGCTGATCCTCGACGTGATGCTGCCCGGTCGCGACGGCTGGCAGATCCTGCGCAGCGTGCGCGCGGCCGGGCTGGACGTGCCGGTGCTGTTTCTCACCGCCCGCGACGCGGTGGAAGACCGCGTACGCGGCCTGGAGGCCGGCGCCGACGACTATCTGGTCAAGCCCTTCGCCTTCACCGAGCTGCTGGCGCGGGTGCGCACCCTGCTGCGCCGCGGCCATGGCATCCCGCAGGAGCACCAACTGCAACTGGCCGACCTGTCCCTGGACCTGCTGCGCCGCCGCGCCGAGCGTGGCGGCCAGCGCATCGAGCTGACCGCCAAGGAGTTCGCCCTGCTGGAACTGCTGCTGCGTCGCCAGGGCGAGGTGCTGCCCAAGTCGCTGATCGCCTCGCAGGTGTGGGACATGAACTTCGACAGCGACACCAACGTCATCGAGGTGGCCATCCGCCGCCTGCGCGCCAAGGTCGATGACGGCTTCGCCCAGCCGCTGATCCACACCGTGCGCGGCATGGGCTATGTCCTCGAGGCGCGCGCCTGATGTCGCTGGCCAATCGCCTGGCCCTGCTGTTCGCCGCCTGCACCGCCGCCGTGGCGCTGCTGGCCGGCGCGCTGTTCAGCCGCGCCAGCGAGATGCACTTCATCGAGCTGGATCAGCAGCAGCTGCAGGGCAAGCTGGCGGTGTTCACCGAGCTGCTGCAGGGGGTGACGAGCACCGCGGCGCTGGCCGCACGGCGCCCGGCACTGGAACAGGAGCTGCAGCGCCACCCGGAGCTGGCGCTGCGCATCGAGGGGCCAGACAACCAAGTCTGGTTCAGCAGCCGCTCGCTGCCGGACAGCCTGCCGCACACCCAGCACTGGAATCACCAGGACACGGCCTACCGGGTGATGAAGGCGAACCAGGGCGACCTGCGCCTGACCCTGCTGCTGGACATCACCCACCACCAGCACTTCCTCGAGCAGATGCAGCGGCTGATCTGGCTGTGCGTCGGCCTCTCGGCCCTGGCCACCGCACTGCTCGGCGCCTGGGTGGCGCGCCGTGGCCTGCGTCCGCTGCGCCAGATGACCCGGGTGACCCAGCAGGTCTCCGCCAGCTCGCTGACCGCGCGCCTGCCGGCGGACGCCCTGCCGGCCGAACTGGGCGAGCTGGCCGAATCCTTCAACGCCATGCTGGCCCGTCTGGAAGACGCCTTCGCCCGCCTCTCGGCCTTCTCCGCCGATATCGCCCACGAGCTGCGCACGCCGCTGTCCAACCTGCTCACCCAGACCCAGGTCACGCTCAGCCAGCCGCGCGCACTGGAGGACTACCAGGAAACCCTGCACTCCAACCTGGAGGAGCTGCAGCACCTGGCGCAAATGGTCGGCGACATGCTGCTGCTGGCCAAGGCCGACAACGGCCTGCTGCAGACCCGCCGCGAGACGCTGGCACTGGAACGCGAACTGGCAGCGCTGGCCGAGTACTTCGCACCCCTGGCCGAGGAGGCCGGGGTGCGGCTACAGGTCGACGGCCAGGCCGGGCTGAGTGCCGACCGCGCCCTGCTGCACCGCGCCCTGAGCAACCTGATCGACAATGCCCTGCGCTTCACCCCGCGCGGCGGCGAGCTGCGCCTGAGCAGCGCGCAACAGGGCGCCAGGATGCGCATCGAAGTGGCCAACCAGGGCCCCGAGATCCCACTTGATCTTCGCGAGCGCCTGTTCGACCGCTTCTACCGCGCCGACCCGGCGCGCCGCGAGGGCGGCGCCGAGCATGCCGGGCTGGGCCTGGCCATCGCCCGCTCCATCGTCCAGGCTCACGGCGGCGAAATCCGCTGCGAGTCGGCGGCGGGCTGGACACGCTTCATCCTGGAACTGCCGGTGACGTCACAAGGCTGAGCCTGCGCCGCAGACTAGGGCGGTGTGCAACCCAGGGTCAGTTCCAGCGGTGCGCTGGGGTAGCTGCCGCTGCTGACGATGGCGCTGCACTGCACGGGCGGCAAGGTGCGCAGGAAGTCCGCATCCGGCTGGGCCTGCAGCAGGCCCTGCGGCAGCAGGCCGAGCTCGCGCACTTCGCCCGGTGCCAGGCGTAGCGGCGAGCCATCGATACTACCGACCACGATGAAGCGATTGGGGTTGCGCACCGTCAGCACACGCAAACGCGGCGAGGCGCCGGGGAACAGCTCCTCCAGCAAGGTACCCGGCCAGCTGGCACGCCCCCGACACTCGTAGGCATTGGCCGCCGTGCGTACCAGCTCGGGGTCGACCACCTCGACCCTTGCGTTCAGATCGATGCGCCCCAGCCAGTCCGGGTGCCCGGCGCGATTGCCCTCCGGATCCGCCACTTCGCTGAGAAAAGCGATATCAGTGGTTTCCTGCACCACGAAGGTCCGCTCGCCGCGATGCTCGACTATGTCTTCGGCCGCCGCCAGCGGCGGACTCGGCTCCGGGGTAAGGCGGATACGGGCATTGAGGTTGGGCTGGCAACCACGGTGGCTCGGCGCGGCGCATTCGCTGCGACGCTCCTGCTCGTCGGCGATGGCCGAACACAGGTTGCAGTAGCCGTCCAGGCAGATACTACCGCCGACCGAGCAGTCCAGATTGGAGCGACAGCTCTGCAGCTCGGGCAGGTTGCCGTTGGGGAAGCGGCAGAAACTCGACTGCCGTGGACGCTGGGTGTCCCAGGCGATGGTCACGGTGTCGCCCGGGCAGGCCAGGGCCGGCGTAGCGGTGAACTCCCCACCGGGCATGGCGGCCAGCCCCGAACGGTCCAGGGTACAACCGGAGAGCGACAGAACGATGAACAGAACCAACAGATGCGGCTTCATGACGGGGCCTCCCTGCGAACGATGCCTGGTTAAGGCATAGTCGCCAGGCCCCGTCACGCCAACCGGCACCGACCGACGGCATGTATCAGGCGGTCTGCGGTTCGTCCCGGCGCACGACCATGGGCCGCCAGCGGCGCAGCAGCATGTACAGGGTCGGCACCACGAACAGGGTGAAGAAGGTGCCCACCAGCAGGCCGCCGACGATGACCATGCCGATCTGCTGGCGGCTCTCGGCGCCGGCACCGCTGGCGATGGCCAGCGGCACCGCGCCGAGGACCATGGCGCCGGTGGTCATCAGGATCGGCCGCAGGCGCTGCAGCGCCGCCTCCAGCACCGCCTCACCGAGCTCGCGGCCCTCGCGCAGCAGGTGGTTGGCGAACTCGACGATGAGGATGCCGTGCTTGGTGATCAGCCCGATCAGGGTGACCAGGCCGACCTGCGAGTAGATGTTCAGGGTGCCGCCGAACAGGGTCAGCGCCAGCAGCGCGCCGGCCATCGACAGCGGCACGCTGAACAGGATGATCAGCGGGTCGAGGAAGCTCTCGAACTGCGCCGCCAGCACCAGGAAGATGAACACTAGGGCCAGCACGAAGATCAGCGCCACCCCGCTCTCGGACTCCTTGAAGTCACGCGAGGTGCCGGTGTAGTCGAACTGGGTATCGGCCGGGAAGATCGCCCGCGCGCGCGCCTCCAGGTGATCCAGCGCCTGGCCCAGGGTGTAGCCGGAGCCGACGTTGGCGGTGATGGTCACCGCGCGCAGCTGGTTGAAGTGGTTGAGCTCGCGCGGCGCCACCGTCTCGCGCACCTCGATCAGATTGGACAGCTGCACCATGCTGCCGTCGCGGCCGCGCACGTAGACGCGATTGAGGTCGTCCGGGTTGCTGCGGTCGACGTCCTGCAGCTGCACCAGCACGTCGTACTGCTCGCCGTTCTGCTTGAAGCGGGTCACCTGGCGGCTGCCGAACAGACTCTCCAGGCTGCGGCCGATGGTGGCCACGTCTGTGCCCACCGCCACCGCCTGCTCGCGGTTGACCGTGACCCTGAGTTGCGGCGTATTGAGCTTGAGATCGCTGTCCAGGCTCTCCAGCCCCGGGTAGTCGCGCGCTTCGGCCAGCAGCTGCTCGACGTAGGGCTGCAGTTCGGCGTACTCCAACGAGGAGCGGATCACGAAGTTGACCGGCTGGTTGCGCGCGCTCTGCCCCAGCGGAGGGCGGTTGATCGGGAAGGCGCGCACGCCGGGAATGTCCTGCAGCTTGGGCAGCAGCTCGTCGCGAATCTCGAACTGGCTGCGCTCACGCTCGTCCCAGTCCTCCAGCTTCATGAACGACAGGCCCTGGGCCACCGTGGGGAAGCCGACGATGACCATGTAGCGGTTGGTCTCGGGGATCGAGGCGTAGGCCTCCTCCAGCTGTTTGGCGTAGCGGCTGGTGTAGCCGAGGGTGGCGCCGTCCGGGCCGTTGATCGAGCCGACGATGGTGCCGGTGTCCTCGGTCGGCGCCAGCTCGCTGCGCAGGCCGAGGAACAGCCAGGCGCATAGGGCGAGCATCGCCGCCAGCACCACCAGCACCAGCCACCAGGCGCGCAGCACCCGCTGCAGCAGGCGCCCATAGCTGTGGCTCAGCCCCTCCAGGCCACGCTCGATGAGGTTGTACAGGCGGCTGTGGCGCTGCTGCGGCGAATGTGCCTTGAGCAGGTAGGCGCACATCATCGGCGACAGGGTCAGGGCGACGAAGCCGGACACCAGCACGGCGCCGGCCAGGGTCCAGGCGAACTCGGTGAACAGCTTGCCGGTGGTGCCCTGCATAAAGCCGATCGGCGCGTACACCGCGGCCAGGGTCAGGGTCATGGCGATCACCGGGAAGGCGATCTCGCGGCTGCCGACAAAGGCCGCCCGCAGGGGACTCATGCCCTGCTCGATGTGCCGGTGGATGTTTTCCAGCACGACGATGGCGTCGTCCACCACCAGGCCGATGGCCAGCACCATGGCCAGCAGGGTCAGGGTGTTGATGGAGAAGCCCATCAGCGCCATCAGCGCGCAGGCGCCGATCAGCGACACCGGGATGGTCACCAGCGGGATCAGGGTGGCGCGCAGCGAGCGGAGGAACAGGAAGATGATCAGGATGACCAGCAGCACCGCTTCCCAGATGGTGGTGTAGACGTTGTCGATCGACTCGCGGATGAACTGCGAGTTGTCGTTCGACACCTGCATCTGCATGCCCTCGGGCAGCAGCGCGCGCACGCTGGGCAGCGCCTGCTCCAGGCCATCGGAGATGTCCAGCGGGTTGGCCGTGGCCTGCTTGACCAGGCCCACCGCCAGCGCCGAGCGGCCGTTGAAGCGCGCCAGGGTGCGCTCGTCGGCGGCGCCGATCTCGGCGTGGCCGACGTCGGACAGGCGCAGCAGGTAGCCGCGCGAGTCGTCGAGGATCAGCCGGTTGAATTCCTCGGGGGTCTGCAGGTCGGTTTCCGCCAGCACGGAGAACTCGCGCTGCACCGACTCGATGCGCCCGGCGGGAATCTCCACGTTCTGCCGGCGCAGGGCGTCCTCCACGTCCTGCACCGTAAGGTCATGGGCGGCCAGCTTCTCCGGATCGAGCCAGATGCGCATGGCATAGGTGCGCGCACCGCGGATCAGCACCTCGGACACGCCGGGAATGGTCTGCAGGCGATCCTGCACCACCCGCTCGATCACGTCGGTGATCTCCATGGCGGAGAAGCGCTCGCTGTAGAAGGCCAGCCAGATCACCGGCTGGGCGTCGGCCTCGACCTTCTGCACCATGGGCTCGTCGATCTCGTCCGGCAGCAGGCTGCGCACCCGGCCCAGGCGGTCGCGCACGTCGTTGGCCGCCTCGTCGGAGTCGGTGCCGAGGCGGAACTGCGCGGTGATCTGGGTGTTCTCCGAGCGGCTGATGGAGCTGACGAAGTCCAGGCCCTCGATGCCCGAGAGCACGTCCTCGACCGGCTGGGCGACCTGCGACTCCATGATCTCCGGGCTGGCCCCGGGATAGCTGACGTTGACCGTGACGATCGGCACGTCGATGTTGGGATATTCGCGCACCGCCAGGCGCTGGTAGGCCAGCAGGCCGAGCAGCACGATGATCAGCGACAGCACGCTGGCGAACACCGGCCGGCGGATGCAGATGTCGGACAGGGTCATTGCGCCTCACCCCGCGGCTCGACGCGCACCTCGCGGCCCGGCGCGACCTTCTGCCAGCCGGCGCTGATCAGCGTCTCGCTGCCGTCCAGGCCCTCGACCACCTCGGCCCTGCCGCGCTGGCGCTGGCCCAGGCGGATCTGCCGGCGTTCCACCTTGCCGTCCACCACCAGATTGACGAACAGCAGCTGGCCCAGCGGCATCACCGCCTCTTCCGGAATCAGCAGGGCCTGCGGACGCTCGGCGAGGATCACCGACACCTTGACGAACTGGCCGGGCTTGAGGCGCTGGTCGGCATTGGCCACCTGCGCGCGCAGCGCCTGGCTGCGGCCGACTTCGTCCAGACGCGGGTTGAGGGCGATGATCTCGCCACGGAAGCGCTCGCCGGGATAGGCATCCAGGCTCAGCTCGATGGCCTGGCCCAGGCGCACCTGGCTGACCGCCTTCTGCGGGATGCGGAAGTCCACCTTGAGCGGGTCGAGCACTTCCAGGTTGACGATATTGTCGCCGGCGCTGAGGTAGTCGCCGGCGCTGACCAGGCGCAGGCCGAGCACGCCGTCGTAGGGCGCGCGGATCTGCGTCTTGTCCAGGCGTGCCTGGGCCAGGGCCAGGCTGGCGCGCGCCGCCTGCAGCTGCGACTGCGCCTCGTCGAGGGTCTGCGCATTGCTGGCGCCACGCTTGAACAGCATCTGCGTGCGCTCGAAGCTCTTCTCGGCCAGGCCCAGGTTGGCGCGGGCCTGGGCCAGCTCGGCGCGGGCGATGGCGTCATCCAGGCTGACCAGCAGCTCGCCGGCCTTGACCGCCTGGCCCTCGCGAAACTGCAGGCTGGCGACGCGGCCGTCGACTTCCGGGCGGATCATGGTCGACTCGTCCGAGCGCAGCGAGCCGAAAGTCACCAGCTCGTCGCGCACCAGCGCCCGCTCGGGCTGCACCACTTCCACCAGCGGAGGTCGCTCGGCCAGGGCCGCAGGCGCGGCGATGGCGAACAGGGAAGCGATGAGCAGAGCGTGACGGCGGAGGGTTGTCATCGAGCGACCTCTTGTTGTCCAAGTGGTCGAGTCTACCGATGCCGGACGGGCTTGCCGACCGCCGCAAATGTTACGCAATGCTTACTGGCGCATGCCGCGACCGCTCTTCAGCAGGCGAATACAGACGACGTACAGCACCGAACTGGCCAGCAGCATCATGCCGATGGCGATACCGATGTTGATGTCGGACACACCGAGGATGCCGTAGCGGAAGGCGTTGACCATGTGCAGGATGGGGTTGGCCAGCGACACGTGCTGCCAGAACTCGGGCAGCAGGCTGATCGAGTAGAACACCCCACCCAGGTAGGTCAGCGGCGTCAGCACGAAGGTCGGGATGATCGAGATGTCGTCGAAGTTGCGCGCGTACACCGCGTTGATAAAACCGCCCAGGGAGAAGGTCACCGCGGTGAGCAGGATCACCAGCACGGTCACGCCCAGGTGGTGCACCTGCAGGTGGGTGAAGAACAGCGACAGCAGGGTGACGATCAAGGCCACCGCCAGGCCGCGCAGGGCACCGCCGATGGTGTAGCCGATCAGGATGGTGTGCGGCGATACCGGCGACACCAGCAGCTCCTCGACGTTGCGCTGGAACTTGCTGGAGAAGAAGCTCGACACCACGTTGCTGTAGGAGTTGGTGATCACCGACATCATGATCAGGCCGGGCACGATGAACTCCATGTAGGAGTACTGCCCCACGCCGCCGACCTGGCTGCCGATCAGGCGGCCGAAGATCACGAAGTACAGGGCCATGGTGATGGCCGGCGGCAGCAGGGTCTGCGCCCAGATGCGCATGAAGCGGCGCACTTCGCGGCGCACGATGGTCTGCAGGGCGACCCAGTTGGAGGCGAGTTCCGGGCTCATTTGGCCACCTTTTCCAGGTTCTTCTCGACCAGGGAGACGAACAGCTCCTCCAGGCGGTTGCTCTTGTTGCGTAGGCTCAGCACCTCGACCTTCTGCGCCGCCAGCTGGCGGAACAGGTCATTGATGCCCTGGCTCTTCTCCACCTGCACTTCCAGGGTGTGGTCGTCGACCAGCCGCGCCGGGTAGCCGGTGAGCTGCGGCATGACCAGGGTCGACTCCTTGAGGTCGAGCAGGAAGGTCTCCACGTGCAGCTTCTTCAGCAGGTCCTTCATGCTGGAGCGCTCGACGATGCGCCCGTGGTCGATGATGCCGATGTGCCGGCAGAGTTGCTCGGCCTCTTCCAGGTAGTGGGTGGTGAGGATGATGGTGATGCCCTGCTGGTTCAGCTCGGTGAGGAAGCTCCACATCGAGCGGCGCAGCTCGATGTCGACGCCGGCGGTGGGCTCGTCGAGGATCAGCAGGCGCGGCTGGTGGATCAGCGCGCGAGCGATCATCAGGCGGCGCTTCATGCCGCCGGACAGCTCGCGCGAGGCGTTGTTGCGCTTGTCCCACAGGCCCAGCTGGGTCAGGTACTGCTCGGCGCGCTCCCTGGCCAGCTTGAGCGGGATGCCGTAGTAACCGGCCTGGGTGGTGAGGATGTCGAAGCACTTCTCGAACTGGTTGAAGTTGAACTCCTGCGGCACCACGCCGAGGCAGCGCTTGAGGCCGGAGGGATCGCGGTCGAGGTCGTGGCCGAACACCTCGACCGTACCGCCGCTCTTGTTCACCAGGGTGGAGAGGATGCCGATGGTGGTGGACTTGCCGGCGCCGTTGGGGCCCAGCAGGGCGAAGAAGTCGCCCTCTGCCACGTCCAGGTCGATGCCCTTGAGGGCCTGGAAGCCGTTGGCGTAGGTCTTGGTCAGTTGCCGGATGGACAGTGCGGAGGTCATGGTGTGCGCTTACTTCGGCAAGGGGATAGCTTAGATAAGGTCGCCGGCGGATAAATGCAACCTCGTGTTACAGGCTAGCCTGCCCGTTGCGCCGCGTCGGATAAACCCCGCCAGGCCGATATCAGCTATCGATGCGCTTCATGGCGGCGACTTCGGCCTGCAAGTCGCCGCGCAGAAAGGGCGAATCCGCCTCGAACAGGTGCGGGTAGCACCGGCGCAGGTGAGCGAAGAACAGCTCCACGGGCAGATCGTCGAACTGGCCGTGGTCGACCAGGTACTCCATGTAGCGCTCGCCCTCGGCATTGAAGGGGTGGAACACGCTGTCGGAACGTCCGTCGAACTCCAGCGGCGCCACCTTGAACAGACGGCACAGCGCCAGGTTGAAGGCCGGCGTGGCCTTGACCCAGCGCCCCTCGAGGAACAGCTCGGTGTAGCCGTGCATGGCGAACACTTCGCTGCGCAGCATCTCGATCAGGCGCGGAGTGGACAGGTGGTTGCGCACGTCGGCCAGGCCGATGCGTGCGGGAATCCCGCAGTGCCGCGCGCAGGCCGCCAGCAGCAGGGCCTTGGGCACGCAGTAGGACTCGCCGGCGGCCAGCGCATGACTGGCCTTGAGCGTCTCGTGATCGGCGCTGAACACATAGGGGTTGTAGCGGATCTCGTCGCGCACCGCTCGGTACAGGCTGACCGCCTGCTCGCGCGGGTCGCGGCTGGAGCCGCGCCAGCGTTCGGCGAACTCGACTACCCTGGGGTGGTCACTATCCACGAAGCGGCTGGGCAGAAGACTGGGCTGCATTGGGGCTCTCCCGAAAGGTCGCCCCAGTCTATCCAGCCTCACCGCGCCGGAGGCACGACGATCCGGCCAAGCAATCCGCCCCTCTCGCCAGGAGCGGCCCCACGGAGGACTGTGCATGCTCGCTGTCTGGTTGCTGATGCTGCTGCTCGGCATCGCCTATCTCGCCTATTCCCGCATCGCCGCCCTGCCCGGCCTGGGTCTGGTCGCCGGCTACCTGATCCTGCTCGGCCTGTTCGGCGACGCCCCCAACTGGCTGGAGCTGCTGCTCTGGCTGCTGTGGCTCGGCGTGGCCATTCCCATCGCCCTGCCGGAGCTGCGCCGCAAGCTGATCAGCGGGCCGCTGTTCGCCTGGATGCAGAAGGTGCTGCCGCCGATGTCGGACACCGAGCGCGACGCCATCGAGGCCGGCAGCGTGTGGTGGGACGGCCAGCTGTTCAGCGGCCGGCCGGACTGGCAGGTACTGCTGGACTACCCCGCCGCACGCCTCAGCGAGGAGGAACAGGCCTTCCTCGACGGCCCGGTGGAAGAGCTGTGCGCCATGGTCAGCGACTGGCAGATCGGCCAGCAGCTGGACCTGCCGGAGAAGGCCTGGCAGCACATCAAGAGCCACGGCTTCTTCGGCCTGATCATCCCCAGGGAATACGGCGGCAAGGGCTTCTCCGCCTACGCCCACTCGCAGATCGTGATGAAGCTCGCCACCCGCTCCGGCGACCTCGCCTCCACCGTGATGGTGCCCAACTCCCTGGGCCCGGCCGAGCTGCTGCTGCACTACGGCACGGACGAGCAGCGCCAGCACTACCTGCCGCGCCTGGCCCGCGGCGAGGAGATCCCCTGCTTCGCCCTGACCGGACCGCTGGCCGGCTCCGACGCCGGCGCCATGCCGGACACCGGCATCGTCTGCAAGGGCCAGTGGCAGGGCGAGGAGGTGCTCGGCCTGCGCCTGAACTGGGAGAAGCGCTACATCACCCTGGGCCCGGTGGCCACCCTGCTCGGCCTGGCCTTCAAGGCCTACGACCCGGATCACCTGCTGGGCGAGCAGGAGGAGCTCGGCATCAGCCTGGCGCTGATCCCAACAGACACTCCCGGTGTCGAAATCGGCCGCCGCCACCTGCCGCTCGGCGCGGCGTTCATGAACGGGCCCAACGCCGGCAGGGACGTGTTCGTGCCGCTGAGCTGTCTGATCGGCGGCCAGCAGTACCTGGGCAAGGGCTGGATGATGCTGATGAACTGCCTGTCGGTGGGCCGCTCCATCTCCCTGCCCGCCGGCGGCACCGGCGCGGCCAAGCTGTCCGGGCTGGTCAGCGGCCAGTACTGCCGGGTGCGCGAACAGTTCGGCGTGCCGCTGGCGGCCTTCGAGGGCATCCAGGAGGCGCTGGCGCGCATCGCCGGCAACGCCTGGATGATGGACGCGGCGCGCACCCTCACCGCCAGCGCGGTCGACCTGGGCGAGAAGCCCTCGGTGCTGTCGGCCATCCTCAAGTACCACCTCACCGAGCGCGGCCGCGAGTGCATCACCCATGCCATGGACGTGCATGGTGGCAAGGCCATCATCATGGGCCCGAACAACTACCTGGGCCGGGCCTGGCAGGGCGCGCCGGTGTCGATCACGGTCGAGGGCGCCAACATCCTGTCGCGCAACCTGATGATCTTCGGCCAGGGCGCCATCCGCTGCCATCCCTTCGTCCTCGACGAGATGGCCCTGGCCGCGCGCGAGGACCACGAGCAGGCGCTGCTGGAGTTCGACGCGCTGCTGCTCAGGCATCTCGGCTTCGCCGTCGGCAACGCCGCCGGCAGCCTGCTGCAGGGTCTGACCCTGAGCCGCTTCGGCGACGTGCCGGGGGACAACCTCAGTCGCCCCTACTTTCGCGCCCTCAACCGCCTGGCCGCCGCCTTTGCCCTGCTGGCGGACAGCAGCATGATGCTGCTGGGCGGCGAGCTGAAGCGCCGCGAACGGCTGTCCGCGCGCCTCGGCGACGTGCTCAGCCATCTCTACCTGGCCAGCGCCGCGCTCAAGCGCTATCACGACCTGGACCATCCCGAGGCGCTGCAACCCCTGCTGCGCTGGGCCCTGGAGGAAAACCTGGGCCTGGCCGAACAGGCGCTGGACGAGCTGCTCGGCAACTTCCCCACACGCTGGTTCGCCTGCTTGCTACGGCTGCTGGTGTTCCCCCTGGGCCGTCGCCACAAGGGGCCGAGCGACGAGCTGGACGCCGAGGTCGCCGCCATCCTCGGCCGTCCCCGCGGCGATCAGGCGCTGGAGAGCCTGTTGGACGGCTGCTACCGGCCGCAGGCGGCCAACGACCCGATCGCCGCCCTGCAGCAGGCCGTCGACCTGCTCGACGCCGCGGCACCGGCCCGGCGCAAGCTGCAGCAGGGCCTCAAGGCCGGCTTGCGGGTGCAGCCCGGCGAGAGCGAGATCGATGCCGCCCTGCGCGAACAGCAACTGAGCGCCGAGGAAGCCGAGCAACTGCGCCAGGCGGAAGCGGCGCGGCGGCGCGTGATAGACGTGGACGACTTCGCCAAGGACGAGCTCAAGCCGGGCCGCGGCAAGATCCGCTGAGCAGCACCTCGGGACAGCACGGGCGCGGAGTCTTATACTCCGCGCCCGTTTTCGTTTTACAGGACATCCGCCATGGCCACTGCCTACCTCGACCACCACCTCGCCCTGCTCGCCCACCTGCGCGGCATCCTGGTCGCCCTGGGCGAGGCCGAACAGGTGGAAGACGACAGCCACGCGCTGTTCCTCGAGCGCTTCGACGAGCTGCTGGCGCAGCTGCCGAGTGATCCGGAAAGCAGCCAGTACCTGGGCCAGGACCTGCTCAGCCAGGTGTTCCACCGCTACCCGCAGATCGCCCACCTAGTGCCGCGCGATCTGCTGTGGTTCTTCGGTGGCGACTGCCTGCACTTCATGCCGGACGAAGAAATCGCGCTGTTCCAGCGCCTCGACGAGCGCCGCTTCGAGGCCGAGGAGAACGGTGAGCCGTTCGACTGGAATCAGGAAAAGCAGCTGCTGGCCCTGCCCGAAGACGGCGCCAAGCACTAAGGCCCAGACGCACGCAAAGGCCCGCACGGCATCGCCGGCGGGCCTTTTTTCATGGGCTGCGAAACGCGCAAACGAAAACGCCACCCGATTGGGTGGCGTTTCGTGAATCTGGAGCGGGAAACGAGACTCGAACTCGCGACCCCGACCTTGGCAAGGTCGTGCTCTACCAACTGAGCTATTCCCGCATGGCGTCCCCTAGGGGACTCGAACCCCTGTTACCGCCGTGAAAGGGCGGTGTCCTAGGCCACTAGACGAAGGGGACGTGGCCAGGAGCTTGTAACAGCATCCCTACTCTCGAAGAACCGGCTTTCACCAACTCGCCGAAAGTGGCGCGCATTCTATGGAGCCTTTCCAGGAGCGTCAACCCTCAAACAAAACTTTTTCCAAATCAACAACTTCGCGCCAGAAATTGACACAACGCTAGGAGCGTAAGGGCTAAGGCACTACACTCGGGGAAAAAAGAAGCGCACGGGAGAGTCAACGGTGTCCCCAATCGTCATCACCGCCCTGATCATTGCCGGCATCGTGGTGCTGTTCGCCATCGGTTACATCAACCACATGGTGGAGAACAGCAAGCTGGAGAAGGCCCGCCTCAGGGCCGAGCTGAACGACCGCCTGCGCCGCTGCCGTGACGTCTCCGAGAGCATGCCCGGGCAACTGATGAGCCCGGCACTCAAGCTACTGCTGAGCCGCTTCGAGCTGCACTACGCCGAGCGCCTGCAGCAGCTGGACAAGAAGAACGACAACCTGAGCAAGCGCCTGGCCGAGCTGCGCGAGCTGATCGCCAAGGGCGAAGGCATCCCGGTCGCCAACCCGCCCCAGCAGATCATGACCGAGGCCAAGGCCAAGGACATCCGCCACCTCCTCGAGAACCTGCACAGCCTGATCACCCGCGCCGCGCAGAATGGCCTGCTGCCGGCCAACGAGGCCAAGCGCTGGCTCGGCGAGCTGCGACGCATGCTGGTGCAGCTGCACTTCGAGTTCTTCATCAACCTGGGCCAGCAGTCCATGCAGAAGGACCAGCCCGGCCAGGCCCGCCTGGCCTACGAGCGCGGTGTGCAGTACATCCGCAAGCAACCCGACCCGGAAAGCTATCAGAGCCAGCTGAAGCAGCTGGAGCAGCTGCTGGCGCGCGCCAACGCCGTGGTGCTGGCGAAGGCCCAACCCTCCGCGACCGAGCCCAGCGAGCTGACCGAAGGCCTCAAGTCCCTCGAAGAAGACGAGTGGAAGAAGAAGAACATCTACGACTGAAAGAGCCCCCGCCATGAGCCTGACCGTCTACGGCGCACCGCTGTCCCCCTTCGTGCGCAAGCTGCGCCTGTGCCTGCTGGAAAAGGACCTCGATTATCAGCTGGAAATCGTCACGCCCTACGGCCAGCCCGAGTGGTATCGCGAGCTCAACCCCCTGGGGCGGATTCCCGCCTTCCGCGACGACGACCTGACCCTGGCCGACTCCAGCGTGATCTGCCAGTACCTGGAGGAGCGCTACCCCGAACGCACGCCGCTGTTCGGCAGCACCCCGGTGGAAACGGCGCGGGTTCGCTGGCTGGAGAAGTACGCCGACTACGAGCTGGCGCCGCTGTGCACCTTCGCCGTGTTCCGCAACCGCCTGCTCAAGCCGATGCTGGGCCAGGCCTGCGACGAGGAAGCAGTCCGAAAGGCCCTGCAGGAGAAGCTGCCGGCACACTTCGACTACCTCGAGCGAACACTGGGCACGAATGCGTTCTTCCTCGGCGAACGGCTGAGCCAGGCCGACCTGGCGATCTACAGCCAGCTGCAGAACATGGAGCACGGCGGCGAACTGCTGGACGCGGCACGCTGGCCGGCGCTGGCGGCGCACTACCAGCGGATCAAGGCTCGCGCCTCGGTGCAGAGCCTGCTTCCGGGCGAGCTCAAGGTGATCGCCAAGATCGCCGGCAAGGCCTAGGGTCTGTTGACGTTTTGTCACGGCCGCAACGGCGCCAGTGCCTGCCCGGAACCGGCAGGCGAAAAAAAGCCGCGTAACCGCGGCTTGGCAAGGCAGGACAACGCTGCACCTAGTGCCCTCGATCCTGCGCCGGCCAGATGACGTTTTGATGAACGTCGTGCGCCGGCAGCTCGTGAGGCGCGGCCAGGCGCTGCCTGAGTCGCTCGACGAACCGCTCGGCCGCCTCCTGCGAGCGAAAAGGCACGGCACAGAGCCCCAGCCTGACAATCCAGCCGCGCTCCGCGGTCTCGCTCGTGCTTATGTCCATGATGACTCCCTCGCTCATTGATCCAATCCTGCACAGCCGGCCCCGGGTTCTTCGCCGCAAAGCGGCTCAGGCGCTGAGGCGCTCGCGCAAGCGGCCGAGCATGCCCAGCAGACTCCCCACGCGCTCGCGCTCCGGCGCCTCGCGCGGCACTTCGGCCAGGCGGGTGACCACCTGCTGCGGCTGCTGCCGATGGATCAGCGCCTGCTCCGCGGCCGCGCGCAGCCCCTTGTCGAACAGCCCCTTGCGGATCGGCTTGGGCAGGTAGCGAAAGATCTGAGCCTCGTTGATCAGCTTGAGCAGCGCCTGGGTATCGCAGAACGGCGTGACCACCAGGCTGAGCAGCCGCGGGTGGGCCTGGGCCAGGCTCTTGAGCAGCGGCGCGGTATCCGCCCCGGCCAGGCGCAGGTCGCTCACCAGCAGATCGATGCGCTCGGTATTGAGCCGCTGCACCGCCTCTTCCAGGCTGTCGGCGCGCAACAGGCGATGGCCTCCGGCAGTGCAGAAGGCACCGACGCACTCCAGGGTCTCCGGCGCCTGGTCCAGCAACAGCAGATTGAGCGCCTCGCCCGCATGGAGCGGCGCGACCTTCTGCTCACCGGCCTGCACGGCCAGGTGCGCGGCCTGGCGTAGGGTGTCGGCCATCTCCTGCGGGTCCCAGGGCTTGGTCAGATAGCGGAAGATGCCGCCCTCGTTGAGGGCATCCATCGCCGCCTGCTGGTCGGAATAGCCGGTCAGCAGAATGCGCAGGGCCGCGGGCTGCAGCTCGCGGGCCCTGGCCAGCAGCTCGGCGCCGCTCATCTGCGGCATGCGCTGGTCGCTGACGATCACCTGCACCGGCTCGCGGCGCAGGCGCTCCAGCGCGCGCAGCGGGTCGCTCTCCACCAGCACCTGGTAGTCGCGCCGGAACTGCAGGGCAAGGCTGCGCAGGATGCGCTCCTCGTCGTCGACGAACAGCACGCGAATCGGCTGGCTCATATTCATGCGCTCCGTTTCAGGTCGGCAGGCTGGCTGCACGGCAGGCTGACCAGGAAGCGCGTGCCGCGCCCCGGCTCGGAGACCACGCGGATGTTGCCGCCGTGGTCCTGGACGATCTTGTAGCTGATGGACAGACCGAGGCCCGTGCCCTGCCCCACCGGCTTGGTGGTGAAGAAGGGGTCGAAGATGCGTTCGAGCACCTGCGGCGACATGCCGCGACCGTTGTCCTGCACCGAGACGAACACCTGGCCGCCCTCGCTCCAGCTCTTCACCTGGATGCGACCGAAGCCGTCCATGGCCTGGGCGGCATTGGTCAGCAGGTTGAGCAGCACCTGGTTGATCTGCGAGGGCGAACAGGCGATGCGCGGCAGTGCGCCGAGCTGCTGCTGCACCTCGGCCCTGTCCTTGATGCTGTTGCGGGCGATCAGCAAGGCACTGCGGATGCACTCGTTGAGGTCGACCTCCTCGCTCATGGCGCGGTCCAGACGGGCGAAGTCCTTGAGACCGACCACCAGCTCGGCGATCTGCCCCAGGCCGTACTGGGTATCGGCGAACAGCTGGGCCAGGTCGTCCGCCAGCAGCTCCGGCGCGGCCAGCTCGCGGGCGCGGGCGGCCTCGTCCAGGGCCTGCGCCAGGTCGGCCTCGGCACAGGCCGGGTCGGCCAGGCAGTCGCCCAGGCGAGCCTGGGCCTCGGCCAGTGCGAGCACGGGCGCGGTGAGATCGTGCAGCAGCTGCAGATTGTTCTTCACATAGCCCAGCGGCGTATTCAACTCGTGCGCCACGCCGGCCACCATCTGCCCGAGGGAGGCCATCTTCTCCGACTGCACCAGCTGTGCCTGGGATTCCTTGAGGTCGACCAGGGCCTTGCGCAGCACCCGGTTGCGCTGGGCCACCCGGTGTTCCATGGCCTTGAGCAGGTCGAGCACGGTGCCCAGCCCCTGGTACAGCCCGGCCTCGTCGACCAGGATGAAATCGTCGCGGATCGGCGACTGCAGCTGCGCAGTGATCTGCCGGGCAGCCTCTTCCAGGATGGTGTCGAGACCGACCACCAGCGGCGCCGGGTTCATCACCTCGACGACCGGCTTGCGCCCCCAGAGATCGCGACCGAAGCGCTGCATGAAGATGTCCTGCAGGGTGGCGCGGCTGACCAGCCCCAGCGGGCGCCCCTGCTCGTCCACCACCGGCAGGGACAGGAAGGCCTTGTGCTCGGGCATCAGCAGGCGGTCGGCGACATCGCTGATGCTGATCTGCGCGCTCAGCGCGGACACCGGCCGCAACAGGCGGCCGAGTGCGGGAACCACTTCCATGCCACTACTCCCGACTATCGAATGGCCGGCATTCAAGCAGCCCCAGGTTGCCGTGATGTGACAGCAATCACGCGAGGCAGAGCCTTCGCGCAACCAAGCGCAACATTTGCCCGACGCCCCGGCCACGCGCTAAGGTGCTTGGCAGACCCTTCTAAGGAGCACGCCATGCCCTGGTATGCCTGGCTGATCATCGTTCTGGCGCTCGGCTCCATCCTCGGCAGCCTGCTGCTGTTGCGCGACAGCGCACGCAAGCTGCCGCTGAGCGAGGAGCAACTGGCCCGCATCCGTCAACGCAATGCCGAGATGGACGCCAAGGACGCCGAAGACCGCTGAATGCCACCCCTGCATCTGCGCCTGCTGCCGCCGAGCCTGGCACTCGCCCTGGGCTTGGCGCTCGGCTTCATCTCGCCGCTGGCCCTGTCGTTCTGCGTGCTCTACATGGGTTGGGTGCTGCTGGCGGAGGCGCGGCTGCCGTTCTGGCTGTGGTGGAGCGGCGGCCTGGCCGGCGGCGTCGCGCTGGCGGCCCACCTGCTCCCCGGCTTCCAGCCGCTCGGCCTGTGGCCACCACGCCCGCTGAGCCCCGATGCCCCGCCCTACGCCCTGCGTCTATCCTGGGACAAATTGCTGCTCGGCCTGACCCTGCTGGCCTGGTGGCTGGGCCGCCCGCCCAGGCCGCGCTACGCCGCCCGCAGGCTGTGGGCGGTCGCCGGGGTGACGCTGCTGACGGTCCCTCTGCTGGCCCTGGCGCTGGGCCTGGTCGCCTGGCAACCGAAATGGCCCGCGGATGGCTGGCTATGGCTGGCGGTGAATCTGGGCGTGACGGTACTGGCCGAGGAGCTGCTGTTCCGCGCCTGGCTGCAAGGCGCCCTGACGGCGCGCCTGGGCGCCGTCGCCGGCATCGGCCTGAGCGCCCTGCTGTTCGGTGCCGCACATGCGCCCTTCAGCCCACTCTTCGCCCTCGTGGCGGGCATCGCCGGCCTGGGTTACGGTCTGGTGTTCCACCTCGGCGGCCGGCTGTGGCCGGCCGTGGCACTGCACGCCGCGGTCAATACGCTGCACTTTCTGCTGCTGAGCTACCCGCTGCGTGTGACCTGACGTCTATCCCGTAGGGCGCGAAGATGCGCTCCAGTTCGCCCCTTTCGCGCAGCTGCTCGAGCAGCTGGCGGAAATCCTCGGCCGAGATGGGCGCCTGCGGGTGGAGGATGGCGTAGTGCCGATAGCGCTGGTCCTCCCACTCGGAAATCAGCAGTTCCTCCCGCAGCCGAGGCTGCTCGCGCAGGCGCGCACCCAGCCAGGAGCGGGTGATCGGGGCGACGTCGGCGCGCCCGCGCAGCACCAGCTTGAGATTGCTCTCATGGGAGTAGGTCAGCACCGCGTTGTAGTTCTGCTCCAGCCACTTCGGGCCGTTGTTGAAGCCGGCGAAACCGTAGTGATAGCCGTTGAACAGCGCCATGCGCTTGCCCGTCAGCCGCTCGAAGTAGCGCTGGTCGCGCCCCGCTTCGGCGCGGGCGACCAACACTTCGGCGTCTTCCAGGCCCAGGTCGATGCGCGCGCCGGCGATGCCCTGCCAGTCCCAGTCGGGGTTCTCGAAGATGGCGACATGGATGCGGCCCTTGCGGAAGTCGTCGAAGCGCCTGGGCAGGGAGGTCGCGCGCAGGCGGAAGCGATGCCGGTCCTGCACCCGGTTCAGAGCGCTTACCAACTCCCCCAGCAGCCCCTGGTTGGGATCCTTCTCCGGCTTGACCACATAGGGCGGGAAATGCACCGCTGCGATCAGCACATCCTCGGCCGCCAACGCATTCGAGCCCAGCAAAGCCGTCAGAAGCAGCACGCCTCCGAGCAGCCCCCGTCGATTGCACCCCATTGCGATCCCTCAGACTCTTTGGCTCCGCAGAGACTAGCCCAGGGCGAAGGCGGCGTAAATCACAGTCGGGGCTCAACGCGGCATGGGGTCGGCCTGTTCGATGGGTACCTTGGAGGCGTCCAGCAGGTCGTAGCGCTCCAGCAGTTCGGCGAACCTGCCGTCGCTCTTGAGCTGGGCCAGCATGCCTTCGAGCCCCACCCTGTCGATGGCCGCCCGAGGGCGCAGCAGGGCCTGGTGGCGATAGACCTGGTCGGTGCGCTTGGATACCAGCAGCCGCCCTTCCAGCCCCGGGTTCTCGCGCTGAAACAGTCGCAGATAGGAACGGGTCACCACACTGATGTCGGCACGATCATGCAGCAGCATCAGCAGATTGCTGTCATGCGAATAGGTGAGTACCGCGTTGAATTCCCGTATCAGCCGTTCCTGATCGGCGTTGAAGCCGGCAAAGCCATAGTGGTAGCCGTTGTACAGCGCCAGGCGCTTGCTCTGCAGCCGATCGAAGTAGCTCTGGTCGCGCCCCGGCACGGCGCGCGCGACGTAGACCTCGGCATCGGATATCTGCAGGTCGAGCAGCTCCAGAGCGATGCCCTGCCAGCCCCAGTCGGGCGATTCGAAGAAGATCAGGTCGTAGCGCCCCTGGGTGAGGTCTCTGTAGCGCCGCGTCACCGAGGTCGGCACCAGCTCGAAGCGGTAATCGCGCCGCATGCCGTTGAGCGCGCCCAGCAGCTCCGGCAGCAGGCCGCCCGGCCTGTCGCTCTCGGGCTTCACGATGTAGGGCGGGAAATGGTAGGCGCCCACCCGGACGAGCCGCTCCGCACTGGCCGGCGGTACGCAAAACAGCAGGGCGATCAGCAGCAGGCGCAAGAACAGGGGCAATGCGGTTACCTCGGTACGGAGTGGAGCCAGCACTCGGCTCCTCCCTGTAGCCGGACCGGCATCAGCCGGTTCTCAGTGCAGCTTAGCCTACGCGGCCTGTGGTGTTTCGGCGCGCGGGGCAAAAGGGCTACGGCGCGCCGCGGCAAGCGCTGAGGCTCCTCGTCAGGCGTCCTTGAACACCAGGGCCAGGGCCTCCTCGGCCAGTTGATCCAGGCTCATCTTGCCGCCTGGGCGGAACCAGGTGGTAGTCCAGCTCAGCGCACCGGTGAGGAAACGCCGCAGAACGAAGGGGTCAGCCTTGAAGAAACCGGCAGCGCGCGCCTCGCCGAGCACATCGAGCCAGATCTGCTCGTAGCTGTCGCGCAGGCTGAGGATGTAGGCCTGGCTGTCCTCGGACAGCGAGCGCCACTCGTAGACCAGTACGCCCATGGCCTCGCCGGTGCCGCCCATGATCGACTGCAGCTCGCAGCGGATCAGCGCCAGCACCCGCTCGCGAGGGCCCTGCGCCTCGGCCAGGGCGGCGCGCATCAGCGCGGTGTTGTAGAGGATGGTCTCCTCCATCACCGCCTTGAGGATCTCGTCCTTACTCTTGAAGTGGTGAAAGATGCTGCCGGACTGGATGCCCACGGCGCCGGCCAGGTCACGCACCGTGGTGCGCTCGTAGCCCTTGCTGCGGAACAGGTGGGCGGCGGTCTGCAGCAGCTTGCCGCGGGCGCTGTCCGGGTCGGTCAGCTCGCCATCGGCGACCAGCTTGTGCATCACTTCTCGGGCTTTCTGTTCGTCCAGGCTCATCGCTCCCCCACTCGGCGCTCGTCTGCCGGCGAATTGTACGCAAGCCGGGGAAACCAGGGCCAGCAAAAACCAAGCAAGCGCTCGGGGAAAATTTAGCCCAGCCACTTTTCAACCAAGCGCTTGCTTGGTAGCCTTCGAGTCACCCGGCACCTTCGCGGACTCACGAACATGACCCAAACCGTACGCATCGGCTGCGCCTCCGCCTTCTGGGGCGATACCTCCACCGCCGCCGCCCAGCTGGTGCGCGGCGCCGAGCTGGACTACCTGGTGTTCGACTACCTCGCCGAGGTCACCATGTCGATCATGGCCGGCGCGCGCATGAAGAAGCCGGACGAGGGCTACGCCACCGACTTCGTCGAGGTGCTGGCACCGCTGCTGGGCGACATCGCGCAGAAGAAGATCCGCGTGATCAGCAACGCCGGTGGCGTCAACCCGGCTTCCTGCGCCACAGCCCTGGCCGCCGCCTGCGAGAAGGCCGGAGTCAATCTGAAGATCGCCGTGCTGCATGGCGACAACCTGCAGCCCAGGCTGGGCGAGCTGGCCAAGGCCGGCACCCGCGAGATGTTCACCGGCGCCCCGCTGCCGCCCATGTGCGTGTCGGTCAACGCCTACCTCGGCGCACCCGGCATCGTCGCGGCGCTGCAGGCCGGCGCCGACATCGTCATCACCGGCCGCGTGGTCGACAGCGCCGTGGTCAGCGCCGCGCTGGTGCACGAGTTCGGCTGGGCCTGGACGGACTACGACAAGCTGGCACAGGCCGCGCTGGCCGGCCACATCATCGAGTGCGGCGCACAGTGCACCGGCGGCAACTTCACCGACTGGCGCGAAGTGCCGGACTACGAACACATCGGCTTCCCCGTCGTCGAGGTGCAGGCCGATGGCGGCTTCGTGGTGACCAAGCCCGAGGGCACCGGCGGGCTGGTCTCAACCCTGTCGGTCGGCGAGCAGATGCTCTACGAGATCGGCGACCCGCGCGCCTACTACCTGCCCGATGTGGTCTGCGACTTCACCCAGGTGCAGCTCACCCAGGTCGGCACCAACCGTGTCGAGCTGAAAGGCGCCAAGGGCCTTGCGCCGACCGCGCAGTACAAGGTCAGCGCCACCCACCCGGACGGCTTCCGCTGCACCGCCAGCTGCCTGCTGGCCGGCATCGACGCCGTGGCCAAGGCCGAGCGGGTCAGCCAGGCCATCATCGCCAAGACCGAGGAGATGTTCGCCGAGCGCGGCTGGGGCCCGTACAAGGAAGTGTGCATCGAGCTGCTGGGCTCGGAAGCCACCTACGGCGCGCATGGCCGCCGCCAGGACAGCCGCGAGGTGGTGGTCAAGCTCGGCGTGCGCCACGCGAAGAAGGAAGCCCTGATCCTGTTCTCCCGCGAGATCGCCCAGGCCGCCACCGGCATGGCGCCGGGCCTGACCGGCATCGTCGGCGGCCGCCCCACCGTGTACCCGGTGATCCGCCTGTTCAGCTTCCTGGTCGACAAGAGCGCCTGCGCCCTGGAAGTGGAGATCGACGGCCAGCGCCAGCCGGTCGCCCTGCCGGAAGTCGCCGCGTTCGACGCCGCCCAGATCGCCGCCGCGGCCGCCCTGCCCGCCCCGGCCGGCAGCGCCGAGGCCAGCGTGCCGCTGGTGCAACTGGCCGTGGCCCGCTCCGGCGACAAGGGCAACCACAGCAATATCGGCGTGATGGCCAGAAAGCCCGAGTACCTGGCGTGGATCGCCGCTGCGCTGACCCCCGAAGCCGTGGCGCAATGGATGGGCCATGTCCTGGACCCGCAAGCCGGCAAGGTCAGCCGCTGGCACCTGCCGGGCAGCCACAGCCTCAACTTCCTGCTGGAGAACGCCCTGGGCGGCGGCGGCGTGGCCAGCCTGCGCATCGACCCGCAGGGCAAGGCCTTCGCCCAGCAGTTGCTGGAGTTCCCGATTCCGGTGCCGCGCGCACTGGCCGACAGCCTGTAACAAGGACAACCAGAACGATGAGCTACGACTCCGTCTTCAAGCCTGGCCTGTTCAGCGGCCAGACCATCCTCGTCACCGGCGGCGGCAGCGGCATCGGCCGCTGCGTGGCCCACGAGCTGGCCCACCTCGGCGCCCATGTGGTGCTGGTCGGGCGCAAGCTGGAAAAGCTGGAAAAGACCGCCGGCGAAATCCACGAGGACGGCGGCCAGGCCAGCTTCCAGGTCTGCGATATCCGCGACGAGGAAGCGGTCAAGGCCATGGTCAAGGCGGTGATCGCCGAGCGCGGCCCCATCCACCACCTGGTCAACAACGCCGGCGGCCAGTTCCCCGCGCCGCTGATCGGCATCAACCAGAAAGGCTTCGAGACCGTGGTGCGCACCAACCTGGTCGGCGGCTTCCTGGTGGCCAAGGAAGTCTACCTGCAGAGCCTGAGCAAGACCGGCGGCAGCATCGTCAACATGCTCGCCGACATGTGGGGCGGCATGCCCGGCATGGGCCATTCCGGCGCTGCGCGAGCCGGCATGGAGAACTTCACCAAGACCGCCGCCTACGAGTGGGGCCACTCCGGCGTGCGGGTCAATGCCGTGGCGCCGGGCTGGATCGCCTCCAGCGGCATGGACACCTACCCCGAGTCGATGAAGAACATGATCCGCAACCTCAAGGACCACGTGCCGCTGCAGCGCATCGGCACCGAGTCGGAGGTGGCGGCGGCCATCGTCTTCCTGCTCAGCCCCGGCGCCAGCTTCATCAGCGGCAACACCATCCGCATCGACGGCGCCGCCAGCCAGGGCACCCGTGCCTGGACCCTGGGCAAGTCATCGCGGAGCGAGTCCTACAACGGCTTCCACCGGGCCTACCTGCCCGACGTATTCAAGGAGTAAGGCGATGCCCGTCATCCAGAGCGACATCGATGTCCATGGCGACGCCTTCGCGCAGAACCGCGAGGCCATGCTGGCGGCCATCGCCGGCTTCCGCGAGGTGGAGCAGAAGGTGCTGGACAAGGCCGCTGAAGCCAAGGCCAAGTTCGACAGGCGTGGCCAGCTACTGCCGCGCGAGCGCCTCAACCTGCTGCTCGATGCGGGCAGCCCCTTCCTCGAACTCTGCTCCCTGGCCGGCTACAAACTGCACGACGACAAGGACGGCACCCAGGCCGGCGGCGGCATCATCGCCGGCATCGGTTACGTGGCCGGGGTGCGCTGCCTGGTGATCGCCAACAACAGCGCGATCAAGGGCGGCACCATCTCCCCCACCGGCCTGCGCAAGTCCCTGCGCCTGCAGCAGATCGCCCTGGAGAACAAGCTGCCGGTGGTGACCCTGGCCGAGAGCGGCGGCGCCAATCTGACCTACGCCGCGGAGATCTTCGTCGAGGGTGCGCGTGCCTTCGCCAACCAGGCGCGCCTGTCCGCCGCCGGCATTCCGCAGGTCACCGTGGTGCACGGCTCCAGCACCGCCGGCGGGGCCTACCAGCCGGGCCTGTCCGACTACGTGGTGGTGGTGCGCGGCAAGGCCAAGATGTTCCTCGCCGGTCCCCCATTGCTCAAGGCCGCCACCGGCGAGATCGCCACCGACGAGGAGCTGGGCGGCGCCGAGATGCACGCCCAGGTCGCCGGCACCGCCGAGTACCTGGCCGAGAACGATGCCGACGGCGTGCGCCTGGCCCGCGAGATCCTCGCCATGCTGCCGTGGAACGCGCAGTTGCCGGCACGTCCGGCGAAAAGCTACCGCGAGCCGCTGTACCCGGCCCACGAGCTGCTCGGCGTGGTCCCGGCGGACGCCAAGAAGCCCTATGACGTCAGGGAAATCGTGGCCCGTATCGCCGACGGCTCGGAGTTCCTCGACTTCAAGCACGAGTTCGACAGCCAGACCGTCTGCGGCCACCTGCAGATCGAGGGGCAGCCCTGCGGCCTGATCGGCAACAACGGCCCGATCACCGCGCGCGGCGCGGCCAAGGCCGCGCAGTTCATCCAGTTGTGCGAGCAGAGCAACACGCCGATCCTGTTCCTGCACAACACCACCGGTTTCATGGTCGGCACGGAATCCGAGCAGCAGGGCGTGATCAAGCACGGCTCGAAGATGATCCAGGCGGTGGCCAACGCCACAGTGCCCAAGCTGACCATCGTCGTCGGCGGCTCCTACGGCGCCGGCAACTACGCCATGTGCGGTCGCGGCCTGGACCCGCGCTTTATCTTCGCCTGGCCCAACAGCCGCACCGCGGTGATGGGCGGCGCCCAGGCCGGCAAGGTGCTGCGCATCGTCACCGAGGAGAAGCACCTCAAGGAAGGCAAGGAGGCCGACCCGAAGATGCTCGACATGCTGGAAATGGCCACCGCGCAGAAGCTCGACAGCCAGTCCACCGCGCTCTACGGCACCGCCAGCCTGTGGGACGACGGCCTGATCGACCCGCGCGACACGCGCAAGCTGCTCGGCCTGCTGCTCGACATCTGCGCCGAGGCGCACATGCGGCCACTCAAGACCAATACCTTCGGGGTAGCGCGGCTCTAGCCCTCTCCCCCAGCCCCTCTCCCGTAAACGGGCGAGGGGAGCAAACGGAGTCGCCGGCCAACCCCGTGCTGACCGGCCAACAGGAACAGTCCCCTCTCCCACTGGTGGGAGAGGGTTAGGGAGAGGGGCAAGACTCTCCCCCACGAACCCCTTCGAGGAGAACAAGAAAAATGATCTTTACCCAGGAACACGAAGAACTCCGCCGCACTGTACGCAACTTCGTCGAGCACGAGATCAACCCGCATGTCGACCAGTGGGAAAAGGACGGCCGCTTCCCCATCCACGAGATCTTCAAGAAGGCCGGCGACCTCGGCCTGCTGGGCATCTCCAAGCCGGAGAAGTTCGGCGGCATGGGCCTGGACTACAGCTACTCGATAGTCGCCGCCGAAGAGTTCGGCACCATCCGCTGCGGTGGCATCCCCATGTCCATCGGCGTGCAGACCGACATGTGCACCCCGGCCCTGGCGCGCTTCGGCTCCGACGAACTGCGCGAGGAGTTCCTCAAGCCGGCGATTGCCGGCGACATGGTCGGCTGCATCGGCGTCTCCGAGGTCGGCGCCGGCTCCGACGTGGCGGGCCTGAAGACCAGTGCGCGCAAGGACGGCGACGATTACGTGATCAACGGCAGCAAGATGTGGATCACCAACTCTCCCTCTGCCGACTTCATCTGCCTGCTGGCCAACACCAGCGACGACAAGCCCCACGTCAACAAGTCGCTGATCATGGTGCCGATGAAGACCCCGGGCATCACCCTCAGCCCGCACCTGGACAAGCTCGGCATGCGCAGCTCGGAAACCGCTCAGGTGTTCTTCGACAACGTGCGCGTGCCGCAGCGCTACCGCATCGGCCACGAGGGCGCCGGCTTCATGATGCAGATGCTGCAGTTCCAGGAGGAGCGCCTGTTCGGCGCGGCCAACATGATCAAGGGCCTGGAGTACTGCGTCGACTCCACCATCGAGTACTGCAAGCAGCGCCACACCTTCGGCGCGCCTTTGATCGACAACCAGGTCATCCACTTCCGCCTGGCCGAGCTGCAGACCGAGATCGAGGCCCTGCGCGCCCTGGTCTACCAGGCCACCGAGCTGTACGTGAAAGGCCGCGACGTGACCAAGCTGGCCTCGATGGCCAAGCTCAAGGCCGGCCGCCTCGGCCGCGAAGTCTCCGACGCCTGCCTGCAGTACTGGGGCGGCATGGGCTTCATGTGGGACAACCCGGTGTCGCGTGCCTACCGCGACGTGCGCCTGGTGTCGATTGGCGGCGGTGCCGACGAGATCATGCTCGGCATCATCTGCAAGCTGATGGGCATTCTGCCCGGCAAAAAGAAAGGCTGAGGACGCGACCATGGCCGAACTGCCGAACTGCCAAACCCTGCTGCTGGAACAGGTCGAGGGCGTGCTCTACGTCACCCTCAACCGCCCGGACAGCCGCAACGCCATGAGCCTGGCGGTGGTCGAGGAACTGCGCGCCGTGTTGCGTGCCGTGCGCCATGACCAGGGCGTGCGCGCCCTGGTGCTGCGCGGCGCCGGCGGGCATTTCTGCGCCGGTGGCGACATCAAGGACATGGCCTCTGCCCGAGCGAAGGGAGGCGATGCCTACCGCGAGCTGAACCGCGCCTTCGGCAGCCTGCTGGAGGAAGCC
Source organism: Pseudomonadaceae bacterium (assembly GCA_033838285.1). GTDB lineage: Bacteria > Pseudomonadota > Gammaproteobacteria > Pseudomonadales > Pseudomonadaceae > Aquipseudomonas. Next base: position 63,166 of record JAJLLC010000050.1, read on the forward strand.
CAGTGCGCCCCGCAGGTGCTGGTCGCCGTGCTGGAGGGCGCGGTGCTCGGCGGTGGTTTCGGCCTGGCCTGCGTCTCGGACATCGCCATCGCCCATCAGGACGCCAAGTTCGGCCTGCCGGAAACCAGCTTAGGCATTCTGCCGGCGCAGATCGCGCCCTTCGTGGTGCGGCGCATCGGCCTGACCCAGGCCCGTCGCCTGGCCCTGACAGCCGCCCGCTTCGACGGCGCCGAGGCCCTGCGCCTGGGCCTGGTGCACTTCAGCGAAGCCGACGACCAGGCCCTGGTCGAGCGCCTCGCCGAGTGCCTGCAGCAGGTGCGCCAGTGCGCGCCCGGTGCCAACGCCGCGACCAAGGCGCTGCTGCTGGCCACCGAGACCGAGCACCTCGGCAGCCTGCTCGACCACGCCGCCGGCCAGTTCGCCGAGGCGGTGCTGAGCAGCGAAGGCATGGAGGGCACCATGGCCTTCGTGCAGAAGCGCAAGCCCGCCTGGGCTCAATGACAACAGCAGGAGCACGACGATGCCCGCCTTCAACAAGATTCTGATCGCCAACCGCGGCGAGATCGCCTGCCGGGTGATGCGCACCGCCCAGGACCTCGGCTACCGCACCGTGGCGGTGTATTCCGAGGCCGATGCCGGCGCACGCCATGTGCAGCTGGCCGACGAGGCGGTGTGCATCGGCCCGGCGCAGGTCAACCAGTCCTACCTGGTGATCGACAACATCATTGCCGCGGCGCAGAAGACCGGCGCCGATGCCATCCACCCCGGCTACGGCTTCCTCTCGGAGAACGCCGAGTTTGCCCGCGAGTGTGAACAGGCGGGAATCGTCTTCATCGGCCCGAGCGTGGACGCCATCCACCTGATGGGCAGCAAGCGCCTGTCCAAGATCGCCATGCTGGAAGCCGGCGTGCCCTGCATCCCCGGCTACGAAGGCGCGGCCCAGGACGACGAGACCCTGGCCCGCGAGGCCGAGCGCATCGGCTACCCGCTGATGATCAAGGCCAGCGCCGGCGGCGGTGGCCGCGGCATGCGCCTGGTACACGAGGCCGGCGAACTGCTGGCGCAGATCCGCACCGCCCGTTCGGAAGCGCAGAACGCCTTCGGCTCCGGCGAGCTGATCCTCGAGCGCGCGGTGATCCAGCCGCGCCATGTGGAGATCCAGGTGTTCGGCGACCGGCACGGCAACATCGTTTATCTGGGCGAGCGCGACTGCTCGGTGCAGCGCCGCCACCAGAAGGTGGTCGAGGAAGCGCCCTGCCCGGTGCTGACGCCAGAGCTGCGCCAGGCCATGGGCGAAGCGGCGGTGAAGGCCGCGGCGCGGGTCGACTACGTCGGCGCCGGCACCGTGGAGTTCCTGCTGGACCATAGCGGCAGCTTCTACTTCCTGGAAATGAACACCCGCCTGCAGGTGGAACACCCGGTCACCGAGCTGATCACCGGCCAGGACCTGGTGGCCTGGCAGATCCGAGTCGCCGAGGGCCAGCCGCTACCGCTCAAGCAGGACGAGATTCGCCTCAGCGGCCACGCCATGGAAGTGCGCCTGTACGCCGAGGATTCGGCCGCGGGCTTCCTGCCGCAGACCGGCGACGTGCTGCGCTGGGAACCGTCCCTGCGCGACGGCGTGCGCATCGACCACGGCCTGGTCGAGGGCCAGGCGGTGACGCCCTTCTACGATCCGATGCTGGCCAAGGTCATCGCCTATGGCGCCACCCGCGACGAGGCCCGGCGCAAGCTGATGCGCGCCGTGGAGGACTGCGTGCTGCTGGGGGTGAACGGCAACCAGCGCTTCCTCGCCAACCTGCTTAAGCATCCCGAGTTCGCCGCCGGCCACGCCACCACCGCCTTTATCGGCGAACACTTCGCCGATGACCCGAGCCTCACTCCGCAGCCCCCCGCAGCCAGCGAGCTGGCCGTCGCCGCCGCCCTGCTCTACCAGACCTCGGCGATGGCCCGCGCGCACCAGCCGGGTCTTTCCGGCTGGCGCAACAGCGGCGGCGCGCCCTGGCGCTTCGTGCTCAAGCAGGGCGAGCAGAAACACGCGGTGGAGCTGCAGGCGCTGCAGGCCGGTGAGCAGCCGCTGCTGCGCGCCCGGGTCGGCGAGCAAGCCGTCGAACTGCGCCTGCTGGCACGCGACGGCCGCTGGGCCAGCCTGGAACTGGACGGCGTACGCCGCCGCCTGGCCTATCACCTCGATGGAGGCCGTGTCTGGCTGTATGGCCAGGGCGGCAACCTGGAGCTCACCGACGTCACCCACGAGCCGGCCAGCGGCGCCGAGGGCGCGGCCTCCGGCACGGTGAAGGCACCGATGGATGGCGCCATCGTCGACGTGCTGGTCAGCGAGGGGCAGCGGGTCGGCAAGGGCCAGCTGCTGCTGGTGCTGGAGGCGATGAAGATGGAGCACCCGCTCAAGGCCGGGATGGACGGCGTGATCCGCCGCGTCCAGGTCAGCCAGGGCGACCAGGTCAAGAGCCGCCAGCTGCTGGTGGAAGTGGCCGCCGAAGAGGCCTGAGCCGCAAGCCGCACGAACAAGAAGAGACGGGAGCAACACCATGTCGCTGCAAGGAAAGACCCTGTTCATCACCGGTGCCAGCCGTGGCATCGGCCGCGAGATCGCCCTCAAGGCCGCGGGCCAGGGCGCCAATATCGTCATTGCGGCGAAGAGCGCCGAGGCCCACCCCAAGCTGCCGGGCACCATCTTCTCGGTGGCCGCCGAGGTCGAGGCCGCCGGCGGCCAGGCCCTGGCCCTGCAGCTGGACGTGCGTGACGAGGAAGCGGTGCAGGCCGCCATGGCCCGGGCCGCCGCGCACTTCGGCGGCATCGATGCGCTAGTCAACAACGCCGGGGCCATCCGCCTCAAGGGCGTCGAGCACCTGGAGCCCAAGCGCTACGACCTGATGTTCCAGATCAACAGCCGCGCGGTAATGGTCTGCAGCCAGGCCGCCCTGCCCTACCTGAAGAAAACCCAGGGCCATATCCTCAGCCTGTCACCGCCGCTCAACCTCGATCCCAAGTGGTTCGCCAGCTACGGCCCCTACACCACCACCAAGTACGGCATGAGCATGCTCACCCTGGGCATGCACGAGGAATTCCGGAAGTACGGCATCAGCGTCAACTCACTGTGGCCCAGGACGGTGATCGCCACCGCCGCCATCGAGTTCGAGGCCGGCGGCCCCACGGTGATGAAGGCCGCGCGCCTGCCGGCGATCATGGCCGACGCCGCCTGCGCCATCCTCGCCAGCAGCGGACGGAGCATCAGCGGCCGCCTGCTGATCGACGAGGAGATCCTGCGCGAACAGGGGCAGACGGACTTCGAGCAGTACCGCTTCGATCCGGCCGGCAAGCTGATGACCGACCTGTTCGTCGACTGAGCGCGTCGAGCGCGATCTCTAGTTGCGGAACTCGATCTGCAGCTCCGCCCCCTCCACCGAGTTCCAGTAGTCGTCGACCCGCTCGTTGGTGATCAGCCGACCATTGAGCTGAAAGGGCCCCGGTTCGGCCGGTTTTTCCACGAACAGCGGCGGCAACAGCGGCTGCTCGGGCAGGTCTGCCAGGGGCTCATCCGGCTTCAGGCTTTCCTCGGGCAGGTGCAGGTCCAACTTCACCGGCGGCAGCGGTTCGGCAGGCTGCGCCACGAGCTGGCGCGGCTTGCTCGGTGTCGGCGCGGCCTGCTCTACCACGACAGGCTTGGAGGCTGTGGTCGGCTCACTGGACTTGCTTGGCGCCGGCGGAACAGGCGCAGGCTCGACCTTGGGCGGGCTCGGCACGGGTGGCGGGGCCTTGGCGGGTTCGTCACAGGCCACCAGCAGGGTGGCGGCCAGGGCCAGGGCTAGAACACGAATAGCAGTCATTGCAGCAGGCGAGTTAAGGGTTCCTTGTCATGCTCGCGCTTGCCCTGCGATCTGGCAAGCCAGAGCGGTTACGCCATATTGCCCGGCAACCGCTCCGGCCTGTCGCGGGCTCAAGGCGCGGCTGCCGGCTCAGCTTCCAGGCGCCGCAAGCTGCGCTGCAATTCTTCCTCGGCATGGTCCTGGCGGAGCCGCGTCAGCAGGTGCTCGGCCTCCTCCCCGCGCCCCTCGCGACGCAGCCGCAGCACCTCGCGCAGCTGCTGTTCCAGAGCCGCGGGCTCCTCGGCCAGGCCCATGGGCTTGCTCCGTGCTGCGGTCTGCGACCTGGCGGCGGGCTCGGCAGGCACTCGCTTCTCGGCTGCAGAAGAGACGGCATCGGCCAGCGGCGCGGCGCGCTTCCGCAGCGCAGCGGCCGGCGGTGAAGCCGGAAGGCTGGCCGCGCCGGCCATGGACTCGCGCACCACGGCCTTCTTCTCCCTCTCCGCCTCGGCCTTGCGCTTGGCCAGCTCGGAGAACTCTCGACTGCTCTCTTGCGCCATCTCCGGGGCCTGAATCGCGACAGGCGCAGGCACATCGTAGGCGGCCGGCAACTGCTCCTGAGTGCGCCAGGTCAGGCTCAGGCCGATGCCGAGCGTAGCCAGGCCGGCGAAGGCTACCGACCAGCGGGTATGGCTGCCGGCACCGAACAGCCAGGCATGCAGGCGCTGGGCGCGGCTCGGGCGCGCTGCCGGTGGGGTCACGGCCTGGCGCGCGGCCTCGAGGATCAGCGCATCCACGGCGGCAGACGGCTCGCCCCGGCTGTGCTGGCGGAAATGTTCCAGCAGCTCGCGCTCCTGCTGCAGATCCTGGGGTTGTTGGCTCATGCGGATACCTCCTCGGCCGAAGCCGGATCGGCCAGCAGCCGACGCAACTTGTTCAACGCATAACGCAGGCGGCTCTTCACGGTTTCCGCCGGGGTTCGGGTCAGTTCGGCGATCTCCGCCAGCTCCAGGTCGCCATGGGCGCGCAGCAGAAACACCTGGCGCTGCTCCTCGGGCAGGTCGGCCAGCGCCGCCTGCAGGCGCTCCTGGTCGCGGCTGAGCAACAGCTGCTGCTCGGGACCGGGGCCCGGGTCGGCGCTGGCGTGCTGCGCCTCGTCGTACTCATCGAGCTTTCCCTGGTGGCGACCGCTCTTGCGCCAGTGATCGATCAGGCGGTTGCGTGCGATCTGGTACAGCCAGGTCTTGAACAGCACCGCCTCGCGTTGCTCGCTGGCGCTGCGGATCAGGCTCATCCAGGTGTCCTGGAACACCTCCTCGGCCAGGGCGTGGTCGCCGCAAAGGCCAAGGAGGAAACGGAACAGGCCTAGGCGATGACGCTCGTAGAGCTGGGCGAAGGCCGCCGCCTCGCCATTGCGATAACGCCGCAGCAGCGCAGCGTCATCGTCTTGCAGTGGTAGGTTCAATTAGTCGGCCCTGACTTGAACGTTTTGCGGAGTTTGCAGGCTCTGCGCCAGTTCCACCAGCTGCACGAATTCGCCGCGCAGGCCGAACGGGTCCTCGCCCTTGGCGCCGCGCGCCAGCCTGGCGCTGTCGGCCAGGGAGAAGTCGCCGGTGTACTTGGCGTCCCTGAGTTGCTGGGCGAAGGCGGCCACCGCCGCGGCGAAGCGCAGGTCCTCGCTGGCCTGGTTGATCGGCGTCGCTTCGCCCTTGCCGATCAGGCGCTCGACCAGCTGGCTGGCGCCGCCTTCCGGCGCCTTGTAGCGCAGGCGCAGCCAGGCGATCTCGCCGGCCTTGCCCGGCTTTTCATTGGCCTGGGCATAGCGCAGCGGCTCCAGCCAGCCCTTGGCGCCCACCGGCACCACTTCGTAGAGGGCGGTGACCGTGTGCCCGGCGCCGATCTCGCCGGCATCGATCTTGTCGTTGCCGAAGTCCTCGCGCTTCAGCGCGCGGTTTTCGTAACCCAGCAGGCGGTATTCGCTGACCTCGGCCGGGTTGAACTCGACCTGGATCTTCACGTCCTTGGCCACCACCGCCAGGGTCGAACTCAGCTGGTCGACCAGCACCTTGCGCGCCTCGCGCAGGTTGTCGATGTAGGCGTAATTGCCGTCGCCGGCGTCGGCCAGCTGCTCCATCAGCTGCTCGTTGTAGTTGCCTACGCCGAAGCCGAGGGTGGTCAGCGATACACCGGTCTTGCGCTTGTCGGCGGCCAGCTGCTTGAGCGTCTCGAAGTCGCTGATGCCGACGTTGAAGTCGCCGTCGGTGGCCAGCAGGATGCGGTTGATGCCGCCCTTGAGCAGGCCCTTCTGCGCCTCCTGGTAGGCCAGCTGGATGCCCGACTCGCCGGCGGTGGAGCCGCCTGCGCTGAGCCGGTCGATGGCGACGCGGATCCTGGCCTTGTCGCTGCCGGCGGTGGACTCCAGCACCACACCGGCGGTGCCGGCATAGGTGACCAGGGCCACGCGGTCCTGCGGGCGCAACTGATCGACCAGCAGCTTTAGGGTGGCCTGGACCATCGGTAGGCCCTCGCGGCGGTCCATGGAGCCGGACACGTCGACCAGGAACACCAGGTTGGCCGGCGGCAGCTCGGCAGCGCTCATCTCCGTGGCCTTGATCGCCACGCGCAGCAGGCGGGTTTCGGGATTCCACGGGGTGGTAGCCAGTTCGGTGGCGACGCTGAACGGCACGTCGCCCTCGGGCTTGGGATAGGCGTAGGGGAAGTAGTTGACCAGCTCCTCCAGGCGCACCGCGTCCCTGGGCGGCAGGCTGCCGCCGTTGAGGAAGCGCCGGACGTTGGCATAGGCGCCGGTGTCGACGTCGATGCTGAAGGTCGACACCGGCTGCTCGGCCACCGCCTGCACCGGGTTGCTCTCGATCTTCTGGTACTGCTCGCGATTAACGTCCTGGTAGCCGAAGCCGACGCTGTCGGCCAGCAGCGCCGGTGCGCTCATCGGCAGCGCCTGCGCACGCCGCTGCGCCTCCTGCGCCTGGACGACGGCCTTGGCCTCGGTTGCGGCCTTGGCCCGGTATGCGGAAGCCCCCTGCTGCGCTTGCTGCAGGCCAGGACTGGTCGACTCGCTCAACCTCGGCTGGGCGTTATCCTCGCTGGAGGCACTACAGCCGGCCAGTACCAGCGTCAGGGTGGCGGCGAAGCCAGCGAGCAGGGGGTGGGGGGCGATACTGGGCATGGCGGCTCTCCTCGGGCGAAAAGTTCATTCGCCTGGGTAGACGAGCCGCCGTGCCGAATGGGGTTAGAGCGGTGAAAAATCGCGTAACACTTGCCCGGGACTCGACGACCGGCCTGCTCTCGCGGACTCGATACTATCTCCTTATTAAGTGTAGGGAGAATTCAGGATGAGCGACCCGAGCCTGGCCACCGGGCCTTTCGCGGAAATGGCCGTGCTGCTGGGGCTGACCACCGCGGCCGGACTGATCGCCGTGAAACTGCGTCAGCCGGTACTGATCGCCTACATGCTGGTGGGCATCCTTGTAGGCCCGGCCTTCTTCGGCCTGGTTAATGCGCATGACCAGATCGACCTGCTGGCACAGATCGGGGTAGCGGTTCTGCTGTTCGTCGTCGGGCTGAAGCTCGATCTCGGCCATATCCGCCACATCGGTGCCGTGGCCCTGGCCACCGGCCTCGGTCAGTTGGCTTTCACCATCGCCATCGGCTTCCTGATTATCCTGGCCCTCGGCAAAGGCTACATGGAGGCGCTCTATGTCGCTGTGGCGCTGACCTTTTCCAGCACCATCATCGTGGTCAAGCTGCTGTCGGACAAGCGCGAGCTGGACTCCCTCCACGGGCGTATCGCTGTGGGCTTCCTGATCGTGCAGGATCTGGCCGTGGTGCTGGCCATGATGGTGATGAGCGCTCTGCGCGATACCGGCGGCGGCGACAGCGGCTGGCAGGTCCTGCTGAACATGGCCCTGCGCATCGGCGCCGCAGCGCTGCTCATGTTCGTTCTGATGCGCTGGGTATTGCCGGTACTGGTCGCCGCCATCGCCCGCTCCCAGGAACTGCTGCTGCTTTTCGCCATCGCCTGGGGTGTGGGGCTCGCCGCACTGGGCGAATGGGCCGGCTTCTCTCAGGAGGCAGGCGCCTTCATGGCCGGTTTCTCGCTGGCCTCCACTCCGTATCGCGAGGCCATAGGCGCACGCCTGACCGGCATCCGCGACTTCCTTCTGCTGTTCTTCTTCATCGACCTGGGCGCCAAACTGGACTTCTCCACGCTGGGCGATGAGCTGCTGCCCGCGCTGGTGCTCTCGCTGTTCGTGCTGATCGGCAACCCGCTGATCGTCATGGCCATCATGGGCTACATGGGCTATCGCCGCCGTACCGGTCTGCTGGCCGGCCTTACCGTGGCGCAGATCAGCGAATTTTCCATTGTGTTCGTCGCCATGGGCATCTCCCTCGGCCATGTCGGCATGCAGGCGCTGGGGCTGACCACCCTGGTCGGGATCGTCACCATCACGATGTCCACCTACATGATTCTCTACTCGCAGGCGCTCTACGAACGCCTGTCGCCCTGGCTGAGGCCGTTCGAACGACGCAACCCCTTCCGCGAGAAGGCCCTGGAAGAAGGCCAGCATGAGGAACGCCATCCGGATGTGATCCTCTTCGGCCTGGGCCGCTATGGCAGCCACCTGGCGCGCAGCCTGCGCGCACGGGGCCTGCACGTGCTGGGAGTGGACTTCGACCCCGAGGTGGTCTCGAGGCTTCGCCGCGACGGTTTGAGCGTGCACTTCGGCGACAGCCAGGACGGCGACTTCCTCGCCACCCTGCCACTCACTCCTGCCACCTGGGCGATCAGCACCCTCCCCGACCTCGACTCCAACCGCGCGCTCATTCACGGCCTGCGCCTGCACCACCCGGCGAGCCCGCTAGCAGTAGCGGCGCGCGATGAGGATCAGGAGGAACGGCTGCGCACGCTCGAATCGGCCAGCCTGTTCTTCCCCTTCCGCGACGCGGTGGAGCGGGTGGCCGAACAGCTCTTCGAACGCATCAACCGACAAGAGAGGTCTGTATGAATAGCGCCCACCACTGCCTGGCAGCCACGGACCTCTCCGGCGGAGGCAACCTGGCGATAGCGCGGGCCATGCAGCTCTCGGCTCAGCTCGACATGCCCCTCGACCTGTTGCACGTACTGCCGCAGGACCTGTTGCAGCGCCTGCAGAACTGGTTGAGCGGCGCCAGGCCCGAGGTGCTGGAGCGCTTGCTCCAGCAGAGCCACGAGGAGCTGGCAGCACTGGCCGAGCATTTCGCCAGCGCGGACTCCAGGGCCCCCGGCATCCTGGTGCGCGAAGGCGACCCCGCCAGCGTGATAGCCGCAGAGGCGGATGCCCGCGCCAGTGAGTTGCTGGTGGTCGGCGCTCACGGTGCCGGGCACCTGCACGAGACCATGGTCGGGAGCACGCCCCTGCGACTGCTGGGCCTGCTCGAGTGTGCGCTGCTGATCGTGCGCCAGGCCTGCGCGGCGCCCTACAAGCGGGTCCTGGTCGCAGTGGACTTTTCACCCCGCTCGCTGCCACTACTGCAACTGGCGGCACGCATCGCCCCACAGGGCGAGCGCATCCTCCTGCACGCACTGGATCTGCCCTACGCCGGTCGCCTGCAAATGGCGGGCATCAGCGATAGCGAACTGCAGCACTACCGAAAACTGAGCGAAGAACAGGCCCTGGAGCAATGCCACAGGCTCACGGAGGGAAGCAACGCAGGACTGGCGCATCGCTGCGAAGTGCGCTTCGGCGAGGCCAGTCTATGCATTCAGGAGTATGCCCGCGAGCAGGCGTGCGACCTGATCCTGCTCGCCCAGCATCCGCGCAGCAGAGTCGGCGAGTTGCTGCTGGGGAGTACCACACGCCACGTGCTGCACCAGAGTTCGCAGGACCTGCTGATCCTGCGCCAATAGCACGCTCGGGCTAGGTGCACAGCTGATGAGCCAGCATGCCCAGGGTCATGATCGCCCGCTCGGACTCGCGGTTCCACGGCACCCCGCAGGTCAGGCGCAGGCAGTGGTTGAACTGCTCGGTGTTGCTGAAGATCAGCCCCGGGGCGATGCTGATGCCCTGCTGTAGCGCCTGCACGTGCAGCTCCTGGGCGCTGACCTTGCCCGGCAGGCTGACCCAGAGGATGAAGCCGCCGTGCGGCCGGGTCATCTGCGTGCCTTCCGGGAAGTGCTGCTGCACCGCCAGCTGGTAGGCGGTCATGTTCTTGCGGTACTCCTGGCGGATATGCCGCAGGTGGCGGTCGTAGCCGCCGTTCTCCAGGTAGGCGGCCACGCCCATCTGGGTCACGCTGCAGGCCGAATGGGTGCTGAAGGTCTGCAGCCGCTCCACCTCCTCCTGGTAGCGCCCGGCGATGATCCAGCCGATGCGCACGCCGGGCGACAGGGTCTTGGAGAAGCTCGAGCAGTACACCACCTGATCGTCGCGGTCGTGGGCCTTGAGCGCCTTGCTGCGCCCCGGCTCGAACAGCAGCTCGCCGTAGATGTCGTCCTCGATCACCTGGATGCCGTGGTCGGCGGTCAGGCGCAGCAGCTGCTTCTGGCGCTCCTCGGGGATGCTGCCGCCGAGCGGGTTGGACAGCCGCGCGGTCAGTACCAGGGCCTTGATCGGCCACTGGTTGGCGGCCAGCTGCAGGGCCTCCAGGCTGAGGCCGGTGGTCGGGTCGCTGGGGATCTCGATGACTTTCAGACCCAGCACCTCGGCCAGCTGCAGCAAACCGTAGTAGGTCGGCGACTCGGCGGCGATCAGGTCGCCCGGCTGGGTCATCACCCGCAGGGCCATGTGGATGGCATCCACGCAGCCGTGGGTGATCACCACCTCGGACGGGTCGACCACCACGCCGGCGTCGCGCATGCGGATCGCCACCTGGCGGCGCAGCGGTTCGTAGCCGGGGCTGAACATGTAGCTGAAGGCGCGCGGGCTCTGGAAGCGGGTGACCTTGGCCAGCTGCTGGTGCAGCGAGCGCACCGGCAGGTAGTCCACGTGCGGCACGGCGGCCCCCAGCGGGAACACGCCTTCCTGGCGAGACTCGGTGAGGACCTGACTGATGATGCTGCTGCGGGTGACCATGGACGGTCGCTCGACCCGGGCAATGTCCGGAGTCGGCGCGGTGAGGCCGGCGGTCTGGTGCACGTAGAAGCCGGACTGTGGACGGGCACGGATCAGGCCCATGTCCTCCAGGTTGGCATAGGCCTGCAGCACGGTGGCGTGGCTGACGCTGAGCTGCGAACTCATCTTGCGCACCGAGGGCACGCGCTCGCCCGGCTGGTAGACGCCACGACGGATATCCTCGGCCAGCTGCTGGGCGATGCGCTGGTAAAGCAACAAACTGGTCATGAGGAGGCTCCTTCCACTACTGGACCGTAACAGTAGCGACATGCAGCGAGAAGGTGGCGATACAGTCCGAGAATTTGCAGGCGGTACAGTTGTAGCTGTTACAGCTTAGGCCGGGTTTTGCTCCACTCGCATCAGACTTTGGTCTAACAAAAAACCCCGGGCGATGGCACCGGGGTTGCTTGCAACGCAGTGAGCAGGTTCAGCGCTCGGGACTCAGTCGCCCCTGCTCGTCGGAGATAAGGATCTCCACGCGGCGGTTCTGCGCCCGCCCTTTGGCCGAAGCGTTCTCTGCCAGCGGATGGGCTTCGCCATAGCCCTTGACCTCGATGCGCCGACCGTCGATACCCAGGTCATTCAGCAAGTCCGCCACGGTCTGTGCCCGAGCCCGCGACAGTTCCAGGTTCTCGGCGGCATCGCCACGGTTGTCGGTATAGCCCTCGATGCGCACCCGGCGCCGCGGATTGATCTGCAGGAACTGCACCAGCTTGAGGATGGTGCGATTGGCCGAAGCCTTGAGCTCGCTGCGGCCGGCATCGAACAGCACGTCCCCCAGGGTCATCAGCAGCCCGCGGTCGGTCTCGCTGGCGGCCAGCTGGACCATCTGTTCCTCCATCCAGTGCCCCTGCTGCTGGGCACTGAGCAGCTTGGCCTCGCGCAAGGTGAGCTGCAGGCGCTCGCGCTCCAGGTCGAGCTTGGCCAGGCGCTCCTGATTGAGGTTGAGCTCGCTGTGCTGGCGGGCGATCTCACTGTAGCGCTGGCTCAGGTAGGCATAGTGGGCCACGTCGGCGGCACTGCCCCAATAGCCGGACAGGCGTTCGGCACGGGCCAGCGACTCGCCGGCGCGGATCACGTCCTTGGGTGCGCTGCGCAATACGTCGGTGTCTTCCTTGACCGCCAGGAAGCTGGTTTCGGCGGCGCCCAGGGCTTCGCGCCCCTGCTGACCGGCACAGCCGGCGAGCAGCGCCAGGGACAGCAGCATGACGCTGCCGGCAATACGCGAGGCGATCACGGCAGTTCCCCCAGTTGCTTGCGCAGGCGGGCGATCCGCGCGTTCATCTCGTCGAGCTGCTTCTGGCTCTTCAGGTTGAGCACCTTGGCCTCGGCCAGGCGCGCATCCAGCTCGGCCTGTTCGGCAAAGTGGCGGGCGCGCTTGTAGTCTTCCTCGCCCATGTTCTTCTCCGCACGCGCCAGCTTCTGCTCGGCCAGGCGCATCTCCTCGACCTGCTGGTCGGCCCCGACCGCACGGGCCTGCTCGACAGCCTGGCGGGTCAGTCGCATCTGTTCGGCGGGAGCCGGATCGTTGGCGCAGCCGGCCAGCACCAGCATGGCCAGGGCAAGGATTGGGGGTAGCTTCACTCGGATTTTTCCTGCTCTTGCGAAGGGAGGTCGAGGCTCTGCGGCTGCTGCGCCTTCCAGCGCTGGAGATTGCGTTGCAGAAGGCTTTCCGGCACGCCGGCAGCGGTCAATTCTGTCATTTTTTTCGCCAGCTGTCCGCGCAGCCAGGGATCGTTACAGGCCGAATTGTGCGACAACCCCAGATAGAGGCCTTCGCTGGACACGGGAGGCTCTAGCGCCTCCAGGCTATCCAGCATGCCTTTCGGCTCGACCAGCGCCTGGCCCGAGTGGCGCTCGTACAGCAGGTAGTCGGTGCGACCGAGCAGCAGCTTCTGGAATGCCTGGAGTCGACCGGCCTCCTTCTCCAGCGTCAGGTTGTCCCGGGCAAAGCTGGCGAACTGCGGAGCGAGCCGCGCATTCTCCGCCACGCCACCCTTGCGTCCGCGCAGGTCCTCCCAGCCACCGTAGGGGAAGCCGTTATCCTTGCCCACCCAGACCACGGTAGGCATGACCAGGAAGGCCGGATGCACGTAGTCGACGACCTCCAGCCGAGGCAGGTCGAGCGTCACCCCCGCGAGCAGGTCGACTCGCCCGCTACGCACTTCCTCCTCGGCCTGTGCCCAGCTGCCCGTGTGCAGCATCTCGACCTTCAGCCCCAGCTGTTCGCCGATCAGCATCAGCAGATCGGCATTGGCGCCGATCAGGTGCTGCGGGCTCTGCGGGTCCTTCCACAGGTAGGGTGGATTTTCCGGATTACCGGTGGCCACCAGCATCTCGCACTTGCCGGCCGCCCCCGCCCACAGGGGCAACAGGGCCAACGCAGGCAGAACCTTGAACAACAGCGCTTTTCGCATCGGATGTACCGCTCGCATGATCGTGGTCGGGCACGCCCCTTCTGACGAGGGCGAACCGCTTCATGCTAGCGTAACAGGCGAGCTCGATAATAATTAGCGATAAGGAATCGCCATGAAAAAGCTTTCCCTCGTTCTTGTGCTGTTGCTGGCCACTGCCGGCGGCACGCTCTACCTCTCGCCCTCCGCGCTGCTCGCCACCGTTCAGCTCGTCGAGCGCCAGCTGGCCGGTCTCTCCCCGCAGCAGGTTCGAGTCGCCGACCTGAACATCCACTACTACGTCGGCGGCCCCGAAACCGGCGAACCGATACTGATGATCCACGGCTTCGGCGCCAACCGCGACAACTGGCTGCGCTTCGCCCGGCATTTCAGTACGGACTACCGAGTGGTCGCGCTCGACCTGCCGGGTTTCGGCGAGAGCAGCAAGCCGGACGCCAGCTACGACGTGGCCAGTCAGGTCGAGCGTCTGCGCGCCTTCGTCCAGGCACTGCAACTCGAACGGCCGCACCTGATCGGCAACTCCATGGGCGGGCATATCGCCGCCCTGTATGCCGCCCGCTATCCCACGGAGGTCCGCAGCGTGGCGCTGCTCGGCAATGCCGGCGTGACCTCGCCGCGCCAGAGCGAGATGTTCGCCATGCTCGAACGCGGCGAGCCCAACCCGCTGGTGGTACGCAAGGCCGAGGACTTCGACACCCTGATGGACTTCGTCTTCGTCAGCCCGCCGCCCCTGCCGGACGCGCTCAAACGACACTTCGCCGAGCAGTCCATGGCCAACCGCGAGCACTACGACAGGATCTTCGCCCAGCTGCGCGACCAGTACGTGCCCCTGGAGCCAGAGCTGCCGAAGATCCAGGTGCCTACCTTGCTGCTCTGGGGGGATCGTGATCGGGTTCTGGATGTCTCCAGCATCGAGGTGATGAAGCCGCTACTGAAGCGCCCGAGCGTGGTGGTGATGAAGGATTGCGGCCACGCGCCGATGATCGAGCGCCCCGAAGAGACGGCGCAGCACTACCAGGCCTTTCTCGGCAGCCTGTGAAAACAAGAAACCCGCTCGATGAGCGGGTTTCTTGTTGAAGCGGGAAGCCGGATCAGACCAGCTTCTCGAGCTCCGGCACGGCTTCGAACAGGTCAGCCACCAGGCCGTAGTCAGCCACCTGGAAGATCGGGGCTTCTTCGTCCTTGTTGATGGCGACGATGACCTTGGAGTCCTTCATGCCGGCCAGGTGCTGGATGGCACCGGAGATGCCGACCGCGATGTACAGCTGCGGAGCGACGATCTTGCCGGTCTGACCGACCTGCATGTCGTTCGGCACGAAGCCGGCGTCGACGGCGGCACGCGAGGCACCGACGGCGGCGCCCAGCTTGTCGGCCAGGGCGTACAGGTGCTTGAAGTTGTCGCCATTGCCCATGCCACGGCCGCCGGATACGACGATCTTGGCAGCGGTCAGCTCCGGACGGTCGGACTTGGCCAGCTCTTCGCCGACGAAGGACGACTTGCCGGCATCGGCGCCAGCAGCCAAAGCTTCAACGGCAGCGGAACCGCCTTCGGCGGCAGCAGCGTCGAAACCGGTGGTACGCACGGTGATCACCTTGACGGCAGCGGAGGACTGCACGGTGGCGATGGCGTTACCGGCATAGATCGGACGCTTGAAGGTGTCGGCGCTCTCGACGGCGATGATCTCGGAGATCTGGTCGACGTCCAGCAGGGCGGCAACGCGCGGCAGGAAGTTCTTGCCGTTGGTGGTGGCCGGAGCCAGCACGTGGCTGTAGCCCTTGCCCAGTTCGGCAACCAGCGGAGCGACGTTTTCCGGCAGCTGGTGGGCGAAGGCGGCGTTGTCGGCCACCAGCACCTTGGATACGCCGGCAACCTTGGCGGCGGCTTCGGCGGCAGCGGCGCACGAGCTACCCGCGACCAGCACATGGATGTCGCCACCGATCTTCTGCGCGGCGGTCACGACGTTCAGAGTGGCAGGCGCCAGAGCGGCGTTAGTGTGTTCAGCAACAACCAAGATAGCCATTTAGATTACCTTCGCCTCGTTCTTCAGTTTCTCGACCAGTTCAGCCACGGACTTGACCTTGATGCCGGCGCTGCGAGCAGCCGGTGCTTCTACTTTCAGGGTCTTCACGGTGGACGTGGTGGCGACGCCCAGCGCATCCGGGGTCAGCACTTCCAGCGGCTTCTTCTTGGCCTTCATGATGTTCGGCAGCGACGCGTAGCGCGGCTCGTTCAGACGCAGGTCGGTGGTGACGATCGCCGGCAGGTTCAGCGCGACGGTCTGCAGGCCGCCGTCGATTTCGCGGGTGACGTTGACCTTGTCGCCAGCCACTTCCACCTTGGAGGCGAA
>JAJLLC010000051.1:0-25763 GCA_033838285.1 Pseudomonadaceae bacterium
GGCAGGCCGTCGGCCTTCATCAGCACCTGCATGTCCATGCGATCCCAGGGGATCTCCACGTCGCCGCGCAGCATGTCCGGCACCACGCAGACACCCTCGCTCGGCACCTTCATGCGCACCACATGGGATTCGCCGGCGGCAATGCGCTTCTGCGCCTCTTCCGGGGCGATGTGCATGCAGTGGCCGTCGTAGCGCGGGGTTTCCTTCTTCGCCATCTGCTCGGCACGCACTTGGTCCAGGCGCTCGGCGGAGCAGAAGCAGGGGAACGCGTGGCCCTTGGCGACCAGTTCGTCCGAGTACTTCTTGTAGATCGCGCCGCGCTCGCTCTGCCGGTACGGGCCGTGCGGGCCACCGACATCCGGGCCTTCGTTCCACTCGATGCCCAGCCAGCGCAGGGCGTCGAAGATCTGCTGCTCGGACTCGCGGGTCGAGCGCAGCTGGTCGGTGTCCTCGATGCGCAGGATGAATTCGCCGCCGTGCTGGCGGGCGAAGCACAGGTTGAACAGGGCGATGTAGGCGGTACCGACGTGCGGGTCACCGGTCGGCGACGGCGCAATACGGGTGCGGACTTTGGTCATGACAAGTCTCGGAAACGAAGGAGTGGTTCAAGGGCGCGATGTTAGCAGGCCGGCGCCCGCCGGCTCCAGCAGCCCAGCCTGCGGCAGGCTGGCCATGAGGAAATCGAGGAAGGCCTTGACCTTCATCGCCTGGAAGCGCCGCGACGGGTACACCGCATACAGCTCGCCAGTCGGCAAGCGCGCTTCGGGCAGCAGCTCGATCAGCTCCCCGTCCTGCACGGCCGCCTCGGAGATCATCACCGGCAATGCGGCAATCCCGGCGCCGGCCAGCGCAGCCTCACGGGCCAGGGTGATGTTGTTGCAGGCCAGCACGCGCTGGCAGGCGATGTTTTCGCCCAGCAGCGGCCAATGCCGCGGGGAATCCACCGGCAGGTGGAGGGCCCGATGCCCGGCCAGCTCCTGAACGGTGCGCGGCGTGCCATGCTGGGCCAGGTAGGCCGGGCTGGCGCACAGGCGCCGGCGACTCTCGAACAGCTTGCGCGCGATCAGCGTGGAGTCGCGCGGCTGGCCGACCTGGATGGCGATGTCGACGCCCTCCTCCAGCGGATCGACATCGCGCGAGGTCAGCTCCACCTCGGCGCTGATCTGCGGGTACTGGCGCATGAACTCGCCCAGCACCCGACCGAGGAACAGCTGGCCGAACTCGATGGGCGCGCTGATCCGCAGCAGCCCGGAAGGCGCCTGCTGCAGCTGCATCACCGCCTGCTCGGCCTCGGCGAAGTCGAGCATGATCTGCCGGCAGCGCTCGTAGTAGGCCTGCCCCACCTCGGTCAGGCGCAGCTTGCGCGTGGTGCGGTTGAGCAGGCGCACGCCGAGGCGCTCCTCCAGCAGGGCGATGCGCCGACTCACCGTGGACTTCTGCATGCCCAGGCTCTGCGCGGCCTGGGTGAAGCTGTGGCACTCCACCACGCGGGTGAAGATCAAGGCATCATCCAGCCCCATTATTGTTCCCCATAAGCAACAAAGTTTGCGAATTCTACCGTCTACTCACTCCAGAGCAACACTGTTAGATTTGCTTACATTCTGCCCGCCGTTCGAGCACCGTCATGCCCGCCCAGTTGCAACGCCGTCTGTCCGTCTTCGTCGCCCTCCTCGCCCTGATCGCCGCCGCCCTGTTCGGCCACTGGCTGCTGGTCGGACGCTTCCACGAAAGCACCGACAACGCCTACGTACAGGGCGAGATCACCCGCGTCTCCAGCCAGCTGGGCGCGCGCATCGAGCAGGTGCTGGTGGCCGACAACCAGCAGGTGGAGAAAGGCCAGCTGCTGCTGACCCTGGAGGCCGCCGACTTCCAGCTGGCCTTGGAACGCGCCCGCGCCGCCCTGGCCACCCGCGAGGCGGAGCTGGCGCAGGCGCAGAGCCGCCTGGACCAGCAGGCCAGCCTGATCGCCGCCAGCCAGGCCGATGTCGCCGCCGGACAGGCCACGCTCGCACGCACCCAGATCGACCTGTCCCGCGCCCAGACCCTGCGCAAGCCGGGCTACGTCTCCGAAGAAAGGGTCACCACCCTGTCCGCCGACAGCCGCGTGGCCCGCTCGCAGCTGTCCAAGGCCGAGGCCGACCTGGCCGCCCAACGCCAGCAGGTGGATGCCCTGCAGGCTGAGGTCAAGCGCCTCGAAGCGCAGATCGCCAACGCCCGCGCGGAGATCGCCCAGGCCGAGCTGAACCTGGCGCGCACCGAGATCCGCGCGCCGATCAGCGGCACCATCGGCCAGCGCTCCGCCCGCACCGGCCAGGTGGTGCAAGCCGGCGCCTATCTGCTGTCGATCGTGCCGAACGACGCCATCTGGGTGCAGGCCAACTTCAAGGAAACCCAGATCGGCCGCATGCAGGTCGGCCAGAGCGCCGAGCTGGTCTTCGACGCCTACCCGGACACGCCCATCGTGGGCCGCATCGACAGCCTGTTCGCCGCCTCCGGCGCGCAGTTCAGCCTGCTGCCACCGGACAACGCCACCGGCAACTTCACCAAGGTGGTGCAGCGCATCCCGGTCAAGCTGACCTTCGCCGCCGACAACCCGCTGGCCGGCAAGATCCGCCCGGGCATGTCCGTGGAAGTGAGCGTGGACATCGCCAGCGACGCCCGTCATGGCGGCTGATGCGCTGATCCGCCCGGTCGGCGAGCCGAGCCGGCGCGACTGGATCGCGGTGATGAGCGCCATGCTCGGCGCCTTCATGGCGGTGCTGGACATCCAGATCACCAACTCCTCGCTCAAGGACATCCAGGGCGCGCTGTCGGCCACCCTGGAGGAAGGCTCGTGGATCTCCACCTCCTACCTGGTGGCCGAGATCATCATGATCCCGCTCACCGCCTGGCTGGTGCAGCTGCTCTCGGCCCGGCGCCTGGCGGTGTGGGTGTCGGTCGGCTTCCTGATCTCCTCGCTGCTCTGCTCCATGGCCTGGAGCCTGGAGAGCATGATCGCCTTCCGCGCCCTGCAGGGTTTCACCGGCGGCGCGCTGATCCCGCTGGCCTTCACCATGACCCTGATCAAGCTGCCCGAGCATCACCGGGCCAAGGGCATGGCGCTGTTCGCCATTACCGCCACCTTCGCTCCGTCCATAGGCCCAACACTGGGCGGCTGGCTCACCGAGAACTGGGGCTGGGAATACATCTTCTATATCAACGTGCCGCCCGGCCTGCTGATGATCGCCGGCCTGATGTAC
The DNA here is from genome assembly GCA_033838285.1 of Pseudomonadaceae bacterium. Taxonomy (GTDB): domain Bacteria; phylum Pseudomonadota; class Gammaproteobacteria; order Pseudomonadales; family Pseudomonadaceae; genus Aquipseudomonas. Next base: position 3,240 of record JAJLLC010000051.1, read on the forward strand.
GGCCTGGAGAAGAAGGCGCCGCACTGGGAATTGCTGAAGAGCACCGACTATGCCGGCATCGTCACCCTGGGCCTGGGCCTGGGCTGCCTGCAGGTGTTCCTCGAGGAAGGCCATCGCAAGGACTGGCTGGAGTCGAACCTGATCGTCGGCCTGGGCAGCGTGGCGGCCGTCTGCCTGGTGCTGTTCGTCATCCTGCAGCTGTCGCGCGACAACCCGCTGATCAACCTGCGCATCCTGCGCGAGCGCAACTTCGGCCTCACCAGTATCGCCAGCCTGGGCATGGGCCTGGGGCTGTACGGCTCGATCTACCTGCTGCCGCTGTACCTGGCGCAGATCCAGGGCTACAACGCCCTGCAGATCGGCGAGGTGATCATGTGGATGGGCCTGCCGCAGCTGTTCCTCATCCCGCTGGTGCCGCAGCTGATGAAGGTGATCTCGCCGAAGTGGCTGTGCGCCATCGGCTTCGCCCTGTTCGGCGCCTCCAGCTTCTTCTCCGGCACGCTCAATCCGGACTTCGCCGGCGAGCAGTTCAACCATATTCAGCTGATCCGCGCCCTCGGCCAGCCGATGATCATGGTGACCATCTCGCTGATCGCCACGGCTTATATACAGCCGCAGGACGCCGGCTCCGCCTCGAGCCTGTTCAACATCCTGCGCAACCTCGGCGGCGCCATCGGCATTGCCCTGCTCGCCACCCTGCTCGACAGCCGCGCCAAGACTTACTTCGACTACCTGCGCGAGGCCCTGGTACCGGGCAACCCGCAGGTGGACGAACGCCTGGCCCTGCTCACCGAGCAGCTCGGCAGTTCGCAGGCGGCGCTGGGCAAGCTCAGCGAGATCACCCATCAGCAGGCCGCGATCATGGCCTACAATGACGCCTTCCATTTCGTCGGCATTGCCCTGGCCATCAGCATGCTCGCCGTGCTGCTGACCCGCACCCTGCCTGCCGGCGCCACCGGTGGCGCGGCCCACTGAGCCCGCCGCCTCCTGCTTCTGGTTGCACCATGCCTGCCTCGCGTTAGCGCTCGTTCCTGCTGCTCGGCGCCTTTCTGGTCATCTATATCGGCTGGGGCACTACCTACCTGGCCAACCATTTCCTCCTGCGCGAACTGCCGCCCTTCGTCATCGGCACCCTGCGCTTCTGCCTGGCCGGCCTGCTAGCGCTGTTGTGGGTAGCGGCGCGCGGCGGCCTGCGCGTGCAAGCCAGTGACTGGGGCGGTGCGCTGATCGGCGGCCTGCTGCTGATCGCCGTCGGTCAGGGCGCACTGATCTACGCCAACCAGCACCTGCCGACCGGCATGCTGGCCATCCTCTATGCCTCGCTGCCGCTGTGGAGCGTGTTACTGGAATGGCTGCTGCAGGACCGCCCACCGCTCTGGGTAGTGCTTGGCCTAGCCATCGCCAGCGCCGGCATCGTCCTGCTGATGGGCGGCGGCCTGAGCGCAGCGGCCGGCCCCATGCAATGGCTGTCCGGCGCCCTGGTGCTGCTGGCCACCCTGCTCTGGGCCGTCGGCGCCTGGTGGCTGCGCCAGCGCGCGGCGCTCCGCTCGGCCGCCACCGGGCTGGGCCTGCAGATGCTGATCGGCGCACTGGTGCTGGGTGGCCTGGGGCTCTGGCATGACGACTGGCAGGCCCTGCAGCTCGGCGAGCTGTCCATGCAGGGCTGGCTGTGGCTGGCCTATCTGGTGCTGCCGGTGAGCCTGGGCGTATACCCGGCCTACTTCTGGCTGCTGCGCGAGGTGAAGCCGAGCCTGGTATCGACCTTCGCCTTCGTCAACCCGGTGGTGGCGCTGCTGCTCGGCTACCTGATCCTCGACGAACGCCTCAGCCTGTCCGCCGGCATGGCCTGCGCGGCGGTGCTGGTCGGGGTGTCGATGATCATCTTCGGACGGCGCTGAACGACGCAACCATGCAGCCCGGATGAAATCCGGGCCGCCAAGAATTCACACCTGCAGCAGCAGCTCGCGCAGCTTGTGGATCTCGTCGCGCAGCTGGGCGGCCGCCTCGAACTCCAGGTCGCGGGCCAGCTGGTACATCTTCTCCTCCAGCTGGCGGATGCGCTTGGTGATCTCGCTCGGCGAGCGCAGCTCGGCCTCATAGCGGGCGCTCTCCTCGGCCGCCTTGGCCGCGGCCTTGCGCTTGTTGCTGCGCGCCCCCGGCACCACGGCGCCTTCGAGGATGTCGCGGATATCCTTCTTGACCCCCTTGGGCACGATGCCGTTGGCCTCGTTGAAGGCCAGCTGCTTGTTGCGCCGCCGCTCGGTCTCGCCGATGGCGCGCTCCATCGAGCCGGTCATGTTGTCGGCATAGAGGATGGCCTTGCCATTGAGGTTGCGCGCGGCGCGACCGATGGTCTGGATCAGCGAGCGCTCGCTGCGCAGGAAGCCTTCCTTGTCCGCATCGAGGATGGCCACCAGCGACACTTCGGGCATGTCCAGGCCCTCGCGCAGCAGGTTGATGCCCACCAGCACGTCGAAGGCGCCGGTACGCAGGTCGCGGATGATCTCCACCCGCTCCACCGTGTCGATGTCCGAGTGCAGGTAGCGCACCTTCACGTCGTGGTCAGCCAGGTAGTCGGTGAGGTCCTCGGCCATGCGCTTGGTCAGGGTGGTGACCAGCACCCGCTCCTCGACCGCCACGCGCTTGCGGATTTCCGACAGCAGATCATCGACCTGGGTGCGCGCCGGGCGCACCTCGATCTCGGGGTCGACCAGGCCGGTGGGGCGCACCACCTGCTCGATCACCCGCCCAGCATGCTCGGCCTCGTAGGGGCCGGGCGTGGCGGAGACGAAGATGGTCTGCGGGCTGGCCGCCTCCCATTCCTCGAAACGCATAGGGCGGTTGTCCAGCGCCGAGGGCAGGCGGAAGCCGTACTCGACCAGGGTTTCCTTGCGCGAGCGGTCGCCCTTGTACATGGCGCCGATCTGCGGAACGGTGACGTGGGATTCGTCGATCACCAGCAGCGACTCGGCCGGCAGGTAGTCGTACAGGGTGGGTGGCGGCTCGCCCGGCGCACGGCCGGAGAGGTAGCGCGAGTAGTTCTCGATGCCGTTGCAGTAGCCCAGCTCAAGGATCATCTCCAGATCGAAGCGGGTGCGCTGCTCCAGGCGCTGCGCCTCCACCAGCTTGTTGTTATTGCGCAGGTAGTCCAGGCGCTCCTTGAGCTCGACCTTGATGTGCTCCACCGCCTCCAGCAGGGTCTCGCGCGGGGTCACGTAGTGGCTCTTGGGGTAGAAGGTGAAGCGCGGCAGCTTCTGGATCACCTCGCCGGTCAACGGGTCGAAGGCCGCCAGGCTCTCCACCTCGTCGTCGAACAGCTCGACACGGATCGCCTCCAGGTCCGATTCGGCCGGGAAGATGTCGATCACGTCGCCGCGCACGCGGAAGGTGGCGCGGGCGAAGTCCATGTCGTTGCGGGTGTACTGCAGCTCGGCCAGGCGGCGCAGCAGCGCGCGCTGGTCCATTTTGTCGCCACGGTCGATGTGCAGCACCATCTTCAGGTACTCCTCCGGGCTGCCCAGGCCATAGATGGAGGAGACGGTGGCGACGACTATGGCGTCCGGCCGCTCGATCAGCGCCTTGGTCGCCGACAGGCGCATCTGCTCGATATGGTCGTTGATCGAGGCGTCCTTCTCGATGAAGGTGTCCGAGGCCGGTACGTAGGCCTCCGGCTGGTAGTAGTCGTAGTAGGAGACGAAATACTCGACCGCGTTGTTCGGGAAGAAGCTCTTGAACTCGCCATACAGCTGCGCGGCCAGGGTCTTGTTCGGCGCCAGCACCAGGGTCGGCCGCTGCACCTGGGCGATCACGTTGGCGATGCTGAAGGTCTTGCCGGAGCCGGTCACGCCCAGCAGGGTCTGGTGCGACAGGCCGGCCTGCAGCCCCTCGACCATCTGGCGGATCGCCTCGGGCTGATCGCCGGCGGGCTTGAAGCGGGTGACGAGCTGAAACTGCGACATGATCGATCCTCTGTGACGCGCGCCATCGGCGAGCGTCAAAGCTTGGAATTGCGCGCTGGCGCTGTCGCCGCGCACAACCTGGGTCGCTATAATAGCGGCCCCTTTATGCAACCCCTAGCGGGCGTTGCCGCATCCCAACCTTCTCCTCTCCGAGACCGCCGCAATCATGAGTCTGTTCTCCGCCGTCGAAATGGCGCCGCGCGACCCGATCCTGGGCCTGAATGAAGCCTTCAACGCCGACCCCCGTCCGAACAAGGTCAACCTGGGCGTGGGCGTTTACTTCACCGAGGAGGGGCGAATTCCGCTGCTGCGCGCCGTCGCCGAGGCCGAGAAGGCGCGCATCGAGGCTCACGCACCGCGCGGCTACCTGCCGATCGAAGGCATCGCCGCCTACGACGGCGCGGTACAGAAACTGCTGTTCGGCGCGGACTCCGCCCTGCTGGCCGAAGGCCGCGTGGTCACCACCCAGGCCGTCGGCGGCACCGGCGCGCTGAAGACCGGCGCCGACTTCCTCAAGCGCCTGCTGCCGAACGCCGTGGTCGCCATTAGCGACCCGAGCTGGGAAAACCACCGCGCGCTGTTCGAGTCCGCCGGTTTCCCCGTACAGAACTACCGCTACTACGACGCCGCGACCAACGGCGTGAACCGCGCCGGTCTGCTGGAAGACCTCAAGGCCCTGCCGGCCCGCTCCATCGTCGTGCTGCACGCCTGCTGCCACAACCCGACCGGCGTCGACCTGAGCCTGGACGACTGGAAAGCCGTGCTGGAAGTGCTGCGCGAGCGCGAGCACGTGCCCTTCCTCGACATCGCCTACCAGGGCTTCGGCGAGGGCATCGACCAGGACGCCTTCGCCGTGCGCCTGTTCGCCGAGTCCGGCCTGCCCTTCTTCGTGTCCAGCTCCTTCTCCAAGTCCTTCTCGCTATACGGCGAGCGCGTTGGCGCGCTGTCCATCGTCACCGCCAGCAAGGAAGAGGCCGGCCGCGTGCTGTCGCAGGTCAAGCGGGTGATCCGCACCAACTACTCCAACCCGCCGACCCACGGTGCCAGCGTGGTCGCCAGCGTGCTGGGCAGCACCGAGCTGCGCGCCCTGTGGGAACAGGAGCTGGGCGAGATGCGCGAGCGCATCCGCGACATGCGCCTGGCCATGGTCGAGCAACTGGCTGCCCTTGGCGCCAAGCGCGACTTCGCCTTCGTCGCCCGCCAGCGCGGCATGTTCTCCTACTCGGGTCTGACCGCAGAGCAGGTCGAGCGCCTGAAGACCGAGTTCGGCATCTACGCCGTCGGCACCGGTCGCATCTGCGTCGCCGCGCTGAACCGCAACAATCTGGACGCCGTCACTAAAGCCATCGTCCAGGTGCTCTGAAACAAATCGGGGAAGCCACCTTCCGGGTGTTGACTTCCCCTTTTTAATCAGTAGGATACGCACCGCTGTTCCGCGATAGCTCAGTCGGTAGAGCAAATGACTGTTAATCATTGGGTCCCTGGTTCGAGTCCAGGTCGCGGAGCCAAATTCAAAGCCCCAGGTGAAAACCCGGGGCTTTTTTATTGCCTGCCGGACTCTCACCAGGGACTGCGTCCCCGGTTATTCGGCCTGCGGCCTCACCCCTTTGGGGCTGCGCTTGCGCGCGTTCGGCTGGCGCCGTCGAGTCCGGGTCGCGGAGCCAAATTCAAAAGCCCCAGGTGAAAGCCTGGGGCTTTTTTGTTGCCTACCACACAAAGAGTGTCCGCTCGCCGCGGAGTGTTACCGCCCATCAGATGGTCGAAATCCACCGTCTCGCCGGGCTTGGCCCCCAGCTTGTCGCGAATGTCGTTGAACATCCGGTCGAACTCGTCGTGGCTGCGCATGATCAGCGAATGATTGGTGGGCAGGCCGTGCTTGGCAGCGACGCGGCTCGCCACGCTGGCAAAATTGAAAGCGGTATCGCGGTGCAGTTCGAACTCGTCCCTGAAGGCCCTGCCGGCGATCTGCCCCTCCATGCGAAAGTGCACCATCTGCCCCTCCTTGGGATCGCGGCGCACCTCATAGAAAAGATCCACTTCGTAATCGATCTGGCCAGGCAGACTGGCCCGATGTAGGTGCCCCGGTTCGAACATGGCGGCTCTCCTTGCTGGTCGAGAAACTCAGTCTAGTCCAGCTTTGCGCCCTGCAAATGATCCAGATCAGTGCAGCCGAGCGCCCTCGCCACGCTCCTGGATCAGCACCCAGGGGGCCACCACCACCGCCCACAGCTCCGGGTCGCGCTGCAGATAATCCTGTGCACGCCCCTCGTCCACCTTGGCCAGCTGGCCGGACTGCAACCAGGCCGACACCTTGGCGCCCTGGTCCTCGGCCACGGCCTGCGCGACCTCGACCAGATCCAGCGCGGCGACGACGGTCAGCAACTGACCACGGGCAAAGAAGGGCTGCAGTTCCTGCCAGGAAATCCTGGCCGTCTCGCCAAGAAGCTTGGCATAAAGGGTGCTTGTCTGTTCGGTCATGACTCGTTCTGGGTAGAAAGTACACGGCGCGCCATCATAGCGCCGCCCTCTCGCCAGACAAGTCCAACCTCGAATATCCCTCCGTAGAAGGACCTAGCAGTCACCCGAAAATGCCCGCCGTTATTCTGTACGTTTATTTCAATTAAGCGACACCCCCCTATCAGGCTTCCAAATGCGTGCTTTTCAAGCCGCGAAACAGGGTTCTACACTGTGCCGGTACAGTTGCCGGGGGAGCGTGACCGGGGAACCTTATCCGGTCCTGCAGCTTTGGCCGCATGGATTACAAGAACGAACAACACCTATAAGAGTGGAGCACTATGAAACAGGCTACCAAGCAAGTGACCAAGCTGTTTGCCGCCATGGCCCTGGCTGGCGCCGCCAGCTACTCGATGGCTGCTGACACCATCAAGATCGCCCTGGCCGGCCCGGTAACCGGTGCAGTCGCCCAGTACGGCGAGATGCAGTTCATCGGTGCCGAGATGGCCATCGAGCAGATCAACAAGGCCGGCGGGGTGAACGGCGCGATGCTCGAAGGCGTCAAGTACGACGACGCCTGCGATCCGAAACAAGCCGTGGCCGTGGCCAACAAGATCGTCAACGACGAAGTGAAGTACGTTGTCGGCCACCTCTGCTCCAGCTCCACTCAGCCGGCGTCCGACATCTACGAAGACGAAGGCATCCTGATGATCACCGCGGCCTCCACCAGCCCGGACATCACCGCGCGCGGCTACCAGCTGGTGTTCCGCACCATCGGCCTGGACAGCCTGCAGGGCCCGACCGCCGGCAACTTCATCGCCGACCACATCAAGCCGAAGACCGTTGCCGTCGTTCACGACAAGCAGCAGTACGGTGAAGGCATCGCCACCGCGGTCAAGCAGACCCTGGAAGGCAAAGGCACCAAGGTTGCCGTGTTCGAAGGCATCAACGCCGGCGACAAGGACTTCTCCTCGCTGATCTCCAAGCTCAAGCAGGCCAACGTCGACTTCGTCTACTACGGCGGCTACCACCCGGAGCTGGGCCTGCTGCTGCGCCAGGCTGCCGAGAAAGGCCTGCAGGCCAAGTTCATGGGCCCGGAAGGCGTGGGTAACAAGGAAATCTCGGCCATCGCCGGCCCGGCTTCCGAAGGCCTGCTGGTGACCCTGCCGAAGTCCTTCGACCAGGATCCGAAGAACCAGGCACTGGTCGAGGCCTTCAAGGCCAAGAACCAGGACCCGAGCGGCCCGTTCGTGTTCCCGGCCTACGCCGCCGTGCAGGTCATGGCCGAAGGCATGAAGAAGGCCGGCAGCACCGACACCGACAAGGTCGCTGCCGCGCTGCGCGCCAACAGCTTCGAGACCCCGACCGGCACCCTGGCCTTCGATGAGAAGGGTGACCTGAAGGACTTCAGCTTCGTGGTCTACGAGTGGCACCAGGACGGTACCAAAACCGAAGCCGCCCACTAAAAAAGAAAGGGGCTTCCCGCCCGAACCCAAAACCCACTGTTTAACAGTGGGTTTTGTTTTATTGGTTTTCCGGCCATCCGTCGCGTCACAAGCGCCGCTTCACGGACCGCGCCGAGGAGTTAGGTAATGCCTGAGCTCTATCACTACCTGCAACAGCTGGTTAACGGTCTGACCGTTGGCAGCACCTATGCCCTGATCGCCATCGGCTACACCATGGTCTACGGCATCATCGGCATGATCAACTTCGCCCACGGCGAGGTGTACATGATTGGCTCGTACGTGGCCTTCATCGTCATCGCCGGGCTGACCATGATGGGGCTCGACAGCCTGCCCCTGCTGATCATCGGCGCCTTCGCCGCCAGCATCATAGTCGCCAGTGCCTACGGCTACAGCATCGAACGGGTGGCCTACCGGCCGCTGCGCGGCAGCAACCGCCTGATCCCGCTGATCTCGGCCATCGGCATGTCGATCTTCCTGCAGAACGAAGTGCTCCTCGCGCAGGATTCGAAAGACAAGGCCATCCCCAACCTGATCCCCGGCAATCTGGTGTTCGGCGAGAGCACCATGAACGGCGTGGTGATCTCCTACATGCAGATCCTGATCTTCGTCGTCACCTTCCTGGTGATGTATGGCCTGACCCTGTTCATCTCCAAGTCCCGTCTCGGCCGCGCCTGCCGCGCCTGCGCCGAGGACATCAAGATGGCCAACCTGCTGGGCATCAACACCAACAACATCATCGCCCTGACCTTCGTCATCGGCGCCACCCTGGCCGCCGTGGCCGCGGTGCTGCTGGGCATGCAGTATGGTGTGATCAACCCGCACATCGGCTTCCTCGCCGGCATCAAGGCGTTCACCGCCGCCGTGCTCGGCGGCATCGGCAGCATCCCGGGCGCCATGCTCGGCGGCCTGGTGCTGGGCGTGGCCGAGGCCTTCGGCGCCGACATCTTCGGCGACCAGTACAAGGACGTGGTGGCCTTCAGCCTGCTGGTACTGGTGCTGCTGTTCCGCCCGACCGGCATCCTCGGCCGTCCGGAGGTCGAGAAAGTATGAACGCCAAGAACCTCAAGACCGCCTTCTTCAGCGCCCTGCTGGTGCTGGCCGTGGCCTACCCGGTACTCGGCCTGAAGCTGACCACCGTCGGCATCAAGCTGGAAGTACACGGCGCCAGCCCGGCCGTGCTGTGGACCATCGCCGCGGCTGCCGTGGCCATGTTCTTCTGGCAGCTGTTCCGCGACCGCATCGGCAATGCCTGGGCCAGCGTGCCCAGCGTGCCGAAGCTGCCGGCCGGCGCCAGCAACTTCCTCACCCTGCCCTCCACCCAGCGCTGGGTCGTTCTCGGCCTGGTGGTGGTCGCCCTCGCCTGGCCGTTCTTCGGCAGCCGCGGTGCGGTGGACATCGCCACCCTGATCCTGATCTACGTGATGCTCGGCCTCGGCCTGAACATCGTGGTCGGCCTGGCCGGCCTGCTCGATCTGGGTTATGTCGGCTTCTACGCGGTGGGTGCCTACAGCTACGCGCTGCTGTCGCACTACTACGGGCTGAGCTTCTGGATGTGCCTGCCGATCGCCGGCCTGATGGCCGCCTTCTTCGGCTTCATCCTCGGCTTCCCGGTACTGCGCCTGCGCGGCGACTACCTGGCCATCGTCACCCTCGGTTTCGGCGAGATCATCCGCATCCTGCTGCGCAACATGACCGAGGTCACCGGCGGCCCCAACGGCATCAGCAACATCGACAAGCCGACTCTGTTCGGCCTGTCCTTCGAGCGCCGTGCCGCCGAGGGCATGCAGACCTTCCACGAGTTCTTCGGCGTCGCCTACAACTCGATCAACAAGGTGATCTTCCTCTACCTGATCGCCCTGCTGCTGGTGCTGCTGACCCTGTTCGTGATCAACCGCCTGCTGCGCATGCCGATCGGCCGCGCCTGGGAGGCCCTGCGCGAAGACGAGATCGCCTGCCGCGCGCTGGGCATGAACCCCACTGTGATCAAGCTGTCCGCCTTCACCCTGGGCGCCACCTTCGCCGGTTTCGCCGGCAGCTTCTTCGCCGCGCGCCAGGGCCTGGTCACGCCGGAGTCCTTCACCTTCATCGAGTCGGCGATCATCCTCGCCATCGTCGTGCTGGGTGGCATGGGCTCGCAGCTCGGCATCATCCTCGCCGCCGTGGTGATGATCCTGCTGCCGGAACTCGCCCGTGAGTTCAACGAGTACCGCATGCTGATGTTCGGCGCCCTGATGGTGCTGATGATGATCTGGCGTCCGCAGGGCCTGCTGCCCATGCAACGTCCCCACCTGGAGTTGAAACCATGAGCCGCCCGATTCTTGAAGTCAGCGGGCTGACCATGCGCTTCGGCGGCCTGCTGGCCGTCAACAATGTCGCCCTGACCGTGCAACCCAAGCAGGTAGTGTCGATGATCGGCCCCAACGGTGCCGGCAAGACCACAGTGTTCAACTGCCTGACCGGCTTCTACCAGCCCACCGGCGGCGTGATCCTGCTCGACGACGAGCCGATCCAGCACCTGCCGGGCCACAAGATCGCCCACAAGGGCGTGGTACGCACTTTCCAGAACGTCCGTCTGTTCAAGGAAATGACCGCGGTGGAGAACCTGCTGGTGGCCCAGCACCGCCACCTCAACACCAACTTCCTGTCCGGCCTGCTGAAGACCCCGAGCTTCCGCCGCAGCGAGAAGGCGGCCATGGAGTACGCGGCGCACTGGCTGGAAGAGGTCAACCTCACCGACGTGGCCAACCGCCCGGCCGGCACCCTGGCCTACGGCCAGCAGCGCCGCCTGGAGATCGCCCGCTGCATGATGACGCGCCCGCGCATCCTCATGCTCGACGAGCCGGCGGCCGGCCTCAACCCCAAGGAAACCGAGGATCTCAAGCAGCTGATCGGCATGCTGCGCAACGACCATGACGTGACCGTGCTGCTGATCGAGCACGACATGCACCTGGTCATGAGCATTTCCGACCACATCTACGTGATCAACCAGGGCACCCCCCTGGCGGACGGCACGCCGGAGCAGATCCGCAACAACCCGGACGTGATCAAAGCCTATCTGGGGGAGGCGTAAGCATGCTGAGTTTCAATAACGTCTCCACCTTCTACGGCAAGATCCAGGCCCTGCACGATGTCAGCATCGAGGTCGAGAAGGGCGAGATCGTCACCCTGATCGGTGCCAACGGCGCCGGCAAGTCGACCCTGCTGATGACCTTGTGCGGCAACCCGCGCGCGGCCAGCGGCAGCATCCGCTACATGGGCGAGGAGCTGGTCGGCCAGGAATCCTGCGACATCATGCGCAAGAGCATCGCCATAGTGCCGGAAGGCCGCCGCGTGTTCGCCCGCCTGACCGTCGAGGAGAACCTGGCCATGGGCGGCTTCTTCGGCAACAAGGCGGACAACCAGGAGCAGCTGGACAAGGTCCTGCACCTGTTCCCGCGCCTCAAGGAACGCTTCGAGCAGCGCGCCGGCACCATGTCCGGCGGCGAACAGCAGATGCTCGCCATCGGCCGCGCGCTGATGAGCAAGCCCAAGCTGCTGCTGCTCGACGAACCGTCGCTGGGGCTGGCGCCGATCATCATCCAGCAGATCTTCGACATCATCGAGCAGCTGCGCGAGGATGGCGTGACCGTGTTCCTGGTCGAGCAGAACGCCAACCAGGCGCTCAAGCTGGCCGATCGCGCCTATGTGCTGGAAAACGGGCGCATCGTCATGCAGGGCAGCGGCGCCGACCTGCTGGTCGACCCCAAGGTACGCGACGCCTACCTCGGCGGATGATGTTCGTGGCTCGAATGAAAACGGCCCCTCGCGGGCCGTTTTCATTTGCCCAACTGACGGAAGGCGGACAGCCACCGCCATGAGCCATTAGAATCGCCGCCTTGTTTTTCTCCTGTGCCTGTCGCGACCCGACCGGCCCACGAAAACCGGTAGCCGCCAACCCGGCCTGCCGCCCAACGGGATCTCGCCCATCGGCGAGCCCGTCGAATCACAGGAACCTCCACCCATGCTCCTTCGCCCCCTCCTAGCACTGCTCAATCGCACCAGCCTGGTGCTGCAGATCGCCATCGGCCTGGTGGCCGGCATCGCCCTCGCCCTGCTCCTGCCCCAGGCCACCGACGAAGTCGGCTTCCTCGGCAGCCTGTTCATCTCCGCGCTGAAGGCTGTGGCACCGGTACTGGTGTTCATCCTGGTGGCCTCGGCCATCGCCAACCACAAGCCGGGCCAGCCCACCCATATCCGCCCGATCCTGCTGCTCTATGTATTCGGTACCCTGGCCGCGGCCGTGGTCGCGGTGCTCGCCAGCAGCCTGTGGCCCTCGACCCTGGTGCTGAGCGAGGCCGCCACCGGCGCCACCCCGCCCGGCGGCATCGCCGAGGTGCTCAAGACCCTGGCCCTGAACGTGGTGGACAACCCCGTCAATGCCCTGCTCAAGGGCAACTTCGTCGGCATCCTGGCCTGGGCCATCGGCCTGGGCATCGCCATCCGCCATGGCAGCGAGACCACCCGCGCGATCTTCGCCGACCTGGCCCACGGCGTGACCCTGATCGTGCGCGTGGTGATCCGCTGCGCCCCGCTGGGCGTGTTCGGCCTGGTCGCCACCACCTTCGCCGACGCCGGCCTCAAGGCCCTGGCCGGCTATGCCCACCTGCTGACCGTGCTGCTCGGCTGCATGCTGTTCGTCGCCCTGGTGGTCAACCCGCTGATCGTGTTCAGCCAGATCCGCCGCAACCCCTACCCGCTGGTGTTCACCTGCCTGCGCGAGAGCGGCATCACCGCCTTCTTCACCCGTAGCTCGGCGGCCAACGTGCCGGTCAACCTGCAGCTGGCCGAGCGCCTGGGCCTGCACGAAGACACCTACTCGGTGTCCATCCCGCTGGGCGCCACCATCAACATGGCCGGCGCCGCCATCACCATCAGCGTGCTGACCCTGGCCGCCGCCAATACCCTGGGCATCGCCGTGGACATGCCGAGCGCCATCCTGCTCTGCGTGGTCTCGGCGGTGTGCGCCTGCGGTGCCTCGGGCGTGGCCGGTGGCTCGCTGCTGCTGATCCCGCTGGCCTGCAGCCTGTTCGGCATCCCCAGCGAAGTGGCCATGCAGGTGGTGGCCATCGGCTTCATCGTCGGCATCCTGCAGGACAGCGCCGAGACCGCGCTGAACTCCTCCACCGACGTGCTGTTCACCGCCGCCGCCTGCCTGGCGCGGGACAAGGTCTGACAACAGCACTGCAAAGAAAGCCGCCCCAGAGGCGGCTTTCTTTTGCCTGCGGATTGGGTTAAGCCTAAAGCACCCGTTCAAGAGCCCTGCCCATGTCCAGCCTCTGCCTAGCCGCCGCCCAGAGCTTGTCCATTCCCGGCGACCTGGCAGCCAATATCGAGCGCCACTGCGCCTTCGTCCACGCGGCGGCCGCAGCTGGCGTCGAGCTGCTGCTGTTTCCCGAACTGTCACTGAGCGGCTATGAGCCCGAGCTGTTCGCCCAGTGCGTGGTCGACCCCGCCGGCGAGGTGCTGGCACCGCTGCGCGATCTGGCGCAGCGGCACAACATGATCCTGGTAGTCGGTGCCCCGCTCGCCAGCGACAACCAGCGCCCGCATATCGGCGCCATAGTGCTGTTTCCCGACGGCCGCCGCGCCACCTACCACAAACGCCATCTGCACTCCGGCGAAGAACAGTGGGCCTGCGCCGGCATGGCCGACTCCGCCAGCTTCCCACTTCACGAGCAGCGCTTCGCCCTGGCCATCTGCGCCGACACCGGCCATGCCGAGCATGCCGCTGCCGCCGCCGCGACAGGCGCCTCGCTGTACCTGGCCGGCGTGCTGATTTCCGAGCAAGGCTATGCCGCCGACAGCGCCGCCCTGCAGGGACATGCGGCCCGGCATGGCTTCGGCGTACTGATGGCCAACCATGGCGGTTCGTCGGGTGGCTATGCGGCGGCCGGACGTAGCGCGTTCTGGGATGCGCGGGGCCAGCTGGTCGGCGCTACCGACGGCCCGGGCGAGCAGCTGCTGATAGTGCGCGGCCGGCCGCATGCGGGCTGGAGCGCCGAGCCAATCGCACCTGGAAGCCGCGGATAAGGGCAGGCTCGCTCGACCCCACGCGGATTCGAGGCCGTTGCGGCAACTAATGATCCGCGTAGCACACCGGCGAACTGGGCGGCCCGCGTCGCTCCAGCTCCTCGTCGAGGAACTCGGCCAGCACCCGGGCGTTGTTGAACTGTTCGTCGCGGGCAGCGAACAGCAGGGTCAGGTCACCCTTGCTCGCCAGCTCCAGCAGGCCCTGCCAGTGCTCGGGATGGGCCGCTAGCTCGCCGCGGTAGAGCAGGCGGAACTCGTCGAACAGCGCCGGATCGTGGCAGAACCCCTTGCGCAGCCTGTCCGAGGGCGCCACCTCCTTGAGCCAGGCGCTCAGCGCCAGGCTGTCCTTGCGGCAGCCACGCGGCCACAGGCGATCGACCAGCACCCGCGCGCCATCCTCGGCCTGTGCCGGCTGATAGACGCGCTTGCAGCGGATCACGGCTGCGCCGCCTCGTCCGGCTCGTCGTCATCGTCGTTATCGGCGCTGATCGCGCCCAGACAGACCAGCTCATGCTCGCCCTCGGCATCCCGAATGCGCCAGGCCCCGGGCTCGCCGGCAGGCTGGGCCGCGCTCACAGCCTCGGCGCCGAAGCGCCATGCCCGACGGGTACGGCCATCCATGCACTCGACGCTCAGGCTGCCCTGCTCGTCCAGCTCGAACTGCCAGGCATGCAGGCCGTCGATCAACAGCATGTCGGCGCCGCTCAGCTCCTCCAGCAAGCTCATGCCTGCCCCTCCAGGCGCGCCAGGCGCTCTTCCAGGGCGGCGATGCGCGCCTCCAGTTCGGCGATGCGCGAGTCATCCGGCATGGCGCGCGCCGGAGCATCGACCTGGCGCGCCGCCAGCAGGGTCTCCAGGTCAGCCGCCTCGCCGAGCATGTGCATGTAGCGATCCTCACGCTGGCCGCTCTGGCGCGGCAGCAGGCAGGCCAGATCGCGGCCGATCAGGCGCTCCAGCTGATGCTGCACTTCGGCGCCATCCTCGAACTGGTACAGGCGGTTGCTGCGCGTGAGCAGCTCGTTGATGGTCTGCGGGCCGCGCAGGAACAACAGGCCGAGCAGCGCCTGCTGCGGCTTGACCAGTTCCAGGGCCTTGTCCACCCGGTGCTCCCAGCGGTCGGCCCGCCCACCCATGACCAGGCGCACCAGCCCGCGCCCTTCGAGGGCACGCAGGGCCTGGCCGACCTGGCCTTCGTTGAGCGTCATCAGCGGCTCGCGGCTGGTCTTCTGGTTGCAGGCCAGGACCAGGGCATTGAGGGTCAGGGGGTAGGTTTCCGGGGTGGTGGCCTGCTTCTCGATCAGGCAGCCGAGGATGCGCACTTCGCTGGCATTGAGCGGCTCGCGTTCGACCGTGGCTTCGTGGGTCATGGGGGATTCCGGGCTATGGCAGGACTCATAGCCTGCCATGCCGATGGCGCGCTGCAAACTCAACCCTGCGCAGGATGCTGTTGCAGCGCCTGCGCCGGTGCCCAGTCTTCGCTGGCGATCACCACCCGATCACGCCCCTCGCTCTTGGCACGATAGAGCGCCTGGTCGGCGGACTTCAGCCAGTGCGCGGCATCCAGCTGGAAGGGGCTGTAGCCGGCCAGGCCGATGCTCAGGCTGATGCGCAACTCCGGCGCCAGGCCGCTGCGCACCTCGCCGAGTTCCTGGCGCAGGCGCTCCATCACCTCGTTGGCCAGCACCGGCGGCGTATTGGGCAGGATCACGCAGAACTCGTCGCCGCCGTAGCGCCCGGCGATGTCCTCCTGACGCAGGCTCGCCACCAGCTTTTCGCTGAGCAGGCGCAGCACGCTGTCGCCCACCAGATGGCCATGGCTGTCATTGATCTGCTTGAAATGATCGACGTCGATCAGCGCCACGGTCGCGCGCTGCTGGCCCTGCCGGCACTTGTCGAACTCGCTGTGCAGCAGGTCCTTCCAGTGGCCGTGGTTGAACAGCCGGGTCAGGCTGTCGGTGCGGCTGGCCGCGCGCAGCGCCTGCTTGTGCTCGGCCAGCTTGATGCTCAGGCGATAGCTGACCCAGCCCAGGGCCAGCGGATAGAGAATCAGCATCGGCAGACAGGCATAGAGCTGCGGCATGCCGGTATCGGGACTGAACCGCGGACCGAACAGCAGCATCGACAGGCCGATGCCCGCCAGCATGGCCGCACAGCCCTTGGCGAAGAAACGCCCGCCACCGGCGGCGATATTGTTCATCGCCATCATCGCCAGGATGGTCACGCTCGGCAGCACGTTGAACTGCATGGTCGCCGCCCAGAAACCGCCGAACACCGAGTCCGTCAGCAGGTTGCGCCGCTCCGCCTGGAAGGGCGTACGCGCACGGCTGGCGACAAGGTAGGCCAGGTGCGGCCAGAAAAAGCCGTTGAACACCAGCAGCCCCCACAGCCAGGGGGCCGGTTCGAGCGGCCAGAGGCCGGCCGCCACGCAGAAGAAACCTATGCCCAGGCCGATGCTGCGGGGCAGGTAGATACGCTTGACAAACGACAGACCGGAGCCGCTGCTTCTATCCATGTTCGCACTCAGCGGTGTTGCACAAAGTTCCCTGAACGAGCATGGCCGCTTGTCGGCGACTATACAAGCCACCCCGGCCCTTGAGCCAGACGCCTGCGCTCGGTACCTTTGCCGCTCACCGCAAGGAGTGCCACCCATGCCCAAGCCCCGTTTCCTGCTGTTCGCCCTGCTGCCGCTGTTCGCCGGCTGCCAACTGTTCAGCGTCTACCAGGCCGAGCCTGCCGCCCTGCCCCAGCAGCGCCTGCAAGGCGAGCTGCGCCAGGAGCAGGGCCAGCTGCTATTACGTCCGTGCGGCGAGCAGCGCCAGCTGGCGGTGGTCAACGACGGCAGCAGCGAAATAACCCGCGAGGCCGGCATGTTGCTGGCCGACGGCAACGCACGGCTGTTCGTCGACCTGCTCGGCACGCTCGGCTCGAGCAAGCAGGCAGGGCTCGACGGCGAGATCCGCCCCAGCCTGGTCTACCGCCTGCAAGGCGAGGGGCCGGGCTGCAACGAGCCGGGCTTCGATCGCCTGCTGCTGCGCGCCAACGGCCATGAGCCGGACTGGAGCCTGGGCGTCGGCGAGCCGGGCCTGGTGCTGCTGCGCCCCGGCCAGCCGCCGCTGGCGCTGCCCTACCTCGAGGAGCGGCTGCCGGAAGGCCGCATCAACCTCAGCAGCGAGGCCAACGGCCAGCGCCTGGAGCTCTGGCTGGCACCGCAGCGCTGTGTGGACAGCATGAGCGGCGCGATACAGCACCTGAGTGCCGAGCTGCGCCTGAACGGCGAGGTGCAGCGTGGCTGCGCCTCCTTCGGCGGCGCGCGTAGCCGCTGAAACGGCAGGCCGCGCACAAGCGGCCTATGCTCAAGGCAGACCTGCCAGTCGGAGACTGCCATGCTGCGTATTGCCCTGAATGGATATGGGCGCATCGGTCGCGCCCTGGTCCGCGCCCTGTTCGAGCGCGGGCTGGAAAACCAGATTCACGTCGAAGCGATCAACGAAACCGGCGATTTCAAGACCCTCGCCCACCTGACCCGCTTCGACTCAACCTTCGGCCGCTTCACCGGCCATGTCGAACTGCACGACGACGTGCTGCAGATCCACGGCCAGTCGATTCGCCTGCTCGGCGAGAAGGAAATCGCCAAACTGCCCTGGAAACAGCTGGCGGTGGACGTGGTGGTGGACTGCACCGGCAAGCTGAAGAAGCGCGCCCTGGCCGAGCAGCACCTGGCCGCCGGCGCGCCGCGGGTGCTGCTCTCGCACCCGCTGGACACGGCCGACCTGACCGTGGTCTATGGCGTCAACCACCAGTTGCTGGGCAACCAGCAGATCGTCTCCAACGCCTCCTGCACCACCAACTGCCTGGCGCCTCTGGCCCAGGTGCTGCACACCGCGGTGGGCATCCGCCAGGGCCTAATGACCACGGTGCATGCCTACACCAACGACCAGAACCTGCTCGACAAGACCCACAACGACCTCTATCGGGCACGTGCCGCGGCGGTGTCGATGATCCCCACTATCACCGGTGCGGCCAAGACCATCGGCCTGGTCATCCCCGAATTGGCCGGGCGCCTGGACGGCCTGGCGGTACGGGTGCCGACGGCCAACGTCTCGCTGCTCGACCTGACCTTCGCCAGCGAACACCCGACCAGCCGCGAGGCGATCAACGATTGCCTGCAGCGCGCCGCGCGCCAGCTGCCGCTGGGGGTGATGGAGTGCAACGATCTGCCGCTGGTGTCCAGCGACTTCAATGGCTACCCGGTGTCCTGCGTGGTCGACCTCAACCACACCCGGGTGCAGGGCAGCGACCTGGTCAAGGTACTGGCCTGGTACGACAACGAGTGGGCCTTCGCCAACCGCCTGCTGGACGTGCTGCAGGCCTGGCTGAAGGCCTGAAGGCGGCTCAGACCAGCTGGTGCTCGTCGTCGCCGAGCAAACCGCTCAGCCCCTCGATCTCGGCACGGGTCACCGCGCGCTGATCCAGCTTGCGCCGGGCCGCCTCAGGCAGGTCGGTGTAGCGGATCACGCCTTTCAGTACCAGCACGCTGACCACGTCCTCCAGCACCCGGACCAGCTCCAGGTCCGACTCCTTGAGACTGGCCAGGCGCTCCTTGACCTCTTCGCGGGCCGCCAGCCAGTTGTGCAGCTCCTCACTCTCGACCGCCAGGGTCTCCGTCATTCCCTCGAACGGGTCATGTTCTACGCGTAACAGCCGCCCCTCTGCATCCCTTTGCACATACACCATGTAAGATCCCCCCAAGCATGAAAAAGCCCGCTACCGGCAAGGGTAGCGGGCGAATATGAGTGCAGCTATACCAATCTGACGGAGTCCCATCAATGGAGGCTCCGATGGGCAGAGCCAGCCCCTAGGCAGGGCAGGCTCAAGCTACGTCAGTTTTCAGCGTACCGTCATTCAGCATACTGAGAATAACGTTGGCCTCATCACCTCCGTACACGCTGTAGAGGTTCACATCCTGCAACACGATAGTTTGCTCTGCTGAAGACTCCGGGTTCACGGTGGCGGTATCGCTAACCTTGATCACCGTATCCAGAGCGCCTCCACCTCCGAGATTGGCCGTACTGATATCGATGAAGTTGAGCAGATTGCCAATACCTCCAGTCTGGTTCTCACCACTCAGCAGCTCGGACAGATCCAGGCGATCACCATCGGCGTTGCCATTGAAGTTATGCACAAAGTCCTGCACGGTGTCGGTGCCGGTATCTCCGGCCTTCCACATGTAGGTATCGTGACCTGCTCCACCGATCAACATGTCATCACCCAAACCGCCGATCAGCACATCGTCTCCGGCCAGGCCGGACAGCGTGTCGTTACCAGTACCACCCTGAATCACATCGTCCATTGCAGTGCCAGTGAAAGTGGTGCCTGCCTCGATGGTAACGTGCAGGTTGGCCGTTGACGTGGTGTCGTCGTCGGAGTCCTGTACCGCCACTTGGAAATCCAACTCGGCATCCAGTGTGGTTGTCGTGGTACCGATGAAACCGATATCCGATACCTTGATAACGTCATTATCGGTAGCAAAGAAGCCAAAGCCTCCAGTATTAACTGTATTGGAAGCCCCACTATCACCAAATCCTGAGTCGAAGTTGATCGCACTGCTGGTGGTAATGCCCTCCACACTGGTGAGCAATTGTGCGCCGTAGATCTGCCAGCTCTCACCTGCACCGTTGAAATCGTTGCTCTCGATGACGATGGCCCCGTCGTTGTTGTCTAGAGTGATGCCATAAGCCGCAAGTGCAGCAAGGGCAGTCGCACCGCTGCTCGACTTATAGATGTCACTACTGCTGATGACCAAGGAACGAGTGGTTGTGACGCCACCTGCACCGATCAGCTTGAGCACCACCACCAGATCATCCGAGGCACCGATGCCATCGAACTTCAGGAAGATGCCATCTGCTCGACCGGTCGGAGTCAGCCCAGTATTGCCAAAGGGATTGCTGGTGTAGAAGTCAAAATCCAATACCTCCCCTTTTTGGATGGTATCGCCAGACACGCCGTTGGAGCTGTTGGTCACCGTGACATAGGAGGCTGCTTGGGTGAACAACTCACCCGGCACCCAAATGTTGGTATCGGCCCCTCCGGTCTGCAGATTATTGCCATCGGTTCCGCCACCTGGCTCGGCATAGCTCTGGAACTGCACGAAGAAGTCCGTCGCCAGTTGCGACACCGCCACTGCAGGTTGAGTGTTATCCTCAACATTGGTACCTGGCTCGTAGCCCGTAATGCCGAGCGACGAGCTGGTCTTCAGCACGCTGAATCCTTCGACCGGACCATCCAACGACACGGTATAGGTGCCGTCGGCCTTATTGAAGGTCAGGGTTCCCGTCGCCTGCTCGGTGGTCCCAGGCTGCAGTGGGTTGGGGGCATACTCGAACTCGAACTCGAAGGTCGCCGTTGTAGCGCTTTCGGATATCCAGGTAACCGACTGCGAACTGATTGCCGCACCACCCACCGTGCCACTCAGGGTAATAGAGGCGAAGTCGCTGTCCGAAGAGGAGAACGGCCCAGAACCACGGGTATCAGCCCCGGTGCTGTAATCGAATACGCCGGTCGCACCACCCGGGTTGCTGCTGTTGGAGTACACCAAATTGGACGTACTGAGGATTGCCGGCACATCATCCTCAACCTGAATCAACAGACTGCCTGCCAGGGGAACCGAGTTGCCTCCGACCGAAGCCTCCAGAGCAGCGGTCAGGTCCAACACCAGTGTCTCGTTGTCATCGCCATTGTCATCCGGGTGATCCAACGGCCCAAGCAGGGTGAATATGTAATCGCCATTGGCTGCCACCTCCAGCGTGAACACCGGAAGCAATCCAGCCATTGCAGTCAGCGTACTGCCAGAGAAGCTGTAGGTAACCGACACGCCATCCGAGGTCAATGTCGGCAGGCCAACCGCCGACCCACTGAGAGCGAAGTCCGCACTGTTGATGCCAACCAAGAGTTCGACAAGACTGCCACTAACAACGGTCGTTTCACTGTCGTCGTCGGTAATGCCTCCAGGCAGCTCGTCCTCGTCGACCTTGCCGATGACCGGCGCC
The DNA here is from genome assembly GCA_033838285.1 of Pseudomonadaceae bacterium. Lineage (GTDB taxonomy): Bacteria > Pseudomonadota > Gammaproteobacteria > Pseudomonadales > Pseudomonadaceae > Aquipseudomonas. Next base: position 24,234 of record JAJLLC010000051.1, read on the forward strand.
GGGTCTTCGACATGGATGGTCAGGGTGGCCGGTGACGGGTCACCGTCGCTGTCGACTATCACATAGTCGAAGGTCTCTACCTTGTCGCCATCGATCGTGGCCGGTGGCTGGTAGCTCCACTCACCGGTAGCGAAGTTGAACGACAGGGTACCACCCCACTCGGTGGGAATATCGGTGAGCTGCTCGTCCCCATCCAGCACACCATCCCAGGTATAGGGCGTGCCATTGATCTCGATGGAGGCAATGCGACCGGGGCCATCGGCACCGAAGGCATCGTCGTCGCCACTGACCACTCCGTCGCTGCCAAGCAGGACACTGCCCTCGACCGGATCAGGAGTCACCGCATCGAGCAAGGTATCGATCAGGTCGTCGAAGTCGCCGACCAGGATCGGCGAACCGCTGCCATCGAGGTCGACATCCTGCAGACGGTCTTCGTCGATACCACCGCCTACACCGATGGTGGTGACGTTGAGATCGTAGTCATTGATGAAATCCAGCCAGTCGCTAGCGGTATCGTCCTCGAGGGAATTGCCGCCCGTGCCCAGCTGCTCGTTGGGGTTGCCGTCGCTGATGAAGAACACCTGGTTGCTCCACCCCGGCAGCGGCGTGTAGTCATCCATGGTGACTTCGATGGCGGCGGTGAAGTCGGTGTTGCCGTTGAATGGCCGGGTTCCGCCGTCATCCGGATTGATGCTGTCGATCAGCGCGGAGAAGCTGGCGAAATCGCTATACACCGGGTAGGACAGTGCCGTGCCGGAGAAGGCCACGATCTGCACGTTGACGTCGGACGCACCGTTGAACAGCGCCTGAGCGGCGGCACGCACGGCCTCCAGCATATCGTTCAGCTCGCTATCGCTGATGCTGCCGCTGAAGTCCAGGACGAACACCGCGTTGACGTCGAGCGGCTGCCCTGCCACCGCCACGGCATGGTCGTCCTTGGCCATCGGCGTATCGTCGTCGACATCCACCGACAGGGTGCCGGTGGTGCTGTCGCCGTCATAGTCGGTGACCTGATAGGTGAAGGTGAAGGGCTCGTTGTTCTCGTCATCGCCCAGGTCGTGCTGAATCGGCGCGTTCTGGATGATGCCGTACTCGCCGGTGGCGCTGTTCAGGGTCAGGGTCAGCACCGTGGTGCCCCCCTGCTTGACCAGCAGCGATCCGCCAGGGCCGGCCTCGTAGGTGAAGCCTGCCGGTGCCCCCGTAGTCAGCCACTGCACCGCACCGGCACCGTCGGCGCCGAAGTCGTGTGCCAGTGTGCCGCTGGCGTTGAGCGAGTCGGCATCGTCGCCAACACCGCCAGGGATACCACCTGCCAGAGCATCATCATCCAACTGCACGGCAAGATTACTACTTGCGCTCGGCAAGTCGTCGTCGAAGCTGATGCTGCCACCCAAGTCCACACTCAGCGGCGTGCTGACCGAGTCATTATCACCATCGGTCACGGTTGCCGTGGCGCTCAGCTCCACCTTGCCGTTACCCAGCGCCAGGTTGGCATTGTCGTTCACACCGTCCAGGTCTTCCGGCAGGTGA
>JAJLLC010000052.1:0-114426 GCA_033838285.1 Pseudomonadaceae bacterium
GCAGCCCTTTGCCAGGCTCTCAGCGCAGCTTTTCCAGCATCTGGTAGTACCACATGCCGGCGGCCAGCATCGGGTTGCCGAACACGTCGCCCATCGGCACCTTGATGTGCTTGCAGGCGGCGAAGGTGTCGTAGTGGCCGAGGGTGCCGGTCATGGCGTTGGCCATGATCTCGCCCATGATGTGGGTGGTGGCGATGCCGTGGCCGGAGTAGCCCTGGCAGTACCAGACGTTCTGCGACAGCTTGCCCAGCTGCGGGATGCGGTTCATCACGATGCCCATGGCGCAGCTCCACTGGAAGTCGATCTGCACGCCCTTGAGCTGCGGGAAGGTGCGCTCGATGCACGGGCGCAGCTCGCCGGCGATGTCGCGCGAGTCGCGGCCGGAGTAGTTGGCGCCGCCGCCGAACAGCAGGCGTCCGTCGGCGGTCATGCGGTAGTAGTCGAGCACGAAGCGGCAGTCGTACACCGCCAGGCTCTGCGGATTCAGCTCCTTGGCCAGCTCGCCCAGCGGCGCGGTGGTGACGATGCCGCCCATGGCCGGGAAGATCATGCCCTTGAGCTGCTTGCGCGCCAGCTTGTGGTAGACGTCGCCGGCCAGGAGGATCTGCTTGGCGTCGATGCGGCCCTGGGCGGTGACCACCGCCGGCTTGGCGCCCTGGACGATATCGAGCACCTCGGAATGCTCGAAGATCAGCGCGCCCAGGCTCTCGGCGGCCTTGGCCTCGCCGATGCACAGGTTCAGCGGGTGCAGGTGCATGTTGCGGGTGTTCTTGATCGCGCCCAGGTACAGGTCGCTGGCCAGGTGCTCGCGCACGCCGGCGGCGTCGAGCAGGGTCACCTCGTCGCCCATGCCGCGTTCCACGGCCTCGGCGTAGGAGGCGTGCAGCTCGTCCATGTGCGAGGGCTTCATCGCCGCGTGCAGGTGGCCGTGGCGCAGGTCGCACTGGATGCCGTACTTCTGCACCCGGTTCTTGATGATCTCGTGGCCGCGCCAGCGCAGGTGCCAGATGAAGTCGTCGACCTCCTCGCCCAGGCTGTTGCGCATCTGCTTGCGCATGGCCGCGTCGCCCGACAGGCTGCCGGTGACCTGGCCGCCGTTGCGCCCGGTGGCGCCCCAGCCGATCTTGTGGGTCTCGACTATGGCCACCTTGAGCCCGCGCTCGGCCAGTTCCACGGCGGTAGCCACGCCGGTGAAGCCGCCGCCGATGATGGCGACGTCGACGCTGACCTGGCCCTGCAGGGTCGGGTAGTTGGTTTCCTCGTTGAGCGTGGCGCTGTAGTAGGACTTGGCCCGCTCGGCGGCGGGGATCACGGGCTGGATGGCGGCGTTCATGCGGTTTTCCTCTGCAGCCGGCGATCTGTGCCGGCGGTTCTTGTTCTGTTCGGGGTTCGCCGCTGCCTGCTGCGGCGGCCGGGGTCAGGCGGCCAGGGCGTCCGGGGGCCGCGCATGGCGGCAGTGCCAGAGGGCCCAGAAGACCAGCACGGGATAGGCGCACGCCGACCAGGCGTGCAGCGCGGAGAGGGTCATGCTGCGGTTCATGATTCCGCAGCCTCGCACGGCGGCGAAGCGGGGTTAAATCGGATTCTTTGCACTTTCAGTTAGGCCGGCACTAAACAATCGGACTCAGGGACGGTAGCTGAACGGCTGCGCCAGACCGCGCTCGACCTGCCCGGACAGTTCCAGCACCCCGGCCAGCACGCCGTGCTGCGGACTGCGCAGCAGGGCCTGGGTCTCCTGCTCCAGCGTCGCCTGCAGGCTGAGGCGCAACTGCGCCTCGGCCTGGGGCCGTTCGCTGGCGCGGGCCATGGCGGTGAACAACGTCACCCCCAGCGACAATGCCGAGCCGGCGGCCCGCCCGAGCATGGCCGAGAGCGCACTGGCGGCGCCGCTGGTGGTCATCTCCTCGACCAGGCGCTCGCTGGTGCGCTGGGCCACCAGGGAGATGCCGGGGTCGCTCGACCAGTCGCCACCGGGGCCGACACGCACCCGTTCGAGCAGCGCCGCATAGGCCGGCAGACCCTCCAGGGGATCGGCGCGCAGCAATTGCCGCAGCGAGGCCCCGGGCAGAACCGGCAGGGCTTCCAGGCGTGCGTCGAACTGCTCCTGGGGTATCTCGTGGCGGGCCGGCAGCGCCTGCAGGCGCATGTCCAGCTGGCGCACGTAGATGCGCATGGCGCCGCGCTGGATGCGCTCGGGCGAGATGTCCTCGGCCACCGGCTCCAGCACCTGCGCGCGATACTCCTCCTGCAGGTAGGCGGCCAGGCGCTGCACCTCGTCGCCACCGAGCCGGTACCAGGACACACGCAGGCCCAGCCACTGCTGGGTCCAGTAGCCGGAGAACCAGGGAATGAAGGTTTCGTCGGTCTGCCGCTGCACCAGCTGCAGCCAGCGCCCCATGGCCGTCACCGCATAGGCGCGGGACTGCTCCTCGGCCGCTCGCGAGGCGGCGGCTATGTCCTGGTCGAGCCGGCGCCAGGTTTCGCCAGACACCTGCACCGGCGCGCTGGCGCAGCCGGCCAGCAACACCAGCCCGGCCAGCACCAGGCCCCGCGCATAGACCGCACTCCGGGCTCCGCACATGCTGCCCACCCGTCCCACGCCCCGCCAAGGCCGCCGTCCTGCCGCAGCACCCGCTGCTGGCCGGCCCCTGCCGGCGGCATGCCCGGCCACCCTCTCGCCGGTAGCGGGAAGTATAGGTTCCGGTAGGTTCCGCTAGGTCCGGCCCTCAGCCGAGATAGCCGAGGGTGGCCAGCAATAGCGCCAGGTAGCGTCCGGCCTTGGCCAGGGTGACGATGGCCAGGAAGCTCCACCAGGGCTCACGCATCACCCCGGCCACCACCGTCAGCGGGTCGCCGATGACCGGCACCCAGCTCAGCAGCAACGACCAGCGGCCATAGCGCCGGTAGAACTGGCGGGCCTGCTCCAGGCGCCTGGCGCTGACCGGGAACCAGCGACGCTGGCGGAAACGCTCGACACAGCCGCCCAGCCACCAGTTCAGCAGCGAACCCAGCACGTTGCCGGCGCTGGCCACCAGCAGCAGGAGCCAGGGTGAGTGCTGCCCGCCCAGCAGCAGCCCGACCAGCAGCGCCTCGGACTGCGCCGGCAGCAGGGTGGCCGCGGCGAAGGCGGCGAGAAACAGGGCGGGATAGGCGGACAGCTCCAGCACGCGCGGACACTCGGGAACAGGGACGGAGCCCGGCGCCAGGCGCCGGGGCGCGCATCATGACCAATTCGCCGCGGCGGGGAAATCCCGCCCCGTCACTCGGCCTGGCGGCGCTGGCGCAGGCTGGCCAGCATGCGCTCGGCGTTCTCCGCGCAGTGCATGCCCGCCGGCTTGTTCTCGATCTCGGCGATGGTCGCCAGCAGCTGGGCGCGGTTCTGCGCCAGACGCGCCTGCATCGCCTCGATCTCGCCGACCTTGGCCCTGAGCGCGGCCAGCAGCTCGTCGTGCGGCCAGCTCTTGGCCACCGGGTCGGGCAGCAGGCGGCGGATCTCCTCCAGGCTGAAGCCCGACTGCTGGGCGCAGGCGATCACCGCCAGGGTCTGCTCGGCCTCCACCGGATAGTCGCGATAGCCGTTGCTCTGGCGCTGCGCGGCGATCAGCCCGCTGGCCTCGTAGAAGCGGATGCGCGAGGGCGCGAGGCCGGTGCGCCTGGCCAGTTCGCCGATTTTCATGCCGATGCCTCCGGGGCTATTGACCTTGAAGTTGACTTTAACCTTAGTCTTGCCGCACACGCCACCGCGGAGCCCTCCATGAACGCCTTCCAGCCCCTGCTTCTGCCCAACGGCACCCAGATCCCCAACCGCATCGCCAAGGCGGCGATGGAGGAAAACCTCGCCGCCCTCGACCAGGGCCCCTCGGCCGAGCTGCTGCGCCTGTACCAGGCCTGGGCCGAGGGCGGTGCCGGCCTGCTGCTGACCGGCAACGTGATGATCGACCGCCGCGCCATGACCGGCCCCGGCGGCGTGGCGCTGGAGGACGACCGCCTGCTGCAGCGCTTCCGCGACTGGGCGCGCATCGGCCGCGCCCAGGGCGCGCAGTTCTGGATGCAGCTCAACCACCCTGGCCGGCAGATGCAGGCCAACCTCGGCCAGCCGACCGTGGCGCCCTCGGCCGTGGCCCTGGAGCTGGGCAGCTTCTCCAAGATGTTCCCGCTGCCGCGGCCACTGAGCGACGAGGAGATCGGCGAGCTGATCCAGCGCTTCGCCCGCAGCGCCGCGCTGGCCGAGCAGGCCGGCTTCACCGGCGTGCAGATCCACGCCGCGCACGGCTACCTGCTCAGCCAGTTCCTCTCGCCGCTGAGCAACCAGCGCACGGACAGCTGGGGCGGCCCCATCGAGAACCGTGCGCGCCTGCTGCTGGAGGTGGTCAAGGCGGTGCGCGCACAGGTGGCGCCGGGCTTCTGCGTGGCGGTCAAGCTGAACTCGGCGGACTTCCAGCGCGGCGGCTTCGATGCCAGCGATGCCAAGCGCGTGGTGCAGATGCTCAATGAGCTGGACGTCGACCTGGTCGAGCTGTCCGGCGGCAGCTACGAGGCACCGGCCATGCAGGGCGATGCCCGCGACGGCCGCACCCTGGCGCGCGAGGCCTACTTCCTCGAATTCGCCAGTGAGATCGCCCAAGTGGCACGCATGCCGGTGATGGTCACCGGCGGCATCCGTCGCCTGCCGGTGGTGCAGCAGGTGCTCGACAGCGGCCTGGCCATGGCCGGCATCGCCACCGCGCTGGCCATCGAGCCGGCCCTGCCGCGCCAGTGGCAAGCCGGGCAGAACAGCACGGCCGAACTGCCGCCGATCCGCTGGAAGCGCAAGGCGCTGGCCTCGCTGGCCTATATGGCGGCGGTGAAGTACCAGCTGCGCCGCCTCAGCCAGGGCCGGCGCCCCAACCCCGGCGTGTCACCGCTGCGCGCGCTGCTCGCCGAGCAGCTGAAGACCGCCCGCCGTGCCCGCCAGTACAGGCGCCTGATGGCCAGCGCCTAGGGCGCGAGGTGCCCGGTCTTGCACCAGAGCAGGCAGCCCTCGGTGCTGCCGGGATGGTGACTGAACTGCGCCGGGCAACGCAGCCAGCTGCCGGCCGGATACTCTCCGCGCTCGTCCTGCAGGCTGCCTTCGAGCACGAGGAGCTCGGCGCCGCCGGGATAGTCCTGCGGCGCTTGCGCGGTGCCGGGCGCCCAGCGCAGCAGACGCACCTGCTCGCCGGCGAACGCGTGCAGGGCCAGTTCACGCTGGCCGGGTAGCGCCCCCGGCGTCCACTCGGCACGGCGGCTGTCGATCACCACCTCGGCGCGATCGGCCGGGTCGAACTGCATCAGCTTGACGAAAATCGTGCAGCCCTCGCGGCTGAACGGCGCGTGGCGGCTGCCGATGGGATTGCGCACGTAGGTGCCGGCCGGATAGTCGCCGCGCTCGTCGGAGAACACCCCGTCCAGCACCAGGAACTCCTCACCGCCCGGATGCCCGTGCGCGCTGAAGTGCGAGCCCGGCGCGTAGCGCACGATGGAGGTGGCCCGCGCCAGCTCCTCGCCGATGCGGTCGAGCATCTGCCGTTCCACCCCGGCCAGCGGCGAGGCCACCCAGGGCGCATCGCCGGGGCGGATCACCACGGGCAGGGCGAAGTCGGCGTTCAGGCGCACGGCGCGCTCACCAGCTGCCGACGTTGGCCATGGACACCCAGGGCTCGGCCGGCGCCAGCGGCTCGCCCTTCTGCAGCAGCTCGATGGAGATCTGGTCCGGCGAGCGCACGAAGGCCATGTGGCCGTCACGCGGCGGGCGGTTGATGGTCACGCCGTGTTCCTGCAGGCGCCGGCAGGCGGCGTAGATCTCGTCCACCGCATAGGCCAGGTGGCCGAAGTTGCGCGCGCTGCCGTAGTCCTCGGTATCCCAGTTGTAGGTCAGCTCGACCTGAGCATCCGCGTCGCCCGGGGCGGCCAGGTAGACCAGGGTGAAGCGGCCCTGGGGGTATTCGCGCTGCTTGAGCACTTCCAGGCCGAGGGCATCGCGGTAGAAGCGCAGGGAGGCGTCCAGATCGCGGACACGCACCATGGTGTGCAGGTATTTCATCGCTCAGTTCCGTTCCACAAGGGTCAGCAGGGCCTCGGCACTGGCGTCCGAGGAGGCGGGATTCTGCCCGGTGACCAGCAGGCCGTCGACCTCGACATGGCTGTGCCAGTCGGCCGCCCGGCCATAGACGCCGCCATGGTCCTTGAGCATGTCCTCGACCAGGAAGGGCACCACGTCGGTCAGTTCCACCGCGGCCTCTTCGCTGTTGCTGAAGCCGGTTACGCGCTTGCCGCGCACCAGCGGCGTGCCGTCCGCGGCCTTGACGTGGCGCAGCACGCCCGGCGCGTGACAGACCGCGCCCACCGGCTTGCCGAGGGCAATGAAACGCTCGATCAGGGCGATGGAAGTGGCGTCCTCAGCCAGGTCCCAGAGCGGGCCGTGGCCACCGGGGTAAAACAGCGCATCGAAGTCTTCGGCGCGCACTTGCGCCAGCGGCAGGCTGCTGGCCAGCAGCCGCTGCGCCTCGGCGTCCTCGGCAAAGCGCCGGGTGGCGGCGGTCTGCGCGTCCGGGGCATCGCTCTTCGGGTCGATCGGCGGCTGGCCGCCCTTGGGCGAGGCCAGGGTAATCTGCGCCCCGGCATCCTTGAACACGTAATAGGGCGAGGCGAACTCCTCCAGCCAGAAGCCGGTCTTGTGCCCGGTGTTGCCGAGTTGGTCGTGGGAAGTGAGTACCAGCAGAATCTTCATGGTCAGCTCCTCGGGCCTGGGCCCGCTGCGATGGCTATGGGTAGAGGGTAGGTCGGCCGCTATGGCCCGGTATATTTCTCGCATCCAGAGAGCGGGTATCGCCCACCCGGCTGCCAACCTGCGGCGGGCAGCGCTCGCCGAGCCGCCGGGGGGCGCCCGGCGTGCCCGTCAGCACAGGCGCCTGTCGGCTCAGCGCGCCTCCAGCTGGTCGATCAGGGCCTCGGCCAGGGCCTTGTCGGAGAAGGGGTTCTGCCCGGTGATCAGCTCGCGGTCGACCACCACGTGCGGCTGCCAGGCCTTGGCGTACTGCATGTCGCCACCGGCGGCGGCCATTGCCGGGGCCGGGTAGTAGCGGATGCGCGCGCCATCCAGGGAGCCCTCGAACACCGCCTCCTCCGGGTCAGAGAAGATGGTCATGCGGTAGCCCTGGTAGGTCCAGTCCCTGGCCGCCGGTCGTTCGCCGCGCACCAGCGCCGCCTCGTAGCCCTGCGGGTCGGCCTGCGCCGCCAGCAGCGCGATGGGGCCGTGGCAGATGGCGGCGGTGGGCTTGCCGGCCTGGTGGAAGTGGCGCAGCAGCGCGCCGACCTGCGGATTGTTGGCCAGGTCGATCAGCGGCGCGTGGCCACCGGGGATGAACAGCCCCTCGTACTGCCCCAGGTCACCGGCCAGCACCTCGTCGAGCGACAGGCTGTCGTCGATGCCCGGCAGCCCGGCCACCACCTGCTGGATGCGCTGCATCTCGGCCGCGTCGCCGCCGAAGTACTGCGGGTCGACGGACTTCTGATCCACGCTCGGCGCATTGCCCCTGGGCGTCACCAGCACCAGCTCGTAGCCGGCCTTGAGCAGGCGGTCGGCCGGCACGCCGAACTCGTTGAGGTAGTAGCCGGTGGCGTAGTGCTGGCCATCCTTGAGCGCCAGCTGGTTCTCGCTGGACAGCAGCACCAGCACCTGGCCCTTGGGCTCGGCGGCGAAGGCCGGGGTGGCGGCAAGGCCGGCGAGCACGGCCAGGGCCAGCGGGTGAAAGGTCTTCATGGACGGTCTCCGTTGAATGAGGCGAACGTGGCTCCGTTCGGATGAGGCGAATCTTAGGCGGGCGGTTATGATTCGATAATTCGAAAGCTTTTATTTCTGGTATCCAAAAAGTGAATATCGCCAACAAGGACCTCAACCTGCTGCTGGTCTTCCACGTGCTCTACCAGGAGCGCAACGCCTCGTTGGCCGCCGCGCGCATGGCGCTGAGCCAGCCGGCGCTGAGCCACAAGCTGAACAAGCTGCGCCACGAGCTGGGCGATGCGCTGTTCGTGCGCGCCCCGCGCGGCCTCACGCCGACGCCGCGGGCCCATGAACTGGCGCCGCTGGTGCAGGGCCTGGTGGCCGAGCTGGAGGCCTTCTACGACCAGTGCGAGGGCCGCGACTTCCTGCAGCGCGCCGAGCGCATCCACCTCTACACCACCGACTACATCGAGCAGACCCTGCTGCCCGCCCTGCTGCCGCGCCTGCGCGAGCAGGCGCCCAACCTGCTGCTGATCACCCACAACACCCGTGGCCTGTTGCCGCGCGAGGAGCTGGAGAAAGGCACCTGCGACCTGGCCATCGCCGGCTTCTACGCCAACCTGCCGGACACCTTCCGCCAGCAGCGCCTGCTCTCCGAGGACTTCGTGGTGCTGGCCGCGCGCGACCATCCGCGCCTGGCCGGGGGGCTCGACCTGCCGGCCTACCTGGCCTGCGAACACCTGCTGACCACCCTCACCGGCGACCTCAACGGCCTGGTCGACCGCGCCCTGCAGGCCCAGGGGCAAACGCGCCGGGTGGCGGCCGGGCTGTCCAGCTTCATCGCGCCGAGCCGCCTGGTGCGCGGCAGCCAGCTGTTGCTGACCTGCCTGCGCTCGGTGGCCGAGGAAGCGGTGGCGCGCGACGCCTCGCTGGTGTTGCACCCCCTGCCGGCCGGCCTGGAATTGCCACAGGTGGAGGTGATGCAGATCTGGCACGAGCGCACCGACGCCGATCGCCTGCGTCGCTGGCTGCGCCAGCAGATCCAGCAGGTAGCGAGCGAACTCAGGCGCTGAGGCCGTCCAGCGCCAGGCGGCTGCGCTCGAACCAGCCGAGCAGGTAGTCCACCAGCGCCTGGGTGCGGCGCGGCAGGGCACCCTGCCAGGGGTGCACAAGGAACACCGGGGTGCTGCGCGTCTGGTAGTCGCGCAGCAGCCATTGCAGGCGGCCATCGGCCAGCTCGTCCTGGACCATGTAGGACGGCAGGCGGGCGATGCCGGCGCCGCTCAGCGCCGCCTTCTTCAGCAGGCTGTAGTGGTTGCTGGCCAGCTGTCCGGATACCGGCACCCGCTCCAGGCGATGCTGGCGGTGGTACAGCCACTGCTCGAAGCCGCTGTAGTGGGTATTCAGCAGGCACTGGTGCTGGCTCAGCTCGGCCGGCGTCTGCGGCGCCGGATGGCGCGCCAGGTAGGCCGGCGCGGCGCAGGTGATTTCCTGCAGGGCGAACAGCGGCCGCGCCACCAGGCGCTCGTCCTGCTCCACGCCGGAGCGGATGGCCAGGTCGAAGCCGTCGGCCAGCAGGTCGCGGTAGGCGTTGGCCAGGTCCAGCTCGACGCGCACCCGCGGGTAGCGGCTGGCGAAATCCAGCAGCAGCGCATCGAAGAAAGTCTCGCCAAGCGACACCGGCACAGTCAGGCGCACCGTGCCGGCCACCTCGTCCTGCAGGCTGCGCACCGCCTGTCGCGCGCGCTGGGCCTGGGCCTGCAGCGCCTGGGCCTCGGGCAGCAGGGCGGCGCCGGCGGCGGTCAGGTGCAGGCGCCGCGTGGTGCGTTGCAGCAGCTGGCTGCCGAGGCTGCGCTCCAGGCCGCTGATGCGCTTGGACAACTGGCCCTTGCTGCAGCCCAGGCGCTCGGCGGCGGCGGTGAAGCTGCCGGCCTCGACCAGCAGGGCGAAGGCGACCAGGTCTTCCAGCTCGCTCATGGCGCGGCACTCATTGTTTCCATATGAGAACCAAAGGTTTCACATTGCCAGGATTATTGGCAACCCAATCCCGCCTAAGCTGGTTCCACACCCCTCACTCAGGAGCTACAGCATGAAAATCATCCTCGTCGGTGCCAGCGGCACCATCGGCCAGGCCATCGACTGCGAGCTGCGCGAGCGCCACGACATCGTCCGCGTCGGCCGCAACAGCGGCGAGCTGCAGGTGGACATCACCGACCCGGCCTCGATCCGCCGCCTGTTCGAGCAGACCGGCCCTTTCGACGCGCTGATCAGCGCCGCCGGCAACGCCCATTTCGGCGCGCTGGAGGAACTCACCGCCAAGGAGTTCGCCGTGGGCCTGGACGACAAGCTGATGGGCCAGGTCAACCTGGTGCTGATCGGCCGCGAGTTCGCCAACGACGGCGCCTCCTTCACCCTCACCTCCGGCGTGCTCAGCGAAGACCCGATCCGCTACGGCGCGGCAGTCAGCACGGTGAACGCCGCGCTGGACGGCTTCGTCCGCGCCGCCGCCATCGAGCTGCCGCGCGGCCTGCGCATCAACGGCGTGAGCCCGACCATCCTGGAAGAATCGCTGCCGGCCTACGGCCCCTACTTCCGCGGCTTCAAGGCAGTGCCGGCGGCAACGGTGGCACTGGCCTACGCCAAGAGTGCGGAGGGCCGGCAGACCGGCCAGGTCTACCGCGTGCTCTGATCACGGCGGTTGCCTGAAGGGGCAGACGGTGGCACGGTGAATCCCTGTTTCAGACAAGGACGCCCACCATGAACCGAATCCTGCCCCTTTCCGCCCTGCTCGCCGGCGCCCTGCTCGCCGGCTGCGCCTCCAGCCCGCAGCAGGACAGCGCCGGCGCCGCCAAGGGCGACGGCCGCTGCAACGCCGAGCCGGTGCAGTACCTGCTGGAGGAACGCATCACCACCGACCTGGCCGAGCGCGCGCGCATCGAGTCCGGCGCCGCGCACCTGCGGGTGACCCATCCCAACCAGCCGGTGACCCTGGACTACAACCCGCAGCGGCTGAACATCGATATCGACGATGACGACATCATCATCCGCCTGAGCTGCGGCTGATCACCGGCGCTACGGGAGCGGCGCCAGGCTCAGTTGCAGGCGGCGCACCAGGCCGCCGCCAAGCAGCCGGCCGAGCGCCTGCATGTGCGGCAGCTGCAGGTGCGCCTCCAGCGCCTGCGGCGAGGCCCAGTGGCCACGCAGCAGCCAGCCCTCGCCCTGGCGCTCCAGTTCGCAGCCCAGGCAGGCGGTATCGGCGCGCGCCCGCAGCAGCAGCTCGCCCAGACGCAGCCCCAACTCTTCACCATGACCTTGCGCAGCCTGGAAACGGGCCAGGCTGACTATCGTTGGCTTCATCGCATCGCTCCCGCAACGAAGGCCGCCCGCACGCGGGCGGCGAGCTGGATCAATAGGCACTGGAGGTGGGGCGCACGACCAGTTCGCTGATGTCCACCGTATCCGGCTGGCCGATGGCGTAGGCGATGGCCTCGGCGATGCCGCTGCTGGCACCGGTAATGACTATGACTTTATCTGCGATACGGGACATGGACGACTCCTCGACGGGGGCGCACTGGCAGTGGCGCCGGACAGGGCAGAGACTGCGCCCGGGAACGAGGAGGCCGTTAGCCGGATACTGCCCGACGCTTGCCTGATCCTGCCGATGACTCTCGGGACTGCGCAGTTGCGCGGACGGCCCGGACATTGCAATCTGCCGTCATGCCCCATCCGCCGAGATCGCCCTTGAGACCCTTGCTGCTCGCCCTGCTGCTTCTCGCCACGCTGCCGGCTTCCGCCGCCGACTGGCAGGTCTACACCCACAGCCTGGGCAACCAGGCCAACAGCGTCGACGGCCACCTGCGCGGCCATCCGCACGGCGGCAAGCGCGCCTTCTACGTCGAACTGGTGCGGGCCCTGCTCGGCGAGCTGGGCCAGCCGCAGACCATAGTCGAGGTGCCGCTGGCGCGCGGCCTGGTTCTGGTGCAGTCGCGCGCCCATGTGGTGCTGTTCAACCTCAGCCGCACCGCGGAGCGCGAGCACCTGGCGCACTGGGTCGGGCCGACCCTGCGCGAGACCGACTACCTGTACGAACTGAGCGTGCGCCCGACCGGCATCCGCAGCCTGGCCGACGCCGCCAGCCTGCCGGTCTGCGTGCTCAACGGCAGTTCCCACGACAGCCTGCTGGGCGAGCAGGGTTTCACCCGGCTGCAGCGCGCCAACTCCTATGCCGGCTGTTTCCGCATGCTCGCCGCCGGCCGCGTGCTGCTGGTGGCCTCGGCCGACAGCGACCTGCAGAGCAAGCTGGCGGAGGCCGACGTGGGCGCCGCCGAGGTGGCGCCCAGCGCCGTGTCGCTGGGCCAGGACCAGGGCTACATCGCCCTCTCGCTGGACACCCCGGCGGCCGAGGTGGAACGCTGGCGCGCGGCCCTGGCGCAGCTGAACCGCGATGGTCGCTACCGGCAGCTCCACGAGCGCTTCGCCCACTGAGCCCCTGCGATCTGCACGATACTGCCGGCCACTTGCCCAATCCTGCCGAGATTACCCAGCCAGCGGGATTTCCCCGGGCATGCACGCTAAGCTGCCGGCACCCCGGGAGGACCGCCGCATGCCAGACGCCATCACCGAGCCCGACCTGCATAGCCAGCGCCTGCAGCTGGCCGAGCTGATCGCCCGTTTCGCCGAGGCGGACGGCACTCACGAGACCGCCATCGCCAGCCTGGTGCTGTATCGCGCCAGCACGCCCTCGCCGATCACCCATACCCTGTACCGCCCGGCCCTGTGCATCATGGCCCAGGGCCAGAAGGTGGTGCGCCTGGAGAACGAGCGCTACTGCTACGACCCGCTGCACTACCTGGTGGCCTCGGTGACCCTGCCGGTCACCGGCGAAGTCACCCTGGCCACGGCCGACGAGCCCTACCTGAGCCTGCGCCTGGACATCGATCCGGCCGAACTGGGCGAGCTGATCGCCAGCGCCGGCCCCATCGGTGTGCCCAGCCGCGGCAATGGCCGCGGCCTGCATGTCGACCGGCTGGACGCGCCGCTGCTGGACGCCGTGCTGCGCCTGCTGCGCCTGCTGGAGGCGCCGCGCGACATCGCTATGCTCGCCCCGCTGATCCGCCGCGAGATTCTCTACCGCCTGCTGTGCAGCCCGCAGGGCCAGCTGCTGCGCGATATCGCCACGGCCGACAGCCAGGCGCACCGGGTCAACCGTGCCATCGAGTGGCTGAACCGCCACTACGACGAGCCGCTGCGTATCGACGACCTGGCGCGCGTGGCCAACCTGAGCACTTCCACCCTGCACCACCGTTTCAAGGCGCTGACGGCCATGAGCCCGCTGCAGTACCAGAAGCAGCTGCGCCTGCAGGAGGCGCGGCGCCTGATGCTGTGCGAGAACCTCGACGTGTCCAGCGCCGGCTACCGGGTCGGCTACGAGAGCCCGTCGCAATTCAGCCGCGAATACAGCCGCCTGTTCGGCGCACCGCCGGTGCGCGACCTGGCGCGGCTGCGCAGCGCGGTCTGAGCCGCTACCAGTCGAGTTCGATGCGGCTCTCGAAACGACGCGCCTCGCCGCTCAGCGGGTCGGCGAAGGTCAGGCTCTGGGCCAGCAGCTTGAGCGGGCGGGTGAAGTCGTCCACGCCCTTCTCATCGACCAATTCGGGGTAGAAGGTGTCGTTGGCGATCGGCGCGCCCAGCGCCGCCATGTGCACGCGCAACTGGTGCTGCTTGCCGCTGATCGGCCAGAGCCGGTAGCGCCACAGCTCGCCGTGGCGCTCCAGCACTTCCAGCAGGGTGTCGCTGTTCGGCTCACCCGCCACCTCGCGCATGCGGAAGAACGGCTCGCCCTTCTCCAGGCGGCTGTGCCGGCGCAGCGGGAACTCATGGTGCGGCAGCGCCGGGGCGATGGCCTGATAGGCCTTGTCGATGCGCCGCTCGCGAAACAGCGCCTGGTAGCAGCCGCGCGTGGCGGGGTTGACGGAGAACAGCACCAGCCCGGCGGTGTGCCGGTCGATGCGGTGCAGCGGCGCCAGGTGCGGATTGCCGGTCTCGCGCACCAGGCGGGTGAGCAGGGTCTGCTCGGCGTAGTCGCCGGCCGGCATCACCGGCAGAAAGTGCGGCTTGTCGGCCACCAGCAGGTGCTCGTCCTGGAACAGGATTTGCGCCTGGAAAGGGATCGGCCGCTCGTTCTCGATCTCGCGGAAGTACTGCACCCGCAGCGCCTCGCGGTAGGGCGTGGCGGGGTCCAGCGGGCGGTTCTCGGCGTCCAGCACCAGGCCGCGCGCCATGCGCTGCAGCCAGGTCTCGCGGGGAATCTGCGGGAAGCGCGCGCACAGGCAGTCGAGTACCGTGGCCCAGTCGCCGGGCGGCAGGTGCAGGAAACTGGGGCGAACGGAAAGCATGCGGCGACCTTCTGGCGAGCTGGGGCGAACGGCGAGCATTATTCCCCCTCGCGCGCCCGGGGTCACGCGGCCCGCTCGCACTCGGGCGGGCCGGCGCATCGGCTATGCTGTGGCGGGTCGACGGATCAAGGAGGTTCCCATGCTCAAGACCTATCACGGCAGCTGCCACTGCCAACGGGTGCGCTTCAGCGCCCAGCTCGATCTCGCCAGCGGCACCGGCAAATGCAACTGCAGCTTCTGCGGCAAGGCGCGCTTCTGGGGCAAGATGACCCAGCCCGCGGCCCTGCAGCTACTGGCCGGCGAGGAGGAGCTGAGCCGCTACCAGTTCGCCAGCCATAGCGTCGAGCACCTGTTCTGCCGGCACTGCGGCATGCGCCCCTTCAGCCGCGGCGACGTGGCGGAGATCGGCGGCCCCTTCGTCTCGATCAACCTGGCCTGCCTGGACGACCTCGACCCGGCCGAACTGCTCGCCGCTCCGGTCACCTACTTCGACGGCCTGCACGACAACTGGCAGGAGACGCCCGCCGAGACCCGCCATCTGTAAGGGTCGATCCGCGCCCCGCTGTCACTGCCGGCGCCTGGCCGAGCGGCGCAGGATATGGGCTTCGAGCGCGGAGGCGAACAGATGAAGACCATAGGCCTGATCGGCGGCATGAGCTGGGAGTCCACCCTGCCCTATTACCGGCATATCAACGAGGCGGTGCGCCAGCGCCTGGGCGGGCTGCACTCGGCGCGGCTGCTGCTGTTCAGCGTCGACTTCGCCGACATCGAGCGGCTGCAGCGCAGCGGCGACTGGGACGGTGCCGGCCAGCGCCTGGGCGAGGCGGCCCAGGTGCTGCAACGGGCCGGCGCGGACTTCCTGGTGCTGGCCACCAACACCATGCACCGGGTGGCCGGCGCCATCGAGAGCGCGGTGGACATTCCCCTGCTGCACATAGTCGAGCCGACCGCCGCGGCCATCCGCGCCGCCGGCCTGCACCGGGTGGGGCTGCTCGGCACGCGTTTCACCATGGAACAACCCTTCTATCGCGAGCGCCTGGAGAACCACCACGGCATCCAGGTGCTGATCCCGGACGAGGCGGACCGCCAGCTGGTGCATCGAGTGATCTACGAGGAGCTGTGCCTGGGCCAGCTGCACGAGGCGTCACGCCTGGCCTATCGGCAGGTGATCGAACGCCTGGTGAAACGCGGCGCCGAGGCGGTGATCCTCGGCTGCACCGAGATCGGCCTGCTGCTAGGCCCGGGCGATGCCGGCGTGGCGCTGCTCGACACCTGCCGGCTGCACGCCGAGGCCGCAGCGGAAGCGGCGCTGGCCGGCTGACCTTGTGCCGCGGCCGCGCCTATCCCTAGCCGATCAGCCGCTCGACCCGCGCGTCGAACAGCACCACGCGGTCGCGGCCGGCGGCCTTGGCCGCGTAGAGCGCCTTGTCGGCCCCCTGGATCAGCAGCTCCGGCCCCTCCTCCGCCGCGCCGGGCTGCGGCAGGCAGACATGCACCCCGGCGCTCAGGCTCAGGCGCCCCGCGGGGGCACCGGCATGCGCCATGGTTTGCGCCTGCAGCGCCGCACGCACCTGCTCGGCGACCCGCAACGCGCCCTCGGCGTCGGTTTCCGGCAGCAGCAGGCAGAACTCCTCGCCGCCGTAGCGTGCGGCCAGGTCCGCCGGGCGCTTCTGCCCGCCGCGGATGACCTCGGCGACCGCGCGCAGGCATTGGTCGCCGGCCGAGTGGCCATAGATGTCGTTGTACTGCTTGAAGTAGTCCACGTCGAACAGCACCAGGGCCAGCGGCCGCCGATTGCGCGCGGCGCGGGCAAACTCGTCGTGCAGGGCGCGGATGAAGCGGCGGCGGTTGGCCAGCTTGGTCAGTTCGTCTTCCAGGGCCTGCTTCTCCAGGCGCTGGTTGAAGGTACGCAGGGCGTCGCGGGTGGCGCGCAGTTCCACCTCGGTACGCTGGCCGCGCTCGATCTGCCGGATCAGGTAGTGGCCGATCAGGGCCAGCAGCGCCACCAGCACGCCCAGCACCAGCAGCTGGCGCACGCTGTCGGCGTGCCAGTCGGCGAGTATGTCGTCCTTGGACATGGCGGCGATCACCACCAGCGGGTAGTCCTGGATCTGCCGGTAGCTGAACTGCCGCTCTATGCCGTCCAGCAGCGAGGGCAGCATGGCGCTGCCGGCCGGGCTGTGCGGCAGCAGGACGCTGAATATCCGCCCCTGCTTGATGCTGGTGCCTATGTGCCGCTCGTCGAACGGCATGCGCAGCATGATGGTGCCGTCGTTGCGCACCAGATTGATGGTGCCGTGCTCGCGCACGTCGAAGGTGGCATAGAACTGGCGCAGATAGTCGATGGAGATGGTCGCCAGCACCACGCCGGCGAAATTGCCCTGGGCGTCCTCCACTCGCCGCGACAGCGGGATGACCCAGTCGCCGGTGGTGCGACTGCGAATCGGCAGGCCGACGTGGGGGCCGTGGTCGTCGGGGAAGTCGCGGTGAAACCTGAAGTATTCGCGGTCGGCATTGTTGGCCCCCAGCGGCAGCTCGTCGTAGGAGTTGACCAGCCAGTTGCCGTCGCGGTCGTAGGCGAACAGGCCGTGCAGCTCGGCCTGCTCGTAGACATGCTGGCGCATCAGGCGCTGCAGGCGCTGCAGGCGCTCGGGCGCAGCACCCTCCACCTGCAGACGCTCGACCAAATCGAGCAGCACGGTGTCGGCCTTCTTCAGGGTATCGCTGGCGTGGCGCGCCAGAGCCGAGGCCAGGTTGGAGGTCTCGATCTCGGCATCGCGCAGCTGCACCTGGCGGGCCGTCCACATCAGCCAGCCGTCGGTGGCCAGCAACGACAGACAGACCAGGATGACGAAGACCCGGGCCAACGGCAGCAGGGCCAGCTGCTGCCAGCGCTGCGCTTTTCGCTCCTCTGTCCCTGTCTCGCCGCCCATGAACGCCCCGTTGCCAGTCCGCTGTCTGTGTCAAATATAGAAAAGACCGGCCCGGGTCAATTCATCGCCGACCTATCACTCTCCCTGCGACGCCCAGCCGCCCGCATTCGCCACAGGGTCGCCATGCCTGCCACGGGCACTCAACGCCTGCGGCATGGCGATTGGCATCTTCGGCCGGGACTTGGCCGGCGCGGATGCATACACTAGCGGGCATCGCCATCTGCCCGAGAGCCTGCCATGACCGACGCTGCAACCTCCACCGCCATCATCATCGGCGCCGGCCATGCCGGCGGCGAACTGGCCATCGCCCTGCGCAACGAGGGCTGGGAGGGGCGCATCCTGCTGCTCGGCGAGGAAGCGCACCTGCCCTACCATCGCCCGCCACTGTCCAAGGCCTACCTGGCCGGCAGCGTGGAGAAGAGCAGCCTGGCGATCCGTCCGCAGGCCGCCTATGAGCGAGCCAACGTGGAGTTCATCGGCGGCGCGCGGGTGGTGCGCATCGACCGCACTAACCAGCGCCTGGAACTGGCCGACGGTTCGCAGCTGGCCTACACCAGGCTGGCCATCGCCACCGGCGGCCGCCCGCGCCCACTGGCCGTGCCGAATGCCGCAGCGGCCGAGCGCTGTGGCAACTTCCACTACCTGCGCATCCTCGACGATGTCGAGCGGATCCGCGCCCAGCTGGCCCCCGGCAAGCGCCTGGCCATAGTCGGTGGCGGCTATATCGGCCTGGAAGTGGCGGCCTCGGCCGTGCAGCAGGGGCTGCAGGTCACCGTGCTGGAGGCGCTGCCGCGGGTGCTGCAGCGGGTCACCGCCGCCGAGCTGTCGGCCTACTACGAGCGCAAGCACCGCGAGGCCGGCGTGGACATCCGTACCCAGGTGCAGGTGGCCGACCTGGAGGTGGCGGGCGATGCGGTGACAGCGCTGCTCTGCGCCGATGGCAGCCGCCTGGAGACCGACCTGGTGGTGGTCGGCATCGGCCTGATCGCCAACACCGAGCTGGCCGCCGAGGCCGGCCTTGCGGTGGACAACGGCATCCTGGTCGACGAACACGCGCAGACCAGCGACCCGCACATCTATGCAGCCGGCGACTGTACCAACCACCCCAACCCCCTGCTCGGCCGCCGCCTGCGCCTGGAGTCGGTGCCCAATGCCCTGGAGCAGTCGCGGGTGGCCGCCGCCAACATGGCCGGCAAGGCCAAGGCCTACGCCTCGGTGCCCTGGTTCTGGTCCGACCAGTACGAGCTGAAGCTGAAGATGGTCGGCCTGTCCGAAGGCTACGAACGCCTGGTGCTGCGCGGCGATCCGGCCAGCGACAGCTTCAGCGCCTTCTACCTCCAGGGCGACAGGGTGCTAGCCGCCGACACGGTGAACCGCCCGCAGGACTTCATCGCCGCCAAGCGCCTGGTGGCCGAGGGCATCGCCGTGACGGACGCGCAGCTGGCCGACGATGGCCGGCCGCTGAAGGAACTGCTGCCGGCACCGGCGGCCTGAGTCGGCGCCTTCTCGAACAGAAACACCGGCCGCGGCCGGTGTTTCCCCCCTCTCCCCAACCCTCTCCCATGAACGGGAGAGGGAGCACAAGCCCTCCGCCTCAACCAGACATCACGGAATCCACGACCACAGCTCGACGTCGATGAAGCGGAAGATCGCCCGGGTGAAGGCCTTCCACACCGGCAGGGTCTCGCCGGCGGCCTTGGCGTAACCGGTCATCCCCGACTTCAGCTCGCCAGCCGGGTTGTCGATGATGGTCAGCACCTTGACGTACTTGCCGCTGGCCTTCTCCACCACGTTGGCGTCGATCTGCGTCACCGTGCCGTCGAACAGCCGGTGGGAATAGGCCAGCGGCTTGACCTTGAGCACGGCGCCCGGCTGCACGTAGCCGATCTCGGTCTCCGGCACCTCGATCTCGGCGAACACCTGGTCGGCCTTCTCCACCACCGCGAAAGGCTCGCCCGGCGGCTGGAACTTGCCGACCTTCTGCTTGAGCAACAGGGTGATCAGCTTGCCGTCCATCGGCGCACGCAGCTGCGAGCGCTCGATCTTGGCCAGGAACAGGTCGCGCTCACCGCGCCAGCGCTGCACCTGGGCCTCGGCGGCGGCAATGGTGTCGACCGTGGCACCGCTGCGCACCAGGGCCAGGTTGGCTTCGGCCACCTGGATCGCCATCAGGTCGACCTCGTACTGGCGCCGGGCCTGGTCGGCCTGCTGCTCGGAGACGCCGCCCTTGGCCAGCAAGGTGATGTGCCGCTGATTGTTGGTCCGGCTGAACTCGGCCTGGGTGCGCGCCATCGCCAGGCTGCGCTGGGCCACCTCCACTTCCTCCGGCCGCGGCCGCGCCCTGAGCTCGGCGACCAGGGCCTGCTCCTCGGCGATGCGCGCCTCGGCGATCTTCACCTGGGCCTCGTAGTCGCCGGTGGCCAGGCGGGCCAGCACCTGGCCGGCCTTGACCTGCTCGCCACCCTCCACCAGCACCTCGGTGACTATGCCGCCGATATCGCTGGCCACCTGCTGCTGCTCGGTCGGCAGGATGACGAAGGTGCCGCCCGGCTCGTAGGGATAGGGCAGGAACAGGCAGATCAGCAAGGACAGGGCGAATACCCGGCCGGTGTAGCCCGCCACCTTGTTGGCCTGCTTGGCGCCGAGCTTTTCCTCCAGATTCTCCGGCAGACGTCGCCGCTTCCAGCGCTCGTACTGCACGGCGCGCTCGTACATCTCGTTGGCCGACTTGAACTTGCGGTAGGTCAGCACGCTCAGGTAGCCGATCAGCAGCACGCAGGCCAGCACGCCGGTGCCGCCGAAGTTGACCTTGAGCCAGCTGCCGACCAGTAGCAGGACGATGATGAACAGCAGGACGGAATAGAGGATGGAGGCCAGGCCGTAGGCCAGCAGCGCGGTGTCGTTGGCCTCGCGGTAGGCATTGCCCTTGATTCGCCCGAACAGCGCCTTGAACGCCTTGCCACGCAATTGCGGTTCGTCCACCAGCACGGCGATCAGGTGGTAGCCGCTGCTCTTCGACAGGGGGTTGAGGGTCAGCAGCAGGGCCGTGGCGCTGGTGATGGCCAGGGCCAGGCCGGCGACCGGCAGCAGGCCGTTGGAGGAACGGGTCAGGTACCAGACGAAGATGCCCAGGCTGAACAGCGCCACGCGCATCAGCACCGGTCCGCCGTGCAGCCACAGGCGCTCGCGCCGGCTGAGGCCGATCAGGTGGCGGATGCGCGGCATGAAGCGCGGCAGGAAGCCGAGCATGAAGGCCACCGACAGGCTGTACACCGTGCCGCGGTACTTCTGTGCGGTCAGCGCCAGGGTCAGGGTGCACAGCAGGTTGACGGTGAACAGGCTGAACAGCAGATGGCCGACGGCGCCCATATCGGCGAGCAGGAGCACGCTGTCCTGGCGCACCTGGGCGAAGTTGTTCAGCACTATGCCCAGGGCCAGACCGAACAGCAGCGGCAGGACGAACACGCCGTAGCGCAGCGGCTCGACCCAGTCCTGCAGGGACTTGAGCAGGCGGTGCGGATCGAACAGGTGCAGCACCGGTATCTGCAGGCGATCGTCCATCCCCGCCGCGTCGCGCACGCCGGCCTGTGGCGGCTCGGCGGCCGTGCGCCCGGCGTCGTTGGAGGCGCCCTGCGCGGGTCGCAGCGCGGCGCTCGCGGCGCCGTCCGGCTGTTGCGCCGACGGGCGCTTGACCGGCGGCGTGGCCTTGTCGCGAAAGCGCGCGACCTTCTCTTCCAGCAGGCGCTGCAGATCCGCCTGCAGCTGCTCGCGATAGGGGGCCACCAGCGGGTGGCTGGCGGCCGCCAGGCCGAGCAGACGCTGGTCGATCAGGTTGACCAGCAGCGCATCCAGCTCGCCGCGACTCAGTGTCTGCGCGAAGCGCCGCTCGTAGCTGGTGGCGATGGCCGCGAACTCCTCGTCCACCTGGAGCATCTCCAGGACGAAGAACTGCCGGGTCTCCAGCTCCCACTGCAACTGGCTGGCGGGGTCCAAAACCACGTACAGCGGCTCCTGCCGGCCGTTGCGCAGGAACACCTGCAGGCCCTTGCGCAGCAGCAGCGGCGTGGCGATCTTGCGCGCATCGCCGAGGTCGGATTCCTGAATGGCGGAGATATGTCCGTTCATAGCGCTTGGCTTCCCTTGGAGCGATCACGGATGCCGGCGCTGGGCGCGGCCGAGGTCAGCGTCTTGCGCGGGGCGAAGAACACTTCGCAGCCGCCGCGCGGATTGTCGATATAGCGGTCGCCGCCCAGCGGCCAGACCCGCGGCCCGAAGGGGTTGGCGGCGCCGAGGAACAGGCCGTAGGGCGAGGAGACTATGGTGCGCATGCCGATGTTGTAGGGGTTGCCCATGCCGCCGGTGGTCACCGGCACCCAGTTTTCGCCGTCGTAGCTGCGATACAGGTCGAATCCCGACTGGCGCTCGAAGATGAACTGTTCGCCGACGTGGTTGACGATGTTGAGGAAGGGCTCCGGCCAGCTGTCGCGCCGGGCGTAGCCGAGCAGGCCGCTCCAGTCGAAGGTCGACAGGTAGAGCCAGCCCTCGTGCTCGGCCATGCGCCAGAAATAGCCGTTGAAGAAGTTGTCGAAGCCGGCCATGTAGCCGGACAGCGGCTCCTTCCAGCCGTCCTCGGTCATCCTGGCGTCGCCCACCAGCAGATCCCAGCGTTTGTCCGGATGGATGCGGATCAGCTCGGGCGGCGCCGGACCCACGCCATTCTGCCGGTCGATGCCGCCGCCCTGGATGGCGCTGCCGACGTACAGCGCGCCCTTGAACGGGTACATGCTCAGCACCGACTGGTTGAGCGGGCCGCGCCCGGCACCGTCGACCACCACTGGCTCCCAGTGGTAGGGCTTGCGCTCGCAGGTGCTGCGCCAGATCTGGTAGCCCTTGAGGTTGAAGGTGCCGACATACAGATGGTCGCCGAACGGGCACATCTCGAAGATGGTCTTGTTGCCCTCGTCGCCGAAGCCGAACTCGCTGACCGGCTGCCACTGCCCCAGCTCGGGGGCCTCGCTCTCGTAGACGATGGAGTGCGAGGAAACGTTGGGGTTGCCGCCGCGCGAACCGGCCGGAGTGGTGTACATGCGCCCCTTGAAGCTGACCATGGTGCGGATGGTGGTCACCGGCAGGCCCATCAGCCCCGGTTCGCAGCTGGGCACGAAGTTCAGCCCGTCCTCGCTGCGCAGCAGCAGCGGCCCCGGGCCCTTGGCCGGCGACCAGGTGCTGACGAACAGCGCGGGATTGTGCCCGGAGCTGCCGGGGTACACGCACATGCCGCGAAAGCCCAGTTCGCGGGGGATCTTCGAGCCGTCGCTGCCGACGATGGTCGGTGCCTTGAACACCCGCTTCCATTCGTCCTTGCGCGGGTTGTAGCGCCAGATCTCGGCATGCAGGTCGAGGTCGAAGGGATTGGCCGGGCACTCCACCGGCCAGGGGTCCATGCTGATCGGCAGGCGCGCCTTCATCAGCGGGAAGTTGCCGCGGGTGGTGCCGACGTACAGGTGGTCGTTGAACCAGGCCATGGCATGGGCATAGGCGTTGATGCCGTCGCCGAAACCGTTGCGCGCGATCAGGTGGAAATCGTCCTCGCTGAGCCCGGCCGGTACGCGGATCTTGCTCGGCAGGCTGAACATGCTGCCGGCGCTGGCCTTGCGCGCCAGCACCTCGGCGATGAAGGCATTGAGGTGGTCGAGCGCCTCGTCGAAGTCGGCGAAGGGCCCCTGCTCCTTGCCCTCGCGGGTGGCGTAGAACCACTGCTCGTCGCGGCTGTACAGACGGTCGCTGCGAAAGAAGGCCTTGGCCTGGCCATCCTCGGCGCGCATCTGCCGCCCGGCACTGGCCTGGCGCAGGAAGAACTCGAAGGAGCGGATCAGCTTCTGCGGTTTGGAGGCCGGGAAGAAGTGCCCGGCACCGCGCACCAGGCGAAAATCCGCCTTGGGCCACACGCCGAGCAGCAGCTCGCCGGTGGTCACCGCCTGCGAGCGCTCGCCGTAGATGGCCAGGATCGGGAAGTCCAGACGCCGCAGGCGCTCCACATCCAGGCCGTCGTCGCCCATCAGCTGCTCCTGCGCGGCGGTGCTTTCCAGCAGCCGTACCCACTGGTCGGCGGTGCGTTTGCCGGAAGCGCCCATCAGCGGGTTGATCAGCTCGCGCAGGGCCTCCGGCAGCTCGCGCTGATTCAGCTGCAGGGCCGCCGCCTCCTTGAGCAGGCGATAGCCGAAGTAGGGCTCGCGGGTATTCAGCGGAATATTGTGCTCGTCGAGAATGCGCTGGATATGTTCGGCGTAGCGCCAGTCGGCACCGACGTTGCGGATCGCGGCGATATGGGTGTCGGCGATGGTCAGGCTGCGAAAGCGCTGCTGCTGCGCGCAGGCCAGGTTCAGCGCGATGGTGCCGCCGAAGCTGTGGGCGATGAAGTGCGCCCGGTCGATGCCCAGGTGATCGAGCAGCAGGCGCAGGTCCTCCGCCTGCTCGGCCGGAGTGTAGCCCTGCGCGGGCATGCTCGAACGGCCATGGCCGCGCAGGTCGTACATGGTTACCCGGTAGTGCCTGGCCAGGGCGTGGCCGACCTGCAGGTACCAGAACGCCAGGTTGGCGGCCAGGCCGTGGATCAGCACCACGTCCTCGACCTCGCCTTCCGTGCGTTCGCATGCCAGCTGCTGGTAATGCAGCCGGACTCCGTTGACCTCGGCCATCGCCATCGCGCATTACTCCATGTAGCCGAGCATCTGCAGCTGCGCCATCAGCTTGTCCTTCTCGTCGTCGGCCATGCCCTCGGCGTTGGCGTCCTTGTTCACGCCGCGGGTGGCCTCGCCGATGCGGATCGGGTTCTGGTTCAGCCAGGGCTTGATGAACATGTCGTTGGCCACCTTGCCCTCGAAGTCACCAGGCACTTCCAGGCCCTGGCTGTAGAGCAGGGTGGCGCCGACGTCGCAGATGTGCCGGCGCTCGATCTGCACGCCCTTGCGCACGCCCGGGCCGCAGGCGATGAAGATGCCGTCCGGGTGGTGGGTGCCGGCCGGCTCCTCGCGTGGCTCGACGATCGGCAGCTTGTTCTTGATCGAGACGAAGCCGAAGTCGCGCAGCACCAGCAGCAGGTCCGGCGCGTCGAGCATCGCCGGGCCGGCGAACACCTCCTCGCGCAGGTGGATCTCGGCGATGATGCTCTCGCCGGTGGCCGGGTCCTTGAGTGCCTTGAGGTCGAGGATCAGCTGCTCGCGGAAACGCTCATAGTCCTCCGGCTTGATCCCGCTCTCGCCCGGGTTGCGCGCCACGCGGATATTGATGCCATTACTGGAGGGAGTCCGGCAGTAGGCGGTGGTCCTGCTCCAGTCGAGGTTGGCGAACATGCTCTCCTCGCGGCGCTTGGCGGCCTCGGAGTCGGGGTCGACCACTTCCTTCCAGTGCAGGTAGCCCTTCTCGTGCAGCCAGGCGTTGATCCGCACCACCTCGGTGGTGGCGGTGAAGCCGTGGTCGGAGGCCATGAACACCTGGCAGTCCGGACCGGCCATGGTCACCAGCTCCTCGATGAAGCCGTCGAGCTGGCGGAAGTAGTCCAGGCACAGCTTGCGCATGCGCTTGTGGTAGTCGCTGACGCCCTCGTGCTGCAGGGCCGGGTCGAGGTACAGCCAGGCCTGGTGCTGCAGCTTGTCGACGCCGTCGAACATCACCGCCATCAGGTCCGGCGCCTCTTCCCTGAGCAGGTACTTGGCGATCTCGAACCACTGCTTCTCGCGCGGCAGGTGGTAGCGCACCCAGTTCTCGCGATCCTCGTCGGTGAGGTCGTCGACCGCCTGCTTCTCCTGCTCGAAGTCCCAGGCCAGCTCCTTCGGGTCGAAGCCCGGCAGGTCCTGCTTGAGGCGGTCGTAGAAGTCCGCCGGCACGGTGTTGCGGCGCAGGTGCCGCCAGGGTATGAAGCCCGGCACCATGAAGCCGTTGAGGTCCTTGGGCGGCGGCGCGGTGAACGGCAGGTTGAGCACGGCGACGCGGCGCTGCTGACGGCTGGCGATGGACCAGATGGTTTCGGCCAGGTTGTCGCGCGAGTCGTAGAGGGTGAAGAACACGTCCTCGCCGCGCTCCTCGGCGCGGATGAAGTCGAGCAGGCCGTGGTTGCCCGGGGTGCGCCCGGTCATCAGCGAGACCCAGGCCGGCGGGGTCAGCGGGTTGGGCGTCGAGCGCAACTTGGCGCGGGTACCGCGGGCCATGATGCTGCCGAGGAAGGGCATCACGGCCGGCTGGCCGTCCTTCTCCACGCAGAGGTCGTCGAGGATGGTGAAGGTGCAGCCATCCATGCCGATGAAGAGGGTACGAGTGGTCATGCCGGCACTCCTGTGAGTTTCTCGTGAACGAAGTCGATCAGCTGCCCGATGGAGAGATCGTCGACGTAACTGCCGTCGTTCATCAGCAGATCCTGGAAGCCCATCTTCGGGCGGTTGTAGTGCTCTTCGATGGCGACGATCAGCTGAATGATGTCGACCGAGGCGAACTCCATGTCCGCCACCAGCCGGGTCTCGGCGCTCAGCGGCTCGTCCAGCTCGATGCCCCAGTCCTGGGTCAGGTCGGCGACGATATGGATCAGGGTTTGCTCGATTGCGCTCTTGCTCTCAGCCATTGGCCACTCCGTATTCCGCTACTTCCATTTCGGCCCCGGCCAGGGCGATCAGGCGATCGCCGTGCACCTCGAAGGCCACACTCACGCAGGCCGGCGCCAGGCTGGCGTCTCCGGCGAAAATCACTTCGGCCAATTCGCCGGTCTCGGCGAAGCGCACCTCGAAATCCTGCGGCGCCCCGCGCAGGCCGCAGCCCAGGTACTTGGCCGCGGCCTCCTTGGCGCACCAGGTGCGCAGGGTCAGCTCGCCCTGCCAGGCCGGATCGACCGTGGCCAGCACCTGCTGCTCGTAATCGGTGAAGGAGCCGGCCACCAGCTCGGGCCGCTGCAGGCGGTCCAGGCGCTCGGCATCGACGCCCACCGCGCCGGCCGGCAGCAGCGCCGCCAGGCAGCCGTCGCGGTCGTGGCTCAGCGACACGGCCGGCGCGGCCAGCCAGTGGCCGTTCCACCAACCGTCGACGAAGGGCGCACCGAGGGCATCGTGATGCACGCTCACGTCTGCCGGACAGAGCAGCTCGCCGGTCTGCTGGTAGATGAAGTAGCGAGTCGCCTCCTTCAGGCACAGGCGCCCGTGCAGCCACTCGCGGGCGCGGCGGCTCTGGCGTACCGCCTCCCATTCCTCTCGCTCCTCCGCAGCCAGCACGGCGTGGGCGAGGATGCGCAGGAAGATCGCCGCCGACTGCTTGCAGAAGTCCTCGGGCAGCTGCTCCAGCTGCCACAGCAGCACCTCGGGTGCCGCGCTGGCCAACGGCGCGCCGAGCCAGCCGTTGAGCGGCTCGCGGCGCAACTCATAGAAGGCGTTGGGTACCGGGAAGAACAGGTTGGCGAAGCCGCTGGCGTGCAATAGCAGGCGGCCCTCGTGCAGGCAGTCGAAGTTCCAGGTGCGCGGTGCATCCAGGCCGGCGTTGGCCGCATCGACCGGGCGCTGGCGACCGCGCAGCCAGGCGCCGGACAGGTCGGCAGGGGCCTGGGCGTGAATTTCGATGCGGGCGATATGCGAGGGGAAGCTGTTGAAGTCGGTGCCCACCTGCTGCGCCAGCCAGTAGGCGGCCAGCTGGCCGAGGGCGTCCAGCAGCACCGGATTGAGCACCAGGGCGCAGGACTCGCCGTCGTGGACGAAACCGTGGGTTGAACAGGAGGCCAGTCGCGCGTCGATGCCCTCCTCCGACCAGGCATGGATAGCGGCGATGCTCTGGAACAGCGGGCCATGGAACATGCCGGTGCTGTAAAGCTCGTGGTCCGGCCAGCGGTAGCCGACGCCGCCCTGCAGCTCGGCCAGCGGCGTGCCGCTGAGCGGCGCGGCGAAGCGGAACTCGGCGCTCATCACCAGGCTGCCGGCGTTGTGCAGCTCGGCCCGGTAGTGGTTCTCGGCGACGCGCTCGGCCTGCACCTGCAAGGTCAGCTCGCCGCGATCCAGGGCCACCCAGTCGAAGGCGCGGACGTTCTCGATCAGGTTGATCGCCACGCTGCCGGCCAGCAGGGCGCAGGCCTCGGCCATGAGTTCCAGGCTGGCCATCATTGCCACGCAGGCCAGTCCCTGCAGCTCGGGCTGGTGATAGGAGCTGGGGCCGGACAGCACGTGATCGGCAAGGAAGCGGTCGCTGGACCACAGCGGGCACTGGGCGGTCAGCCGCTCGCCCTGGCGCTGGATATCCACCAGCAGCGGTGCCGCCTGGCTCGCGGCCAGCGGCTGCACAGGCTCGGCCGCAACCGGCTGGAACAGTTCGCGCAGCAGCTGGCCGAGCGATTCATCCACATGCACCACCGGCATGGTGTTCTTGATCGGCATGCCGCGTTTGGGCTGCGGCAACGGCTGGTCGAGGTCGAGCACGCGGCAGGCGATGCCGCGGTAGAGTTTGCCGAGGTCCACCGCCTTGCCGTTGGCGAACAGGCTGCCGAGCAGGTTGAACAGCTGCTCCACGCCGCTGCGCTTGCGCGCGTTGGAGGCGATGGCCAGGTATTCCTCGCCACCGAGGATGTCGTTGACGAAGCCGGTCAGGTTGCCCGAGGGGCCGACCTCGACGAAGTAGCGCACGCCATCGCGGTGCATGTTGGCGATGGTTTCGCGGAAGCGCACGGTGCTCGACCACTGCGCCGCCGCCAGCTCGCAGACTGCGGAAGAGTCGGCCGGAAACAGCTCGGCGCTGGCGCAGGAATACAGCGGCGTCTTCGGCGCCTGCAGGCCGACGTCGCGGTAGTACTGGTGGAAGGCGCTGGTCACCGCGGCGAACAGCGGCGTGTGGTAGGCGCGGTCGAACGGCAGGATGGAGCAGATGCCGCCCTCCTCGCTCAGGCTCTTGAGCAGCCCCTCGATGGTGGCGCGGTCGGCGAACAGCACCAGCTGGTTCTGACAGTTGTCCATGGCCACCGACACCGGCGCGGCGCAGGCGGCGATGTGCCGGTCCACCAGCTCGCGCTTGAGCGCGCCGACGGTGAGCAGCGCACCGGTGGCGATGCCACCGCCGTCCAGCACGCCGCGGTAGACCTGGTTCAGCTCGCGGATAAAGTCGGCCAGCTGTTCTCTATCGGTGAAAGCAATGGCGCCGCTGGCGGCCAGGGCCGAGGACTCGCCGGTGCTGTGGCCAAGCATGGCGTCCGGCTCCACGCCCAGGGCGCCGAGCAGGCTGAACAGGGCCTGGCTGGCGACGAACACCGCCTCGGAGCCCACGTCCATGTCGAACAGGCGCGCCTCCAGGCGCTGGCGCAGCTGGTCATCCAGCTCGCTGGCGGGCGGGAACAGGATGTCGGTGCGGGTCGAGCCGGGCTGTTCGTCGTACAGGCCCTGCCAGAAGTCGAACCACTCACGCACTTCGGGGAACTGCTGGGCCAGGTCGGCCAGCATGTTCAGGTATTGCGAGCCTTCGCCGGGGAACAGGAAGGCCAGCTTGCCCTGCAGCGGCTGGCTGCTGAATACCAGCCCGGTGCGGGTCATCCAGCGCGGGCTCTTGGCCTCGGCGATCTTCTTCGCCGCCTGCTGCAGCTTCTTCGCCAGCTCGGCCACGTCGCCGGCCAGCACGGCCAGGCGCACCGGCTTGTCGGCGCTGTCGCGGGCGGCCAGGGTGGCGGCCAGGTCCAGCAGCGCCGCGCCGGGGTTGTTCTCGATGTAGCCCTGCACCTGCTGCAGCTGGGCCAGCAGCTCGGCCTCGGAAGCGGCAGCGAACACGCACAGCTCGCACTCGCGGCGGGCCAGGCTCAGCGGGCGCTGGGCGGCGGCCGGCGCCTCTTCCAGCACCGCATGGGTATTGATGCCGCCGAAGCCGAACGAGTTGATGCCGGCGCGACGCGGGCTCTGCGGTTTGGCGATCCAGGGCTTGCTGGCGGTGTTGACGTACAGCGGCGTGGCGCCGATGCCCAGGGCCGGATTGACCGTGCCGCACAGGGTCGGCGGCAGCACCTTGTGGTGCAGGGCTAGGCTGGTCTTGATCAGGCCGGCGATGCCGGCGGCGGGGATGCAGTGGCTGATCATCGACTTCACCGAGCCGATGGCCACGCTGCCGAGCAGGCCCTGGCGCTCGCCGAGCACGCTGCGCAGGGCGGCGATCTCGGTCTTGTCGCCGAGCGGAATGCCGGTGCCGTGGGCCTCGACCAGGGAGATGCTGGCCGGGTCGACGCCGCTGCTCTCGTAGGCGCGGCGGATCGACAGGGCCTCGCCCTCCTCGCTCGGCGCCAGCAGGCCGGTGCCACGGCCATCACTGGCCTGGCCGATGCCGCGCAGCACGGCATAGACGCGGTCGCCGTCGGCCAGGGCGTCGTCCAGGCGCTTGAGCACCACCATGCCCAGGCCTTCGCCGAGCAGGGTGCCATCGCTGCCCTGCTCGAACGGGCGCACCTTGCCACGCCCGCTGAGGGCGCCAAGCTGGGTGAAGATCACCGAAACCTCGGCCGGCAGCGAGGCGTTGACCCCACCGGCGATCATCAGGCGGCTGCGCCCGCTGCGCAGCTCATCCATGGCGGCGTTGACCGCCAGCAGCGATGAGGAACAGGCGGCGTCGACTATGTAGTTGGGGCCCCGCAGGTTGAGGCGGTTGGCGATGCGCCCGGTCATCACGTTGGGCACCAGGCCCGGGGCGATGTCGGTGTTGGAAGGCGGCAGCTGCTTCTGCAGGGCCGTGCGCAGGCGCGCCAGGTCGTCTTCGCTCAGGTTCGGCTGGGCGGCCTTGAGCAGCTCCAGGGTCTGGTCGAGGACGATGTGGTTCTGGATATGGCTGACCTGGCCGCGGTGCAGGTAGGTGCTGTGACCGAGGATGATGCCGGTGTCGCGATGGTCGACGCCGTCGCCCGCGTAGCCGGCATCCTGCAGGGCATCGAAGGCCACCTTGAGGGCGAGGAACTGGTCCGGCTCACCGCCGTCCACCGAGTTGGGCATGATGCCGAACTCGCGCGGATCGAAACGGTACAGGTCGTTCAGGTAGCCGCCGTGCTGGGTGTTGATGCGCCCCGAGTCCAGGTAGCGCTGGGCCTCCCATTCGGGCTGGGGCTCGCCGACCGCGTCGGTGCCGGCCAGGATGTTACGCCAGAAGCCGACCAGGTCCGGGGCCTGCGGGAAGATGCAGGCCATGCCGATGATGGCGATGGGCGCGTTGCTCATCACTCGGTTTCCTTGCGCAGGTGGGTGCCGCCGAGGCGATTGAGGCGTGCATCGACGATGCACTGCAGGTCTTCGATCAGCAGCAGCAGGCAGCCCTCGTCGTCGCTGAAGAAGACGTTGGCGCGCACCTGCTGGGCCTCGCCGGGCAGACACTGGAAGTCCATGTGGAAGCGCTCGGGCAGCTGCTCGGCATAGCGCACCACCCGGCCGAACTGGGCCGGCAGCGCCGAGCCGTCGTGGAAGGTGCGGGCCCAGAGCAGGGCCATCTGCGGCGCGGCGTCGAGCACGGCCGGGTCGATGATCCACTGTTGCTCGGCACGGCCGCCGGCCAGCCACTGCTGCGGCGAGCTGGGACACATCAGCGCCGCCGCACCCCGGCTGGACAGGCCGCTGATGCCACGGATGACCTGGAAGCGCGGGCCGTGGAACAGCCACTCCTGGTAGGCCTTGGCCACCGGCAGCTGGCGCTCGCGGTACTCGCCGATCGCGTGGCGCGGCGCCTCCGGCAGTTGCTGGGCCATCTTCACCGCGGCGCGGTAGTGCATGCGCTGCTGCTTGCCACTGCCGGAACGGATGCTGATGCTGGCGTCGAAGCCTTCGCTGCTGGCGTAGGTCGGCGGGTTGATCAGCAGCGACAGGGCCTGGGTCGGCTCGCTCAGCTGCACGCCCTTGAGCAGGCGCAGCTCGGCCACTTCCGCGACTATCCAGCCCGGCCACATCAGGGTGGCGGCCTCGGCGATGATCTCCAGGGCCACGGCCGCCGGCAGCACCGGGATGCCGTCGATGCAGTGCTCCTGCAGGTAGCCGTGGCTGGCGTCCAGGTTGAAGTGCAGGACCTGGGTGCCCTTCTCGCCATCTTCGATGCGGCACTGGGTCAGCAACGGCTGGCGGGCGGTCTGCGGGGCGTCGCCGGCCTCTTCCTGCCAGTGGCCGACCTCCGTCTCGTGGCGCTCCCAGGGGCCGTCGCCGGCCACCACCTCCACCGCGTGGCCGGCCTTCAGGCGCAGGGCCTCGTCGAACAGGCGACGGCCCTGAGCGGCACCGACCAGGGCCACGCCCTTGTCGGCGAACTTCTTCTCGGTCTCGGCGGTAACCATGCCGGCACCGAACAGGGTCGGCCCCCAGGGCCCCCAGTTCAGCGACAGCAGCTTGACCCTGTCGCCCCACAGGCGCTGCAGCTGGCAGCACAGGCGGCTCATCAGTTCGTTGGCGGTGGCATAGTCGAGCTGGCCGCTGTTGCCGTAGCGCCCGGCCACCGAGCTGAACACGCAGAAGAACTGCAGCTCCTCGACCCGCACCAGCTTCTGCAGAAGGAGCAGGCCGAGCACCTTGGTGCCGACCACGCGCATCCAGCTGTCGGGAGTCTTGTCTTCCAGCAGCTTGTCTTCGATCACTCCGGCGCCGTGCACCACGCCGCTGAGCTTGCCATGGCGCTGGCGAATGCCGTCGATGGCGGCGGTCAGCACCGCCTCGTCGGTGGCATCCACCGCCAGGTACTCGACCGTCGCGCCGCGGGCGCGCAGGTCGGCGATATTGCTGTGCATCTCGCGCAGGCCGACCAATGCGGCGATGCGCTTCTGCATCTCGGCCGGGGTCAGCTTCAGGCGGCCGGCACGCACCTCGCCGATAAGGTGCTGGCGCAATTGCCCCTCATCTTTCAGGGCTGCGGTATCGGCACCTTCTTCCTGCAGCGGGCTGCGCCCGGTCAGCACCAGCACATTGCCGGGGCGGGCGATTTCGCGCAGCACCTCGGCAGTGATGCCACGGGCGCCGCCGGTGGCCAGCACCACGGCGCTCTGCAGCGGCGGCAGCAGGTCCTCGGCGGTGACCTCATCGACCTGGGTGCGGAACACCGTGCGCCGGCCGGCCGGATAGCCGACCTCCTGGCGCCCACCGACCAGCTGCAGCTCGGCGGTGATGATGGCCAGCTGCTCGGCATCGCCGAGCGCCGGGTCCAGGTCGATGGCGCGGGTACGCAGGGCCGGCCGCTCCTCGCGCAGCGACTTGATCAGGCCGCTGCCGCCGCCCTGCAGGCTCAGGGCCTGGCGCTGCTCGTCGACACCGCGGGCGAACAGACCGCCGAGGGCGCTGAGGGTGATCACATGGGCATCGCTGCGCAGCTGCGCGGCCAGGGCGTGGAGGATCAGGTACAGCGATTTCTCGTTGACCAGCAGCTCGCGCTGCCAGGCCTGCAGCTCGACATCCAGGGGCAGCTCGCGGGCCCCCAGGGCGGCCAGGTGGATGACACCGGCGACCTGCTTGTCCGGGTTGGCCGCCGTCTCGCGGCACCAGGCGCTCAGCGCCGCCTCG
The DNA here is from genome assembly GCA_033838285.1 of Pseudomonadaceae bacterium. Lineage (GTDB taxonomy): Bacteria > Pseudomonadota > Gammaproteobacteria > Pseudomonadales > Pseudomonadaceae > Aquipseudomonas. The sequence goes on from JAJLLC010000052.1 coordinate 32,579, forward strand.
TCGGCCAGCAGGCCGGGGCTCAGCAGCGACACGCTGCAGCCGCGCTGCTCCAGCCACTCCTGCAGGCGCAGGGCCAAACCATGGTGATCGGCGGTGAGAATGAAGTAGCCCGGCTCGAACCGGCGCAGGGCTTGCTCGGGGATGGCTTCCTCCTCGGGTACCACTATGTGCCGAGGCGAGTGGCTGGCCGCTACCGGCACAGTCTTCGGGCTCGCCTCGGCGGACTCAAAAGGGACGGCTACCTCGCCGACGTCCAGCCCTTCGAGCATCTTCAGCATGTCCGCCAGGGTCGCTCGGGTATTGAGCTGGCTGCGGGCCTCGCCCAGGGCGCTGCCGTAGGCCGGCGGCAGGGTCTGCAGCAGGGCGCCGACGATCTCCACGCGCTTGATCGAGTCGATGCCGAGGTCGGCTTCCAGGTTCTGCTCCAGGCCGACCATGTCGCTCGGGTAGCCGGTGCGCTCCTCGACGATCGACAGCAGCAGGTCCTTGATCCGACCGCCATCCACCTTGGCCGCAACGGCCGACGCGGTTGCCGGGCTGGCGACCGGGGCCGGCGCAACCACCGGTGCGGGAGCCGGAGCGGCGGCAACCGCAGGCGCCACGGACGCCGCTGCCGGTGCGGCCATCGGCACAGGGGCCGGAGCCACCCGCGCGGCCGGCGCCGCAGCCACCGGGCGGCGCGGTGCCGGTGCGACGGCCGGCATGCTGCGCGGCAGCGCCGTCGGCAGCGCGCCGCCGGCCATGAAGGCGTTGAGCACACGTTCCTGGGTCTCCAGGAACTGGCGCATAGTGGCGAAGTATTCCGCCATCACCGATGACATCTCGTCACCTTGGATTGCCGTGGGTTCGGACATGACCAGCCTCTCCTTGGGTCGCGGTGCAGCCGGGGCTGCGCTGTGGGGCAGGGTTGCGGGATTGCGCTTGAGCGGCACCACCACCGGGTGCTCTTCGACTTTGGTTGCGCCGCCGGGCGGTACCTCGCCCTGCAGCACGCCGATCTGCCGCGGCGTCTCGCTGGCGCGGCGGGCGCCGCTGCCGTTGAGCAGCCAGGCCTGCCTGGGCAGGCTGGCGTCGCGCCACAGGCCATCGAGGCGGCCGTTGGCGCTGGGGTGGCAGGCGCGGCCGGCGAACAGACGTTGCGGCCGGAAGGCGATGCCCAGAGCATGCAGGCGCGCCAGGGCCAGCAGCAGGCTGGCGAGGCCGCCACCGCGCTCGTCCAGAGCCACCGCCTGGTGCGGCTTGCCGTCGAGGATGCGGCCGACCAGGCGGCTGAGCACGGCCTTGGGCCCGACCTCGATGAACACCCGGGCGCCGGCCGCATGCATGGCCTCGATCTGGGCGACGAACTCCACCGGTTTGACCAGGTGCTCGGCCATCGCCTGCTGGACTGCGGCCGGATCGTCGGCATGCAGGGCGGCGCTTGCGTTGGAGTAAACCGGCAGGCGCCCGGCCTGCCAGGGCGTGGCGCCGATGGCGGCGGCCAGCAGGCCCTGGGCCGGGGCGACGAAGGGCGAGTGGAAGGCGGCAGCCACCGGGATCGGGCTGGCGTTGATGCCGGCCTGCTGCAGCACCTCCAGGGCGCGGGCGATGCCGGCCGTGGAGCCGCTGATGATGCTCTGCTCCGGCGCATTGTGGTTGGCCACCAGTAGCTGTGGAATGGCCGCGATGGCCTGCTCCACCTGCTCGCGCGGCGCCTGCACCATGGCCATGCTGCCCAGCTCGCTGCCGGCGCTGGCAGCGGCCTCGACGATGAAACGGCCGCGAGCCTCGGACAGGCTCATCAGGCCGGCGAAGTCGATCTGCCCGGCGGCGAACAGGGCGACAAACTCGCCATAGCTGTGGCCGGCGAGCATGTCGCCGTCGATGCCCAGCTCGCGCAGCAGACGCAGCAGACCCGCTTCCACCGCGCCGAGGGCCGGCTGGGCCACATCGGTGCTGGTCAGGGCGGCGCTCGCCGCCTGCCGGGCGGCTTCGTCGTAGCAGGCGCGCGGATGGATGAACTGGCTCAGCGGCTTGCTGGCGAAACGCTCGGTGCCGGCGGCCAGCAGGCTGTCGGCCTCGGCCAGGGTGGCGGCGACAACCGGGAACAGCACCGCCAGCTCGCGCAGCATATTGATGTTCTGCGAGCCCTGGCCGGGGAACAGCAGGGCCACCTGGCCCGGCTCGACACGGCTGTCACCGAGCACGATGGCCGGATCGACCAGCGCCTCGCCGGCCATTCGCCGTTGGGCCTTGGCCAGCTTGTCGGCCAATTCGTCGAGGCTGCCGACCACCAACGCCAGGCTGTGCTCGCCCTGACCAAGGCTGCCCGCCAGATAGGCGGCGATGTCGCGCAGCGCCACCTTGCCCGGCGCCACCAGCTGCGCCTGCAGCTGGGCCACCTGCTCCTGCAGCTGCTCGCGGCTGCCGGCGCGCCACAGCAGCAGCTCGGCGCTCCAGGTGTCGCTGACACCCTGGGTCAGCCAGGGGCGGTACTCGCCGGCATATTCCTCGAGCACCGCATGGAAGTTGGTGCCGCCGAAACCGAAGGCGCTGACCGCGGCACGCCGCGGCAGATCGGCGCGGGCCAGCCAGGGCTGCGCCTCGTCGAGCACGCAGAGCGGGCTGTCGTCTTTCTTCAGCACGGCGTTGGGCGACTGCACGCCCAGGTGCGGCGGCAGCACCTTGTGGTGCAGGGCCAGGGCCGCCTTGATCATCCCGGCCACGCCGGCGGTGGCCTTGGTGTGGCCGATCATGGTCTTCACCGAGCCGACCACCGCCTGGGCCGGGCGACTGCCGGCCTCGCGCAGCAGCGAAGTGGTACTGTCCAGCTCGGCGGTGTCGCCGGCCACGGTGCCGGTGCCGTGGGCCTCGAACAGGCCGACGCTGTCCGGGCCGAAGCCGGCCTGCTGGTAGGCACGGCGCATGGCGCGCAGCTGGCCGGCGGGCAGCGGCGCGGTGAGACCCTTGGCCTTGCCGTCGCTGCTGCCCGCCATGCCCTTGATCACCGCGTAGACGCGGTCGCCGTCGCGCTCGGCATCGCTCAGGCGCTTGAGCGCCAGCATGGCGATGCCCTCGGAGATCACGATGCCGTCGGCCGACTCGTCGAAGGTGCGGCAGCGGCCGCGCGGCGACAGGGCCTGGGTCTTGCTGAAGCACAGGTAGCCGAAGGGGCCCTGCACGGTGTCCACGCCACCGGCGATGACCAGGTCGCTACGCCCGGAGAGCAGTTCGTTGATGCCCTGGTAGACGGCCGCCAGGGACGAGGCGCAGGCCGCGTCGGTGGCGAAGTTGACCCCGCCGAAGTCCAGGCGGTTGGCGATGCGCCCGGCCATCACGTTGATCAGGATGCCGGCGAAGGTGTCCTCGGTCCATTGCGGCAGGCGCCCGGCGATCTCGCCCGGCAGCTCGCCGGAAAAGCGCGGCAGTTCGGAGCGCAGGCCGTACTGCATGCCGACGTCGCCGGCACCGCCGCTGGCGCCGATGATCACCGAGGCCTTCTCGCGGTTGAAGCCACGCTGCTCGTAGCCGGCGTCGGCCAGGGTCTGGCGGGCGATGTCGAGGGCCATCAGCTGCATCGGGTCGACCGACTCGATGGACTTGGGCGGCATGCCGTAGCGGGTCGGGTCGAACACCAGGTCGTCGAGGAAGCCGCCCCAGCGCGAGTAGATCTTGTCCGGCGTGTTGCGGTTCTCGTCGAAGTACAGGCGCCAGTCCCAGCGGTGCGAGGGAATCTCGGTGATGGCATCGACCTTGGCCAGGATGTTCTGCCAATACTCGCGGGTAGTGCTGGCGCCGGGCAGGATCGAGCCCATGCCGATGATGGCGATGTCGGCCGGCTGGCCTGGCTCGACAGCCGCTTCCAGCTGCGTCTGCTGGTATTCCTCCAGCAGGGCCAGGGAGTCCTCGGTGACGCTGCGGTGCAGGCTGGCGACGTCGGTAATGGTGCCGCGCAGGGTGGCGACCTGGCCGATCATGTACATGCCGTCGGCCACCTGCTCGGCGGCGGCGAACTCCTTGAGCGTGCCCGCCTCACCCACCCGCATGCTGCCCTTGGAGGCCAGGCGCAGGCGACCGAGAATCAGGTCGTCGAGCTGCTCGCGGGCCTCGTCGGCCGGTACCGCCTGCTGCTTGAGCTGGTTGCGCCGCGCGAAGAAGGCGGCGGCGAACGGCGTGTAGGCGCAGCGGCTGGCGTGGCCGGTGCCGGACTCCAGGTTGACCGTGCGCGCACACTCGATGGCCTGCTGCTGGAAGCCCTCGACTATGGCGCCGGCCTCGACGATCTCGCGGGTGAACAGGTAGGCGCTGCCCATCAGCAGGCCGACCTTGACGCCCTTGGCCAGCAGCGGCGCGACCATGGCCTGGACCATGGCCGAGGAGCGCGCGTCGTGGATGCCGCCGGCGAACAGCACCTGGATCTCCGCACCAGGCACGCCCAAGGCGATCTCTTCCAGCAGGCGGTCGATCATGCTGCTCCACAGCACGAAGCTGCTCAGCGGGCCGACGTGGCCGCCGCACTCGCGGCCCTCGAAGATGAAGCGCCGCGCGCCTTCCTTGAGGAACATCGGGATCAGGTTGGACGAGGGCACATGGAGGAAGGACGGGATTCCCGACTGCTCCAGACGCACTGCCTGGTCCGGGCGACCGCCGGCGATGATGGCGTAGCTGGGTTGGTGCGGCTTGGCCGCGGCAATCTGCTCGTCCAGCAGGGTCTGCGGGGCGAAGCCGAGCAGGCCGATGCCCCAGGGGCGACCGGCCAGCAGCTCGGCGGTCTTCTCCAGCAGGGCGGCCAGCGGCTTGCCCTTGAGCAGGGCCAGGGCCAGCATCGGCAGGGCGCCGCCTGCGGCCACCGCGGCGGCGAATTCGGCCTTGTCCGACACCCGGCTCATCGGCCCCTGCACCAGCGGTAGCGGCAGGCCCAGGGCCTCGGCCAACGGCGAACCTTCGGTACGCAGGGCGCGGGCATTCAGGGCGATCTGTGGGTTGTGCTGCACGGCCGCGTCGATGACCTGGAACAGCTGGGCGACAGTGCCGAACTGCTTCTGCCAGGCGGCGGCGAAGGCCACATCCTGGCCCAGCGGCAACAGGCCGGCAGGCGGATTGCGCCACTCCACCTCGGCCAGCAGACGCTCGCGCAGCTGCACGGGATCGAGAGTTTCGGCGTCCGCAACGAAGGCCTTGGCCTTGGCAAAGCCGGGACGCGAGAGGATTCGGCAGTAGCGCCCGGACTCGCCGTTGCCGGCGGCCACCGTCTCGCTGCCGGACAGGCTACGCAGGTGTGGCTGCAGCTCGGCCGCCAGCGGCGACTCCTGCAGCAGCAGCACCTGGCTGTCCAGCGCCACGCCGGCGCAGCCGGCCAGGGCCGCGGCGGCAGCGGTGTGCGGGGTGATGCCGCCGCGCAGGTACAGCGGCAGGTCACAGGTTGCGCGCCAGTGCTGAGCGAGGATGAAGGTGCTGCTCTCGCCAACGAAGCCGGCGGCCTCATGGCCCTTGAGCAGCAGGCCGTCCAGGCGGGCGGCGATGCCGGACTCCAGGGGGTCGTTGTCGCTCAGTTCGAGCAGCAGGGTCGCAGCGTCACGGTGCTCGGCCAGCCACACCTGCCACTCGGCCCACTGCTCGCGACCGAGGATCAGCAGCCTGAGCCCCTCGTCGAGCAGGCCGGCAAGCCGCTCGGCCAGGGCCATATCGAAGCCACCCAGGCGCACGCCGAAGCCGCGCTCGCCAGCATGACGGGCCAGCAGCTCCAGCTGCTCGGCGACCGCTCCACGACTCAGCTCCAGGTCCAGCACGCCGACTCCGCCGGCACGGGACGCGGCTATCGCCAGAGCGGGGTGACCGAGGCCGACGGGGGACAGCAGCAGCTTGTGGAGACCGGTGCCATGCATGATTCGTAGCTCTTTCTGAGGCCAAAAAACCCCGTGCGGCGGACGACCCGCTCACGTTCGAGGACCAATTAGCTAGCAGCGACTACTGAACTGTTGAGGCTCGAATGCAAGAAGCGGGCAAAGCCCGGAAGCACGCATCGAAAGCTCGACTGTCCCCACCGCAATCCGTTGCAAACCCGCCCAGACACCGACGTCGACGCCCGCCACTCAAGCAGCGAGGAATGACAGAAGGATGACGAATGCGGGCGAGTACAGAATTTTATTTTTATGAATTACCGCTTACCTGAACCGGTACAGTGCGAACCGCACCACAATGAAGCAAAAACTTTACTGCTGGCTATTTACCACCAGCCAGCCGATAGTGTCAAAATTACATGCAAAAGATGTGACGCAAAATTATTTTGTCAAAATAACATCGCAGCATAAGAACAACAGAGACGCACCCCTGCCCCCTTCCTCGGGAGGGGGTGGGGACAAATCGCAACCGGGAAACTGTTCTTCGCCAGGACTACGGCACGCTTGATGCAGCCCCTGCTCCTGCATCACGGAACATGACTCGCACCAAGGAGCTCGTACGGTATGGATACCTCGCACCCTCGCCACTCCTCTGCCCCGGCACTCTCCCCGCCTTCCGCGCAGAACGCCCTGCCAACCCCAGCCCCAGAGAGGACAATCCCATGAGCGCCCCCATCAACCACATCGTGTTCATCATCATGGACAGCTGCCGCTACGACTCCTGCATGGCGGCCGCAACCCCGAACATCGAGCGCGTCGGGCAGGTTGAGAAGCGCTATTCCTATGCCTCCTGGACCGCACCGTCGCACTACGCCTTCACCATGGGCATGCTGCCGCACAGCACGCCGCGCGAGGTATATGCCTCGGAGGTGTACAAGGAGGAGTTCGTCCAGTGGGTGGAGCGCACCGGCATCGCCGACGTGTCGTTCCGCGACTTCATCCCCGAGCTGTCGCTGCCCAAGGTACTCGGCCAGCTAGGCTACCGCACCGTGGCGCGGGTATCGATGCCGGTACTCAACCAGCAGACCGCGATCAATCAGCACTTCGACGACTACAAGCTGATGAGCAACCACAACGACTTCGCCGGCATGGTCGAGGAGATGACCTTCCCCGAGGACGAACCGCACTACTACTTCCTCAACCTGGGCGAGACCCACTACCCCTACATGCTCAAGGACGAAAACCTGCCGCGCATCTCCGGGGTGCACGGGGTGTTCAAGAGCCTGGGCGGCGAGGCCCAGCACAATGCGGCGGACAGCGAGGCGTTCTTCGATCAGGAGCAGATGGAGATGCTGCGCCAGCAGCAGATTCGCTGCGTGGAATACGTCGACGGCCTGATCGGCAAGCTGATGGAGAAGGCGCCGGAGAACACCTGGTTCATCATCACCGCCGACCACGGCGAGCTGTTCGGCGAGGACGGCTACTTCGGCCATGGCCCGATCATGCACGAGAAGTGCTTCGAAGTGCCCTTCGTCGAAGGCTACGCGAGCAAGGCCTGATGACCCAGCCGCTGTTCATCCTGGCCCTGCCACGCTCCTACACCTCGCTGATCGCCGGCATGCTGGGGCAGCACCCGCAGGCCTATGGCCTGCCGGAACTGAACCTGTTCACCGTCGACCGGCTGATCGAGATGTGGCAGGACGGCAAGGACAAGACCGCCTTCGTCAAGTTCCAGCGCCACGGCATACTGCGCGCCGTGGCGGAGATCTTCGCCGGCGAGCAGAGCAGCAACGCCATCGTCATGGCCAACCACTGGGTGGCGGCCCGGCAGAACCGCAGCGGCATGGAAGTATTCCGCGAGATCGCCACCGCCGTGGCCCCGCTGATGGCCATCGACAAGAGTCCGGCCCATGTGGTCAGCCCGGTCTATCTGGAACGTATCTACGCGGCCTACCCCAACGCCTTCTACCTGCACCTGACTCGCCACCCGATCAACCAGGGCAACTCGGTGATGCAGATCCAGGAAGGCAGCTATGCGCTGTCGGTGAACTCCATCGACTACGGCAGCAGCGAAGCCATAGTCGATCCGCAGATCGCCTGGCACGACATCAACCTGAACATCCTGGAACTGCTGGAAAAGATTCCGCAGAAACAGAAGATGCACATCCGCGGCGAAGACGTGATGAGCGACCCGCTCATCGAACTGGCGCGCATCTGCCGCTGGCTGGGGTTGCGCGACGACATCGAGGCACTGGAGGACATGCTGCACCCGGAGCAGTCGCCCTTCGCCCGGGTCGGCCCGCTCAACGCACTGTTCGGCAACGACCCCAACTTCCTGCGCAACCCGCTGTTCGAACCGCATGTACCCAAGCAGCCGCCGCTGCGGGCACCCCTGCCCTGGCGCCCGGACGGCGTCGCACTCCGCCCCGAGGTCCAGCGCCTGGCGCTGGAGTTCGGCTACCAATACTGAAGCGAGCATGCTCATGCCTACCCGCCCCCGCATCGGCAACATCAGCAACCCCAGCTCGCTGGACGAGCTGCCCGAACTGCCACCGCACCTGCAGATGCTGCGTGACGACCTGCAGAAGCGGGTACAGGCACGGCGAGTGCGCCACTACCTGGAGCGGGAGCTCTCGCACCTCAGCGGCAACCGCGAAATTGCCGCCAGCGTGCGCCTGCTGTTCGACGGCCAGGGACGCCCCTCGGAGAACCTCAGCCTCAAGGAAATCGTGCGTTTCCGGCAGAAGATCGAGACCGACATCCAGTGGATGGAGGCGGTACTGATCGAGCTGCGCAGCGACCTCGGCATAGTCCGGGAACTGGAGGATGCGGCCATGGACGTGGCCAGCATCCAGCACGCGGAAGAAGACCGCTAAGGAGAACGTCATGCGCCCGATCGCCCTCACCGCACTGCTACTCGGCCTGTTCGCGGGGCACGCCATGGCGACCGCAGAGGGTCAGCCGTATGAGCTCGAAGCCGCCGGCGAGGCACGCAGCTATAAGTTGTTCGTTCCGAGCAATGCCGCCCCGAAGCCCCTGCCACTGATGATCGTGATGCACGGAGGACTCGGCAACGCCGACGAAACCGAACGCACCACCGGCATGAACCGGGTTGCCGCAGCCAACGGTTTCATGGTGGCCTACCCCAACGGCACCGGCGCACGTCTGCTCAAGAATCGCCGCACCTGGAATGCCGGCCGCTGCTGCGGCCCTGCCGTGCAGCGCAACGTCGATGACGTCGCCTTCATCCACGCCATGCTCGCCGACATTGCCAGGCGCCACACCCTGGATCGCACCCGGGTCTATGCCACCGGCATCTCCAACGGCGCCATGATGGCCTACCGCCTGGCCTGCGAGCTGCCCCGGGAGATCGCCGCGATCGTGCCGGTATCCGGCACCCTGGCGCTGAACAGCTGCCCGGGAGCACAGGACATCCCCGTGCTGCACATTCACGGCAGTGCCGACAGCAACGTCCCCTACCAGGGCGGCATGGGTGAAAACGCCATCGCCGGCGTGGCCCACCGCTCGGTACCGGAAACCATGCAGATACTCGCCAAGGCCCATGGCTGCAAGGCCGACAGCAGCGAGCGGGCGATGCCCGACGGCTCCGCACTGACCAGCTGGAACTGCCCCAAGAACGCACCATTGCAGCTGCGCCTGATTCCAGGCGGCGAACATGTCTGGCCGGGCGGCGACAGCCGACGCAACCGCAAGCTGTTCGGCGGCAACTTCTCCGCCAGCCAGGCGGCCTGGGACTTCGCCAAACAGTTCAAGAAGAGCAACTGACCACTCCTGCGTACTGCCCAAGACCGCGGCCCCTGTCGTCACCCATCGGTAGGTCGGTGATCGGGAAGCAGGTAAGCTGCACCCCATAGACCCGCAGTACAGATTCCTCGAGGCACAGATATGCCACTGACCCATCTTGAACGCCTGGAAGCGGAGAGCATCGACATCTTCCGCGAAGCGGTTGCCGAGGCGGAAAACCCGGTAATGCTCTACTCCATCGGCAAGGACAGCGCGGTGATGCTGCACCTGGCGCGCAAGGCCTTCTTCCCCTCGCGCCCGCCCTTCCCGCTGCTGCACGTGGACACCACCTGGAAGTTCCGCGCCATGTACGAGATGCGCGAGCGCATGGCCCGCGAGTCCGGCATGGAGCTGCTGATCCACCACAACCAGGACGCACTGGAGCGCGGCATCAACCCCTTCACCCATGGCTCGGCCCTGCACACCGACCTGTGGAAGACCGAGGGGCTGAAGCAGGCGCTGGACAGGCATGGCTTCGACCTGGCCTTCGGCGGCGCCCGCCGCGACGAGGAAAAGTCGCGCGCCAAGGAACGCGTATTCTCCTTCCGCAGCGCCCAGCACCGCTGGGAGCCCAAGGCCCAGCGCCCGGAACTGTGGCGCCTGTACAACGCCCACAAGCATCGCGGCGAGAGCATCCGCGCCTTCCCGCTGTCGAACTGGACCGAGCTGGAAATCTGGCAGTACATCCATCTGGAGAACATCCCGATCGTGCCGCTGTACTTCGCCGCCAAACGCCCGGTGGTCGAGCGCGACGGCGTGCTGATCATGGTCGACGACGAGCGCATGCCGCTGCGCGACGGCGAGCAGCCACAGCTGCGCAGCGTGCGTTTCCGTACCCTGGGTTGCTACCCGCTGACCGGCGCGGTGGAGTCCGAGGCCGACAGCCTGCCGGCGATCATCCGCGAAATGCTGCTGGCCACCACCAGCGAACGCCAGGGCCGAGTCATCGACCATGACAGCACTGGCTCCATGGAAAAGAAGAAAGTCGAGGGGTACTTCTGATGAACGCCCACAACCAGCTCATCGAAGAAGACATCGAGCAGTACCTCAAGGCGCACCAGCACAAGAGCCTGCTGCGCTTCATCACCTGCGGCAGCGTCGACGACGGCAAGAGCACCCTGATCGGCCGCCTGCTGTACGAGGCCAAGGCACTGCTGGATGACCAGCTCAGCGCGCTCGAAGCGGACTCGAAGAAGCATGGCACCCAGGGCGGCGAACTGGACTTCGCCCTGCTGGTCGACGGCCTTTCCGCCGAGCGCGAGCAGGGCATCACCATCGACGTGGCCTACCGCTTCTTCGCCACCGAGAAACGCAAGTTCATCGTCGCCGACACCCCCGGCCACGAGCAGTACACCCGCAATATGATCACCGGCGCCTCCACCGCCGACGTGGCGGTGATCCTGATCGACGCGCGCAAGGGCGTGCTGACCCAGACCCGCCGACACAGCTATCTGGTGTCGCTGATCGGTATCCGCCGGGTGGTGCTGGCGATCAACAAGCTAGACATGGTCGATTACTCGCAGGAAGTCTTCGAGCGGATAGACGCCGACTACCGCGCCTTCGCCAGCAAGCTCGGCATCGAACATATCCAGAGTATTCCGCTGTCCGCCCTGCGCGGTGACAACATCACCGAGCCCAGCCCGAACACGCCCTGGTACCGGGGACCAAGCCTGATGCAGTTCCTCGAGACGGTGGAGCTGGAACAGGCCCGCGAGGATGCGCCGCTGCGCATGCCGGTACAGTGGGTCAACCGCCCCAACCTGGACTTCCGCGGCTTCTCCGGGCGCATCCTCGGCGGCAGCGTATGCCCCGGTGACGCCGTCCGTGTGCTGCCTTCGGGCAAGACCAGCCGGGTCGAACGTATCGTCACCCTGAATGGCGATCTGCAGCGAGCCGTCACCGGCCAATCGGTGACCCTGACCCTGAGCGACGAGATCGATATCAGCCGCGGCGACGTGATCGCCGCCGCCGACGCGCCGCCGGCGGTAGCCGACCAGTTCGAGGCGACGGTGGTGTGGATGAGCGAGGAGGCCATGCTGCCGGGCCGCCCCTACCTGATCAAGCTGGGTGCCAGCAGTCTCGGCGGCGCCCTCGGCCAGCCCAAGTACCAGATCGACGTCAACAGCCTCGACCAGCTGCCGGCCAGGACTCTCGGCCTCAACGAGATCGGCGTCTGCACCCTGAGCCTGGACCGCGCCGCGCCCTTCGACCCCTACGCGGAAAACCGCGACATGGGCAGCTTCATCGTCATCGACCGCTACACCCACCAGACGGTCGGTGCCGGCATGCTGCACTTCGCCCTGCGCCGCTCGCAGAACATCCACTGGCAGGCCGTGGAAGTCGACAAGGCCGCGCGCACTCGCCTGAACGGCCACAAACCCTGCGTGATCTGGCTGACCGGCCTGTCCGGCGCGGGCAAGTCGACCATCGCCAACCTGCTGGAACGGCGCCTGCACGCCCTCGGCGTGCACACCTACCTGCTCGACGGCGACAACGTGCGCCACGGCCTGAACAAGGACCTGGGCTTCACCGCCGCCGACCGGGTGGAGAACATCCGCCGCATCGGCGAGGTGGCCAAGCTGATGGTGGATGCCGGGCTGATGGTGGTCACCGCCTTCATCTCGCCGTTCCGCTCCGAGCGCCAGCTGGCCAGGGACCTGGTCGCCGAGGGCGAATTCGTCGAGGTGTTCGTCGACACCCCGCTGGCGGAAGTGGAGAAGCGCGACCCCAAGGGCCTGTATAAGAAGGCCCGGCGCGGCGAGCTGAAGAACTTCACCGGCATCGACTCGCCCTACGAGGCGCCGGAACAGCCGGAGATCCGCATCGAGACCCTCAAGCACAGCGCCGAAGAGGCGGCCGACCTGATAGTCGGGCAGCTGCGCGAGCTGGGGCTGCTCGGGTGAGACGCCGGCGACCTCATAGCTCGATCATTTCGAAGTCGGCCTTGGTCGCGCCGCAATCCGGGCACAGCCAATCCGCCGGGACATCCTCCCAGCGGGTGCCCGGTGCAATGCCCTCCTCGGGACATCCCAGGGCCTCATCGTAGATGAAGCCGCAGATGACGCATTGCCATTTCTTCATAGCGCTCTCCCATACCCCGTCACTCAGCATAGAAAGTGGCTCGGAAAAAGCAGCGGCATGGCGGAAGCGAGGGCGCCCGGGCCAAGGCGAACTGGCAATGAAAGAACCAATCGCTATAATTGCGCGGCTTTTACCTAGGAAATCTAGGTATTAATCCCTAGCACCGAAGCCGCCACGCGCGGCCCCTCCCATCTGGTGGACATGTGACGAAAGACGAACTGCGCGCCGAACTGGAGCGTCAGGCGCAACGTTACAAGGATGTTTACGGCGGCGAGGTGATCACCTACGCGGCCCAGCCCGACCCCGAACGCAAACCCTGGCGCAAACGCCCCAGCCTGCTGGACCAGGCGTTCCAGCAGGAACTGCAGAAGATCGAACAGACCCGCGAGGCCGAGTGATCCGGCGCCTCAGCGGCGCCGACTACCGCCCAGCAGCGACCCCATCAAGCCACGCACCAGTTGCCGACCGATCTGGTTGGCGGCCTGGCGCACGGCCGTCTTCATCACCTGGCTGGCCAGGCTGCCGAGCAACTCGCCGGCCATCGTGCCCAAGCCGCCCTGCTCCGCCTGCTTGCCACTGGCGGCTTTGCCCGTCGGAGGCTCCGCCGGCGCCTGGGTGGCACGCGCCATGAGCATTTCGTAGGCCGACTCGCGGTCCACCGCCTTGTCATAGCGCCCGGCCTGGGGCGAGCCGCGCAGCAGCGCCGCCCGCTCCGCCTCGTTCAGCGGCCCGATGCGCGACTGCGGCGGGGCGATGGCCACACGCTGGACCATGGCCGGCGTGCCCTTCTCCTCCAGGGTGCCGACCAGCGCCTCGCCGATGCCCAACTCGGTGAGCACGCTCAGGCTGTCGAACGCCGGATTGGGGCGGAAGCCGTCGGCCACGGCGCGCAGCGACTTCTGCTCCTTGGCGGTGAAGGCCCGCAGGCCGTGCTGGATGCGCAGGCCGAGCTGGGCCAGCACGTCGTCCGGCAGATCGCTGGGCGACTGGGTCACGAAGTAGACCCCCACGCCCTTGGAACGGATCAGCCGCACCACCTGTTCCAGACGTTCCTGCAGGGCCTTGGGCGTGTCGGCGAAGAGCAGGTGCGCCTCGTCGAAGAACAGCGCCAGCACCGGCTTGTCGGCATCGCCGCGCTCGGGCAGCTGCTCGAACAGCTCGGCCAGCAGCCACAGCAGGAAAGTCGCGTAGACCTTGGGCGCCTCGTGCACCAGGCGGCTGGCGTCGAGCAGGTGGATACGCCCGCGGCCATCCGCATCGGGTCGCAGTATGTCCTCCAGCTGCAACGCCGGCTCGCCGAACAGCGCCTCGGCGCCCTGCTGCTCCAGGGTCGCCAGACGCCGCAGCAAGGCCTGGGACGAGGCGCCGGCGAACAGCGCGCGATCCTCGCCGAGCAGCTCGGGATTATCCTTGAGGTGATTGAGCAGCGCCTTGAGATCCTTCAGGTCGAGCAGCAGCAGGCCCTCGCGGTCGGCCACCTGGAAGGCGGCGTAGAGCGCGGCCTGCTGGCTGTCGGTCAGTTCCAGCAGATTGCTCAGCAGCAGCGGGCCCATCTCGCTCAGGGTGGTGCGCAGCGGATGCCCGCTCTTGCCGGCCACGTCCCACAAAGTCACCGGATAGGCCTGGGGGCTGTGATTCAGCCAGGGCATGCTGGCGATGCGCTCGGCCACCTTGCCCTGCGGATTGCCGGCGGCGCCCAGGCCGCACAGGTCGCCCTTGATGTCGGCGGCGAACACGGCTACCCCGGCGTCGCTGAACAGCTCGGCGAGGCGCTGCAGGGTCACCGTCTTGCCCGTCCCGGTGGCACCGGCCACCAGGCCGTGACGATTGGTCAGGCGCAGGGCCTGGCTCACGGGCTGCCCCTGCGGATCGGCACCCAGCACAAAAGTATCGGTTACAGGCATCTTGCCATCCCTCGGGCTAAAGCTTTACTGCAATTATGTCGTTATAGATGGTGTTACCTATAAGGCCGGCGCTTCATCGTACGGCCACCTACAAGACTGCTGCCAGACCTTACCGGACGCAAGCCACCATGACCCAGAACCTGAAGTTCAGCCACAAGATCCTGCTCGCCGCCTCGCTGGTGGTGATCGCGGCCTTCTCCCTGTTCACCCTGTACAACGATTACCTGCAACGCAATGCCATTCGCAGTGATCTGGAGCATGAGCTGGAGAGTCTGGGCCAGATCACCGCCAGCAATATCCAGAACTGGCTGTCCGGGCGCATCCTGCTGGTGGAGAACGTGGCCCAGTCGATCGACGAGACGACCACCCCCGATAGCCTGGTCAAGACCCTGGAAAGCAAGGTACTGACCTCGACCTTCGCTTTCACCTACCTGGGCTCGGCCGAGGGCGCCTTCACCATGCGCCCCGACGAGCAGATGCCGGAAGGCTACGACCCGCGCACCCGTCCCTGGTACAAGGACGCCATGGCCGCCGGGAGGTCGACCCTGACCGAACCCTACGTGGATGCCGCCACCAGCAAGCTGATCATCACCATCGCCACCCCCGCCGGCAGCAGCGGCGTGGTCGGCGGCGACCTGAGCCTGGACACCCTGGTACAGATCATCAACTCGCTGGACTTCGACGGCATCGGCTATGCCTTCCTGCTCAGCGCCGACGGCAAGATCCTGGTCCATCCGGACAAGGACCTGGTGATGAAGAGCCTCAAGGAGGTCTACCCGCAGAACACGCCGACCGTCAGCGCCGGCGTGACCGAGGCGGAACTCGATGGTGTCGAGCGCATCCTCACCTTCACCCCGGTCAAGGGCCTGCCCTCGGTCGACTGGTACGTCGGCCTGTCCATCGACAAGGACAAGGCCTACGTGACCCTCAGCGAATTCCGCACCTCGGCCATCATCGCCACCGTCATCGCCGTGGTCATCATCATGTTCCTGCTCGGCATGCTGATCCGCGTACTGATGCAGCCGCTGCTGCTGATGGGCAAGGCCATGCGCGACATCGCCCAGGGCGAGGGCGACCTGACCAAGCGCCTGAACGTGCAGAGCCGCGACGAGTTCGGCGAGCTGGCCACCTCGTTCAACCAGTTCGTCGAACGCATCCACGGCTCGATCCGCGAAGTATCCTCGGCCACCCAGCAGCTCAACGAGGTGGCCAAGCTGGTGGTCAACGCCTCCAACTCGTCGATGGCCAACTCCGACGAGCAGGCCAGCCGCACCAACAGCGTGGCCGCGGCGATCAACGAACTGGGCGCCGCCGCCCAGGAAATCGCCCGCAACGCCGCCGACGCCTCGCACCAGGCCTCCGACGCCCGTCACCTGGCCGAGGATGGCAGCCAGGTGCTGCAGAAGACCATCGCCGCGATGAACGAGCTGTCGGAGAAGATCAGCGCTTCCTGCCGCAACATCGAGACGCTCAACAGCAAGACGGTGAACATCGGCCAGATTCTCGAGGTGATCAAGAGCATCTCCGAGCAGACCAACCTGCTGGCGCTCAACGCCGCCATCGAGGCCGCCCGGGCCGGCGAGGCGGGCCGCGGTTTCGCCGTGGTGGCCGACGAGGTGCGCAACCTGGCCCACCGCACCCAGGAGTCGGCGCAGGAAATCCAGAAGATGATCGAGGAACTGCAGGTGGACGCCCGCGAATCGGTCTCCACCATGACCGAGAGCCAGCGCTACAGCGAGCAAAGCGTGGAGATCGCCAACCAGGCCGGCGAGCGCCTGGGCAGCGTCACCCAGCGCATCGGCGAGATCGACGGCATGAACCAGTCGGTGGCCACCGCCACCGAGGAGCAGACCGCCGTGGTCGATTCGCTGAACATGGACATCACCGAGATCAACACCCTCAACCAGGAAGGCGTGGAGAACCTGCAGGCGACCCTGCGCGCCTGCGGCGACCTCGAGCAGCAGGCCAGCCGCCTCAAGCAGCTGGTCGACAGCTTCCGGATCTGAGCCTCAGTCGGCGGCAGGCTCGTCCTGCCGCCCCTGGCCGCCTGTCTGAACCTCGCGCCAGAGCTCGGCGGCACCGGGAAACTCGGTGCCGTCGCTGTCGCTCAGGGCCTCGGGATCGTAACGCCGCACGCAACCCTCGCCGAGCGTGACCGGCGGGCGAGCGATCCCCGGCGCCGGCGGCGCATCCTCTTCAGCCATTGGCCGCATGTCCCGGCTCGTGCTGGGCAAACTCCTTCACCGCCAACAGCACATCGTGGCAACTGATCTCCCCGAGCAGGCGCCCCTCCTCCACCACCGGCAGATGCCGATGCCCGCCACGCAGGAAACGCTCCGCCACCTCGATCACGCTGGTATCGGGCGATACCGTCTCCACCTGGGCATTCATGCAGGAGCCGACCAGGCCGCCGGTCTGCTCGAAGTAGGCCCCGGACAGAATGCCGCGCAGGCAGTCAGCCTCGGCCAGCAGGCCGATCAGCCGCCCCTGATCGTCGACGACCGGCGCCGCGGAGAGGCGGTGTTCGAGGAGCAGGCCGATGGCCTGGTAAAGATCGCTATCGGGCCTGAAGGTCACCAGATGCGTAGTCATGTGGTCGCGCACCTTGATCGATCTGAGCATGTCGTCCTCCCACCGCGCGACGGTCAGTCGAACACCACCGTCTTGTTGTCGTGTACCAGTACGCGGTCTTCCAAGTGATAGCGCAGGCCGCGGGCCAGCGCCATCTTCTCCACGTCCTTGCCCAGGCGCACCATGTCCTCGACGCTGTCGCGATGGCTGACGCGCACCACGTCCTGCTCGATGATCGGACCGGCGTCCAGCTCCTCGGTGACATAGTGGCAGGTGGCACCGATCAGCTTGACCCCGCGCAGGGAGGCCTGATGGTAGGGCTTGGCGCCGACGAAGGAAGGCAGGAAGCTATGATGGATGTTGATCACCCGCCCCGCATAACGCTGGCACAGCTGCGGCGGCAGGATCTGCATGTAGCGCGCCAGCACCACCGCATCGGCAGCGTATTCATCGACCAGGCGCGCCACCTCGGCGAAGGCGGGTGCCTTGTTCTGCGGATCGACCGGCACGTGGTGGAAAGGAATGCCATGCCACTCGACCATGCTGCGCAGGTCGTCGTGGTTGGAGATCACGCAGGGAATCTCGCAGTCCAGCTCGTCGCTGTGCCAGCGATGCAGCAGATCGGCCAGGCAGTGCGACTCGCGGCTGGCCATCAGCACCACGCGCTTGCGCTGCGCGGAGTCGGTGACCCGCCAGTCCATGGCGAACTCCCGCGCGATGGGGGCGAAGGCCTGGCGAAAGGCCTCCAGATCGAACGGCAGCGAATCGGCGCGAATCTCATGGCGCATGAAGAACCAGCCGCTCTGCTCGTCGGAATGGTGACTGGCCTCGGTGATCCAGCCATTGTAGGTAGCCAGGAAGCTACTGACCTTGGCGACAATGCCAACGCGGTCCGGGCAGGCGATCACCAGACGAAAAGTGCGCATCGAGAAAACTCCAGAAACATCACGAGGCGGGCATTCTAGCCATAGCCGGAGAAAACTTCAGTAATGCCGCCCGCCGGCCCTTGCGCCATAACTTGCACAGAACAACTTGCAACCTGCCCGCAACTCCCCCTGTCATCCCCATGAACAATTGCCGTAACACGGGCGAAGAACTTGACCGTATGTTCCGGTGGACGAGTGATTTATCTTCGACAAAACTTCCCACTGTTATTTACTTGACCGAACGTCCTGCCTATTATTAAGGCACTTTACAACTGCAACTGGTCCTGCAAGGTAGAACAACATGTCCCTGATCAACGAATACCGCGCCACCGAAGAAGCCATCAAAGAACTGCAAGAGCGCCTGAAGAACCTCTCGCAGGACGACAAGCTGAAAAAAGAACTGGAATTCGAAGGCAAACTGCGCACCCTCATGGGTGAATATCAGAAGTCCCTGCGCGACATCATCGCCCTGCTTGATCCAGAAGGCGCCAAGGCCGGCAAGACCGCCCGCACCGCCAAACCGACCAGCGGCAAGCGCGCGCGCAAGGTCAAGCAGTACAAGAACCCGAACACCGGCGAAGTGATCGAAACCAAAGGCGGCAACCACAAGACCCTGAAAGAGTGGAAAGCCAAGTGGGGCGCCGCCACCGTGGAAAGCTGGGCCACCCTGCTCGGTTAATTTCCAGGCAAGCATGAAAATGCCGGCACTCGCCGGCATTTTTATTTCCGCAAGTTACCCCGCATATCGCCCACGCAGGTTCTGCGCGTATTCACTCCAGGCCTGCAGCACTTGCCGTTGCGTCTCGCCGGCCAGCTCCCACTGTTCCCGCATGGCCGCTTCGAAACTATCCAGGGTATTGGGTGCCCCCAGCTCCTGCTGCTGCAGTCGTGCCGCACAGAATGCACGCCAGCGTTGTACTTCGGCATCCGTCAGGGTTTCCGGAAAGTTGCGAGCCCGATAACGAAACAGCAACTCCGGCAAACGCTCGTCGGCGAATGCCCAGACATCCCGGGCCAATTGCGCGGGCGCGGATTGCCGCACCTGCTCGCACAAGCTCCGATCGCGTTCGCCGAGAAAGCCGCTGTAAAGCAGCTGTTCGGGATCGGCCAGTGGCGCGAATGCCTCTGCCGCGAAGACCTCGCCGAGCTTGGCCTGCCACTGGGGCTGGCTGCCGCGCAATATCTCGGCATGCCGCTCGCACGCGCCAAGATCCAGGCGCAGCCGTAGCCGGTCCTCCTCGCGCAGCACCTTGAGCGGCGCCAGCACCGGACAGCGATTGATGTGCACCAGCTTGAGCGGCACCGGCAGCTCGCCCTCGCCCAACTCGTCGCGGCGCGTATATAGCCGCTCGCGCAGGCTGGAGGCATCCAGCTCCAGCAGCGGCCGCGGGTCGGCCTGCAGGTCGCAGACGATCAGGGCGTTGCGATTGCTAGGGTGCCAGGCCAGCGGCAACACCACGGCCAGGTAGTGGCGATCGGCGGAGAATCGCCCGGACACGTGCAACAACGGCTGGAGCAGACGAACCTGCTCGGCCACCCGGGCCTTGCCCCGGCCCTGATAGAGGAAGTCGTACAGGCGCGGCTGACGCTCGCGCACCAGGCGCGCCAGGGCGATGGTCGCACGCACGTCTGACAGCGCATCGTGCGCCTGGCCATGCTCGATGCCGTTGACCTCGGTCAGCCGCTCCAGTTTGAGCGAGACGCGCCCCTCCTCGTCCCGCGGCCACTCGATCCCCTCGGGGCGCAGGGCATAGGCGGCCCGCATCAGGTCGATCAGATCCCAGCGACTGTTGCCGCCCTGCCACTCGCGGGCATAGGGATCATAGAAATTGCGGTAGAGGCTGTAGCGGGTCACCTCATCGTCGAAGCGCAGGCTGTTGTAGCCGGCCGTGCAGGTGCCCGGCAGGGCCAGCTCGGCATGCACCCGGGCCATGAACTCTGCCTCGCACAGGCCCTTGTCCAGCAGCACCTGCGGATGGATGCCGGTGATCCGGCAGGCCGCCGGGTGCGGCAGTATGTCGTCGGATGGGCGGCAGTAGAGGTTGAGCGGCGTACCGATCTCATTGAGCTGCTCATCGGTGCGAATGCCCGCTACCTGCAGCGGTCGATCGCAGCGCGGGTTGATCCCGGTGGTTTCGTAGTCGTACCAGAAGATGCTCGCGGACAAGATGGCTCCCCCACAGAAAAGGCCGCGGCAGTCTAGCA
This sequence comes from Pseudomonadaceae bacterium, assembly GCA_033838285.1. Lineage (GTDB taxonomy): Bacteria > Pseudomonadota > Gammaproteobacteria > Pseudomonadales > Pseudomonadaceae > Aquipseudomonas. Next base: position 52,889 of record JAJLLC010000052.1, read on the forward strand.
CCGCAGGCCGAGGGCAAAAGCATGATCGGGCTCACGCCGCGGCGCTTGTCGCCTCCCCGAGGCTGCCCTAGGATGGCCCCTTCAGGAATACCAACCACAAGGACCGTTCCATCATGCATGCCAATCCCTACGCCGCACCGACCAGTGACCTGCAGGAGCTGCCCAGCAGCCAGGTGCCGACCATCGCCGAGGCCCTGAGCCGTGGCTACGACTTCCGCATCGGCGAACTGCTCGGCGAGTCCTGGCAGCGAGTCAAGGGCATCAAGGGCATAGTGATCGGCGGCTTCGTCATCTACTACGCCGCCCTGTTTGCCGTTTCCTTCGTGCTCGGCATGCTCCTCGGGCTGTTCGGCCTGCTCAACGAAGCCGACCCGCTGGGCATGGCCGTCGGCCAGCTGATCATCAGCATGCTCGCCGCGGCCCTGACCTACCCCTTCCTCGCCGGCCTGAACATGGTCGGCATTCGCCGGGCCGCCGACCAGCCGGTGAGCTTCAACGAAATGTTCAGCCATTTCGGCCGCCTGGCACCGCTGCTGGTCACCGCCATCCTGATGATGCTGCTGGTCTATGTCGGCTTCCTCCTGCTGATCATCCCCGGCATCTACCTGAGCGTGGCCTACATGCTGGCCATCCCGCTGGTGGTCGAGCGCGGCCTGTCGCCCTGGCAGGCCCTGGAAACCTCGCGCAAGGCCATCAGCCAGCACTGGTTCAAGGTCTTCGGCCTGTTTCTCCTGCTCGGCCTCATCCTCGGCCTGAGCGCCATTCCCCTGGGCATCGGCCTGATCTGGACCATTCCGCTGTTCGTCGTGGCACTCGGCGTGCTGTACCGCATCATCTTCGGCGTCCTGCCGCCGACCCACTGAACCCACGCGCTCGGGCCGCATGCGCGGCCCGATTGCCATGCCACCCTGCTGCTGGCTAGCATCAGGCTTTCTTCGATGCAGTAGAGCGATGCAGCCCGCCCCCGCCCAGCCCAGTACAGCGCCCCTGGACACCCGCCGCCTGGTGGAGACCCCCGAAGGCATCGACCTGATCCTGCGTCCCGCCGGCCTGATGCCGCGCGCGCTGGCGTTCGGCATCGACCTGTTGATCCGTGGCGCCATCCTGCTGGCAGCCTTCCTCCTCCTCGGCCTGCTCGGCCAGTTCGGCGCCGGCCTGGGCACTCTCCTCTACTTCCTGATCAACTGGTGGTATCCGGTGCTGTTCGAGGTGCTGTACCAGGGCCGTACGCCCGGCAAGAAGGCCATGGGGCTGCGCGTGGTCCACGACGACGGCACCCCTGTGGGCTGGGCCGCCTCGCTGACGCGCAACCTGCTGCGCACCGTGGACATGCTGCCGTTCGCCTATTGCGTCGGCGCCGTCAGCAGCCTGAGCCATCCGAGTTTCAAACGCCTCGGCGACCTGGCAGCCGGCACCCTGGTGGTGTACCGCGACGAAGAGCTCAAGCGCCCGCAGCCTCCCGAGGCCGAGGCCAAGCGCGCACCCTTCGGCCTGAGCCTGGCCGAACAGCGCGCCATCCTCGATTTCGCCGAGCGCGGCACCAGCCTGTCCGGCGCGCGCCGCGCCGAGCTGGCGGGCATACTCGCCGAACCGCTGGAGAGCCCGCCGGAACTGGCCGAGACCCGCCTGCACGGCATCGCTCGCGGCCTGCTGGGGACCACATGAAGCAGCATCTGTTCGAGCAGCGGCATGCCGCCGACTGGCAGGCGTTCGACCAATGCCTGCAGGCGCTGGAACGGGGCAAGGCCGAACAGCGCGACTGCGAACGCTTCGCCGCCGACTACCGCCACCTCTGCCAGCACCTGGCCCTGGCCGTGGAACGTGGCTACAGCAGCCACCTGGTCGACCAGCTGCAACGCCTGGTCATGCGCGGGCATCAGCAGTTCTACCGCCACCGCAGCCACCTGGGCGCGCAGATCATCCGCTTCGTCATCGCCGGCTTCCCGCAGCTGGTGCGCCGCGAATGGCGCGCCGTACTGGCGGCCAGCCTGCTGTTCTTCGGCAGCCTGATCGGCATGGGCCTGCTCGCCTGGCAGTTCCCCGACCTGGTCTACAGCCTGCTGCCGACCGAACAGGTACGGCAGATGGAGGAAATGTACGATCCAGGCGCAAGGCGCATCGGCCGCTTCGCCGAGCGCGACTCCGGCGACGACTGGATGATGTTCGGCTTCTACATCATGAACAACATCGGCATCGCCTTTCAGACCTTCGCCAGCGGCCTGATCTTCGGCCTCGGCAGCCTGTTCTTCCTGCTCTACAACGGCCTGGTGATTGGCGCCATCGCCGGCCACCTGACCCGCATCGGCTACAGCGAGACCTTCTGGTCCTTCGTCATCGGCCATGGCGCCTTCGAGCTCACCGCCATCGCCTTCGCCGGCGCCGCCGGCCTCAAGCTCGGCTGGGCCCTGCTCGCCCCCGGCCGCCTGCGCCGCGGCGAGGCCCTGCGCTGCGCCGCTGGCCAGGCGATCCAGCTGGTCGCCGGGGTCATCCTGTTCCTGCTGATCGCCGCCTTCGTCGAGGCCTACTGGTCGTCCATGACCTTCGCCAGCCCGCACACCAAGTACGCGGTTGGCGCCGGCCTGTGGCTGCTGGTGCTGGCCTATTTCCTGTTCGCCGGACGCCGCCATGCGCCTGACTGACGCCAGCGTAGCCATCCGCCCGCGCAGCGCCTGGGAGGCCATCGACCTCGGCGTGCTCCTGGCACGCCGCCACGCCGGCCTGCTGATGGCCAGCTGGGCCCTGGTCACCCTGCCGCTGCTGGCCCTGCTCACCGCCTTGCTGTGGCAGTACCCGAGCATAGTCGCGCTGCTGTTCTGGTGGCTCAAGCCGGCCTGGGAGCGCCTGCCGCTGCATATCCTCGCGCGCGCCCTGTTCGGCGAGACGCCGACGCTCAGGGACGCGCTCAGGGCCCTGCCGGGCCTGCTCAGGCCGCAACTGATCGCCAGCCTGACCTGGCGCCGCCTGAGCCCGACGCGCAGCTTCGACCTGCCGGTGCTGCAGCTCGAAGGCCTGGCCGGCGAAGCGCGCAGCAAGCGCCTGGTAGTGCTGGGCCAGCGCCACGCCGGCGGCGCCGCCTGGCTGACCATTCTCGGCGTGCACCTGGAGATGCTGCTGTGGGCCGGCCTGGCCACCCTGCTGTGGCTGCTGGTGCCGCAGCAGGTGGAGCTGGACTGGGACTGGCAACGGTTGATCCAGGGCGGAGGCGAATGGCTGTGGCTGGAACACCTGTCCAACCTGCTGTATGCCCTGGTCTTGGTGTTCTGGGAGCCGATCTACGTGGCCTGCGGCTTCACCCTGTACCTCAATCGGCGCACCGACCTGGAAGCCTGGGACATCGAGCTGACCTTCCGCCGCCTGCGCCAGCGCCTGACCGGCAGCGCCTACGCCCTGCTCCTGGCCTGCGGCCTGCTGGCCCTGATGCCGACTCCCCAGGCCCTGGCCGAGGAGCCTAGCGCCGGCTGCCCGGTGCCTTTCGACGACCCCATGGGGCCGGATGCCGCGCGCCTGTTCAACCAGCCGCTGAGCAGCCAGCAGGCTCAGCAGGCCATCACCCGGCTGCTCGACGCGCCGCCCTTCGAGAACCGCGAGACCATCACCGGCTGGCGCTTCGGCGACGCCGAGCAGGAGCAGCCGCCGAGCGAGGAAGAGATCGAAGACTTCGCCGAGCTGCTGGAAAAGCTGCTCAAGCTGGGCGAGTTCTGGGGCAGCCTGGACCTGCTGGCCCTGGCCTTCGAAGCGCTGCTGTGGGCCGCCCTGGCCCTGCTGATCGCCCTGCTGCTGTGGCGCTATCGCGAATGGCTGAGCACCTTCGTCGGCCGCCTGGGCCTGCCGCAGCGCCGGGTGCGCGAGATGCCGACCCAGCTGTTCGGCCTCGAAGTCGCGCCGGAGAGCCTGCCCGAGGACGTCGCCGGCACGGCCGAGCGGCTCTGGGCCGAGCAGCCGCGCGAGGCCCTCGGCCTGCTCTATCGCGCCCTGCTCAGCCGCCTGTTGCACGACTTCCGCCTGCCGCTCAAGGGCGCACACACCGAGGGCGAGGTGCTGGGCCTGGTCGAAGGCCTGCGGCACGAGGAGCTCGGCCGCTTCAGCCTGGTGCTGACCCGCCACTGGCAGAACCTCGCCTACGGCCATCGCCTGCCACCGCAAGGCCTCCAGCGCGAGCTCTGCGCCGCCTGGCGCCGCCTGTTCGAGCGCGAGGCAAACGCATGAGCCGCCCTGTCAAGCTCGCCCTCGGCGGCCTGCTCCTGGCGCTCCTGCTGTGGCTCGGCCTGCAGGCCCTGCAGCACCTGCAACCCTATGAGAAGACCGTCGAACACGGGCCCTCGCCGGAGGCACGGGCCAACGACTATCTGGCCGCGGAGCTGTTCCTGCGCGGCCAGGATATCGCGGTCAAGCGCGCCGACGGCCTGGATGCGCTGAGGGGCCTGGAGCCCGCCGGGCAGACCCTGCTGCTGCTCGCCCCACGCCATCGCATGACCCCGCGCCAGAGCCGCCAGGTGCTGGACTGGACGGCCAAGGGCGGCCACCTGGTATTCGTCGCCGAGGAAATCTGGGACGAAGAAGAGGGCCGCAGCGGCGACCTGCTGCTGGACGAGCTGGGCATCCGCCAGTTCGAGACCTACGAGCAGGACGAGGAAGAAGCGCAGGAGGCGGAACAGAGCGAAGAGCAGAGCGCCTCGGCGGACGAGGCGCAGGACCGCTATCCGGAGCTGACCAAGATCTACCTGGAGAACGAAGAGGCACCCGCCTACGTCGAGTTCGACACCGCCTACCACCTGCTGGACAGCCAGAACCGCGCCTATGCCTGGGCCAACAGCGGCGATGCCACCCACATGCTGCAACTGGAGCACGGCCAGGGCCTGGTCACCGTGCTCACCGACGCCTGGCTGTGGCGCAACGACAGCATCGCCAGCTACGACAATGCCTGGCTGCTCTGGTACCTGACCCAGGACAGCACCGTCACCCTGATCCACAACGCCGAGCGCGACGGCCTGCTGAGCCAGCTGCTCGAACACTACCCCGCCGCCCTCACCGCGCTGGCCCTGCTGCTCGCCCTGCTGCTGTGGCACGTCGGCCTGCGCCACGGCCCGCTGCAGGAACAGCCCACGCCGGCCCGGCGCCAGCTGGAGGAACACCTGCGCGCCGCTGCCGACTTCCTCCTGCGCCGCGCCGGTCAGCGCCACCTGCTGGGCAATCTGCAGCACGACATCCTGCGCCGCGCCCGCCATCGCCACCCCGGCTTCGAACGCCTGCCGGTGGCCGAGCAGTGGCACGTGCTCGGCCGCCTCACCCGCCTGCCCAGCGGCGCCATCAGCGCCGCCATGCGCCCGCTGCCGGCACAGCGCCTGTCCGCCGCCGACTTCACCCGCCAGGTCGCCAACCTGCAAACCCTCAGGAATGCCCTATGACGAGCGAACAAATTCCGCAGCAACCCAGCCCCGCCGCCGACGCCCCCAACCCGCTCGCCCAGCAGCGCCAGCGTGCCAGCCAGATGCTCCAGGCCCTGCGCCTGGAGCTGCAGAAGGCGGTGGTCGGCCAGCGCCAGGTGATAGACGACCTGCTCACCGCGCTGATCGCCGGCGGCCACGTGCTGGTCGAGGGCGTACCCGGCCTGGGCAAGACCCTGCTGGTACGCGCCCTGGCCAAATGCTTCGGCGGCGACTTCGCGCGCATCCAGTTCACCCCGGACCTGATGCCCAGCGACGTCACCGGCCACGCCGTCTACGACCTCGCCAGCGAGCAGTTCAAGCTGCGCAAGGGCCCGGCCTTCACCAACCTGCTGCTGGCCGACGAGATCAACCGCGCCCCGGCCAAGACCCAGGCCGCCCTGCTGGAGGTCATGCAGGAGCGTCAGATCACTTTGGAGGGGCGCGCCCTGCCGGTGCCGCAGCCCTTCCTGGTGCTGGCCACGCAGAACCCCATCGAGCAGGAAGGCACCTACCCGCTGCCGGAAGCCGAGCTCGACCGCTTCATGCTCAAGCTGCGCATGGACTATCCGCTGGCCGACGAGGAGCTGACCCTGGTACGCCAGGTGACCCGCTCGGCCCGCGCCGACATGCTCGAAGTGGCGCCGCTGCGCACCCTGCTGCAGGCCAAGGACGTGCTGGCCCTGCAGAAGATCGCCAGCGACCTGGCGTTGGACGACCAGGTGCTCGACTACGCCGTGCGCCTGGCGCGCGCCACGCGCAGCTGGCCTGGCCTGGCCATGGGCGCCGGACCGCGTGCCTCCATCGCCCTGGTCCGCGGCGGTCGCGCCCGCGCCCTGCTGCGCGGCGGCGACTTCGTGGTCCCCGACGACATCAAGGGCTGCGCCCTGGCCGTGCTGCGCCACCGCGTGCGTCTGGCCCCGGAGCTGGACATCGAGGGGCTGTCGGTGGATCAGGTGCTGCAGCAGCTGCTCGACCAGGTTCCGGCGCCGCGCCTGTGATAGCACCGTCGCGCCTGCTGCTCGGCCTGCTCGGCGGCCTGCTGGCCCTGGCCATCGTCCTTGGCAGCCTGCCGCTGCTCGGCGTCGGGTTGCCGCAGACCCTGCAGCCGTTGTGGTGGGGCCTGCTCCTGGCCCTGGCCCTGCTCGCCGGCCTGGACGCCCTGTGGCTGCGCCGCCAGGCCACCCCGCGGCTGACCCGCCAGCTGCCCGGCAACCTGCCCCTGGGGCGCTGGAGCGAAGTGCGCCTGACCCTGCATCACGACTTCCGCCAGCCGCTGCGCGTACAGCTGTTCGACCACCTGCCGGCACAGATGGACTTCGAGTTCCTGCCGCAGCAGGTAGAGCTGCACCCGGGCGAGCTGACCGATTGCGGCTACCGGGTACGTCCGCTCAAGCGCGGCCACTTCCGCATCCCCCGCTGCGAGCTGCTGCTGCCCAGCCCGCTGCGCCTGTGGCGCGGCCGACGCTTCGTCGAGCTGGCCAGCGAGACCCGCGTCTACCCCGACTTCGCCAGGCTCTACGGCGCCCAGCTGATGGCGGTGGACGACTGGCTCAGCCAGCTCGGCGTGCGCCAGCGCCAGCGCCGCGGCCTGGGCCTGGAGTTCCACCAGCTGCGCGAGTTCCGCGACGGCGACACCCTGCGCCAGATCGACTGGAAGGCCACCGCGCGCAAGCGCACCCCCATCGCCCGCGAATACCAGGACGAGCGCGACCAGCAGATCGTCTTCCTGCTCGACTGCGGCCGGCGCATGCGCAGCCAGGACGACGAGCTGGCGCACTTCGACCACGCCCTCAACGCCTGCCTGCTGCTCGGCTACGTGGCTCTGCGCCAGGGCGATGCGGTGGGCCTGGCGACCTTCGCCGGCGACCAGGACCAGTACGTGGCACCGGCCAAGGGCCAGGCCCACATCGGCAACCTGCTCAATGCCGTTTACGCATTGGACAGCACCCACCGGCCGGCCGACTACGCGGCGGCGATCAATGCCCTGCTCGCCCGCCAGCGCCGTCGCGCCCTGGTGGTGCTGGTGACCAACCTGCGCGACGAGGACGACGAGGAGCTGCTCGGCGCAGTCAAGCGCCTGAGCCGCCAGCACCGCGTGCTGGTCGCCAGCCTGCGCGAGGAAGTGCTGGATCGCCTGCGCCACACCCAGGTGCAGGACTATGAGCAGGCCCTGGCCTACTGCGGCACGCTCGACTACCTGAACGCCCGCGCCGGCCTGCACGAGCGCCTGCTGGCCAACGGCGTGCCGGTGCTGGACGCGCGCCCGCAGGAGCTGGGCCCGGAGCTGGTCAGCCGTTATCTGGCGTGGAAGAAGGCCGGGGTGCTGTAAGCGCGGAGCGCTCAGCCGATCAGGATGATCGCCCAGACCAGGGCGATCAGCGCCAGCGAAGTCAGCTGGGCGGCGCTGCCCATGTCCTTGGCGTTCTTCGACAGTGGATGGCGCTCCAGCGAGATGCGGTCGATGGCCGCCTCCACCGCCGAGTTGAGCAGTTCGACTATCAGCGACAGCAGGCCTACGGCCACCATCAGCGCACGCTCTACCGGGCTGACCTCGAGCCAGAAGGCCAAGGGCAGCAGCAGCGCATTGAGCATGACCAGCTGGCGGAAGGCGGCTTCGCCGCGAAAGGCCGCGCGCAGCCCGTCGAAGGAATAGCCGGCGGCGTTGAGGATGCGTTGCAGGCCGGTCTGGCCCTTGAATGGTGACATTGCGGGTTCGGTTCCTGTGGGAGCGGGTCGCGGCCCCGGGGCTTACTGCCCGGGAATCGACTCCATCTGTTGCAGCAGCAGAGCCGCCTGGGTGCGGGTGCGCACGCCCAGCTTGCGGAAGATGGCGGTGACATGGGCCTTGATGGTGGCCTCGGAGACGTTCAGCTCGAAGGCGATCTGCTTGTTCAGCAGACCCTCGCAGACCATGGTCAGGACACGGAACTGCTGCGGCGTGAGGCTGGCCAGGCCGGCGCTGGCGGCCTTGGCCTCGGCCGACACGCTGGCGCCGGCGGCGGCCTGCGGCGGCCACCAGGCGTCGCCGTCGAGCACCTGGCGTACGGCCTGCTGCAGGGTCTCCAGCGGGCTCGACTTGGGAATGAAGCCGCTGGCGCCGAACTCGCGCGCACGGGCCACCACGGCCGCATCTTCCTGCGCCGAGATCATCACCACCGGAATCTGCGGGTATTGCCCGCGCAGCAGGACCAGCCCGGAGAAGCCATAGGCACCGGGCATGTTGAGATCGAGCAGCACCAGGTCCCAGTCGCTCTTCTCGGCGAGATGGCTCTCCAGCTCGGCGATGCTGGCCGCCTCCACCAGGCGCACCTGCGGCCCCAGCCCCAGGGTCAGCGCCTGCTGCAGGGCGCTGCGGAACAGGGGGTGGTCATCGGCGATGAGGATGTCGTATGCGGCCATGGCGCTTCCCTGTTGTTGTTGTCGGGCTGGCTGGAAAAGGCGGCGCTCAGCATGCCGAGCCGTGACGGGGTGGTCAAGTTCGCCGCTTTGCGGCAAAGTCGCCAGCTTTTGCCGCCGAGACCCGCCATGCGAAGCCAAGCCCTGCGCGCCGACCTGCTGATGTTACTCACAGCCATGATCTGGGGCTCGGCCTTCGTCGCCCAGCGCCTGGGCATGGACGCCATCGGCCCCTTCCTCTACACCGGCCTGCGCTTCGCCCTGGCCAGCCTGGCCCTGCTGCCGCTGGTGCTCTGGCTGGGACGCCGGCCGGGTGCACAGCGCGGCGAACCGCTGAACCGCGGGCTGCTGCTCGGCGGCCTGACCATGGGCCTGGCCCTGTCGCTGGGGATCAACCTGCAACAGGTCGGCCTGCTGTTCACCAGCGTGACCAACTCCGGCTTCATCACCGGCCTCTATGTCATCGTAGTCCCGCTGCTGGGCCTGGTCATCGGCCAGAAGACCGGCATGGGCACCTGGCTGGGCGCCGCCCTGGCCGTGGTCGGCATGTTCATGCTCAGCGTCGGCGAAGGCTTCCAGGTGGCCTCCGGCGACTGGCTGCAGCTGGCCGGCGCCTTCGTCTGGGGCGTGCATGTGCTGCTGGTGAGCTTCTTCGCCAGTCGCCACGACCCGCTGCTACTGGCCCTGCTGCAGTTCGTCACCTGCACCCTGCTGAGCCTGCTGCTGGCACTGATCTTCGAGGAGATCCACCTGGACGCCATCCTCGCCGCCGGCCCGGCCATCCTCTATGGCGGTCTGTTCGGCGTGGCGGTGGGTTTCACCCTGCAGGTGGTGGCACAGAAGCACGCCATCGCCTCGCATGCCGCCATCATCCTGTCGCTGGAGGCGGTGTTCGCCGCCATCGCCGGCGCCCTGCTGCTGGGCGAGGCGCTGGCGCTCAAGGGCTATTTCGGCTGCGCCCTGATGTTCGCCGGCATGCTGCTGGCACAGCTGTGGCCGAAAAGACCCTGACCCACAGCTGACAGCGCGGGAAGCCTAGAGGAAAGGCTTGAGCGCCTGGTGCGCCGGGCTCTGCAGGTCCAGCGGGCGGCGGTGCTTGGCGCTCAGGTAACGCTCGCCGAACAGATCCAGCCAGGCATCCAGCGCCCCCGCCGCGCGTGCGTCGCCGGCCAGCTCCAGGCACAGGGCGGCGACTTCCGCGGTGCACAGGTGCTCGTCGCGCTTGGAGCGGCGCAGACGGTAGCGCGACAGCTGCTCCGGGCGCAGGCCGAGTACCGGGAAGCGATCCAGGTAGGGACTCTTGCGGAACATCTTGCGTGCCTCGGTCCAGGTGGCGTCGAGCAGGATGAACAGCGGCCGCTTGCCCGCCACCGGCGGTGGCAGCTCCCCGATCACTCGTTCGGGCGCCGCATACTCGCCGGGGAAGACCACGCAGGGGGCGTAGCGCGGGTCCTCCAGCAACGCCAGCAGCGCCGGATAGACCTCGGTACGCTGCCAGCCGAAGGCATGGGTGTCGGCCACCAGGTCGGCGATCAGCCAGCCGGTATTGCTCGGCTTGAGCGCCTCCACGTCGTACATCAGCAGGCAGACCGCGGCCTGCGCATCGACCTCGGGTCTCCAGGCGCAGAAGCAGTACTCGGGCAACACCCGGCAACGGGGACAGCGCTCGCCGCGCGAGCCACGGGCGACGAAGGGCTTGCGGCTGCGCGCCAGACGCTCGGTACGCAGGCGGGATACGGCGTGGCTCATGGCGAACTCCGGAACAAAGCGGCGCAGTCTACCCGCAGCGCCGTGCCGCGGTAAGATGGCTGGCCGGCCAACCCGACCGCAGTCGGGTCGAGGCCGGCACCCAAACTCCGGAGACCGTCATGCCGCGCCTCGCTCTTCTGCTCGCCCTCGCCCTGCCCGCCGCCCATGCCGCCGAGCAACAATTGCCCGAACTGCTGCAGCAAGTGGCACGCGACAGCAGCGTCGGCACGCCGCGCGCGATCAATGCGGACATCCTCGATCAGGGCTACAGCGCCGAGGGCAGCGAGCTGATCAACCACCTCAGCGTACGCGCCGCACACGCCGCGCAGATGCGCGCCCATCCGGACAGCGTACGCCAGCAACTGGCCGCCAGCGTCTGCGCCAACCAGGGCTATCTCCGCCTGCTGGCCCGCGGCGCCGCGCTGCGCTACGAGTTCAGCGAGTACCCGGGCAACGCCCCCGTTGCCAGCGTGCGCTTCATCAAGAGTGATTGCGCCCTGCCCTGACTCAACCGTCGCCGGCGCGGCGCTGCGCTTCCTCGGCGCGCAGCTCGGCGAGCAGCGCCTCCATGTAGCGCGAACGGCGTGCGCCACCCTCCAGCCGCCGGAGGCACTCCTCCTCCAGGCTCAGTCCATTGCCGCGCGCCGCCTGCACCAGCAGGCGATAGAGCTCCAGATCCAACTCCAGGGTCAGCTTGGGCATACCTGCCCCTCCATTCCTGCCTGCATCGGGCTCAGGCCCCGCAGTCCATGATCCTCCCTGCAATTCAAGCAGAACCGCGCCCCTGTCGAGGCGGGGCGGACGAATGGCGAACCCTGGAAGCCGCGCTGGCGTGCCCTGTTCGGCCGCAGGGCGTCAGCGAACCAGCCATACTCTCAAGCAGGGCCCGGCGTCGCAGGATGCGACCACGACCGGGCCCACCCCGCAGTAGAAGGAGAAGTTCCATGCCCTATGAAACGGACGCCTACCTGTCCCGCCACTTCCAGACCAGCGGAGTCGACCTCAACGAGCACGTCGAGCAGCTCGCCGCCCTGGTCGTGCCGCCGGCCAGCCCCAACCTGCCGCTGTACCGGGAAATGCTCACCACGGTGATCCGCATGGCCCAGGCCGACCGCAATCGCTGGGATGCCAAGATCATGCTGCAGACCCTGCGCGAGATGGAGCTGGCTTTCAGCACCCTCGAACAGTTCAAGCGCCGGCGCAAGGTCACGGTATTCGGCTCGGCGCGCACTCCGCCCGAGCACCCCGCCTATCGCCTGGCCCGCGAGCTCGGCCAGACCCTGGCACACCTCGACCTGATGGTGATCACCGGCGCCGGTGGCGGCATCATGGCCGCAGCCCACGAGGGGGCCGGGCTGGAGAACAGCCTGGGCTTCAACATCACCCTGCCCTTCGAGCAGGGCGCCAACGACATAGTCAACGGCAGCTCGCACCTGCTGTCGTTCCACTTCTTCTTCCTGCGCAAGCTGTTCTTCGTCAAGGAGGCCGATGCGCTGGTGCTCTGCCCGGGCGGCTTCGGCACCCTCGACGAAGCGCTGGAGGTGATGACTCTGGTGCAGACCGGCAAGAGTCCGCTGGTGCCCATAGTCCTGCTGGACGACCCGGGCAGCGACTATTGGGAACACTTCCAGGAGTTCCTGCGTCAGCAGCTGGAAGCACGTCACTACATACTGCCCAGCGACCTGCAACTGGTGCGTCTGGCGCACAGTGCAGAGGAAGCCGGCGAGGAAATCGCCCGTTTCTATCGCAACTACCATTCCTCGCGCTGGCTCAAGGACAGCTTCGTGATCCGCATGAACCACCCACTCAACGAGGCGGCCATGCTCACCCTGAACAAGGAGTTCGCCGACCTCTGCCTGGGCGGCGACTACCAGCAACAGCCGCATTGCGAGGCCGAAAGCGACGAACCGGAACTGTGCGACCTGACTCGCCTGGCCTTCCGCTTCAACGCTCGCGACCACGGCCGCCTGCGCGAACTGGTGGACTTCATCAACCTGCCGCAGAACTGGCGACAGAACGCCTGAGGCCAGGCCCGACTGCGCGGGCCGCCAGAAAAAACGGAGCCCGAAGAGGGGAGGCTTCGGGCTCTAAGGGGAACTCATTCGAGATCGGCGCCGCGCAGCAAACGGCCAATCTGTTCCTGGGCGTAACCGCGGTAGGCCAGGAAGCGCGCTTGCCTGGCCTTCTCTCGCATATCCATGGGCAACTGGCCGGCGAACCTGCGCCGCCACAGCTCCCGCAGCTGCTCGCCCCAGTCGACTTCGGCCTCGCTCAGCGCCTGCTCGATCGCCGGGCGCGGCAGGCCACGCTGGGCCAGCTCCTCGCGAATCCGCAGCGGCCCATAACCGGCGCGGGCACGGCTGGCGACGAAACTATCCAGATAGCGGGCTTCGGACAGCAGCCCCTCCTCCGCCAGGCGGTCGAGCTCGGGGCCGATCAGCGCCTCCGTGGCGCCACGCTGGCGCAGCTTGCGCGTCAGCTCGACGCGACCGTGCTCGCGCCGCGCCAGCAGGTCCATGGCGGCACGGCGCACGGCGACCGGAGTATCCAGGGGAGCGGTCGAGGCCATGGCTCAAGCGCCGGATCAGGCGTCCAGATCGGCCATCTCGTCGGCGCTCTCTTCCACGGCGCCACGCGCGGAGCTGGCCACCAGCAGTTTCTCGCGGATGATCTTCTCGATGGCGCTGCCGGTTTCCGGATTGTCTTCCAGGTACTTGGCGGCGTTGGCCTTGCCCTGGCCGATCTTGTTGCCCTGGTAGCTGTACCAGGCGCCGGACTTTTCCACCAGGCCCAGCTGCACGCCCAGGTCGATGATCTCGCCGGTGCGGTAGATGCCCTTGCCGTACATGATCTGGAACTCGGCCTGACGGAACGGCGGGGCCACCTTATTCTTCACCACCTTGACGCGGGTCTCGCTGCCGACCACCTCGTCGCCTTCCTTCACCGCGCCGGTGCGGCGGATGTCCAGGCGCACGGAAGCGTAGAACTTGAGGGCGTTACCGCCGGTGGTGGTTTCCGGGTTGCCGAACATCACGCCGATCTTCATACGGATCTGGTTGATGAAGATGACCAGGCAGTTGGCGTTCTTGATGTTGCCGGTGATCTTGCGCAGCGCCTGGCTCATCAGGCGGGCCTGCAGGCCGACGTGGGAATCGCCCATCTCGCCTTCGATCTCGGCCTTGGGCACCAGGGCGGCCACGGAGTCGACGATGATCACGTCCACCGCGTTGGAGCGCACCAGCATGTCGGTAATTTCCAGGGCCTGCTCGCCGGTGTCCGGCTGCGACACCAGCAGGTCTTCGACGTTGACGCCCAGCTTGCCGGCGTAGTCCGGGTCCAGCGCGTGCTCGGCGTCGACGAAGGCGCAGGTGGCACCGGCTTTCTGGGCCTCGGCGATCACCGACAGGGTCAGGGTGGTCTTGCCCGAGGATTCCGGACCGTAGATCTCGACGATCCGGCCCTTCGGCAGGCCGCCGATGCCGAGCGCGATGTCGAGGCCGAGGGAGCCGGTGGAGATGGCCGGAATGGCCTGGCGGTCGTGGTCACCCATGCGCATCACGGCACCCTTGCCGAACTGCTTCTCGATCTGACCCAGGGCTGCCGCCAACGCGCGCTTCTTGTTCTCGTCCATTTCCATCCTCACGTGATCAAAGGGAGCCGTACGCTCGCCGACAACTGTATAAGTAGACAGTAGTATTCCATAAGGCAAATCGCTCGCCTACCCCTGCACGGGATTTTCTCCCGCCGTCAGTCGGAGCAACCCCTGCAGCGCCCGCTCGACCGTCTGCCGGCGCACCGCCTCGCGGTCGCCGGCGAACAGGCAGCACTCGGCATGCAGCTGCTCGCCATCGGCCCAGGCCAGCCAGACGGTGCCCACAGGCTTCTCCCGCGAGCCACCGTCCGGCCCAGCGATGCCGCTGACCGCCACGGCGAAGCGCGCGCCACTGTTCCTCTGCGCCCCCTCGACCATGGCCTCCACCACCTCGCGACTGACCGCGCCGACGCGCGGGAACAGCTCCGCCGGCACGCCGAGCTGGGCGCTCTTCTGGCCATTGGAATAGGTGACGTAGCCGGCCTCGAACCAGGCCGAGCTGCCGGCGATGCGGGTGATGGCCTCGGCGATGCCGCCACCGGTACAGGACTCGGCGGTACTGACCTGGGCGACGAGCGCCTTGAGCCGCATGCCCAGCTGCTCGGCCAACTGCGTGATGGAATCCATATGCGCTCCGGGGTGAAACGGGTTGGGTCGATACCCTACACTAGGCGCTTTTGCGATTTCAGCCGGACCGAACAGCATGAGCGACTTGTCAGCCCACACCCCGATGATGCAGCAGTACTGGAAGCTGAAGAACCAGCATCCGGACCTGCTGATGTTCTACCGCATGGGCGACTTCTACGAGCTGTTCTACGAGGACGCCAAGAAGGCCGCGGCCCTGCTCGACATCACCCTTACCGCGCGCGGCCAGTCGGCCGGCCAGGCCATCCCCATGGCTGGCATTCCCTTCCATTCGGCCGAGGGCTACCTGGCGCGCCTGGTGAAGTTTGGCGAATCGGTGGCGATCTGCGAGCAGATCGGCGACCCGGCCACCAGCAAGGGCCCGGTGGAGCGCCAGGTGGTGCGCATCATCACCCCCGGTACCATCAGCGACGAGGCACTGCTCGACGAGCGCCGCGACAACCTGGTCGGCGCCGTGCTGGGCGACGAGAAGCTGTTCGGCCTGGCCACGCTCGACATCACCAGCGGCCGCTTCAGCGTGCAGGAGCTGAAAGGCTGGGAGAATCTGCTGGCCGAGCTGGAGCGCCTGGCCCCGGCCGAGCTGTTGATCCCCGACGACTGGCCGCAAGGCCTGCCGCTGGAGAAACGCCGTGGCGTACGCCGCCGCGCGCCCTGGGACTTCGAGCTGGACAGCGCGCGCAAAAGCCTGTGCCAGCAGTTTGCCGTGCAGGACCTCAAGGGCTTCGGCTGCGAGGGCCTGAGCCTGGCCATCGGCGCCGCCGGCTGCCTGCTGGCCTACGCCAAGGAGACCCAGCGCACCGCCCTGCCGCACCTGCGCAGCCTGCGCCACGAACGCCTGGACGACACCGTCATTCTCGACGGCGCCAGCCGCCGCAACCTGGAACTGGACACCAACCTCGCCGGCGGCCGCGACAACACCCTGCAGTCGGTGGTCGACCGCTGCCAGACCGCCATGGGCTCGCGCCTGCTGACTCGCTGGCTGAACCGTCCACTGCGTGATCGCAGCGTGCTGGAAGCGCGCCAGGAGGCCATCGCCTGCCTGCTGGAGCGCTACCGCTTCGAGCTGCTGCAACCGCAGCTCAAGGACATCGGCGACGTCGAGCGCATCCTCGCCCGCATCGGCCTGCGCAACGCCCGCCCGCGCGATCTGGCGCGCCTGCGCGACGCCCTCGCCGCGCTGCCGCAGCTGCAGGGCGCGATGGCCGAGCTGGACGCCCCGCACCTGGCCGAGCTGGCGCTGAACATCCGCACCTACCCGGAGCTGGCCGACCTGCTGGCCCGCGCCATCATCGACAACCCGCCGGCGGTGATCCGCGACGGCGGCGTGCTCAAAACCGGCTACGACGCCGAGCTGGACGAACTGCAGTCGATCAGCGAGAACGCCGGCCAGTACCTGATGGACCTGGAGGCGCGTGAGAAGGAGCGCACCGGCCTGGCCAACCTCAAGGTCGGCTACAACCGCGTGCACGGCTATTTCATCGAGCTGCCCAGCAAGCAGGCCGAGTCGGCACCGGCCGACTATATCCGCCGCCAGACCCTGAAAGGCGCCGAGCGCTTCATCACCCCGGAATTGAAGGCCTTCGAGGACAAGGCGCTGTCGGCCAAGAGCCGCGCCCTGGCCCGCGAGAAGCAGCTGTACGAGGAGCTGCTGGAGATCCTCATCGCCCAGCTGGCACCGCTGCAGGACACCGCCGCCGCACTGGCCGAGCTGGACGTGCTGAGCAACCTGGCCGAGCGCGCGCTGAACCTCGACCTCAATCGGCCGCGCTTCGTCGAGGAGCCCTGCCTGCGCATCGACCAGGGCCGCCACCCGGTGGTCGAACAGGTGCTCGACACGCCCTTCGTGGCCAACGACCTGAACCTCGACGACAGCACCCGCATGCTGATCATCACCGGCCCGAACATGGGCGGTAAGTCCACCTACATGCGCCAGACCGCGCTGATCGTGCTGCTCGCCCACATCGGTAGCTACGTGCCGGCGGCCCGCTGCGAGCTGTCGCTGGTGGACCGCATCTTCACCCGCATCGGCTCCAGCGATGACCTGGCCGGCGGCCGTTCTACCTTCATGGTGGAGATGAGCGAGACCGCCAACATCCTGCACAACGCCAGCGACCGCAGCCTGGTGCTGATGGACGAGGTGGGCCGCGGCACCAGCACCTTCGACGGCCTGTCGCTGGCCTGGTCGGCCGCCGAACACCTGGCCAAGCTGCGCGCCTGGACCCTGTTCGCCACCCATTACTTCGAGCTGACCGTATTGCCGGAAAGCGAGCCGGTGGTGGCCAACGTGCACCTCAACGCCACCGAGCACAACGAGCGGATCGTCTTCCTGCACCATGTGCTGCCCGGCCCGGCCAGCCAGAGCTATGGTCTGGCGGTGGCGCAGCTGGCCGGCGTCCCCGGCCCGGTGATCGCCCGCGCCCGCGAGCACCTGGCGCGCCTGGAGACCACCAGCCTGCCGCACGAAATGCCGCGCAGCGAGCCCGGCCAGCCGGCCGCGCCACTGCAGAACGACCTGTTCGCCAGCCTGCCGCACCCAGTGCTGGAGGAATTGGGCAAGATCAATCCCGATGATCTGACCCCGCGGCGCGCCCTGGAGCTGTTATATACATGGAAGACACGCATCTAACGCCAATGCGTTCAAGCTGTTAGAATCGCGCGCATTTTTACGACTGCCCGGTTTACAGCCTGAGCCGCGGCCACTAACGAGCGCCTGCAAGCCCCGCACAGATGGGGATCAGACCGCCGCCCGAGGAGACAATCAGCATGACCTTCGTCGTCACCGACAACTGCATCAAGTGCAAATACACCGACTGCGTGGAAGTCTGCCCGGTGGACTGCTTCTACGAAGGCCCGAACTTCCTGGTGATCCACCCGGACGAGTGCATCGACTGCGCCCTCTGCGAGCCGGAGTGCCCGGCCCAGGCGATCTTCTCCGAGGACGAGGTGCCGGAGGACATGCAGGAATTCATCGAGCTGAACGCCGACCTGGCGGAAGTCTGGCCGAACATCACCGAGAAGAAGGATGCGCTGCCGGACGCCGAGGAGTGGGATGGCGTGAAGGACAAGCTGCAGCACCTGGAGCGCTAAGCGCCCGCCACGCAAAAGGCCCGCATCCGCGGGTCTTTTCGTTTCTGCCTTTCCTGCGGGCAAAAAAAGGGGCGGTGATTAACCGCCCGCTCTTTCTTCCCTACTCCCTGAGAATCCTTTCATCTTCCTGATGAACTGCATCCTGCAGTGGTTCCTCGATCACCGTCCTGGCAACCGTGCCTTCTCCCTAGGCACAGCTTCATATTAGCGTCTCATCGCGTCCGGACAAGACCGCCGGCGCGCCGCCACAGTGGTCACGAACGCCCAGCAAGAGCAATAAATATCTTTAAAATCATAAAGATAGACACACGCAACAGATAGGAATGGATCTCAGCCACTACAAATATCCTGCAATGTCCTACGCACCGTGTAAGTAATCACTTACAAGGCGGACAATAAAAAGCCCGGCCAGCGCCGGGCTTGTACCTGCAGGGCTGGGCCTACTGGAACAGAGCGTCGCTGGACAGGCCGTTCTTCTCCAGGATTTCCCGCAGGCGCTTGAGTGCCTCAACCTGGATCTGCCGCACCCGCTCGCGGGTCAGGCCGATCTCCTGGCCGACTTCCTCCAGGGTGCAGCTCTCGTGGCCACGCAGACCGAAGCGGCGCACCACCACCTCGCGCTGCTTGTCGGTCAGCTCGGACAGCCACTGGTCGATGCTCTCCGACAGATCGTCGTCCTGCAGCAGATCACAGGGATCGCTCGGGCGGTCATCGGTCAGGGTGTCGAGCAGGGTCTTGTCCGAGTCAGGGCCGAGGGAGACGTCCACCGAGGTGACCCGCTCGTTGAGGCCGAGCATGCGCTTGACCTCGTCGACCGGCTTCTCCAGCAGGTTGGCGATTTCCTCGGCCGAGGGCTCGTGGTCGAGTTTCTGGGTCAGCTCGCGGGCCGCACGCAGATAGACATTGAGTTCCTTCACCACATGGATCGGCAGGCGGATGGTGCGGGTCTGGTTCATGATCGCCCGCTCGATGGTCTGGCGGATCCACCAGGTGGCATAGGTGGAGAAACGGAAGCCGCGCTCCGGGTCGAACTTCTCCACCGCGCGGATCAGACCGAGGTTGCCCTCTTCGATCAGGTCCAGCAGGGACAGCCCTCGATTGACGTAGCGCCGGGCGATCTTCACCACCAGGCGCAGGTTGCTCTCGATCATGCGCTTGCGCCCGGCAGGATCGCCCTTCTGCGCCAGGCGCGCGAAGTGCACTTCTTCCTGCGGGGTCAGCAGCGGGGAAAAGCCGATTTCGTTGAGATACAGCTGGGTCGCATCGAGCGCCCGCGTGTAGTCGATGTACTTGTGCTGTTTGAGAGTAGTGGTCGAGTTCTTGGATTTGGCGCTGGAGAGCGGCAGCTCGGCTTCCTCTGCTAACTCTTCCAGAACGATGCCGGGCTCCATCAGGAGTACCTCATCGTCGACGTCAAACTCCGGCGCTTCTTTGCTGAGTGCCATTGTTGTTGTCCCTTGCTGAGTTCGACAACAAGCCTTGGCGGCACCCACTCCAGTCCCGCGTCAGGGAGAACCGGCCCCCCAAGCCACCTTTCCGGTTGGCCTGCCGCCGATCAATTGCACGCCTGACGAATTGCTGGATGACTCCCTGGCAACACCAAAGCCCGCTCCTCCTACGTGAGGGGCAGGCTGGCGGCAGAGTCAACGGCGAGGCAGATATTGCAGGGGGTCTACAGGTTTGCCCTGGCGGCGAATCTCGAAATGGAGCTTCACCCGGTCGGTTCCCGTGGAACCCATCTCGGCGATATGCTGTCCGACTTTGACCTGCTGTCCCTCCCGCACCAGCAGCCTGCGGTTATGTCCGTAGGCGCTTACGTAGGCATCGCTGTGCTTGATGATCACCAGTTCGCCGTAGCCCCGTAAACCACTCCCGGCGTACACAACGGAACCATCAGCCGCAGCCAAAACAGGCTGGCCCAATTCCCCCGCGATATCAATTCCTTTATTCAAACTCCCGTTTGACGAGAACTTGCCGATCAGCAGGCCGTTGGCCGGCCAGGCCCAGCCCTTGGCCGAACGCTGCACCGGCTGCACCTTGCCTGGCGCCGACACCTGGGTCGGTGCCTTGGCCGGGGTTTGCACCTGCGGTTTGGTGTTGGGTTGGGGCGCCTTGGCCACGCTTACCGGCGGCTTGCTGGGCTGCTGCACCACGACGGGCTTCGCGGCCTGCTGCGGCAGGTCGAAGCGAATGCGCTGCCCGGGGCGGATCACGTAGGGCGCGGGAATATTGTTGCGCGCAGCCAGCGCCTTCCAGTCCCAGCCGAAACGGAAGGCAATGGAGTACAGGGTGTCGCCGCGCTGAACCACATAGTGCCCGCTGGTGGCCTGCGGCTGGCGCGCGACCTGGCCGGCGCCCTGGGTGCGGTCGACCACCTGCACGCTGTGAGAAGACTTGCTGCTGCAGCCCGCCAGTAACGCGGCGAAAGCCACTGCCACCAGAGCCTGGCGCTTGCGCTGCTGAGAGAGAGTCACCCCGTGCTCCTGTACCGCTGCCGTTGGAATAGGTGCGCGTATTGTGCCGAAATTATTCGGCAGCACCAGCAGCCCGTTGCTTGCGCCCGGCCAGCCACTCCAGGCCGAGCACCAGCAATATGCCGAGCACGGCCAGCAGAATGGCGGCCCAGAGCTGGGCATCCTGGCCGCTCTGCTGGGCGAATTGCAGCGGCCAGAGGTTTTCCTGCAGCACCGGTACCTGCTGGCCGTGGCTGTCGGCACGCCAGGTCAGGGTCTGCTTCCAGGGCCAGACCTTGTTCAGCGAGCCCAGCATCAGACCGGTGAGGAAGGCCAGGGTGACGTCGCGATAACGCGCCAGCAGCCAGCTGAGCAGACGGGCGAAGCTGAGGATACCGACCAGGCAGCCGGCGGCGAACACCGCCAGCACGGCGACATCCAGGCCCTTCACCGCGCCCAGCACCAGGCTGTACAGGCCCATCAGCACCAGCAGGAAGCTGCCGGAGATGCCCGGCAGGATCATCGCGCAGATGGCGATGGCCCCGGCCAGGAACAGGTTCAGCGGGTCGCTGCCCCACTGGATCGGCGAAGCCACGGTGATCCACCAGGCGAAGGCCGCACCGAGCGCGAAGCCGAGCACGCGGGTCCAGTTCCAGCGCCCGATCTCGCGCGCCACCATATGGCTGGAGACCAGAATCAGGCCGAAGAAGAACGACCAGACCGGGATCGGGTGATGCTCCAGCAGCCAGGTGATCAGGCGCGCCAGGCTGAACACGCTGGTCAGGATGCCGCCGAGCAGCACCAGCAGGAAGGTTGCGTTGGCCATCCGCCAGGCCTCTACCACGCGCCCGCGCGCGAGCAGCAGGGCCGCTTCGGGCACCCGGGAGATGGAGCGCAGCAGTTCATCGTAGATGCCGCTGATGAAGGCGACCGTGCCGCCGGACACGCCGGGCACCACATCGGCGGCGCCCATGGCCATGCCCTTGAGGAACAGGAGAAAGGGATTCTTCATGGTGCTTTCCGTAGCGATAGAGATCAGGCCAGGGGCCCGTTGAGCAGTGGCACGAAGCGCACCAGATCGAGAACATGACGGGAATAGCCGTCCTCTTCGCGGACGATCAGCAGCAACTCCTGCACGTCGCCCGCCCCCACCGGAATCACCAGGCGGCCGCCGATGGCCAGCTGGTCCAGCAGGGCCTGCGGCACCTCGGCGGCGGCGGCGGTCACGATGATGCCGTTGTACGGGCCGAGGGCATTCCAGCCTTCCCAGCCATCGCCCCAGCGGAACACCACGTTGCGCAGCCTGAGTTCGGCCAGACGCTCCTTGGCGCGGTCCTGCAGGCCCTGGATGCGTTCCACCGAGAAC
Organism: Pseudomonadaceae bacterium; assembly: GCA_033838285.1. Lineage (GTDB taxonomy): Bacteria > Pseudomonadota > Gammaproteobacteria > Pseudomonadales > Pseudomonadaceae > Aquipseudomonas. The sequence continues at coordinate 74,603 of JAJLLC010000052.1, forward strand.
ACCCGTTCCACCAGCTGGGCCAGCACGGCGGTCTGGTAGCCGGAGCCGGTGCCGATCTCCAGCACCTTGTCCAGCGGGCCGCCGGCCAGCAGCAACTCGGTCATGCGCCCGACTATGTAGGGCTGGGAGATGGTCTGGTTGTGGCCGATGGGCAGCGCGGTATCCTCGTAGGCGCGATGGGCAAGGGCCTCGTCGACGAACAGGTGGCGCGGCGTGCGGCGGATCACCTCCAGCACATGGGGGTTGGACAAGCCCTCCTCGTACAGGCGCTCGATCAGGCGCTCGCGGGTGCGCTGCGAGGTCATGCCGATGCCGTGGCGCTGCAGGTGATCGTTGCCGCGCATCACAGCAGCCCCTCCAGCCAGCCGCCGAGGCTATCGAAGGCCTCATGGAAGGTCCGGTCCAGCTGCAGCGGGGTGATCGACACGTAGCCCTGCATCACCGCGTGGAAGTCGGTACCCGGCCCGCCGTCCTCGGCATCGCCGGATACCGAGATCCAGTAGCCCTCCTTGCCCCGCGGGTTGACCTGCTTGACCGGCGCGGCGGCGCGCGCGCGGTGGCCGAGGCGGGTCAGCTGCACGCCACGGATATGCTCCAGCGGCAGATTGGGCACGTTGACGTTGAGCACGGTGCGTGGCGGCAGGGCGAGGCGCTCGTGGGCCTCGACCAGCTTGCGGGCGAAGTAGGCGGCGGTCGGCAGGTTGGTCGGCTGGCGCGACAGCAGCGAGAAGGCGAACGCTGGCTTGCTCAGGAAGCGCCCTTCCAGGGCCGCCGCGACGGTGCCGGAATAGAGCACGTCGTCGCCCAGGTTGGCGCCCAGGTTGATGCCCGACACCACCATGTCCGGCACCGGATCGAGCAGGGCATTGAGGCCCAGGTGCACGCAGTCGGTCGGCGTGCCGTTGAGGCCGATGAAGCCGTTGGGCAGGGTCGCCGGATGCAGCGGACGGTCGAGGGTCAGCGAACTGCTGGCGCCGCTCTTGTCCTCGCTCGGGGCGATCACCACGCACTCGGCGTAGTCGTGCAACGCGTCGTGCAACGCGGCGATGCCGGGTGCCATCACCCCGTCGTCGTTGGAGATCAGAATTCGCATGGAGTATCCGTCTGTTCCGCCGGTAGCAGATCGACCAGTTCGCGCACCACCACGGTGGCGAAGCAGCCGGCCGGCAGAACGAAAGCCAGTTGCAGTACGTCAGGCTCGGGATAATGCCACGACAGGTCGGCGATGGGGAGGCGCAGGATGCGCCGTTCGTGCGCCATGCCCGCCTTGCCCAGCCAATCGGCCAGCAGCGCCTGCTCGCCGGCCAGACGCTGCTCCAGCGGGTGCGTGGCGCCGGCCGCCGGCGACGGGCCTTCGCCCCACAGCGGACCGGTTGGATGCAGGTCCAGTGCGGCCAGGCGCGTGTCATGGGTTTCCGCCTCGCCGGCCATGAAGAAGCTGCGGCTGTCGGTGAAGGCCAGCAGGTCGCCGGCCTGCGCGTGATTCCAGCTGCCCTCGGCGACCCGCGCCGCCAGCACGCGGTTGAAGATCAGGCTGCGTGCCGCCGACAGCAGGCGCGAGCGGCGGTTGCGCTGCTCCGGCAGCACGCCCTCGGCGGCGAAGTGCAGGGCCTCGGCGATATTGCCGCCGGCATGGCCGAAACGCTGCAGGCCGAAGTAGTTGGGTACGCCTTCGGCCCGGATTGCCTGCAGGCGCTGCTCCAGCGCGGCGCGGTCGGCCTCGAGCGCGGTCAGGCGCAAGGTGAAGCCGTTGGCCGCGTGGGCGCCGCGCTGCAGCTTGCGCGAGTGGCGCGCGCTCCTGAGGATGCTCAGTTCCGGGCCGGTGGCGGCGCCCAGATCGGGATCGGCCTTGCCCGGCAGGTGCAGGCTGAACCACTGGCGGGTCAATGCCTGGCGATCCTTCAGCCCGGCGTAGCTGATGTGGCGTTGCGACACGCCGGCGGCACGGGCCAGGCGGCGAGCCGCCTCCTCGGTGTTGAGGCCGCGCTTCTCCACCCATAGCCAGAGGTGCTCACCCTGGCCGGACAGCGGGATGTCGAGCACCTCGTCGACCTGGAAGTCCTCGGCCACCGCCTTCAGCAAGGCCGTGCCGCAGGCCTCGCCATGGGCGCGCGGGCCCAGCAGTTCGGCTTCGTTCATACCTTGAGCAGCAGGGCCACGGCATGCACCGCGATCCCCTCCTCGCGGCCGGTGAAACCCAGCTTCTCGGTGGTGGTGGCCTTAACGTTGACCGCATCCAGCTCGACGCCGAGGTCCTCGGCGATGTGCGCGCGCATGCTCTCGATATGCGGCGCCATCTTCGGCGCCTGGGCCACTATGGTGGCGTCGACATTGCCGACCACATAGCCCTTGGCGCGGATCAGGCCGACCACGTGGCGCAGCAATACGCGGCTGTCGGCGCCCTTGAAGGTCGGGTCGGTGTCGGGGAAGTGCTTGCCGATATCACCCAAGGCCGCCGCGCCGAGCAGCGCATCGCTGAGCGCATGCAGCAGCACATCGCCGTCGGAGTGGGCCACCAGGCCGAACTTGTGGGGAATGCGCACGCCGCCGAGAGTGATGAAATCGCCCTCGCCGAAGCGATGAACGTCGTAGCCATGACCGATACGCATAAAAGAAACGCCCCGAAGAAAATCAGGCCGCGATTCTACCCCAGGCGGGCGATGGGCTCGTGCAATCGATCACCCAAGACGACAACAGTCATACACGCAGCAGGCTGGCCCAGGCCAGCAGCAGACTGATGCTGACTACCAGGGTCAGGGGCCGGCGCAGTGCCGGATACCATTGCGGTGCCAGGCCCAGCCGGGTCGCACGCAGGTCAGCGAAGTAGAGCAGCACGAAAGCGAAAAGGAAGATCGGCAGAGCCAGTCCGAAGGGCATACCGCTGGCTATGGCAACCCAGCCCAGCAACGGCGGGATTACCGACAGGCCCAGTTGCAGCCTGGCACGTTCGTCGTTGGCCTGGGCACGCATCGCCAGACCCCAGTGGATGGCCCCCATGAAGGCCAGGATCACGGCCGCATAATCCAGCAGCGCGGTCATCACGAAAGGCCGCCAGCTGCTCGGAGTGACCCAGATGCCCAGCGCGCCGCTGACGAAAGGAATCAGGCCTGCATAGCCTAGGTGCATGGCCAACTGCTGAGGCTGCTTGGCTTCAAAGGGATGCATGACAGGCTCCTCTGGCTGAGGGCACTCGGGTTAGTCAGACCGGCGCCCCGACTGCAAATGCCGACTACCCGCCGCTAGAGAGTAGCGCTGCCGCATGATGGCGCAGATGGTCGTCGATAAAACTGGCGATGAAGTAGTAGCTGTGGTCGTAGCCCGGCTGCATCCGCAGGGTCAGCGGATGGCCGGCGGCCCTGGCGGCGGCCTGCAGGGCCTGCGGCTTGAGCTGGGCGGCGAGGAAGTCGTCGCGGTCGCCCTGGTCGACCAGGATCGGCAGCTTCTCCGGCGCCTCGGCCAGCAGCGCGCAGGCGTCCCATTCGCGCCAGCGCGAGCGGTCCTCGCCCAGGTAGCGGGAGAAGGCCTTCTCGCCCCAGGGGCAGTCCAGCGGGTTGGCGATGGGCGCGAAGGCGGAGACCGAGCGATAGCGCCCGGGATTCTTCAGCGCGCAGATCAGCGCGCCATGCCCGCCCATGGAGTGGCCGGCGACGCCGCGCCGGTCGCTGACCGGGAAGTTCGCCTCGACCAGCGCCGGCAGCTCCTGCACCACGTAGTCATACATGCGGTAGTGCCGCGCCCAGGGCTCCTGGGTGGCATTGAGGTAGAAGCCGGCACCGAGGCCGAAGTCCCAGGCGCCCTCCGGGTCGTCCGGTACCCCTGCGCCGCGCGGACTGGTGTCCGGCGCCACCAGCACCAGCCCCAGCTCGGCGGCCAGACGCTGGGCGCCGGCCTTCTGCATGAAGTTCTCGTCGGTGCAGCTCAGGCCGCTCAACCACTACAGCACCGGCAGGCGGGCGCCCACCTGCTCCGCCTGTGCCGGCAGGTAGACGGCGAACTGCATGTCGCAGTTCAGCGCAGTCGAGCGATGGCGGTAGCGCTTGTGCCAGCCACCGAAGCTCTTGGTGCCGGAGACGATTTCCAGGCTCATCGCGGCGCCCTCAGAAGTGGATGACGGTGCGGATGCTCTGGCCTTCGTGCATCAGGTCGAAGGCGCTGTTGATCTCGTCCAGGCCCATGGTGTGGGTGATGAAGGTGTCCAGCGGGATCTCGCCGCTCTGCGCCTTGGCCACATAGCCGGGCAGCTCGGTGCGGCCCTTGACCCCGCCGAAGGCGCTGCCGCGCCAGACGCGCCCGGTGACCAGCTGGAACGGCCGGGTGCTGATCTCGGCACCGGCCGGTGCCACGCCGATGATGGTCGACTCGCCCCAGCCCTTGTGGCAGCACTCCAGCGCCGCGCGCATCAGCTGCACGTTGCCGACGCATTCGAAGGAATAGTCGACGCCGCCGTCGGTCATCTCGACTATCACTTCCTGGATCGGCTTGGCGTGCTCCTGCGGGTTGACGAAGTCGGTGGCGCCCAGCTCGCGGGCCACCGCGAACTTGGCCGGGTTGATATCGATGGCGATGATGCGCGCGGCCTTGGCCATCTTGGCGCCGATGATCGCCGCCAGGCCGATGCCGCCCAGGCCGAAGATGGCCACGGTGGCGCCCTCCTCGACCTTGGCGGTGTTGAGTACGGCGCCGATGCCGGTGGTGACGCCGCAGCCGAGCAGGCAGACCTTCTCCAGCGGCGCCTCCTTGGGGATCTTGGCCAGGGAGATTTCCGGCAGCACGGTGTATTCGGAGAAGGTCGAGCAGCCCATGTAGTGGTAGACCGGCTGGCCCTGGTAGGAGAAGCGCGTGGTGCCGTCCGGCATCAGGCCCTTGCCCTGGGTGGCGCGCACCGCCTGGCACAGGTTGGTCTTGCCCGAGGTGCAGAACTTGCACTGGCGGCATTCGGCCGTGTACAGCGGGATCACGTGGTCGCCCACCGCCAGCGAGGTCACGCCCTCGCCCACCGCCTCGACGATGCCACCGCCCTCGTGGCCGAGGATGCAGGGGAACACACCCTCGCTGTCCTGGCCGGACAGGGTGTAGGCATCGGTGTGGCACACACCGCTGGCGACGATGCGCACCAGCACCTCGCCGGCCTTGGGCGGCGCCACGTCCACCTCGACGATCTGCAGCGGCTGGTTGGGGCCGAAGGCCACGGCGGCACGGGACTTGATCATGGTTCGCTCTCCAGCGGTTGGGCACAGTGGCGAGAGTGTAGAACAGCGCCATTTCAGGAATAATCCGCACATTCGCAAAACATTATTGCCATGCAGGGATAATCCATGAACCGCTGGGAAGGGCTGGACGAGTTCGTCGCCGTGGCCGAGAGCGGCCAGTTCGCCGCCGCGGCCAGGCGCCTGGGGCTGTCCACCTCGCAGGTCAGCCGCCAGGTGGCGCGCCTGGAGGAGCGCCTGCAGACCCGCCTGTTCTACCGCAGCACCCGGCGGGTGGCGCTGACCGAGGCCGGGCAGACCTTCCTGCAGCACTGCCGGCGCCTGCAGGACGCCCGCGAGGAGGCGCTGCGCGCGGTCGGCGACCTCAACGACGAGCCCAAGGGCTTGCTGCGCATGACCTGCGCGGTGGCCTACGGCGAGCGCTTCATCGTGCCGCTGGTCAACGACTTCATGGCGCGTCATCCGCAGCTGCGGGTGGAAATCGAGCTGAGCAACCAGACCCTCGACCTGCTGCACGGCGGCCTGGACCTGGCCATCCGCCTCGGCCGCCTGCAGGACTCGCGCCTGGTGGCCACGCGCCTGGCGCCACGGGTCATGCACCTGTGCGCGTCGCCCGCCTACCTGGAACGCTATGGCCGGCCGCACTCGCTGTCGGAGCTGGCGCGGCACAACTGCCTGGTCGGCAGCAGCGAGCACTGGAGCTTCCAGCAGGACGGCCGCGAGCTGAGCCTGCGGGTGCAGGGCAACTGGCGCTGCAACAGCGGCGAGGCGGTGCTCGACGCCGCCCTGCGCGGCTTCGGCCTGTGCCAGCTGCCGGACTACTACGTGCAGCCGCACCTGCGCAGCGGCGCCCTGCTCGACCTGTTGCCGCAGCAGCGTCCGCCGCACACGGCGGTGTGGGCGCTGTACCCGCAGCAACGCCACCTGTCGCCCAAGGTGCGCCTGCTGGTGGAGCTGCTCAAGGAGGGCCTGGCGCAGCGCCCGGAATACCGCGAGGCGCTTACGCCGGGGTGAGGCAGTCCGGCCCCTCGAAGGCCGGATCGTTGATCAGGGTCGCCAGCGCCCGTTCGCGCAGCGACGGCTGCGCCGCCGCCAGCAGCGCCTGCAGCTGCTCGGCCGAGGCTTGCGCATCGAGCCAGACGCGGCTGGCGGCCTGGTCCAGCAGCAGCGGGCGGCGCAGGTAGGCCGCCTCGCGGGTCACCATGGCCACGCTGAGGTAGTTGGCGCCCCCTGCCGGGTAGATCTCCCACAGCCCGGCGAAATACAGCAGGCCCTCGCCGCTCAGCCAGTAGGGACGCTTGCGGTTGGCCTGGCCACGCCACTCGTAGAAGCCGTTGGCCGGCAACAGGCAGCGGCGCTGGGCGAAGGCCTCGCGGAACATCGCCTGCTCGGCCAGGGTCTCGGCGCGGGCATGCGCCGGCGCCTTGGCGAAATCGGTCAGCCAGGCCGGCGTCAGCCCCCAGCGGCCGCTGGCGGCGCGCAACTCGTCGCCCTGCTGGTGGACGAACAGCACCTGGGCGCCGGGCGACAGGTTCCAGCGCTGCGGATGTTCGACGGGAAAACCCGGCAGGTTGGCGATGGCCTGGGGCCAGCGGAACAGGGCGTAGCGTCCACTCATGAGGTATCGGGCATCCGGCGGCAGGGATCAGCAGAGCAGCACGCCGGGGCAGCCCTCGGGCTCCTCGCCGGGCAGCGGCGCGGCGGCATTGTACGCGGCGATCAGGCGGCGCGCGCGCTCGGCATCATCGTCCTCCACCAGCAGGCCGAGCAGCCCGAGCGCCGGCAGCTCGCCCATCGCGCCGAGCAGATGGCGCCCGGCCAGGTGCGCCTCCACGCCCTCGCTGGCCAGCATGCCGAGCAGCAACTCGGCCTCCAGCAGATCCTGCGGTTCGTAGACGCGCTGCATCAGTCGTCCTCCCGGCGCACGTCCAGCGACCAGTCTTGGCCATCGGTGCGCAGGTCGAAGACGATCGGCCGGCAGCACACCGGGCAGTCCTCGACGTACTCCTGGTCACCGGCCGAGAGGTCGAGCACGGCCTCGGCCAGCTCCCAGCAATAGGGGCACTGGTACATCTGTGATTCCAGCATCGCGGCCTCCGTGTGACTTGTCGGTATAATCGCCGGTCTATTGCTGGCCCCATTGCATGCGGGCCATGCCGCCCCTGGCGGGCGTTCCGAGCAGCCGAACAACGAGAACATGATGGGCGAATTCGATTCCATCCGACCCTACGCCGACCACGAAGTCCCCGCCGTACTGGCGCGCCTGTTGAGCGACGATACCTTCCTCGGCACCCTCACCCGCTTCCGCTTCCCGCGCCTGGCCGGGCCAATGGGCTGGCTGCTCAAACCTCTTATAGCCCATCGGCTGCGGCGCGAGACGGCCGGTATCGCTTCGGTGGACGCCCTGCAGGCGCGCATCGAGCCCTATATCGACCGCACCGTGGAGCGCGCCACCGACGGCGTCAGCTATTCCGGGCTGGAACAGCTCAGGGCCGGCACGCCCTACCTGTTCCTCGCCAACCACCGCGACATCGTGATGGACCCGGCCTTCGTCAACTACGCGGTGTTCCATGCCGGGTTGCCGACGCCGCGCATCGCCATCGGCGACAACCTGCTGCAGCGCCCCTTCGTCAGCGACCTGATGCGCCTGAACAAGAGCTTCATCGTGCACCGCAACATCGCCGGGCGGCGCGAGAAGCTGGCGGCCTTCCAGCTGCTGTCGGCCTACATCAACCACTCGATCCGCGAGGAAGGCCAGTCGATCTGGATCGCCCAGGCCGAGGGCCGGGCCAAGGACGGCGACGACCGCACCGACTCGGCGATCCTCAAGATGTTCCACATGGCGCGCAAGGACGAGCCGTTCACCGAGGCCCTGGCGGCGCTCAACCTGATCCCGGTGTCGATCAGCTACGAATACGACCCCTGCGACCAGGCCAAGGCCCGCGAGCTGCAGATCCGCGCCAGCACCGGCGGATACGAGAAGGCGCCGGGCGAGGATGACGCCAGCATCGCCCTCGGCATCACCGGCTACAAGGGCCGCGTTCACGTGCACTTCGGTGCCCCGGTGCGCGAGGGCTTCGAGGACGCCAAGCAGTTGGCCGCGCTGATGGACCGGCACATTCTCGGCGGCTACCGGCTGTTCCCGGTGCACCTGCTGGCCTACGCCCAATGGGTCGAGCGCGACGCCTCCCTGGAAGTGCCGAGCGCCGAGCAGCAGTTCCCCGCCGCAGAGGTGGCCGCTGCCCGCGCCGAGTGGCAGCGTCGCCTGGATGCCTGCCCCGCCGAGCAGCGCCCCTGGCTGATCCGCCAGTACGCCACGCCGGTGCGCAACCAGTATCGGGTCAAGGCCGGCCTACCGCTGTGAGGGCAAGGCCTGCCGAGCTGTTCGACGGGCCTTTTAACCTGATCATCCGACCAAACTTTCGGCGCCATTGCGATATATATCTGCCCTCGCTTCAAGTTGCTTCACGCGCTGCTGTTTTTCTCGTCAAAGCCCACATATTCAGCAACTAACGCTGGCAATTAGCCACGAACTTTGGTTAGTTATCGCACAGGGAAAACCGGCAACTTTGATTGACCGGACGGTGCGCGAAAACTCCTGCCCGAGTGCATTCTTCGCCGCCTTCCGCAGCTCGAACCGGCCCGGCCCACGGTCTGAAAAGGAATTTGCACATGCGCCGCGTCGTGATCACCGGAATGGGGCTGGTTTCCAGCCTCGGCAATGACCTGGAAAGCGTAACCCGCCATCTGCGCGAGGGTCGCTCGGGCATCCGCTTCAACCCCACCTACGCCGAAGTCGGCATGCGCAGTCAGGTGTGCGGCGCGGTGCCGCTGGACATGGATGAGCTGAACATCGACCGCAAGGTCAAGCGCTTCATGGGCGACGCCGCGGCCTACGCTTATCTCGCCCTAAAGCAGGCGATCAAGGACGCCGGACTGAACAACACGCAGGTTTCGCACCCGCGCACTGGCCTGATCGCTGGCTCCGGCGGCGCCTCGGCGTTCAACCAGATGGAGGCGATGGACATCCTGCGCGAGAAGGGCATCGCCCGCGTCGGCCCGTTCCGCGTGCCGCGCACCATGAGCAACACGGTCTCCGCCTGCCTGGCCACACCGTTCCGCATCAAGGGCCTCAGCTACTCCATCGCCTCCGCCTGCGCCAGCAGCGCGCACTGCATCGGCCACGCCATGGAGCAGATCCGCATGGGCAACCAGGACATCGTCTTCGCCGGTGGCGGCGAAGAAGAGCACTGGAGCCAGAGCTACCTGTTCGACGCCATGGGCGCCCTCTCCAGCCAGCACAACGACAACCCGGAAAAGGCCTCGCGGCCCTACGACACGCGCCGCGACGGCTTCGTCATCTCCGCCGGTGGCGGCATGGTGGTGGTCGAGGCGCTGGACCATGCGCTGGCGCGGGGCGCGCGCATTCACGCCGAGATCATCGGCTATGGCGCCACCTCCGACGGCTACGACATGGTCGCGCCCAGCGGCGAAGGTGGCATGCGCTGCATGCAGCAGGCGCTGGCCAGGGTCGAGGAGCCGATCGACTATATCAACGCCCACGGCACCTCCACCCCGGTGGGCGACCTGGCCGAGATGCGCGCGATCCGCAAGGTGTTCGGCCGCCAGCTGCCGCCGATCAGCTCGACCAAGAGCCTGTCCGGCCACGCGCTGGGCGCCGCCGGCGTGCACGAGGCGATCTACTGCATGCTGATGATGCGCGAGAACTTCATCGCCGGCTCGGCCAACATCGACAACCTCGACCCCGAGCTGACCGACATGCCGGTGCTGCGCGAGGCGCGCAGTGGCTTGAACCTGAACACGGTGATGAGCAACAGCTTTGGCTTCGGCGGCACCAACGCGACCCTGGTGCTGCGGCGCTGGCAGCCATGAAAAAAGCCGGCTGAGCGCCGGCTTTCTGCTGAATCGCCCGTGGCTGTCAGGCCGCCAGGCCCACTCCGCCAGTGGCCACCAGGATCTGCCCGCGGATGGCGCTGGAGCGCTCCGAGGCGAGGAAAGCCACCACGTTAGCGATTTCCTCCGGCTCCAGCGCCCAACGTCGGCCGGCGGACTCCATGTTAGAGATCATCCGCGGCCACATCTCTGCCAAGTAGGGCAACATCTCACTGCGCACCACCCCACCACAGACGCCGTTGACGCGGATACCTCGGTCATAGAGTTCCACCTCCATGTAGCGCACCAGGTTCTCCAGCGCCGCCTTCATCAGGCCCAGCGGGTAGTTGGGCAGCACCATGTGTGCACCTACGCCTGAGATGGCGCAGATGGTGCCGCCGGACGGCATCAGCGGCGCCACCGCGTTGATTACCGCCACGTTGCCGACCAGGCTAGTGCCAAACAGCTGTTTCCAGTCGTGCTTGGTCAGGTCAAGGATCGACTTGAACGGCGCGCTGGCGGCATTCAGCACCAGATGGTGGATGTTCTTCAGACCGGCGAGTTGCAGGCTCTTGATCATCTGCTCTACGTCGCGACTCTCGGAGATGTCCGCCAGGGCTCTGTATGCGCGCACACCACGCGCCTCGGCGCGGGCCACTAGGTTGTCCAGGTTGGCGGCGCCCTTACCCTGGGTTCGCCGGTAGTTGAGCACCACATCGTAACCATCGTCGATAAATCGCTCGGCGATGGCCGCGCCTATGCCGCGGGCGGCGCCGGTGATAAGGACGACTTGCCGTTCCGTTGTCATAACTCTCTCTCACTCTGTATATGAAGCGCGCTCGCCAACAACAACTTCAATAACAGCAGCGCAGTATTAAACACCCACTCGCAGGCACAACTTTCCCTGCACTCAGGCGCATCACTTATTACTGCCAGGCGGACAACTTAAAAGCCCTCCGACCGGCAACTTTTCAATTGCTCAGGTAAACCTGAACGCCTCGGCGATCAGCAACTTCGAAGCCCGCTTCGCCGGAATGATCGAGGCCAGTACGGCGGTAACGATGGCCAGCGCACAGGTGAACCAGAACAGGTCGACGTCCTCGTCCCACAGGATGAAGGCCAGGTAGCCCTTGGTGTAGCCCGGTGACGGCGGCATGGGCAGGCCGTGGATGTTGATCAGCTCGGCCAGGCCGATGCCCACCGCCACGCTGAGCGCAGCGCCGAGCAGGCCGATGAAGATGCCCTCGAGGATGAACAGCCGCCCCACCTCGCGCTGGGTCAGGCCCAGGGCACGCAGGGTGGCGATCTCGCGGGTGCGCTCGACCACGTTCATCATCAGCGTGTTACCGATCATGAACACCACGATGACGCTGACGATGGACTTGATGAAGAAGAAGATGCCGTCGAACAGACTGACCACCTGGTGGTAGTACACCGCCAGCTCGGACCAGGGCCGCACCTCCAGCGCCAGACCATGCTCGGCGATGATCGCCTGCACCCGCTTGAGCGCGGCGTCGGTCTGCGCGGTGTCGTTGAGCAAGATGATGATGCGGCTAACCTCGTCGGTTTCCAGCAGCGCCTGGGCGGTTTCCAGCGGCATCTTCAGCGAGCGGTCGTCGTACTCCTTGATGCCCGACTCCATGACCCCGCGCACCGTCACCGACATGGCGTTCTGCCCGCCCTTGGGGTTGACCACCAGCAGGTCCAGTTCGCTGTCGTAACCAGCGCCCAGGCCCTTGGCCACGCCGGTGCCGATGGTCACGCCGAGGCCGTCGATGCGCGACAGGTCGCTGCCCAGCACGATGCGGTCCAGCGCGCCCAGGGTCAGCGAGCTGGCCGGCTCGATGCCGACGCCGGAGATGAAGGTGGACGTCTCCGACTCGTAGTGCGAGGCGATGCCGGAGAACTCGATCTGCCCGGTCACCGTCTTCAGCAGCGGCCCCAGTTCGGGGTCGGCGGCGAGGATGCGCTTGATCTCCGGGTAGCCGGGGATGCCATGGCGCAGCGGGTTGGTGGCGCCGCTGGCGAGGTAGCCTTCGCGGTACAGCTGCAGGTGACCGAGGTTGGTGCGAATGGTCTGCTCACGCAGGGCCGAGAAGGAGTGCTGGACGAAACCACCGAAGGTGAACACCGCCACCCCGCCCATGATGATCGCCAGCAGGGTGATGCCCGAGCGGCGGCGCTGGCGGAACAGGTTGGCGAAGGCGTAGCGGATCGAGGTGGGCCGGCGCAGAGCGGTCCACAGCACCAGCAGCAGGGCGTAGAGGATGATGGCGTTGGCCAGGTAGTACAACAGCTCGCTCATGGCGCCGCCTCCACGATCGGGGTCAGGACCCGCTCCACCTCGGCGCGGGTGATGGGCAGACGGTCCTCGGCCTGCAGCAGTTCGCGCCAGGGCGAGACCAGGGCCTTGGCCGCGGCCTCATCGCCCGCCGCGCGTTCGGCGCGCGCCTGCAGGAAGTCCACCAGCGGCAGCAGCTCGGCCGGCACCTGCTCGGTGTGTTCGCGCAGGTAGCGCAGGTCCTTGAGCGCTACCACATGGCGGCCGAACTCGGCCGGCACGTAGCAGTCCAGGCGCGCGCGCAGCAGGCGCAGGCGCCAGTCCTCGGGGTTCTGGTCGACCGCCTCGTCCATCAGGAAGAAGCCGCGCTTGGCCAGCTCGGCGGCGCGGAAGTAGTTCTGCCGCTTGACGTACTCGCCGGCCATGAACAGCCAGCCGTAGCCCTCGTAGAGCTTGGCCGGCAGGTCGTCGGGATGCTGTTCGCGCCAGGTCGCCAGCGCTTCCAGGGTGCGCTCGTCGAGGCCCTCGCTGGGCGCCCGCACCACGGCCAGGATGCCCTGCTCACGCACGGGCGCAGAGGCATGGCGCGACACCAGCGCATCCAGGGCGGCGCGCCCCTGCTCACGCAGCTGATCGGCGTCGATGGAAGCCTGGGCGCCTCCCACGACCAGCAGGCTCAGCAGCAGTAGCCAGCGGCTCATGGCGCGATCCTCCCGTCGGCGATGCTCACCACCCGCCCGGCCACGTCGCGCACGGCATCGGAGTGGGTGGAGATGATGAAGGTGGTGCCATTTTCGTGGTTGATCTCCTGCATCAGCTCTAGCACCGAGCGGCCGGTTTCCGAATCCAGGTTGCCGGTGGGTTCGTCGGCGATCACCAGCGCCGGCTTCTTCACCAGCGCGCGGGCGATGGCCACCCGCTGCTGCTGGCCGCCGGACAGTTCCACCGGCCGGCGCAGCGCATGCTGCTGCAGGCCGACCCGTTCCAGCGCCTGCATCACCAGGTGGCGCGCCTGCTCCTTGCGATAGCCGTTGAGCATCAGCGGGTAGTAGACGTTGTCGAACACGCTGAGCACCGGCAGCAGGTTGAAGAACTGGAAGATGAAGCCGATCTCGCGGGCACGCAGCGCGGCCAGCTCGCGGTCGTTGAGGTCGGCCAGGTCCTGGCCGAGGAAATGCACGGCGCCGGCACTAGGACGGTCGATCCCGCCGATCAGGTTGAGCAGCGTGCTCTTGCCGCTGCCCGACTGCCCCACCAGCGCAACGAACTCGCCACGCTCGATCTGCAGGTCGATGCGGCGCAGCGCCTGCACGCGGCCCTCGCCCTTGCCGTAGCACTTCTCCACCGCGCTCAGGCGGACGATGGGCAACTGGGTCGCCTTGACCAGCTGCAGCCGGCGGGTCTCGCCGGGCGCCGGCGCCTGCGCCAGCAGGGCATCCTTGTCCATGCTCATCATTCCCCCCGCAGCAGCCAGGTGCCGCCCTGGCTGTCACTCAGGCTCAGCAGCGCCGGCGGGGTATCCGCCGTCGCCGCCTTGCGTTCGGCATGCCGTTGCAGCGCCAGCAGCGGATTGAGTCCGCCACTGTCACCGAAGCGCCGGCAGATGTTTTCGTACACCCAGTGCTCACCAGCAGCGGCCACCGCGCCCGCCTCGACCTGATCGAGCAGGCTGGACGGGTAGTGACCGCCGTAGACCAGCGCGCGGCGCTCCGGCAGTTCCTCGGACCAGCGCTCGCCCAGCCACTGGCCCGCCGCCTCGCGGCCGGCGGGGGCCTGCAGGTAACGCGGCTCGCCCAGCAGCAGGCCGGGCTGACGCGCGCTGGCCAGCGCCTCACCACGCCGCAGCACCATGAAACCGGCGCGCTCCACCAGCGGCGCGTTGTGCTGGCCACCACGCCCCAGCCAGGTGCGCTCGGCGGCGTTGCCGCTGAGCGCCTCGGCGAAGCACAGCACGGGAAAACTGCGGAACAGCCCGCCCAGCAGCACGCTATCGGCGGCACCGCTGTGCAGCAGCGACTGCGCCATGCGCAGGGCTTGGATAAAAGCTCCGCGTCCCGCCTGCACCTTGCAGGAGAAGGCCTCGGTGGCCTGGTCGCGCAGGATGAATTTGGGGATCACGTCGAGATCGAAACTGTCGCGCCAGTTGAACGCCTGCTCCAGGTGCGAACTCTGCCCCCAGAAGTCGAAATACAGCAGGGCCATGCGCTCACGCGCGCTGCGCCGGCCGCAGCTGGCCTCGGCGGCGGCCACTGCCTGCTTGGCCGCCTGGGCGACGGCGTTGAGCGTGTCGCGATAGCCGGACTTGGCCGCATCGAGGCCGCCGTCCTGGCTGAAACGACTGAAATCCCACTGGCGCCGGCCCGTCTGGCGCGCGGCCTTGCGGTACAGCTGCGCCTCCCAGGCTCTGAACCAGCGCGGCTCGAAACGCTGCGGGGCGCGCTCTGCCTGCAGTACCGAGAGGCCAACAAGGGCCAGGGTATTGCTGCGCTGCTCGGGCTGCGCCTGCAGCTCGTCGGCGCTGGCCGGGCGCAGCGGAGTCAACTGCATTTCTTCGACAGACATGATGCTCTCGCTTATCCGGCCAGCCGCGTCAGCGTGCAGGCAGCCATGGAACCTTCGATACCCAGACCCAGCTTGACCAGCTTGTCGCTGTGCAGCGTCAGCGGGGCGGCATCGGCGTGCAGGTGCACCCCGGCGGCGTCCAGCGGCGCCAGGGCCTTGAAGGCCAGCAGGCGACGCTCGCGCAGGGCATCGGCAGCGATGGCCAGGTCGGTCAGACCGCTGGCCGCCACCTGGTAGCCAAGCTGCGCCTTGTAGGAAACGGCCGGCACGGCGTGGTCGCCCCACAGCTTGCGCACCGCCATCAGCTCGGCCTGGTCGCTGCCGCGAATGCCGTTGCCGTGCATGAACAGGCAACCGATGTCGGCCGGCGTGGCGGCAGCTTGCTCCAGCGAGGCCTCGACGGTGCGCGCCAGGGTGCGGAAATCCGGCGCGAAGGACTGCCCGCCGCGCCCGGAGCCACCGCCCTGGCAGACGGCGAAGCCATCGATGCGCAGCTGGCCGCGGCCGCCGCGGGCCTGCAGGTGGGCCTCGCTCTCGAGGATCGCCAGCGCCGCCCCACCGCCCAGCAGCACGCCCTCGGTGGCGGCCGAGAACGGCTGCGCCACCTCGCGGGCCAGGGCGTTGACTCCGCCCATGAACATCAGGTTGTACTGCGACACCTGCTGCCAGGAGGCCACCAGCACCAGGTCGGCGGCGCCGCTCTCGATCGCCTGGCGGGCGAGGAACAGCGCCGACAGGCTGGAGCAGCTGGCCGTGGACAATGCCAGCGGCGGCAGCGCCAGGCCGATGCGGCGCATCAGCAGGCGACCGAGGCGCTCCTCGGCATAGCTGTCGCTGTGCATCTGGCGGATGCCGGGGTTGAACAGCAGGTCCTCGGCATCGTTGCGCTGCAGGTAGGCGGTGAACTTCATGATGTCCGGCTGCACGCCCTGGCCGCCGATGTAGCACTGCACGCGCGAACCGGCCAACTCGGCACGGCTCAGGCCGGCCTGGGCCAGCGCTTCGTCGAGCACCTTCTCGATCAGCGCGCAGGCGGTCTCGGCATCGCAGCCGGCGGGGTTGCGCCGGGTCGCCGGCAACGCCGGCATCGCCACCTGCTGCGGATTGAACAGCAGGCCATTGCCCTGGGCCGCCCGCTCGCTGGCGAAAAAGCCCGTGCGCGGGCCGAGGCGCTGCTCGGCCAGCGCCGCGCAGAGCGAGGCCGCATTCTGGCCAAGGGCGTTGAACACGCCCAGGCCGGAGATCACCGCACGCCCGGCGTCAGCCATCCTTGCGCACCAGCAGGGCGTAGTTGTTGCCCCCGTCCGAAGCGCCCAGCACCAGCGCGTGGCGCACCTCGCGGCGCAGCGGCTGGCGCACGAAGGCGATGTCGTCGGCGCAGAACTCGCGGGTGTAGGGAATCGGCGCGATCTCGCCGCTGCGCATGATCTGCAGCACCTGCGCCAGGTTGAGCAGGCCGGCGGCCGATTCGACGAAGCCGAAGTGACCGTTGTAGTTGACCAGCGGCACCTCGGCCGCCAGCGCGCCGAACACGGCGCGCACCGCGTCCAGTTCCTTCTGCGCGCTGTCACCGGTGCCCCAGCTGGTGCCGCAGATCAGATCGACCTCGCTGGCCTGCAGGCCGGCCTCGGCCAGCGCCTGCTGGATCGCCGCGATCATCGCGTTGCCAGCGGCCAGGCCGGATTCACCCGGGTAGGCGGCATCGCAGGAGCGGCCATAACCGAGCACCACGCCAAGCACCTGTGCACCGCGCGCATGGGCGGCGTCGAGGTCTTCGAGCAGGGCCACCGCGGCGCCCTCGCCCAGGGTGAAGCCACTGGGGTTGGCGCCATAGACCTGGAAGGCATCCGCGGCATCGCTCCAGCACAGGCGATCGGCCGTCGCCGGCGACATCAGCACCGAGGAATAGGCATTCTCCTCGGCGGCACCGACCAGCGCCTGCGGCTGCAGGCCCTGGCGTACCAGCTCGTAGCCGTAGAGCAGTGCGCCGAGGCCGGCGTTGTAGCCGGTGGACAGGGTGGTGTTGTAGCCCTTGAGGCCCTTGCTGATGGCGCAGAAGGTGGCGGTGGAGTTCATCAGCGCCGAGGGGAACTCGAAGGTACGCGCACGCTTGGGGTCCGGGTGCAGGCTCTGCGCATAGCGCGCAATGGTGGCCTGCGGGCCCTTGGACATGCCCATGATCAGCGCGACGTCGGTATCACCATGACGCACCTTGCGCCCGCCGCTCTGCAACGCCTGCTCGACGGCCAGCAGGCCGTGGGTGCCGATGCGGCTGGCCTTGCGCGGGTCGTAGTTCTTCAGGTGTTTGCGTGCCTCGATGCCACGTACTTCGTGGGCGCGGAACTGCATGGCGCGCAGGTCGGCCTCGGTCATGCCGGCCAGGCGCTCGGCCAGCGCCGGATTGGCCTGCATCAGCTGATTGAGGTCGTGGGCCTGCTCGCCGCTGCCCAGCCAGTCGTCGGCCGACACCGACAGCGAGCCATCGACGCCATTGCGGATGTTCTCGGCGATCTGCTCGGCGCCATAGCCCAGCGAGCTGAGCGCACCGAAGCCGGTGATGGCCACGCGGCGCGGCTGGTACTCGGTGGCCGCGGCGGTCTCCGGGGTCACCGAGGCGACGATGCTGCAGTTGTTGCCGCCGAAGGCATAGTTGTTCTTCATGAACAGCCCGACCTGGTGCTCCTGGAAATGATTGGGCACGTAGTTGAGGTCGCAGCCGGTGCGCGGCGTGGAGAAGTTCAGGGTCGGCAGCACCTTGCCGGACGGCAGGGTGGTCAGGCAGGCGATCATCTCGATGATGCCGGCCGAGCCGATGTTGTGGCCGAAGTAGGACTTGGTCGAACTCACCGGGATATCGGCGATGTTGGGGAAGACCTTCTTCATCGCCAGGGTCTCGGCGCGGTCGTTGGCCTCGGTGCCGGTGCCGTGGGCATTGATGTAGCCGATGGCCTCCGGGCCGACGCCGGCGTTGCGCAGCGCCGCGCGCATCACCAGGGTGGCGCCTTCGGCACGCGGGTCCGGCGCTGTTTCATGGTGCGCATCGGAACTGGTGGCGTAGCCGATGATCTCGCCATAGATGGTGGCGCCACGCGCCTTGGCGTGCTCGTATTCCTCCAGCACCAGCGCGCCGGCGCCTTCGCCGACGGACATGCCGGGGGTGCCGGAGAACGGGCAGCAGGGTTCTTCGCGCATCGCCTTGAGCGCGTAGAAACCGGCGAAGGTGGGTAGGTAGACCGGGTCGGAGCCGACAATCAGCGCCACCGGGGTCTTGGAATTCTGGATCTGGTCGAAACCGATGCCGATGGCGTTGGTGCTGGCCGTACAGGCCGTGGCCACCAGCTCGAAGCCGCCCTTGAGGCCGAGCAGCGAAGTCACCACCGGGCAGATCGCTGAGAAGTTGCCGCACACTTCCATCTTGCGCGGGCTGAACTGTTCGGGCTGGTGCTCGATCAGCGGCATGATGGCCTCGGCGCTGGCCGAGGACACGCCGACCACCAGACTGGTGCGTTCCAGCAGCGGATCGCCGAGCAGGCCGGCATGATCCAGGGCATCGCGGCCGACCTTGTACCCCCACAGCACGGTGCGGTCGAGCTCGGGCAGGCGCTGCGGATCGATACCGGGGTAGTCGACCGGCTGCAGCACTTCGGATGCCAGGGCATCGTCGAAATAGTGGCGAAAATGCTGGCTGGGACCGATGGCCGCCTTTTCGGCGAACAGACCCTCGCGAAACGCTTCCAGCGTATTGCCGAGCGCCGTGAGCACGCCCATCCCTGTGACTACTACCCGCTTGCGCTGAACCATGTGTGACTCCTCCGAGGCGGCGACCTGAGAACGGACCGCCCGCCCCGGCGGCCCGCCCGCTGTGGCTGATGACGTGGATTACTGGGCCTGCTGCTCCAGCAGGCTCTTCGGCCGCGACGGGTCGACGTAGCTGTGCTCGGCCGGGTTGACCAGGAAGCTGAAGTTCTGCAGGAAGGGGATCGCCGCGGTGCTGATGGCAACGCGCGCGCCGCTGGCGTCGATGGCATAGCCGTCCAGGCCGGCGTAGGCATAGTCGCTGTCGAGCAGCGCCTGGCCGATATGCGCCTGCACGCCCTCGGACCAGCCCAGGGTGATCACTTTGCCGATCACGCTGTCGCCGCTGTACACGGCATCGCCGATGTTGGCCGCGGCGCCGTCACCCTTGACCAGGAAGCCGACCACGCGCTGCGCTGCGCCCTCTTCCAGCTTGGCCAGCAGGGCGTCCTTGCCGACGAACTCGTCCTTGTCGTAACGCACCGCCCACTGCAGCTGCAGCTCGATCGGGCAGCGGGTGAATTCACCGGCCAGGGCCGGGTCCCAGCACGGGTTCTCCAGGCGCGAACGACTCTGGAACTCGATGCCGCCGGTCTTCAGGTCGAACTTGGCGCCGGCCTCCAGGGCACGCTGCCAGAGCTCGGCCAGGGACTCACGCGGGCCCAGCACCTTGTAGGAAAACTCGCCGTGCTTGCCGGCACGCAGCAGGGTCACGTCGTCCACGTGCATGAACTCGAGGAACGGCAGACCGAGCACGTCGAAGCCGAACAGCTCGGCCATCAGCTCCCAGCTGTAGGGGCCTTCGAACAGCAGGGTGCCGAGCTGGTTCTGCGCGGCGATCTCGACTGCTTCCTCGCCGACCAGGGCCTGCAGGCTGGCGGCCAGGGTGTCGCCCTTGACCCATTCGGTGAGCAGCAGGAAGCGCTCATCGTCACACAGCACATACAGGTCGGTGACGATCTGGCCCTTGTCGTCCAGCAGCACGGTATACAGTGCCTGCTCGTCGCGGATCACCGAGAGGTCGCCGCCGACCACGCGGTTGAGGAAGTCGTAGGCCTCGTCACCCTGCACCTCGACGATGCCGAAGTGCGAGTAATCGACCATCAGGATGTTCTTGCGCGAGGCCTGGTGCTCGGCAGCGGGCTCGCCATAGTGCAGCGGGATGCGCACGCCATTGCGTTCGCCCAGGGCGGCGCCGGCGGCTTGGTGAACGGCTTCCATCGGATTCATCGTTGTGTCCCTCGAATTGTGTGCGGCAGAAGTCAGGCGGCTGCGGCCTGGCGTTGCAGAATGAAGTTGGCCAGCGAGTTGACGTTGCGCATGTAGGACGGGTCGTCGCCCTCGGAAACGCGCACGCCGAACTCCTCGTCGAGCATCACCACCAGCTCGGTGGCATCCACCGAGTCGAGCTTCAGGCCGCTGCCGAACAGCGGGGTGTCGTCGTCGATCTGGGCGCGGTTCTGGTACAGGTTGAGACGGTCGATCAGGCTGTCCTTGAGCTTGTCCAGTACGGCCCGGCGCTGGGTGATGGCGTCTTGCAGTTGCTTGTCCATGGTGGGGTCCTCGCGGTCGGGCTTAGCCCGGGTAGTTGAATGGCTTGCTCATGTCGAACCAGAAATTGGCCAGCTTGCCGACGGTGGTGACGCGCCGGCCGATGCGTGCCTCGACCTTGAAGTGGCTGAAGCCCGCCGGGTCCTTCATCACCAGCTCGCTGCGCATGAACAGGGTGTCGCCGGGCAGGACCACGCTCTTGTACTTGAGGTCCTGGGAGGCCAGCACACCGCCCCACTTCTTGCGGATGGCGGCGATGATCTCCATGCCCTCCTCGCTGTGCAGGGCCTTCTGCAGGTCGCGGCGGGCCGACAGGTCGCAGTCGAAACGCTGCTCGTATTCCTCGCAGAAGGCGGTGAGCAGGGTCAGGTAGTCGCTGGTCTGGCCCATCGCCTCGGCGATCAGTACGCCGGGCATGATCGGGCTGTCAGGGAAGTGCCCGGTGAACTGCGGCTCGTTGAACGAGATGTTCTTCACCGCGGTGATGTAGCCACGCGAGCCGCGCTTGAATTCGCAGATCTTGTCGACCAGGAAGAACGGATAGCGCCAGGGGCCCATCTTCATGAGCAGCGAGGGTGCGACGAGACTTTCTTCGGTATCGGCCATGGGGCCTCCTTAACGCATGATCAGGCCGCCATCGACCACCAGAGTCTGGCCGACGACGTAGCTCGAGGAGCTGGAGCAGAGAAAGGCGATGGCCTCGGCCACTTCGCGGGTTTCGCCCATGCGTTGCAGGGGGATTACCGAGAGGGTCTGGCGGATCACGTTGCGCGGCACGCGCTTGGTCATCACCGACTCGATCAGGCCCGGGGCCACGGCATTGACACGCACCCCCTTGGCGCCCAGCTCGCCGGCCAGGGTGCGGGTGAAGCCGATCATCCCGGCCTTGGCCGCGCTGTAGTTGGTCTGGCCGAAGCTGTTGGTCAGGCCGGCGATCGACGAGACGTTGACCACCGTTGCCTGCTTGGCCTTGCGCAGCAGGCGCAGGGCCGCCTTGGTGGCCATGAAGGTGCCGTACAGGTTGGTCTTGACGACGTCGTCGAACTCGTCGAAGTCCATCATCGAGAACAGGTTGTCGCGGTACTTGCCGGCATTGTTCACCAGCACGTCGAGCTTGCCCTCGGCCTCTTCGATCTGCGCCAGGGCCGCGTCCAGCTCGGCCTTGTTGGTGATGTCGCACTTGAGCGTCACCAGGCGCCCGGCGAAGTCCTGGCGGTCAGCCAGCTCACCCAGGCGCGCTGGGTTGTTGTTGTAGGTGGCGTACACCTTGCTGCCGTCCTCCAGCAGCTTCTCGCACACCGCCAGGCCGATATCGCCACTGGCGCCGGTCACCAAAGCGACCTTCCCCTGCAAATCCGTAAACGTTGCCATTGCCCTAGCCCTATCTTCTGGTTGTCACCCGAGCACAACCGCCGCCACTGCGTGGGTGCCGCAGTGGGATATGCTCAAACTCGCCGCGGTCAGACCCGACCGCTGCATTTCCTCGAGGAAGCGCCCGCCGAACACCAGGTACGGCCGCCCCGCTTCTTCATGCTCGATACGCAGGTCGTGGAACTGGATGCCGTCGCGAAAACCCGTGCCCAGTGCCTTGACTGCTGCCTCCTTGGCCGCCCAGATGCCCGCCGCGCGCTCCGCGTTGGCCTCGGCGTCGCCGATGTAGTCACGTTCCGGGGCCGTGTAGACCCGGTTGAGGAAACCCTCGCCACTGCGCCGGCTGGCGGTGCGGATACGCTCGATTTCCACGATATCGATACCGATGTGCATGCTCATGGCCTCTGTGGCATGCCGGCCGCCACCGGCTGCACGCCCAGCTCGCGGATGAACAGGCCGGCCTGCTCGGCGTCGCGCTGCTGGGTCAGCCCGCGCTCGCGCCAGAAGGCCCAGCCGGGGGCGACCAGCAGCAGTGCGCAGAACAGCGGGAACGGCAGGGGTTGCGGCAGCTGCGCCAGCAGGCCGCACAGCACCAGGGCCCAAAGCCCCACGGCGACGTAGTACAGGGCCATGCGCGGCAGCACCCGGGCACTGCCTGCAGTGGACGCCGAGGGAGTGCGCAGCAGTGCCGAGAGGCGCTCACCCACTGCCGAGTAAAGGCGCGAGCGCCGCGCGCCGAGCAGCAGGAAGAAGGTAACGATCCAGCCCAGGATCATCGCCGCTACGGCGAACTCGGGCTTGCCGTACCCGCTCTGCAGGTCGAAGTCAGGGCGGCCGTGCAGCGGCCAGATCAGCGCCAGGCTGATCAGCAGGCTGATGGCCAGGTCCTCGGCACGGTAGCGACCGGCATCACGCAGGTGCTTCATCTGCGGCAGCATGGCGTTCTCGCCCTGGTCGCTGGCCAGGACCATGAAGTAGGGCGCACTGCCGGTCAGCAGCAGCGCCAGCAACAGTGGAAAGAGCAGGCCGAGCACCGCCAGTGTGACCAGCGCCGGGTAGGCCGGCAGCAGCGTCAGCCCCGCCCACAGCAACACCGTGATCAGCACGCCCAGCAGCAGCGGCAGGCTCAGCGGCCGCCGCAACGGATTGAGCAGCCCGATCAGCGGGCTGACGCGCAGCTGCTGCAGTTGCTGCAACTCGCTCGGCAGGACCATGAACTTGAGCGAACGTGCCGCGTAGATCCAGTAACCCGGCGCATCACGGGAGGCGCCGAGGGTGACGCCGAAGGCGATGGCAAAGCCGGCCGGCAGCACCTCCAGCAAACTCAGCGCCTGGCTATTGCGCAGCAGGGCAAAGGCCATCAGCAGGCAGAGGAAACTGACGCCCAGGCATAGGCCGAAACCGTAGCGGCCGGCGTGCTGGCGGAATGTCGGCAACATGTCCGGCGCCTCAGTCGGCCAGCGCCGCTTGCGGCGCCAGGTGATCAGAGACATGGCCTACCGGCGGCAGCGGCTGCAGCTCGGTGAAATCCTGCAGCAGGCGCCCCAGCACTTTTTTCGGACCGACCTCCAGGAAACCACCCACGCCACTAGCAACCAGTGCCTGCATGGTTTCGCGCCAGCGCACGGTGGAATAGAGGTTGACCACCAGATCCTGGCGAATCTGCTCGATATCGCTGACGGCGGCTGCCGCCTGGTTGGTGAACAGCGGCAGCTGCGGTGCGGCGAACTGCAGGCCGTCGATGACCGCCTGGAAATCCTCGCGCCCGGGCAGCATCAGTGCGCTGTGCCAGGCGCCGTTGACCGGCAACTTGACCTGCTCGAAGCCGGCCCGCAACAGCGCCGGCAGCAGCTCCTTGAGCGCCGCCTTGCTGCCGGAGATCACCTGCTGGCGCGGCGAGTTGTCATTGGCCACGGTAATGGCATCGCCCAGTTCATGGGCGGCGATCAGCTCGGCGA
Organism: Pseudomonadaceae bacterium; assembly: GCA_033838285.1. Lineage (GTDB taxonomy): Bacteria > Pseudomonadota > Gammaproteobacteria > Pseudomonadales > Pseudomonadaceae > Aquipseudomonas. Next base: position 98,221 of record JAJLLC010000052.1, read on the forward strand.
TGACATCGCGGCCGACGCCCTTGATGGCGTACATGGCTCCGTCTGTCTGCTCGGCCAGTGCCTGCATGATGCGCCCGCGAGCAGCCACGGCGCGGAAGACATCCTCCATGCCCAGTACGCCGGCGGCAAACAGCGCGGAGAACTCACCGACACTGTGCCCGGCCAGCGCCGCCACGTCCGGCTCGCCGCGCTCGCGCAGGGCGACCAGGCTGGCGATGTTCACGCAAGTGACTGCCACCTGCTGGTACTGGGTCTTGTCCAGCTTGGGCATCGGCCCCTTGCTGCACAGGCGGCGCAGGTCGAAACCGGCGATGTCGCTGGCACAGTCCCAGACCCGCGCAGTGGCAGGCGACTGGTCGCAGACCGCCTCGCCCATGCCGATATGCTGAGTACCCTGCCCCGGGAACAACAGGGACACACCCGCCTTATCACCAGATTGCTCGAACGCCTGCATAACCCACCCCGCTGTTTCCCAACCGACCGAATTCACTGTTATCCGGACCGTCCAGATAACCGCCGCCTAAATAGACTTCAAAGTTGCGCGTCAACTGCGAGGAAAGATGCAGGTTGAGGGCAAAGCTGCGATCTTCGATGTTGTAGATCGTCGAACTTTCCCAAGACAGACTACGCAACTCCGCCTCGTTATCATCCAGGTGCAGCATCAGGTAATTACGGCCCGGCAGCAGGTCGCGCCTGGCCATGTTGTCCGCCTCCTGGACGAACAACAACTGGTAATCCCTGAAAAGATTCATGGCAGTCGCTTGATAAGCTCCTTCGAGCAGATCGAGCGTATCGAAGTAGTTATCCCAGTCTTGCTGATGCCACCCCTGATTCTGATAGAGGTAATCTAGGGAAATGGCCGTATTGTTATCTGTGGTATATCTCAGGCCGGCGCCAAACTGATAGAAGCGATCCTGATCCTGTTCCTTGAAGAAATCCTCGGCAGTCGGCAACTGAAATGACTGTAATTTTTCCAGCGCTGCTCTGTCTAACGTCCTGACTCGACTCTCCTCGCCGACGGAAAACTCGACATTGAGAATCCAGTCATCATTGATAAAACCGCTCGCCCCTATACCGAATGCATAACTTTCACCACCGACCAACACGACTCGCGGATTGAAGTCCTCGAATATTGACGAGCTGTATGATAGGTAATAACGCTCTGCCGAATTGGTACGCTGCAGCGTCGTCCACTCGGCCACCCGTTGCTTGTGTGATGGATTGGCAAGCTGTGGCAATACGGCAAGTTCCAGCGTGCCCATCTGATTGAACCAAGACAACTGCGCGACTATCGCACCCTCGCGATAAGTGTCACGCCAAGACACGCCCAGAGCATTTACTGCACCGCGCCCCGAGTAATTGCTCGGCGCCTGCAAAAAATCCAACGGACTGACGAAGAAGAACTGTCCGTTACGAATATCCTTCTTGCCTATATCGATGAACAACGACTCGTGCGGCGTCAGCGATATATAAGCCTCGCGAACGAGGCCGCGGTTTTCATAACCATCATTTTCCTGGGCACTACCACTGTCGCCAAAGGTCTCCAGGCGCTCGCCGAAGACATTGAAATGCAGCTTCGCCGCCTCGCCAACACAGCCGCCATTCAGTTCGCCATAGGCCGCCGCCGAACTCATCGCCCGGGTGAAACCACCCTCCGGGTTCAACGCAGCATCCCTCACCGCAGAGCGCCCCACCTCGGCTCCGGCGAAGCCAGAAAGGCTGCAGGGCTGCTCGGCCCGCGCCGCGCCGGCCAGCAGAACCAGACAAAGACCGACCAACAGAACCCCATTCCACCCCATCGGAATACCCACCCTTCCCTGTCAGCTATTCAGCGCAGACGCAGCAGATATTCTTTCTGGAAATAGGCTTCCGGCACCGCCTCCAAACGCACGTTGGAATACAACATGCGCGTGTACTGTTCCTTCTTCAAACCGTCTTCTATGTATATCTCGTGTGGCCGCTCGACCCCCAAAGCTGGCTTATAATCTCGATACCAAGCACGCTTGATCAACTTATCGTTGGTCGCGAGAAACTCCGCCTTGAAAGGGCGATAATTTTCCGCGTCGACCCAGTAGGTAACTTTCGGATAAGTGACGTAAGACCAACGGCGCTTCAACTCCAGACGGTAACACTTACGTCCGTCGCAGTTTTCGGTGGCCGCCAGCCTGGAGATATAGGAAAGATCAAAATCAGTAGCCACGACATCGCCATTGGAAACTTGTCCAATCAGGCGCTGCTGTCGCGAAATGGGAATCGGCCGACGCAGCTTAGGCTCGTAATACCAAAGCTTGTCGAATACCGACAATAAGGATTTGCCTTTTTCACTTGGTGGATCGACGAAACGCACCAGTGCGCGCGCATCGCCTTCTTGGTCATCATCCGCCTTGTGAAAGCGCATGGCCACATCGAAACTCTGCCGGGCAACTTCATGATCGCCTTTCATTTCCACCAGAGTCAGGGCGTAGCGAAAAGGCTCGGAGGGCGCACGAATTCGGTCGGCCCGCTTGATAATATCACTGGCCTGCACATCCTCCTGCGCGGAAGTCTGTGCAAAATCATTACCCGAGTGAAGCTCCAGCGCCGCATGAAGTGGCAACTGAAAGAGCAAACCTATAATAGCCAAAAAGAATAGTACGAAAGATTGCATCCTGCTCTCCCCGCAACGCCGACAGATAAAAATCCAAGCAATGCAGAATTTTATTATTGTTATAGCGGCAGACTTCCTGACAGCCGCTTATGGTTCAGCTTTCAATGGCCAGGCATCCTATTTACCCCGCCCCCCCCTGTCAACACAGTCATTTTACTTTCATTTCCACAATAATTCGCAGAACCCTCACTCCCACGAGAAAACACCAATGTATATCGAACAAACCTACTCACACCAAACTTCTAAGTGCGAGACACGTCTCATGACGACCGCTCGGTCACCAATTAACATTGGTACTCCAACAGCTCCGCAAGCCCCTACGTACGGATCATTCAGAAGAGGGAGGCCGCAAAAAGTAGCCGGATGCCGCTCACGCTCGCGGCAAGCGCCGTTTACCGATCACAAACGGATTTCATCCATCAGAGGCAATGACGAAACGCCCAGAAAAAGGGATGAGTAACCAGAGCAGAATGAATCAGAGCCTGGTACTAAATGCGGAGAGCAGGAGTGCAGCAACGAGGGTGATGCTGGCGAAGAGATAGAAGAAGCGGTTGATGCGTCGCGTAGGCTCATCCAGCAAAGCGAGATCGTTGTTCCCCCTGCCGTGCCCCGTCGCCAGCTGCGCCTGAGCACGCTGTTCGCGAAAGCGGGTGGCGAGCAGCAGCCAGCTACCGGCCAGGGCCAGGAACAGGGCCAGGCCATTCACCACCTGGGCGGGGTGGCTGGAAAACAGGTTCCATAGGTACTGCAGGGACACGAAAACACCTCGAATGCACCAATAACGGGAAAACCGGCACCAGGAGCTGGCGAAACTAGCCGTATGGCCCCACGCAGAGCGTTCGGCGGCGCACCAAAAGCAGGCGACCCACAGGGGCCGAGCGGGCGCGCGGCGGGCGGCAGTCTACTGGAAAGCGGCTGGTTATAAGCCTCGTTTCCGACGAGCGTGATTGCTCATCACCAAATCGTCTGAAAACCGTCATATCCCTGGCCTAGAGTTTGATACCTCCTGGATGACCCATCAGTCATCGCGTATGACCGATCCAGTCTCACTACCGCGGAGGAACCGCCATGCTCAACCCACAACCCGTAGACCGCGACTACCTGATCGACTCGCTGGACGAAGTGGAAGAAGTGGTCGACGAACTCTCCATCAACGTGCAGGACCACCACTGGCTGATCTACTGCGCCCTCGGTGGCCACGAGCACTACGACCTGCCGGACATCGACGAGCACACCGGCCTGTCGCTGCCGGAGCTCTACGCCGAAGCGGCCTGAGCCTGCAGAACGAAAAAAGCCCCGCGCATGCGGGGCTTTTTCATTGCACGGGGATCACTGCTGGCCGAGCAGCTGGCCGATGGTCGGATCCTTGAAGGTGCGGGTCAGGGCATCGCTGAGCACGTCGGCGACCAGCTTGGTGTTGGTCTCCTGGTTCGGCGCCATGCCGAAACGCTGGTTCAGCGAGGCGCCGTAGCGGCCGCTGTAGCGCCGGCTGCTGTTCTGCACGTCGGCACGGAAGCTGGCGCTGATATTGGCCTCGGTCACGTAGGTGCTGTCCTTGGGCGACTGGTATTTCAGCTCGGCCAGGGTCAGGGTCAGCTGTGGCGCGTTGTAGGCGTTCTGGCTGGGGGTGAAGCCGAGCAGGCGCACGGCGGCCTCGGCCTCGGCCTGCAGGCGCGGCAGGATGTCAGCCCCCTGCACCGTGATGGCGCTGGTCTCCGGGTAGAGCCCGCCGCGCGTGCCGAGCACTGGCGACTGGCGCCCATCAACCACCCGCACCACCACCGGCTGCCCCTGGCCGACCGGCGTCAGCTGCGCGGTCATGCGCGGCTGCGGGCGCAGTTGCTGCGGGCTGTGCGCGCAACCGACCAGCGCCACGCCGAGGGCGACGAGCAGACCGAACAGCAGGGGTTTCTTCATGGGGGCGATCTCCGAACAGGGGCTGCGAAAATGGCCGGCAGTATACCCAGCGCCCTGGCCTGCCGACAGCCGTCTGACCATGTCGCGGCGGCCCGGTTCCTGTCATCGCCCTGTCACCCGGCCATGGGATAAGACGGCGACGCACAGGAGGAAGTCCGATGAGCAACTTGTGGTCCCTGTTCTGCCCGCGCGCACGGATGCGCTGCTTCGCCCTGCTGGATGCCCGGGGCATCTGCCGCGCCCTGCGCGAGGCCCGCGAACGGCCCGGCGAGGCCGGCTGGGTGGAAGTGAGCGAGCTGCGCAGCCAGTGGCTGGGGCAGCCCCTGCCGCCCGCCGCCAGGCTGGCGCCGCGGCAATTGCGCTCCGGAGAGCTGTTCGCGACCTGAGCGACACCCATGAAAAAGCCGCCCGCAGGCGGCTTTTTCTTTTGCAGCCGGGATCAGGCCAGCTGCAGGGCCTTGGTGCTCTGCTCGGTCACCTCGCGGTAGGCCGCGGCGTCCTCTTCCAGCACCTTCTCGCGCGCCGGGAAGATTTCCGCCAGTTTGGCCGCCCACTCGCCCTTGGCCCGCTCGGGGAAGCAGCGCTCGATCAGGTTGAGCATGATCGACACGGTCACCGAGGCGCCCGGCGAGGCGCCCAGCAGTGCGGCGATGCTGCCATCGGCGGCGGACACCAGTTCGGTGCCGAACTGCAGGATGCCGCCCTTCTTGGCGTCCTTCTTGATGATCTGCACGCGCTGGCCGGCGATCTCCAGGCTCCAGTCCTCGGCCTTGGCCTGCGGGTAGAACTTGCGCAGAGACTCCAGGCGCTGCTCCTGGGACTGCAGCACTTCCTTGATCAGGTAGCGGGTCAGGTCCATGTTGTCGCGGGCCACGGCCAGCATCGGGCCGATGTTGCTCGGGCGCACCGACAGCGGCAGGTCGAGGAAGGAACCGTACTTGAGGAACTTGGTGGTGAAGCCGGCGTAGGGGCCGAACAGCAGCGAGGTCTTGCCGTCCACCACGCGGGTGTCCAGGTGCGGCACGGACATGGGCGGCGCGCCGACTTCGGCCTGGCTGTAGACCTTGGCCTGGTGCAGCTTGACCACTTCCGGGTTGTCGCAGCGCAGCCACTGGCCGCTCACCGGGAAGCCGCCGAAGCCCTTGCCTTCCGGAATGCCGGACAGCTGCAGCAGCGGCAGAGCGCCACCGCCGGCACCGAGGAAGACGAACTTGGCCTGCACCTCGCGGCGCTCGCCGTTCTTGCTGTTCTTGATCTCGACGTTCCAGCCCTGGGCATTGCGCTTGAGACCGACGACCTTCTGGTTGTAGCTGACGCTGATGCCGCCCTGGCTGGCCAGATACTGCAGCAGCTGGTTGGTCAGGGCGCCGAAGTTGACGTCGGTGCCGTTCAGCGAGCGGGTCGCCGCGATGCGCTCGCCGGCATCGCGTCCCTGCATCATCAGCGGCATCCACTCGGCCATGGTGGCCTTGTCTTCGGTGTACTCCATGTCGGCGAAGGCATGGTGCTGGCTGAGCAGCTCATGGCGCTTCTTGAGGAAGCCGATGTCCTTGTCGCCACGCACGAAGCTCATGTGCGGCACCGGATTGATGAAACCGCGCGGCGAGCCGAAGCCCTGCTTGCCGGCCAGGTAGGCCCAGAGCTGCTTGGAGACTTCGAACTGGGCGTTGATCTGCACGGCCTTCTTGATGTCGATCGAGCCGTCCGCGGCCTGCGGCGTGTAGTTCAGCTCGCACAGGCCGGCATGGCCGGTACCCGCATTGTTCCACGGGTTGGAGCTCTCGATGGCACCGGAGGAACGCAGCTCGGCGATCTCCAGCTTGAGGCCAGGGTCCAGCTCCTTGAGCATGACCGCCAGGGTGGCGCTCATGATACCGGCGCCGACCATCAGCACATCCACGGTTTCGTGACTGACTTGCGTCATTTAACGCTTCTCCAAGATCTGCAGTACCAAGCCGCTGACATCGGCCTTTTGAGCCGCGCACCGGCGTCTAATCACTGACAGCCAGACGGGTGTCTGGAGCTTCGGAGGGCTGGCATCGTGGCCGATGACTTGGCCTGATCGATCCCGAGCAACCTCGTCCGGCACGCGCCGCCTGTTAGCAGCCCGTGCGTTCAATCTTTTCTTCCCCTCATGCAGCGCCGAGCGCTCTGCCATGGCGCTTTGCAGGGCGCGTGCCAGAGCTCGCGGCGTCCCGACCCGCGCCGGAGGGGAATTTTCCGGCGCGCACAATACCACTAATGCCGCGGATTCAGTCGCAAAAAATGAACGAACTCCGTCGAGCGGTCATTTTCCACACGAAAACTCAGGCTTTGGCCGCCTCGACCGCCTCGATATAGGGCTCGGCCAGGCGCTGGTCGCGGATCAGGGCGACGAAGTCGTTGCCCTTGGCATCCCTGGCGTTCAGGTCGTAGCCCGCCTCCTTGAAGAAGGTCAGGAAACGCTCGAAGTCGTCGATGCGCAGGCCGCGATAGGCCTTGACCAGCTTGTGCAGGGACGGCGGGGTGTCGTCGGCCGGCTCGACGTCCAGAAAGAGACGGATCGAGTCGTCGCTGATCTCTTCGCCAATCACCTGTTTCTTGTCTTTACGCATCACGCACTCCAGCTCGTAGCGGACTCACACGGGGCCGGCAGTTTACCCCCGCCCCGTGCGCCGCTCAACGCGACTAAAGCAGAGGCCGGGGCTCGCCAGGTGCCGGGGTGCTATCCCTATAATGCGCAGGGTCTTTCAGGAGTCCGCGATGCGTCTACCTCCGCTGTTCGCCGCCTGGCGCCAGGTTCTGGCCGCCGGCTATTCCCTGCAGGCCCTACGTGGCGACCTCGCCGCCGGCCTCACCGTCGGCATCATCGCCATCCCGCTGGCCATGGCCCTGGCCATCGCCGTCGGCGTGGCACCGCAGCACGGCCTGTACACCGTGCTGGTGGCCGCGCCGCTGATCGCCCTGTGCGGCGGCTCGCGCTTCAACATCTCCGGGCCCACCGCCGCCTTCGTCGTCATCCTGCTGCCGATCACCCAGCAGTTCGGTCTCGGCGGCCTGTTGCTGTGCAGCATGCTGGCCGGGCTGATCCTGATCGCCCTGGGCCTGCTGCGCGCCGGCCGGCTGATCGAGTTCGTGCCCTACCCGGTGACGCTGGGCTTCACCGCCGGCATCGGCATCGTCATCGCCGTGCTGCAGATCAAGGACCTGCTCGGCCTGCGCCTGGACGGCGCGCCGCAGCACTTCCTCGACCAGCTCGCCCTGCTCGGCCAGGCCCTGCCGGACTTTCGCCCCGGCGACGCGCTGACCGCCGCCGTCAGCCTGGCCACCCTGCTGCTCTGGCCGCGCCTGGTGCCCAGGGTGCCGGGGCACCTGGTGGCGCTGGCGGTCGGCGTGCTGGCCGCGCTGCTGCTGGAGGCCGCCGGCCTGCCGGTAGCGACCCTCGGCGAGCGCTTCAGCTACAGCCTGGACGGCGTCAGCCACCCGGGCATCCCGCCCTTCCTGCCGGCCTTCGCCTGGCCCTGGCAGCTGCCGGGCCCGGACGGCCAGCCCCTGGCGCTGTCCTTCGAGCTGATCCGCCAGCTGCTGGCGCCGGCCTTCGCCATCGCCATGCTCGGCGCCATCGAGTCGCTGCTGTGCGCGGTGGTGGCCGACGGCATGACCGGCAGCAAGCACGACCCCAACGGCGAGCTGCTCGGCCAGGGCCTGGGCAACCTGGTCGCCCCGCTGTTCGGCGGCATCACCGCCACCGCCGCCATCGCCCGCTCGGCGGCCAACGTGCGGGCCGGCGCCCATTCGCCGCTGGCGGCCATCGTGCATGCCGGCGTGGTGCTGCTGGCCATGCTGCTGCTAGCGCCGCTGTTCAGCTACCTGCCGATGGCCTCGCTGGCCGCCCTGCTGCTGGTGGTGGCGTGGAACATGAGCGAGCCGCACCACGTGCTGCATACCCTGCGCATCGCCCCGCGCAGCGACGTGCTGGTGCTGCTGACCTGCCTGGCGCTGACCGTGCTGTTCGACATGGTGCTGGCCGTGGGCGTCGGCCTGCTGCTGGCCGCCGGCCTGTTCATCAAGCGCATGAGCGAGCTGACCGATGCCCAGCCGCTGCCGCGCCAGCAGCTGGCGCTGCTCGGCGAGCTGCCGGACGGGGTGCTGGCCTACAGCATCCGCGGCCCGCTGTTCTTCGGCGCGGCAGAGAAGGCGCTGAGCGTGCTGCGCCGCTTCAACCCCGGGGTGAAGGTGGTGGTGGTGGAGGTGAGCGCCGTGCCAATGCTGGACATGACCGCCCTGGCGGCGCTGGAGAATGTGCTGCGCGACTACCGTCAGCAGGGAGTCGGCCTGGTGCTCAGCGGCGCCTCGGCCAACCTGCGCCTGAAGCTGCGCCGTGCCGGCATCCGCCGTGAGCCCGGGGTGCTGGCCTTCGCCCGCGACCTGGCACAGGCGCGGGCCAAGGCGCTGGACTGGCTGGAAGCGAATTCCTAGCCCGGGTCCGATCCTGGGGTGGAGTCGCCTGCTTTCCCGGATTGCACCAGGACTACACGCCTGGGCGCCTATTTCCCAAAGCCCCGGCAGCCCGAATGTGCCCTTAGAACTGCGCGCGCATCCAGGCCAGGTACGCGGCCACGCCGGGCTCGCCCTCGCGTGGTGCCCAGCCGGCCTGCTCGGCCTCGACCAGCGCGCGGTAGGGCCCGGCCTTGCACTCGAAGAGGATGCTGTCCGCCTCCAGCACCACCAGGGCATGGAACTGGCCGGGTGCCAGGTCGACGCCGACGCATTCGCCGCCGGCGGCGAGCAGGCGGGTCTGCTGCAGGCTGCCGTCCTCGCCGAACAGCAGCAGGCCCAGGCGCCCCTGCAGCACCAGCAGGGTCTCGGCCTTGTCGGCACTCAGGTGGCGGTGGGGCGGGATGTAGGTGTCCGGCTGCAGCCCCACCGCCAGGCGGTGGCAGGGCTCGCTCATCTCGTGCAGGTTGTGGTGGGCGCGTTGTCGCGGGCTTTGCCCGGCCTGGTCCGCCAGCGCGGCGAACAGCTTGCGGTCGAGGAAAGCCGGCGCCCGCACTTACAGACCTTTTACCGCGTAGATACCGGCGGCGTTGCGCCAGTAGCCCTTGTAGTCCATGCCGTAGCCGAAGATGAAACGGTCGATGCAGGACAGGCCCACGTAGTCGGCCTTGAGGTCCGGGCGGGCCTTGCGGTCGTGATCCTTGTCGATCAGCACGGCGGTGTGCACGGCACGGGCGCCGGCGTGCTTGCAGAACTCGATGATGGCGGACAGGGTGTGCCCTTCGTCGAGGATGTCGTCGATGATCAGCACGTCGCGGTCGATGAAGGAGATTTCCGGCTTGGCCTTCCAGAACAGCTCGCCGCCGGTGGTCTCGCTGCGGTAGCGGGTGGCGTGCAGGTAGGACAGCTCCAGCGGGAAGTCCAGCTTGGGCAGCAGCTTGCCGGCGAAGATCAGGCCGCCATTCATTACGCAGAACACCACCGGATTGCTCTCGGCCAGCTCGCCATTGATGGCCTCGGCCACCTTGTCGATGGCGGCCTCGACCTGGGCCTCGGTGAACAGGCAATCGGCCTCGGCCATGACTTGGCGGATGTGGGCGAGATCGGCGGGCATGGCGTACTCCGGAAAGGTGCAAAGGGGCTGATCAAAAAATGGCCGGCAAAGTTACTCAGATGGGCGGCGGAGGGCAAGCCTGACGGCGCATTTTCTGACCATTTGCTCAGGCGAATCGGTAAACTGCGCGGCTTCTATCTGGCACGAGCAGTGCTTTACTCTAGCCAGAATTTTGCCCGCCCGGAGAACTCCGCATGCCCATCCGTGAGATCCGCCACCCGCTGATCCGCCACAAGCTCGGCCTGATGCGCCGTGCCGACATCAGTACCAAGAACTTCCGCGAACTGGCCCAGGAAGTGGGTGCCCTGCTGACCTACGAGGCGACCAACGACCTGCCCCTGGAACACTACGAGATCGAAGGCTGGGCGGGCCCGGTGCAGGTGGAGAAGATCGCCGGCAAGAAGATCACCGTGGTACCCATCCTGCGCGCCGGCATCGGCATGCTCGACGGCGTGCTCAGCCTGATCCCCGGCGCCAAGGTCAGCGCCGTGGGCATCGCGCGCAACGAGGAAACCCTGCAGGCGCACACCTACCTGGAGAAGCTGGCGCCGGAGATCGACGAGCGCCTGGCGCTGATCGTCGACCCGATGCTGGCCACCGGCGGCTCCATGGTCGCCACCATCGACCTGCTGAAGAAGGCCGGCTGCAAGGAGATCCGCGCCATGGTGCTGGTCGCCGCGCCGGAAGGCATCCAGAAGGTCGAGCACGCCCACCCGGACGTGACCATCTACACCGCCTCGGTCGACCAGCGCCTCAACGAGCACGGCTATATCATTCCCGGCCTCGGCGATGCCGGCGACAAGATCTTCGGCACCAAGCAGAAGGACGCCTGAGCATGACCCAGCAGTTCAACGACCCGCTCTGGCGCCAGGGCATTTCCGGCGCGCAGATGCTCTTCGTGGCCTTCGGCGCCCTGGTGCTGATGCCGCTGATCACCGGCATGGACCCTAACGTCGCGCTGTTCACCGCCGGCCTCGGCACCCTGCTGTTCCAGCTGGTCACCGGCCGCCAGGTCCCGGTGTTCCTGGCGTCCTCCTTCGCCTTCATCGCGCCGATCATGACCGCCAAGGGCCAGTTCGGCCTGCCGGCCGTGCTCGGCGGCATAGTCGCCGCCGGCCTGGTCTACGTGCTGCTCAGCGCCCTGGTGCGCATTCGTGGTGCCGGCTTCATCGACCGCCTGCTGCCGCCGGTGGTGATCGCCCCGGTGATCATCTCCATCGGCCTGGCGCTGTCGCCGGTGGCGGTGAACATGGCCATGGGCAAGAGCGGCGACGGCGCCCTGGAGCTGGTGCCCTACCACACCGCGCTGATCATCTCGATGTCGGCGCTGGTCACCACCCTGCTGGTCGCCGTGCTCGGCAAGGGTCTGCTGCGCCTGGTGCCGATCCTCGCCGGTATCGCCGTGGGCTGCGTGCTGGCCGCCTTCTTCGGGGTGATCAAGACCGACGCCATCGCCGCCGCGCCCTGGCTGGCGCTGCCGGCCTTCGTCGCCCCCGAGCTGCACTGGGGGGCCATCCTCTACATAGTGCCGGTGGCCCTGGCGCCGGCCATCGAGCACATCGGCGGCGTGGTGGCGATCGGCAGCGTCACCGGCAACAACTTCGTGAAGAAGCCCGGCCTGCACCGCACCCTGCTCGGCGACGGCCTGGCCACTTCGGCCGCCGGCCTGTTCGGCGGCCCGCCCAACACCACCTACGCCGAGGTGACCGGCGCGGTGATGCTGACCAAGAACTTCAACCCGAAGATCATGACCTGGGCCGCCGTGTTCGCCATCGCCCTGGCCTTCATCGGCAAGTTCGGCGCGGCGCTGCAGGCCATCCCGGTGCCGGTGATGGGCGGCATCCTCTGCCTGCTGTTCGGCTCCATCGCGGTGGTCGGCCTGAACACCCTGATCCGCCACCAGGTCGACCTGTCCGAGGCGCGCAACCTGATCATCGTCTCGGTGCCGCTGGTGTTCGGCATCGGCGGCATGTCCATCGGCGGCGGCGAGTTCGCCCTGTCCGGCATCTCCCTGGCCGCCCTGGTGGCCCTGGCCCTGAACCTGCTGCTGCCGGGCAGCAGCGCCTGGCACAAGCACCCGAGCATAGATCCGGAGATCTAGCCCGGCGGCTGCTGGCCGGCCCGCAGCAGGGTCTGCGGGCGGTAGGCGGCATCCAGCGCCCAGCGCCGCCACACCGAGGGGTCGACGCCGACGCCCAGTGCCGGCAGCCCCTCGGCGTCATGGGCGAAGCGCCGATAGTGGCGCCCGTCGCCCTCGTGCAGGGTGCGCCGCCACAGAGCGTAGCCACCGCCGAGAAAGCGCCCGAAGGAGTCGGTCGGCCCGCACAGGCAGGCCTCGGGGTCGGCACTCGGCAGGCGCAGCCTGAGCCCCGCCGCCTGCGCCTTCTCCAGCATCCACACCAGCGGCAGCTCGCACAGCGGGTCGTTGTCGTAGCCGCCGCCGACATTGGCATGCGCACCGATGAACCAGCGCTGCTCCACCTCCAGCTGCTGCGGCTTCTGCACGCCGGTCCACAGGGCCACGTCGTAGGCTGCGCGGAACTCGTCCAGGGCCATGGCGTGGTAGGCACGCCGCACTATCTTCGACAGCTGGGTGTCGTGCCAGGCATACAGGCCGCGCTCGGACAGCAGGGTGCCGGGAACGCCCAGGGCGCCGACCGTGTCCCACACGCCGACCATGGCCACCTGCACCTCGCGGCTGTAGCGCTGGCGGAAGCGGCAGGCCAGGCTGTCGTCGGGCGCCACGTCCTTGTTGCGGTAGAGCGCCTCGGCCTGCTGCAGCAGCGCCGGCGTCGAGGTATGCAGCAGGCCGCACTTGCGCAGCAGGCCGACCAGGCTACGCGCCGTGTAGGCGCCACGGCTGAAGCCGAAGACGAATATCTCGCTGCCCTCCAGATAGCGCCGCGCCAGCCAGTCGTAGCCTTCCAGCAGGTTGCGCTTGAGGCCGCTGCCGAAGGCGCCGCCGGCCAGGCGGCTGAAGGGCGCGGTGCCCACCCCGGGGTCGTAGAAGAAACGCTGGCGCAGCGTGCCGTCGAAATCCTCGATGCAGCGCGACAGGCGGTAGACGTTGGTACGGTCCTGCGGGTCGTTCCAGGTACCGTCGAACAGCAGGATCAAACGCTCTTTCTGCTCCGCCATGGGGGCCTCCCTGATGAGGGAAAGACCGCGTTCGATCCCCGGGGTTGAAGCCGAGCTCAGAATGGCTCGGCGATGTACTTGAACGGATAGTTGACCGCCTGGTAGCGCCCTATCTTGCGCTTGGGCAGTTTGACCCTGGGCTGTTCCACCTTCTCGTAGGGAATCTGCTGCAGCAGGTGGCCGATCAGGTTCAGGCGCACCCGCTTCTTGTCCTCCGAGCGCGCCACGAACCAGGGTGCCCAGGGCGTGTCGGTGGCCTCGAACATCTCGTCGCGGGCGCGGGTGTAGTCGTCCCAGCGGTTGAACGACTTGATATCCATGGGCGACAGCTTCCAGGTCTTGCGGCCGTCGTCGATGCGCGCGCGCAGGCGCCGCTCCTGCTCCTGCGGGCTGACCTCCAGCCAGTACTTGAGCAGGATGATCCCCGACTCGACCATGGTCCGCTCGAACAGCGGCGCCAGGTCGAGGAACTTCTTCACCTGCGCCTCGCTGCAGAAACCCATCACCCGCTCCACGCCGGCGCGGTTGTACCAGCTGCGGTCGAAGATCACGATCTCGCCGGCCGCCGGCATCTGCGTCAGGTAACGCTGCACGTACATCTGGCTCTTTTCCCGCTCGGTCGGCGCCGGCAGCGCCACCACGCGGAACACCCGCGGGCTGACCCGTTCGGTGATGGCCTTGATGGTGCCGCCCTTGCCGGCGCCGTCGCGGCCCTCGAAGACGATCACCACCTTGGCGCAGCTGGCCACCACCCATTGCTGCAGCCTGACCAGCTCGACATGCAGCTTGCGCAGCTGCTCCTCGTACTCCCTGCGCTTGAGCTTCTCCGGCTTGGCGCACTTGTCCCTGGCTTTGGCCATAACGAACTCCCGATAACGGTGGACACCGATGCCTATCAGCCTAGACGCTGGTGGCACGTCTGCCTTGCGCCGGATCGACGGCGCGCTAGGCTGATCCGACGCCACGCCCCGAGGAGCCCGCATGCCCAGCGAACACCTGGATGTCCTGATCGTCGGCGCCGGCCTGTCCGGCATCGGCGCCGCCTGCCACCTGCGCCGCCAGTGCCCGGACAAGCGCCTGGCGATACTCGAGGGCCGCGAGGCGCTGGGCGGCACCTGGGACCTGTTCCGCTACCCGGGCATCCGCTCCGACTCGGACATGTACACCCTGGGCTACAGTTTCCGCCCCTGGACCGACCCGCAGGCCATCGCCGACGGCCCGGCGATCCGCCGCTACATCGCCGACACCGCCCGCGAGCAGGGGGTCGACGCGCTGATCCGCTACCGCCACCGGGTGCTGCGCGCCGACTGGGACAGCGCCGAGGCGCGCTGGACCCTGCAGGTGCAACGCGGCGACCAGGCCGAACCGCTGCAGCTGAGCTGCCGCTTCCTCCTGCTGTGCACCGGCTACTACGACTACGCGGCCGGCTACACCCCGGACTTCCCCGGCCTGGCCGACTATCGCGGGCGCTTCATCCACCCGCAGCACTGGCCGCAGGACCTCGACTACAGCGGCCAGCGCGTGCTGGTGATCGGCAGCGGCGCCACGGCGGTGACCCTGGTCCCGGCGCTGGCCGAGCGCGCGGCGCGCGTCACCCTGCTGCAGCGCTCGCCCAGCTACGTAATGAACCTGCCGCAGCACGACCGCCTGGCCGAGGCGCTGCGCCGGCTGCTGCCGGCGCGCTGGGTGTATCGCCTGGCGCGCGGCCGCAACATCCTCATCCAGATGCTGTTCTTCCGCCTGGCCCGCAGCTTCCCCGGGCTGACCCGGCGCCTGCTGCAGGGCCTGGTGCGCCGCCAGCTCGGCGAGGGCTTCGACATGCGCCACTTCACCCCGCGCTACCAGCCCTGGGACGAACGCCTGTGCGCGGTGCCCGACGGCGACCTGTTCGCCGCCCTGCGCGCCGGCAGGGCCGAGGTGGTGACCGACGAAATCGAGCGCTTCACCGCCGAGGGCGTGCGCCTGAAGTCCGGGCAGACGCTGGCGGCCGACCTGGTCGTCAGCGCCACCGGCCTGCAGCTGCAGCTGTTCGGCGGCATCCGCCTGGCGGTGGACGGGGTGCCCTTCGACGCCTCGCGCAGCCTCGGCTATCGCGGCCTGATGCTCAGCGACCTGCCCAACGTCGGCCTGGTGGTCGGCTACACCAACGCCAGCTGGACGCTCAAGGCCGACCTGTCCAGCGAGTTCTTCTGCCGCCTGATTCGCCACATGGATGCCAGCGGCATGTCTCGGGTGACCCCGCGCGAGCCCAGCGGCACGGTGCAGCCGACGCCCTTCCTCAACCTCAAGTCCGGCTACATCCAGCGCGCCGCCCACCTGCTGCCGAGCCAGGGCGACCGCCTGCCGTGGAAGCTGTACCAGAACTACCTGCTGGACCTGGCCATGCTGCGCTACGGGCGACTGGACGACGGCTGCCTGGAGTTCGCCGCGGCGCCGGCGCCAGGCGCTGCCGGCCTGGCCAGCGACTGAACGCAGGCGCCCTCAGCCGGGCAGCCGCGGCAGCGCCCAGTGGGTCTGCTCCAGCCACTCGGCGAAGGCCGGCGCCGGCAGCGGCTTGCTCAGCAGGTAGCCCTGGGCGATGTCGCAGCCGAGCTGGTCGAGGCGCTGCAGCACGGCATCCGTCTCCACGCCCTCGGCCACCACCCTGAGTCCCATGTTGTGGCCCAGCTCGACGGTGGAGCGGACGATGATGTCGTCGTCCGGGTTGCTCAACAGGTCCTGCACGAAGGACTTGTCGATCTTCAGCTCATGCACCGGCAGGCGCTTGAGCTGGGCCATGCTGGAGTAGCCGGTGCCGTAGTCGTCGATCGACAGGCGCACGCCCAGCTCGCACAGCTGCTGCAGCTGGCCCAGGGCCTGCTCGGGGTCGGCCATCACCGCGCTCTCGGTGATCTCCACCACCAGGCCGGCCGGC
>JAJLLC010000053.1:0-31367 GCA_033838285.1 Pseudomonadaceae bacterium
CCCTGATAGCGGCGCCGCAACACCAGCTGGAAGCGCACCGCCACGGAAGCAAGCACCGTCTCAAACAGGCTCAACGTTTCCTCATCCGGCACGGCAAACCAGGCGAATTCTGCTACCGCCACCACCACACCATCATGCACCAGCGGCAGCACCCGGATGTGCGCCGGAGCAGCCTCACCGCTGGCACTGGAAATCAGCAGATACCGCCCCGGCACATCCATCACCACCGGCTTCGCCAGCCGCACCGCCTGCCCCACCGGGCCATCATTCATGTCTTCGCGGCTGGCATTGAAATGATCGTTATCGAGTGCATAACCGGTTAGCGGTTCCAGTCCTTCTTCCGGGTCATTGATCCAGAAGGCGGCGGCCGGCGCGTTACCTTCCCGGCAAAGAAACTGCAGCAGGATATCGGCCATTTTTTCGGCGTCTTCCACACCCTGCAGGTTATCGCTGACCTGCATGATCAGAGCCCGACGGGCGTTCTGGCGGGCGAGCTCAGCCCGGCTGCGCTCAAGCTCGGCGTAGGAGTTATGCAGATCGCGGACGTGCTCGTCCTGATCCTGCTGCTCCTTGCGACGCAGCAACATCAGAATCCAGACAAACACGCCAGCCAGCACAACGGTCATCAGCGTCTGCTGCCAGAAAAAACGCTGCAGACTACGCTGCATGACATCCTGCAATTCGGATTCCAGCGACATCAGGCTGCCCTGCAGGTCTTCAAACGTAGCGTCAAAACGCTGATCCAGAACCGAACCGACCGTTCCCTCGCTGCCGTCAAGCCGCTCCCGGGCGAGACTGCGGAACGTATTCAGCGCCGTTGCCGCAGCGCCAAGCTCGCTTTGCAGGCGCTGCTCGTCCATGCGGATCGGATCGTCACGATCGCGGCCGTGGCCAGAGAGCCTTTGCAGCAACATCGAAGCCTGATCCAGCAACACAAACACGCCGGCCCGATCCTCACCCTCATCTCCGCTGACAATTTCTTCCAGCCAAAGGTGACTCTCGGTGATCTGCAGACGAACGGTCATGACGGCATCGATCTGCGCGGTAAAGGTGCGCAAAAGACGATCGGTATGCCAGGTAGACAGGGCAAGCACGATGATGACAGCAGACATTACCAGCATTAACAGGCGGTGGATTCCGGACCAGCCCCTGTCACCGGCATGAAGCGGTTGTTGCATGATTCCCTCCGTTGCCGCCGTCATCCGCATAACGGCCAGCATCGGAAATTATCATCAGCCGAACACTGCTGCCAGCGCCCCTGTCGAGCTTGCGGCGCGGATCACAGAAAAGCGCCCGGGTCAGCCGCCAAATGGAGCGACACCAATCAGCAATCGATGCAGGTGAAAAGCAAACAACCCCCACAGAATCACGCCACCTGCTATTGCCGCGATGTCCCGGGCAAGCCCTGCAACCGGATACTGCCGTCCACTGGCGCGGTCACGGCGACGAAAAACAATAAACCCGGCCACAGCCCAGGCCAGAAAAGCACCGAACAGGATCAGGTCCGCAAGCGTGCCATTAGCAACCAGATGGGCCAGTGCCCAGACCTTGGTGGCGAGCAGCATCGGATGGCCGATACGCGCCTTGATCCGGGTGCCCGGCACATAAGTCGCAACCAGCAGGATCATCGCCGGCAGCATCAGCAGGGAGGCCAGATGCCGGGTCCATACCGGGCTCTGCCATAGCCAGACCGGCGCGCTTCTGGCTTCACCATAGCCCCACACCAGCATCCCGAAACCGATCAGCGAGATCAGCGCAAATACCCCCTTCCAGCCGAGCAGACCAAGCCGATCAACCATGCGGTTACGCAGTGCAGGCGCCAGCATATTCAGTGAGTGGATACCAAGAAACACCAGCAGGCCTGCGATCAGTGCGGTCATCTTCGCCTCATCATTCGGAAGTTGCAGAGCAGTAACAGGCCATGATGCGGATCAGGAATTGTCAGCGCAACCGGTCTATCCTGTTGAGCGCTACATCAGCCGCTGCGAAGTCGGCTGCCACCTCTGGCCCGCCCGGCCATGGATGACAGGCTGGCCGTCTGATTCATCCGGACAATATCATGGCACTGCTGGTGATTGCCGAGGCCCGGACAACACATACAGCGCAGCCGCCCGCCAGATGAAAAACAGCATCGCCAGCGGCAGCAACAGTGTTTCCAGTGTGTAGATCACCAGCAAGGTGACCAGCCGTTCAATCAGCCCCTCGGACAGGTTCTTGACCCCGGCAAACATGTCCTGAGCCTGTCCGCCGACACTTTTCAGCCAGTTGATAAAGCCGTTCTCGTCAGTGACCTGCTGCGCGTCGGCGAGCCGCTCGGTGGTGATATCGATCCGCGCCTGAGCCTGCATGCGCTGTTCCTCCAGAACGCTGGCAGAAATACCGCCAACCGCCACCGCCGCCAACGGGATGGCGAGCTTGATCACCACCAGCGCGGCAATAAAAAAACGTGCCGCCAGCGCTAGCGCCGGGGCCAGACCGCGTGGTGCAAACTGCAGCAACAGCAACGCCATGATCGCCAGCGCACCGAGCACGGTGACCCCAATTGCCTGGCCGATTTCCATCAGCATCATCTGGATGCCCACTGACGCCATGGCCAGCACCATGACATCCGAGTAGCGCACCGCCATATCCTGCACCGGTTTGAACACCTGCCCCGGCTTGACATAGATGACACCGATACCGATCTGCGTTTCGGCAATAAAGGCGATACCACGGTCAATCAGGCGAGCCGAGGCATAGGAGGCAGCCGCCAGTGCCAGCGAGCGCTGCAGAGTGGATGTTGCCTGTTCTTCCAGCGGCGCCATTACCGGATCAATGACGCGCTGCCCCAGCTGGCCACTGAGACAACCGAGTAACGCCAGCAGCAACACCGCACTGAAGGCAAGGCGACGTGGCAGTGTTGCAGGCACCTTTGTCGATGGTCGCTCCTCTGCCGGTGCCGAGGCGAGACGATCACGCAGCTGACGATAGCGGCTGAGGACAGAAAACGGCAGTAAAAGTGTTAGGGGAATCAGCCACAGCTCGCCGGCGCCGGCAGCGGGCAGTCGCTGCAGACCGATTAATGCCGCCACGGCAATGGCCAGACCGGCCAGCACCAGATGACTGCCGGAACCAGACACCAGCAGCCACAGGCAACCGCCAAGGTAAGCGGCATCCAGCGCCAGCCAGAGCCAGTCTTGTGGGGTACGCGGAATGGTGAACATGGTGCTTTTCCGGTTTCAGGGTCCGTTTCACAATAAACGGACAGCGCCGGACGGACCAGAGGCGAATCAGCAAGCTGTGCGCTGATACGGATTATTTCGACAGGTAGCGCATGGCCTCTTCGAGGCCCTGAATGGTCAGCGGAAACATCTTCTGGTTCACCAGCTGGCGAATCCAGGTGTTGGTGGTGGTCATGTCCCAGCTGCGCCTGGGCTCCGGGTTCAGCCAGACCACCTTGTTCCAGGTCTCCATCACCCGCTGCATCCAGACCGCGCCCGGTTCCTCATTCCAGTGCTCGACACTGCCACCCACCGAATTGACCTCGTAGGGGCTCATGGCGGCATCACCGACAAAGATCACCTTGTAGTCGTTGCCATACTTGTGCAGCAGATCCCAGGTTGACACCTTTTCATCCCAGCGACGGCGATTGTCCTTCCACACGTACTCGTAGATAAAGTTATGGAAGTAGAAGTACTCCATATGCTTGAACTCGGTTCGCGCCGCCGAGAACAGCTCCTCGCAGACTTTGATGTACGGGTCCATCGACCCGCCGATATCAAAGAACAGCAGAATCTTGACCCGGTTTTCCTGCTCCGGCCGCAGGCGGATATCCAGCAGGCCGGCATTTTTTGCTGTCGACTTGATGGTGTCATCGAGATCGAGCTCCTCCGCCTTGCCGGTGCGGGCAAACTTGCGCAACCGGCGCAGGGCCAGCTTGATATTGCGGGTACCAAGCTCCACCGAGTCATCGAGATTGCGGTACTCGCGCTTCTCCCAGACTTTCACTGCCTTCTTGTTACGCGACGGACCGGTAACGCGAATACCTTCCGGATTCTCGCCATAACCACCAAACGGACTGGTGCCGCCGGTGCCAATCATCTTGTTACCGCCCTGATGGCGCTTGTGCTGCTCCTCGAGGCGTTTGCGGAACTCATCGAGAATCTTTTCCAGACTGCCCAGCCCCTGCAGCTTGGCGAATTCCTCCGGGCTGAGATTTTTCTCCAGCTCCTTGCGCAGCCACTCCTCGGGAATCGCCTTCTTGAACCAGTCCGGGTCGATCGCATCGAGGCCTTTGAAGTAGCTGTCAAAGGCGCGGTCGAAACGATCATAGTGTTTCTCGTCCTTGACCAGAATGGCGCGGGAGAGGTGATAAAAATCTTCCATGTCCGCAAAGGCGAGATGCGCGGCCAGGCCCTCGTGCAGGTCCAGCAGTTCCCGCAGGGTCACCGGCACCTTGTGCTCGCGCAATGTCTCGAAAAAGCGGATCAGCATGGCCTCAGCTCTCGCGGCGGCTCATAAACGCAAGTCGCTCAAGCAGCTGGACATCCTGCTCGTTCTTCAGCAACGCGCCATACAACGGCGGAATCGCCTTGCGGGTATCGCGATTACGCAGCACATCCTCCGGAATATCATCGGACAGCAGCAATTTCAGCCAGTCAATCAACTCGCTGGTGGACGGCTTCTTCTTCAGGCCCGGCACCTTGCGCACGTCGAAGAACACGTCCAGCGCCTCGGCCACCAGCTCGCCGCTGATGCCCGGGTAGTGCACGTCGACGATCTTCTTCAGGGTGTCGCGGTCGGGGAAGGCGATGTAGTGGAAGAAGCAGCGGCGCAGGAAGGCGTCCGGCAGTTCCTTCTCGTTGTTCGAGGTGATGATGATGATCGGGCGCTGCTTGGCCTTGATCGTCTCGTCGGTCTCGTAAACGTAGAACTCCATCTTGTCGAGTTCCTGCAACAGGTCGTTGGGGAACTCGATGTCGGCCTTGTCGATCTCGTCGATCAGCAGGATCACCCGCTCCTCGGACTCGAAGGCCTCCCACAGCTTGCCCTTCTTGATGTAGTTGCGAACGTCGTGGACCTTCTCCGAGTTCAGCTGCGAATCACGCAGGCGGCTGACCGCATCGTACTCGTACAGGCCCTGGTGGGCCTTGGTGGTGGACTTGATGTGCCAGGTGATGAGCTTGGCGCCGAAGGCCTCGGCCAGCTGCTCGGCCAGCATGGTCTTGCCGGTGCCCGGCTCGCCCTTGACCAGCAGCGGCCGCTGCAGGGTGATGGCGGCGTTGACCGCGAGCTTCAGATCGTCGGTGGCGACGTAGGACTGAGTGCCTTCGAACTTCATCTTGTGTTCCTCGAACGGTGACGCGCGGGGGCTGCCCGTCGCGGCGAAAAGCTGAAAAACCGACTATACCCCGGCCCCGGATGGGCTGTGAACGCAGACGCGGCATTCAGTCACTGAATGGCGGGTCACCCGCTCTAAGTCGAAGGCTGGACGACCGTGCAGGCTGGGCATAGGCTTGGGAGTCTGCCTCATCCCTCACAAGGACTCCTGCCATGAGCCGCATCTTTACCGACAACGCCCAGTCCATCGGCAACACCCCGCTGGTGCAGATCAACCGCCTGGGGCCCAAGGGCGTGACCATTCTGGCGAAAATCGAGGGGCGAAACCCGGGCTATTCGGTCAAATGCCGGATCGGCGCCAGCATGATCTGGGACGCCGAGTCTCGTGGAGTGCTGAAGAAGGGCATGACCATAGTCGAGCCGACTTCCGGCAACACCGGCATCGGTCTGGCCTTCGTCGCCGCGGCCCGTGGCTACCCGCTGATCCTGACCATGCCGGCCTCCATGAGCCTGGAACGGCGCAAGGTGCTCAAGGCCCTGGGCGCCGAGCTGGTGCTGACCGATCCGGCCAAGGGCATGAAGGGCGCCATCGCCCAGGCGGAGGAAATCGTCGCCGGCGATCCGGCCAAGCATTTCATGCCGGCGCAGTTCGACAACCCGGCCAACCCGGCCATCCACGAGAAGACCACCGGTCCGGAAATCTGGAACGACACCGATGGCGCGGTGGATGTTCTGGTGGCCGGCGTCGGCACCGGTGGCACCATCACCGGCGTGTCGCGCTACATCAAGCACAGCCGGCACAAGCCGATCCTCTCGGTGGCGGTGGAGCCGATCGCCTCGCCGGTGATCAGCCAGACCATCGCCGGCGACGAGGTCAAGCCGAGCCCGCACAAGATCCAGGGCATCGGCGCCGGCTTTGTGCCGAAGAACCTCGACCTGTCGATCGTCGACCGCGTCGAGCAGGTCTCCGACGACGAGGCCAAGGCCATGGCCCTGCGCCTGATGCGGGAAGAGGGCATCCTCTGCGGCATCTCCTGCGGTGCCGCCATGGCTGCCGCCGTGCGCCTGGCCGAGAAGCCGGAGATGCAGGGCAAGACCATCGTGGTGATTCTGCCGGACTCGGGCGAGCGCTACCTGTCGAGCATGCTGTTCAGCGACATGTTCACCGAGCAGGAGCTGCAGCAGTAACCAGCCGGCGCGTATGAATAAAGCCGCCCTCGGGCGGCTTTATTCATGGCAAGGGTGTCAGTGTGGCTTTGCTCCCCTCTCCCACTGGTGGGAGAGGGGCGGGGGAGAGGGTGTGAGGATTGGCCTCTCTCCCTAGCTCTCACCCCTGAGGGACGAGGGGACTACGCCTTGGCCGGCGCCGCACTCGGTGCACTTGGTCTTACCACCAGCCACAGCGCCACGCCGATCAGCAGGCAGCCGGGCAGGTAGTCCCAGCTCAGCGGTTCACCCAGCAGCAGGGCGCCCCACAGCACGCCGAAGGGCGGGATCAGGAAGGTGGTGGTGCTGGCCTTGATCGGCCCGATATCGGCCAGCAGGCGGAAGTACAGGACATAGGCGAAGGCGGTGCAGACCAGGCCCAGGCCGGCCAGCGACAGCCATACCGCGGGCCCGCCCCAACTGGTGGGCGGCTGCCAGGCCAGGCTGCCGGCGAACAGCGGCAACTGGAACAGGCTGGCACCGACCAGGCTGGCGAAGGCCACCAGGCGGTTGTCCAGGCCCAGCGGGCCGATCCAGCGGCGGGTGAGGAAACCGGCGAAGCCGTAGCAGGTGGTGGCCACCAGGCACGCGGCGGCGCCCAGCAGCAGCGGCAGGTCGAAGTCCACCGGGCCGGTGCGGGTCAGCACGGCCACGCCGAACAGGCCGAGCGCCACGCCGGCGGCCTTGCTGGTGGTCAGCCCCTCGCTGAAGAACAGCGCGCCGATCAGCACGCCCATCAGCGGCGTGGTGGCGTTGAAGATCGACGAGTAGCCGGCCGGCAGCACCAGCGCGGCCAGGCAGTACATCACCGAGGGCAGACCGGCGTTGATCACGCCGAGGATCAGGCAGGCGCGAAACTTGCCCTGGTAGTTCCACAGCGGCCGCATCAGCAGGAGGAAGGCCAGCAGGCCGAGGGCGCCGAGGCTGGCGCGGAAGAAGGCGGTTGGCAGGCTGCCCAGCACCGGCACGGCGATACGCATGAACAGGAAGCTGGCGCCCCAGATGGCGGCGAGCAGCAGCAGGCGGAACAGATCGGCGGGTTTCATCAACGGCTCCAGGCAGGAGCCGCCAGATTACGCCGCCCGGCAGACGGCGCAATCCGCAGCTGACTTTCAAATCGGCCGTACAGATGCATTCGCACGGCCGTGGTCATGGCTCAGAAGGTCTTGCTGGCGCTCACCACCAGGTC
This sequence comes from Pseudomonadaceae bacterium, assembly GCA_033838285.1. Lineage (GTDB taxonomy): Bacteria > Pseudomonadota > Gammaproteobacteria > Pseudomonadales > Pseudomonadaceae > Aquipseudomonas. Next base: position 7,715 of record JAJLLC010000053.1, read on the forward strand.
GGCGCCGCACGGGTCGTCGTAGCCGGTGAAGCTCAGGCATTCGGCGTCGGACAGGTCGGTATCGACATAGTTGAGGCCCCAGGTGATTCCGGCCAGCTCGCGGTTGAGCGAGACCTGCCAGTTGTCGTAGTCCTCGCGCGAGTCGCTGTAGTCGGCGTTGAAGAACACCCCGTCCTTGTAATCGACGTTCTCCCAGCGCAATTCCAGGCCGATCTCCAGCGGCAGCTGGGTGCGGTAGCCGGCGTACTGGGTGAAAGCGGTGTCGTCGGTGTCGTGGGAATGCTTGCCGCCGACGAAGAAGCCGTAGGCCTCCAGCGTCAGGTAAATGTCGCTGCCGTTGAACTGGCCTTCGCCGGGGAAGGTGTAGCGGTTGTAGTAGCCGTCCAGGCTGATGGCGTCAGTGATCTACCAGTAGTAGCCGAGGTAGTAGTCGATCTCCTGGCGGGTGCCGAAGCGGTCGTCGTTCTCCCAGTCGTAGCCGAAGTCGACGTTGCTGGTCCACACCCCGGCGTACAGGCCGCTGGCGTGGCTGAGCATCAGGTCGAGCTGGGCGGCGGGGTCGCCGAGGGTCTGCGAGATGCCGCTGTTGCGGTAGTCGCTGTAGATTCCCGGGGTGATGGCCAGGGCGAACTGCTCGTTGAGTTCGATGGCCTGGGCCTGCAGGGTGCCGCCGGCCGCGAGGGCCAGGGCGAGAAGGTGCTGGATGCGCATGGAAGAGTCTTGTGTTGTGGTTGTTAGGTCGGCAGTTCTAGGGCGAGCCGACCCGCCGTGCTGCCTGAGGCGCACGGTGGATCGGCTTAGGTGGGGCTTATTGGGCTTATTGGGCTAGGGCAGTGGCGGCGGTCGCGGCCTGGTACACCGGCTTGCCGGCGAACCAGGTCTTCAGCACTTTGGTGTCGAACAGCTCGGCGTCGCTGACCTTGAACACGTCGCGGTCGAGCACTATCAGGTCGGCCTGCTTGCCGGGCGCCAGCGAGCCGATACGGTCCTCCAGGCGCAAGGCCTTGGCGGCATTGATGGTGTAGGCACGGAGCATGGTTTCGCGGTCGATGCTCTCGGCGGCGTTGAGCACGCCGAGCGGGCCTGTGCGGGTACTGGCCTGGGCGATGGCGTTCCACGGGTTGGGGCTGGACACCGGCCAGTCGCTGGCCCCGGCGATGGTGGCGCCGGCCTTGTGCAGCGAGCGCGCCGGGTACTGGTAGCGGTAGGCGAAGGCGCTGACGTAGGGCTTGACCAGTTCCTCGGTGTAGCTCTCGGCGGTGGCCCACAGCAGCTGCATGGAGGCGATCACGCCGAGCTCCCTGAAGCGCGGGAACTCCTTGGGGTTGACCAGCTGCAGGTGGGTGATGCTGTGCGGCAGCGCTGCCGGGTTCTGCTGGCGGGCGTACTGCACGGCATTCAGCGATTCGCGCACGGCGCGGTCGCCGACCGCATGCATATGCACTATCCAGCCGCGCTGCTCGGCCGCCGCCAGCAGCGGGCCGAAGCCCTGCGGGTCGATCAGCAGCTGGCCCTGCTTGTGGCTGTTGGTGTACGGGTCGATCACCGCGGCGGTCTGCCCCGGATATTCGAGAATGCCGTCGACGAACACCTTGAGGCCGGGGAAGGTCAGGTTGGGCACGCCTGCGAACTGGCGCATCACCTCGGCCTGCACGGCGAGATCCTCGGGCTTGCTCTGCGGGTGGGTCAGCAGCAGGGCGGCCACGTGCACGTTCAGCTCGCCTTTCTCGGCCAGCTCGCGATACAGCGGCAGCACGCCGAGGTCGCGGGTGGTGGGGCGCATCTCGAACAGCGACTGCTCGCCGCCGCCGTTGGCCGCGGCATCCATCCAGGCGGTGACGCCCACTTCCAGATTCAGGCGTATCGCCTCGCGGGCGGCCTTCAGCATCAGTTCATGGGAGGGCTTGGGCAGCTGGCTGCGTACCCGGTCCCAGCCGGTTTCGCTGAGGTAGCCGGTGGGCGTCAGGTCCGCCTCGTGCTCGATATAGCTGGCTTCCTTGGCGTCCAGGGTCTTGATCAGCGCGGCATTGATGCCGACGCGCCGCAGCATGGCCTGGTTGGCCCAGCCGGTGTGGCCGTCGATGCCGTCGAGCACCAGCGGCTGCTCGGCCCAGCGGCCCTGGTTGAAGCGCTTGGCCAGTGCGCGGCTGTTCTTCCAGTAGGCCGAGCTGACGCCGCTGATGACGATGATGTCGTACAGGCGCGCGGTGCCGGCCGCGTCCTGCTCGACGATCCACTGTTCCAGTTCCGCCAGCGGCTTGACCTCGTCGTAGAGGTTGGCGCGCAGGCTGGCCAGGGCGCCCATCACCGGGTGGCTGTGGGTGTCGATCATGCCCGGCATCAGCACCTTGCCGGCCAGGTCGATGCGCTGGGTGCTGGCGTCGGCCAGGGCGAGGATTGCGGCGTCGCTGCCGACCTGGAGAATCCTGCCGTCGTCCACGGCGATGGCCTGGGCCCTGGGCTGGCCGGCCTCGGCGGTAAACACCTGACCGTTGTAAAACACCAGATCGGCGGCGGCCATGGCTTCCAGGGAGGAAAAAGCTAGTGCACTTGCCAGTAACGCTCTTTTCACAGCAGACCCCTTGTTTTTATTGATCTGCCGGCGAGACTAGCGAGCATGGGGGACGGGCAGAACGGCCTGTTCGCGCAAAATCCTTTTGCCTGGTAGGAAACGACCATGGACAAGTTCAGTGCCCTCGGCATGTTCGTCGCCACGGCCGAGCAGGGCAGTTTCAGCCGCGCCGCCGAGCTGCTGGGCAAGACGCCCTCGGCCCTGACCAAGGCCGTCGGCCACCTGGAGCGCGAGCTGGGCGCCCAGCTGTTCGAGCGCAGCACCCGGCGCATCGTGCTGACCGAGGCCGGGCGCCTGTACCTGGACACCGCTCGCCAGGTGCTGCAGCGCCTGCACGAGGCGGGCGAGGAAATCGGCCAGCTGCAGCATGGCCTGCACGGCAGCCTGCGGCTGACCGCACCACTGGCGTTCGGCCAGGCCTTTCTCGATCAGGTCTGTGCCGGCTTCTTGACCGAGTACCCGCAGATTCGTCTGCGCGTCGATCTGTGCGACGACTTCGTCGACCTGGTCGAGGCCGGCTACGACCTGGCCCTGCGCGAGGGGCCGAGCGACCTGCCGGGGCTGATCGCGCGGGTGGTCGGCAAGAACCGCATCTGCCTCTCCGCCAGTCCCGCTTACCTGGCCCGCAACCCGCTGCCGCTGACGCCGCAGACCCTGGAACAACACGACTGGCTGATGTACGCCCACCCGGCGCTCGGGCGCGACGGCTGGTGGGTGGTGCGCGATGGAATGCGCATCCGCCTGCCGCACCCGCAGCGAGTGCGCCTGGAGAGCGACAACTACGACCTGCTGCTGGCCAATGCCGTGGCCGGCAACGGCGTGCTGCACACGCCGCTGTGGAGTGTCGCGCCTCACCTGGCCGATGGCCGCCTGGTACGGCTGATGGCGGACTACCAGATCGAGCCGGACGCCTTCGGCGAAGACATCCTCGCGGTCTACCCCAGCCACCGCCGTGCCACCGGCAAGGTGCAGGCCTTCATCGATTACCTGCAGCGCTTCCTGGCCTTCACCCTGGAGGCTGACCGCTAGGGTCAATCGCGCCGAGCGCTTGGGTCATTGAGGGGCGGCGAGGGCGGGTCTACCTTGAGCGAGCCCGGCGGGGCAGATAACAACAAGAAGGGACGCCCGCATGACCGAACAACTGCCGCTAGAACGTTTCCAGCACTGGTGCGAGCGCACGCCCGAGCGGGTCTGGCTGCGCCAGCCGGTGGCTGGCCACTGGCATGGCTTCACCTGGCGCCAGGTCGACGAACAGGCGCGGCGCCTGGCCAGCGGCCTGCAGGCCCTGGGTTGCGCGCCGGGCGATCGGGTGGCGATCCTGGCAAAGAACTGCGCCGAGTGGTTCATCAGCGACCTGGCGATCATGATGGCCGGGCTGGTCAGCGTGCCACTCTATCCGCTGCAGACCGCCGAGAGCATTGCCTACGTGCTGGAGCATTGCGCCTGCAAGGCGATCATCCTCGGCAAGCTGGACGAGCCGGAGAAGCTGGAAGGGGCCATCGGCGCGCAGGTGGTGCGTATTGCCATGCCCTATCCGACCCTGCGCGCCGATTACCAGTGGCACGAGCTGCAAGCCCATGCGCCGTTGCAGCAGGTGCATAGGCAGCAGGGCGACGAGCTGCTCAGCATCCTCTACACCTCCGGTACCACCGGCCAGCCCAAGGGCGTGATGCTGGCGGCGCGGGCCATGGCCTTCTCCGCCGCCAACGCCTGCCTGGAGATGAAGATCGGCGAGCGCGACCAGTTCTTCTCCTACCTGCCGCTGTCGCATGCCGCCGAGCGCTTCCTGGTGCAGATGACCAGCCTCTATGCCGGCGCGGCGGTAGCCTTCGTCGAGTCGCTGGAGACCTTCGCCGCCGACCTGAGACACATTCGCCCGAGCATATTCTTCTCGGTGCCACGGCTGTGGACGCGCTTCCAGCAGGGCGTGCTGGAGCGCCTGCCGCAGCACAGGCTGGACCTGCTGCTGCGCCTGCCCTTTGTCGGCAGCCTGGTGGCGCGCAGGATTCGCCGTGGCCTGGGCCTGGACCGGGCGCGCATTCTGATATCCGGCGCCGCCGCGATTTCTCCGGGGTTGCTGGAGTGGTACCGGCGCATCGGCCTGACCCTCTGCGAGGGCTACGGCATGACCGAGAACTTCGCCTACGGCTGCTTCAACCGGCCCGGCCAGGTGCGCTTCGGCACGGTCGGGCGGCCCATGCCCTTCCTCGAGATTCGCCTGGCCGACAGCGGCGAGGTGCTGCTGCGCAGCCCGACCCTGATGCAGGGCTACTACCGCGAACCGCAACTCAGCGCTCAGGCCCTGGAAGGTGGCTGGCTGCACACCGGCGACAAGGGCGAGGTGGATGCCGACGGCTATCTGCGCATCACCGGGCGGGTCAAGGACATCTTCAAGACCAGCAAGGGCAAGTATGTGGCGCCGGCGCCCATCGAGGGCGAGATCGCCAAGAACACCTGGGTCGAGCAGGTCTGCCTGATGGGCAGCAACCGTGACCAGCCGCTGGCGCTGATCGACCTGTCGCCGGCGGCCCGCGTCCAGGCCCGCGAGCAGGTCGCCGCCGACCTGCTGGCGACCCTGGGTCGCCTCAATGCCGCGCTGCCGGCGCACGAGCGCCTGAGCCATCTGCTGCTGGTGAGCGAGAGCTGGACCGTGGACAACGGCAGCCTGACGCCGACCCTGAAAATCCGCCGCAACGTGCTGGAGGCCCGCTACGCCGAGTGGGTCGCCCGCCTGCCGCATCAACCTGCTGTTCACTGGGAAGACTGAATCATGAAAGGCCCGCTGTCCTCGCTGAAAGTCCTCGACTTCTCCACTCTGCTGCCGGGGCCGTTCGCCTCGCTGCTGCTGGCCGACCTGGGCGCCGAAGTGCTGCGCATCGAGTCGCCGACGCGCATGGACCTGGTGCGCGTGCTGCCGCCGCATGTCGACGGCGTGTCCGCCAGCCATGCCTACCTCAACCGCAACAAGCGCTCGCTGGCGCTGGACCTGAAGAAGCCCGAGGCGCTGGAGGTGGTACGGCGCCTGATGGCCGAATACGACATCGTGTTGGAGCAGTTTCGCCCCGGGGTGATGGACAAACTCGGCCTCGGTTACGAGGCACTGAAGGCAATCAACCCGCGGCTGATCTACGTCTCCATTACCGGCTACGGCCAGACCGGGCCGTACAGGGACCGCGCCGGCCACGACCTCAACTACCTGGCGCTGAGCGGCCTCGCCAGCTACACCGGGCGCCGCGACAGCGGCCCGCTGCCGCTCGGCATGCAGGTAGCGGACATCGCCGGCGGCTCGCTGCACGGGGTGATCGGCCTGCTTGCCGCGGTGATCGCCCGGCACAGCACGGGGCAGGGCCAGCACGTCGACATCAGCATGACCGACTGCGCCTTCAGCCTGCACGCCATGGCCGGCGCCGGTTTCCTCGCCGCCGGCCAGGAACCGGACATGGAGAACCAGGCGCTCAACGGCGGCAGCTTCTACGACTACTACCGCACCCGCGACGGCCGCTGGCTGTCGGTGGGCAGCCTGGAGCCGCAGTTCATGCAGCAGTTCTGCGCCGCCATCGGCCGCCCGGAGCTGGCCGCCCTGGGCCTGTCGCCCAAGGATCAGAAGGCGCTCAAGCGCGAGATCGAGATCGAGATCGAGAAGCACGACCTGGCCGAGTGGCAGCGGCGCTTCGCCGCCCTGGATGCCTGCGTCGAGCCGGTGCTGAAGCTGTCCGAGGCGGTCGAGCACCCGCAGCTCAAGGCCCGCGGCGTGGTCACCGAGGTGCCGCGCGAGGGCAGGGCGGCGCAGCGCCAGCTGGCCTGCCCGATCCGCTTCTCCGCAGGGCTGGAGCCGCCACGGCATATCGGCGTGGCCGTCGGTGCACACAGTGAGGAGGTGCTGCGCGAGCTGGGCTACGACGAGGCGCAGATCGCCGAACTTCGCGCCAGCAAGGCGCTGGGCCAGTAGCCCCCTCTCCCCAGCCCTCTCCCGTGAACGGGAGAGGGGGGTGAAAAGCTCGCCGCTGTTTATTGCGCTAACGGCAGCTCCAGGCTGGCGATGAAGCCGCCGTCCGGGTGGTTGGCCAGCAGCAGGCGGCCGCCGTGGCGCTCGGCGGCGCGGCGCGCGATGGCCAGGCCCAGGCCGTGGCCGGCGGCCTCCTGGTGGGGTGCGCGGTAGAAGGGCTCGCCCAGGCGCGCCAGCACCTGCGGCGGGGCGCCGGGGCCGTGGTCGCGCACGTCGATGCGCAGCTGGCCGGCCTGCTGCTGCACCGTCACTTCGATAGGCTGGCCCGGCGGGTTGAAGCGCAGGGCGTTGCGCAGCAGGTTGTCCAGCGCGCGGCCGAGCATGTCCGGCCAGCCCGCGAGCGGCAGCGGGCGGCTGTCCATGTGGATTTGCAGGCGCTGCTCGGGGGCGGCCAGGGCGGCGTCGGCCTGCAGGTTGTCGAGCAGCTGGCGCAGGTCGATCGGGCGCGCGGCTCCGGGGTCGGCGTCCAGGCGGGCGAGGGCGAGAATCTCGCCGATCAGCGCCTCCAGGCGATCGCATTCCTGGGTCAGACGGCCCCACAGCTTGTCCCGTTCGCCCGGCTCGGCGCGTTCGGCCAGGGCCAGGGCCACGCGCAGGCGCGCCAGCGGCGAGCGCAGCTCGTGGGAGACATCGCGCAGCAGCTGGCGCTGGCTGCCGATCAGGTCCTGCAGGCGCGCGCCCATGCGGTTGAAGTCGCGGGCCAGCACGCCGAACTCGTCGCCGCGCCCGGCCAGGCGGGCCAGGCTGTGTTGCTGGTAGGCGGTCTGCCCGAGGTCGTGCACGGCGCCGCGCAGGCGGCCGAGCGGGCGGGTGATGGAGAAGGTCAGCAGCAGGCTGATGGCGGTCAGCACCACCAGGGCGATGCCGAGGGCGCTGAGCGGCCAGAACAGGCTGTCACGGTGCCAGGCCATCATCTCCGGATGGGGAATGCGGTAGATGAACAGGTAGGTCTCGCCCGAGGCCGGGCTCTGGTATTCCTCGGTGATGCGCCGCCAGGGCAGGCGCTGCGGGTTTTCCTGGCGCGCCTCGAAGGCGGCCGCGCGCGGCGGGAAGGTGCCGTAGACCAGGGCCTGGCCATTGTCGTTGAGCACCTGGACGTTGACCCGGAAGCGCTGCTTGCGCTTCTCCAGGAACTGTTGGGCGGCCTCGGGGCCGTCGCGCTCGTAGAGCTGGCTCCAGAGTTCGGGCAGATCCCTGAGGGCTGGGTGGCGGCCGAGTATCCAGGCGTCCTGGTCCAGGGCGCGGCCCAGCAGCATGGACAGGCCGGCGACCAGGGCCACCGCCAGCCAGAAGCTGGCGAAGATGCGCCAGAACAGTGAGCGCATGGAAGCTCCTTGAAAACCGAGGGCCCGGCACTGCGCCGGGCCCGAATGCCGGATATTACTCGGCTTTCTGTGCTTTCTCGGCCTTCCAGGCCTCGAATTCGGCGCGTTCGGCGCGGCGTTTCGCCATCTCGGCCTTGTGTGCGTCGAAGGTCTTCTGCTGCTCCGGGGTGAGGATGGCGCGGATGGCCTTGTCATGTTCCAGGCGCGCGGTTTCCAGCTCCTTCTGCAGGGCTTCCTGATCGGCCTTGGGCAGCTTGTCCAGGTACTTGCGGGTGATTTCGCGCGGGTCGCCCTTGCGTTCGCGCATCAGCTTGCCCATCTGCTCGCGCTGTTCGGCGCTGAGGTCGAGGTCCTTGAACATCCGCATGCCATGGCTGCGGTGTTCGCCATGCATGGCCTTGCTGCAGGGGCCGTGTTCGCCGGGGGCGCCTTCGGGCATGGCCAGGGCGAGGCTCGGCAGGCTGGCGGCGAGCAGCAGGGCGGTGAGGGTCTTGCGCATGATCTGTCTCCTTGTCTCGAAACCGGTGGCTTACCGGATGAGCCCAGTCTAGGGCGGGCAAGGTCAGGCGCGGTCAGGGGAGGGTAAAGGCTGGGTAAAGGGCGAAGGCCTGCTGCGTTGGAACTCTGTTCGGAATGCTCGTTTACCTCCGGTAAACAGCGCTTCTTCACCCCGTTATGCCCTGCAGGTCTCTGGCTCGCGAGGCTTCCGAGCGGGCTCTCAGGGGGCGTAGTAGTAGCCGCGGCTGCGCAGGGCGACGATGCGCGGGCGGCCGTCGGGGTGTGGGCCGAGCTTCTTGCGCAGGTTGCTGACGTGCATGTCCAGGCTGCGGTCGTAGAGGGTCAGCTTGCGTCCCAGTGCCAGCTGCGCCAGGGCCTGCTTGTCCAGCGGTTCGCCGGGTTGCTGCAGCAGGGCCTCGAGGATGCGCCCCTCGGACAGGGTCAGGGCGACCTCCTGTTCGCCGAGGCTGGCCACGCCGCGCTGCGGGCTGTAGCTGAGGTCGCCCAGTTCCAAGCGCGTGGGGCTGGCGACCGGCTGGCTGCGGCGCAGCACGGCACGCAGGCGGGCGGTGAGTTCGCGCGGGTCGCAGGGCTTGGCCAGGTAGTCGTCGGCGCCCAGTTCCAGGCCGAGGATGCGGTCCAGCGGCTCGCCGCGTGCCGAGAGCATCAGCACAGGCAGCTCGGCGTGTTCGCTGCGCAGCTGCTTGAGCAGCTCCAGGCCGCTGCCGTCGGGCAGCATCACGTCGAGGATCACCGCCGCCGGGCTCTGCCCGGCGAGTGCCGCGCGAGCGCTGACGCCGTCGTGGCAGGCGCGAATGGCGAAGCCTTCCTGCTGCAGCCAGCTGGCCAGCAGCTCGCAGAGTTCGATGTCGTCGTCGATCAGCAGCAGGTCGGTCATGGCGGCGATTGGAGGAGGGGACTCAGACCCACTCGCTGCGGCGCTTGTTGCGTCCGCCGGCGCTCAGGCGACCGATGACGAAGGCCAGCAGGGTGGTGCCGCCGCCGATGGCGTACCACAGCTGCTGCTGGCTGAGCAGAGGCTGCGGCTGTTCGGCCTGGGCCTGCTTGAGCTGCAGCTTGAGGCGCTGGTTGTCCTGGCTCAGGCGACTGATCTGGGCACTGGCGCGCTCATCGCTGGCGTTCTGCAGCTCGCCGAGCTGGCGCTGGCTCTCGGCCAGTTGCTGCTGCAGGGCGGCGATCTGCGCGCTACCTGCGTCGTGGCTCGGGAGCTGGTTCTGCTCGGCCTGCAGGGCCGGGCTGATGCTGAGGGCGGTAAGCAACAGGTAGAGCGGGGCTTGGCGCATGAGGGCTCCCGGTTCCGATTTTATTGTTATGGCCTGCGGCGGCTTAGAACACCCGCTTGAAGGGTTTGACCACGACGCTGGCGTAGACGCCGGCGGCGCGATAGGGGTCGGCGTCGGCCCAGGTCTGGGCGGCGGCCAGGGATTCGAACTCGGCGACGATCAGGCTGCCGGAGAAGCCAGCCGGGCCCGGGTCGGGGCTGTCGATCGCCGGGTGCGGGCCGGCCAGCACCAGGCGGCCTTCGGCTTTCAGTTGCTCCAGGCGGGCCAGGTGGTCCGGGCGGGCGGCCAGGCGCTTGTCCAGGGATTCGGGGGCGTCGCTGGCGATGATGGCGTAGAGCATGTCAGTCCTTGCTTTGCTGGGGCGCGTCGTCGTGGATGTGGCGCGCCAGGTAGACGCCCTGGGCGACCAGGAACAGCACGGTCATGCCGAGGCTGCCGAAGACTTTGAAGTCGACCCAGATGTCGTGGAAGGTGAAGGCGACGAACAGGTTGGCGCAGCCGCTGAACACGAAGAAGGCGATCCAGGCCAGGTTCAGGCGGACCCAGATCGGCTGCGGCAGCTGCACGGCGTGGCCCATGATGCGCTGGATCAGCACCTTGTCGCCGATGAAATGGGTGGCGGCGAAGCCGGCGGCGAACAGCCAGTTGACCACCGGTGCCTTCCACTTGAGGAAGGTCTCGCTGTGGAAGGCCAGGGTCATGCCGCCGAACAGCAGGCAGGCCAGCAGGGTCAGCCACTGACCCTTTTCCAGCTTGCGCTGGAGCAGGAACAGCACGCCGTAGACCACCACCGAGCTGGCGATCAGCACGGCGGTGGCGCTGAAGATGCCGCCCAGCTCGAAGCTTTGGCCGGCCAGTTCGACGTTGCGCGGATCGAGTTTGTAGACGATGAAGAACAGGATGAGCGGGATGAAGTCGATGAATTGTTTCACGGCGGCAGCCAGAAGCGGGATGTGGCGGCATAATAACAAACAAGTTCATTAACGAAAGACGCGCCATGAAGGTCGATCTGCACTGCCACAGCACCGCTTCCGACGGCGTTCTAGCGCCCGCCGAGGTGGTCGCGCGCGCCCACGGGCGCGGCGTCGAGCTGCTGGCGCTGACCGACCATGACACCCTGGAGGGCCTGGACGAGGCGCGCGCCGCCGCCGCCGACCTGGGCCTGCGTCTGGTCAACGGCATCGAACTGTCCTGCACCTGGGGCGGGGCGACCATCCATGTGCTCGGCTACGCCTTCGCCAGCGAGGCACCGGCCTTGCAGCAGGCCATCGCCGAGCTGCACCAGGGCCGCTGGCTGCGCGCCGAGGAAATCTCCCGCCGCCTGGCCGCCAAGGGCATGCCAGGTGCCCTGGAAGGGGCGCGCGAAGTGCAGCAGGGCCTGGGCGACAGCGGCAATGCGCCGGCGCGGCCGCACTTCGCCGAGTTCCTGGTGCGCGCCGGGCATGTGCGCGACCACGCCGAGGCGTTCCGCAAGTGGCTGGGCTCGGGCAAGCTGGGCGACGTCAAACAGCATTGGCCGACCCTGGAACAGGCGGTCGGCACGCTCAGGGCTGCCGGCGCCTGGATCAGCCTGGCGCACCCCTGGCAGTACGACTTCACCCGCAGCAAGCGACGGCGCCTGGTCGCCGATTTCATCGCCGCCGGTGGTCATGCGCTGGAAGTGGTCAACGGCCTGCAGCCGGCCGAGCAGGTCGGCGGCCTGGCCATCCTGGCCCGCGAATTCGGCATGCTGGCCAGTGTCGGCAGCGATTTCCACGCTCCGGGCGACTGGTCTGAGCTGGGCATGTATCGTCCGTTGCCGGACGATCTGTCTCCTTTATGGGAGCGCTTCGATCATGCATGCGCTACTACCGCCTGAACAGGGAACGTCAATGAGCCAGTTCTTCCAGGTTCACCCGGAAAATCCGCAACCGCGCCTGATCAAGCAGGCGGTGGAAATCCTCCGTAGCGGCGGGGTGATCGTCTATCCGACCGATTCCTCCTACGCCATCGGCTGCCTGATCGGCGACAAGGGCGCGGTCGAGCGCATCCGCCGCCTGCGCCAGCTGGACGACAAGCACAACTTCACCCTGGTGTGCAGCGACCTGTCGCAGATCGGCCTGTTCGCCAAGGTCGATACCGGCGCCTTCCGCCTGCTCAAGGCGCACACGCCGGGGCCCTACACCTTCATCCTCAGCGCCACCCGCGAAGTGCCGCGCATGCTGCTGCATCCCAAGCGCCGCACCATCGGCCTGCGCGTGCCGGCGCACCCCATCGCCCTGGCCCTGGCCGAGGCCCTCGGCGAGCCGCTGATGAGCGTGAGCCTGATCCTGCCCGGCGACGACCTGCCGATGAGCGACCCCTACGAGATGCGCCAGATCCTCGAGCATCAGGTCGACCTGATCATCGACGGCGGCTACGGCGGCCTGGAGGCCTCCACCGTGATCAACCTGGCCGAGGGCGAGCCCGAGGTGATCCGCGTCGGCTGCGGCGACCCGACGCCGTTCCTGGAGGGTGCGGCGTGAACGAGCAGGTCGACAGCCAGGCCGGCGCCCAGCAGGAGTTGCCCTTTGCCCTGGTCTACGGCCAGGCCGTCACCGAGCTGCCGCTCGACCTGTATATCCCGCCGGACGCCCTGGAAGTCTTCCTCGAGGCCTTCGAGGGCCCGCTGGACCTACTGCTGTACCTGATCCGCAAGCAGAACATCGACATCCTCGACATCCCGGTGGCGGAGATCACCAAGCAGTACATGGGCTACGTCGAGCTGATGAAGTCGGTGCGCCTGGAGCTGGCCGCCGAATACCTGGTGATGGCCGCCATGCTGGCCGAGATCAAGTCGCGCATGCTGCTGCCGCGTTCGGCCGAGGCCGAGGAAGAAGAGGATGACCCGCGCGCCGAGCTGATCCGCCGCCTGCAGGAGTACGAGCGCTTCAAGGCCGCAGCCGAGGGGCTGGACGAGCTGCCGCGGGTCGGCCGCGATGTGCACGTGCCGAACGTGGCGGCGCCGGACGCGCGGGCGCGCAAGCTGCTGCCGGACGTCAGCCTGGAAGAACTGCTGCTGTCCATGGCCGAGGTGCTGCGCCGCGCCGACATGTTCGAGAGTCACCAGGTGACGCGCGAGGCACTGTCCACCCGCGAGCGCATGAGCGAGGTGCTGGAGCGCCTCAAGGGCGCGGGCTTCCTGCCCTTCGTCACGCTGTTCACGGTGGAAGAAGGGCGTCTGGGCGTGGTGGTCACCTTCATGGCGGTGCTCGAACTGATCAAGGAACAACTGGTGGAACTGGTGCAGAATGAGCCCTTCGCGCCCATCCACGTCCGTGCCCGAGCCGAATAGATGAACCTCGCCGATCCGCAAGAACTCGCCTCCCTGCTCGAAGCCTGGCTGCTCGCCTCTGGGCGGCCGCTGTCGCTGGAGCGCCTCGGTGAGCTGTTCGAGGAAGGCGAGCGACCGGAGCCGGCGCAGCTGCGCGAGGCGCTGGAGGTGCTGCGCCAGTCCTGCGAAGGGCGTGCCTTCGAGCTCAGGGAGGTGGCCTCCGGCTACCGCCTGCAGGTGCGCGAGAGGTTCTCGCCCTGGGTCGGCCGGCTGTGGGAGGAGCGCCCGCAGCGCTACTCGCGCGCCATGCTGGAGACCCTTGCGCTGATCGCCTACCGCCAGCCGATCACCCGCGGCGAGATCGAGGACGTGCGCGGCGTGGCGGTCAACAGCCAGATCATCAAGACCCTGCAGGAGCGCGACTGGATTCGCGTGGTCGGCTATCGCGACGTGCCGGGCAAGCCGGCCATGTTCGCCACCACCCGTGCCTTCCTCGACTACTTCAACCTGAAGAGCCTGGAGCAGCTGCCGCCGCTGGCCGAGCTGCGCGAGCTGGAGCCGGAGCCCGAGCTGGCCCTCGACGAAGAGGCAGCGGTGCCCGAGGGCCTGCAGGCGCGTGCCGACCTGGCCGGCGCCGAGCATGGGCCCGCCGAGCCGCGCGAGGAAACCAGCTTCCGCAGCCTGCTGGTGGAACTGGACCAGATGGAACAGGGCCTGAAGACCGACTTCGACGACCTGTCCCTGGCCGCCGAGGAGGCCGAGCAGGAGAGTGATGTCGACGATTCCGTGCATCGGGTGGATTGACACTTTCAATCCCGTTTCCCGCTGCGCTGCATCTATGCTGGCCGCGCCTTCACCAGCGGGTGCCGTCATGAGCAAGAATCCCTGCATCAAGGTCTGCGAGTTCGCGGACGATATCTGCCGCGGCTGCGGACGTAGCAGGCGCGAGATCAAGGTCTGGAAGAAGCTCGACAAGGCCGAGCGCCTGATCGTGCTGGCCCTGGCCGACCAGCGCCTGCTGGCCCTGGCGGCCACGGGGCGGCGCAAGCGCCGCTGAGCGGACTATAGTCAGACGGCCGTGCTTAGCGGCGGCGATGCGCGTATGATGCGCGACCCTTTTTCATCCTCAGTTACACCGGGAGGTGCCCAGATGAGTGAATCCGACTTCGAACCCCGCCCCAGCGGCGAGAAGCTGCAGAAGGTCCTGGCCCGTGCCGGCCTCGGCTCGCGCCGCGACATAGAGCAGTGGATCGCCGCCGGCCGGGTCAAGGTCAACGGCGAGGTCGCCAGCCTCGGCGCGCGGGTCGAGCCGCGCGACGCCATCAGCGTCGATGGCCAGCTGCTCAAGCGCGAGGATGCCCAGGTGGTGCGCCGCGTGCTGATATACAACAAGCCGGAAGGCGAGATCTGCACCCGTGACGATCCGGAAGGCCGGCCCACTGTGTTCGACCGCCTGCCGCGGCCGAAGGAAGGCCGCTGGATCAACATCGGCCGCCTGGACATCAACACCACCGGCCTGCTGCTGTTCACCACCGACGGCGAGCTGGCCAACCGCCTGATGCACCCCTCCTACGAGATGGACCGCGAGTACGCCGTGCGCGTGCGTGGCGAGGTCACCGAGGAGATGATCGAGCAGCTCAAGACCGGCGTGATGCTGGAAGACGGCCCGGCCAAGTTCACCGACATCAAGGAAGCGCCGGGCGGCGACGGCCTCAACCACTGGTTCCACTGCGTGGTGATGGAAGGCCGCAACCGCGAGGTGCGCCGCCTGTGGGAGTCCCAGGGCGTGGTGGTCAGCCGCCTCAAGCGCGTGCGCTTCGGCCCGGTGTTCATGACCTCCGACCTGCCCATGGGGCGCTGGCGCGAGATGGGTCAGCGCGAGGTGGACATCCTCAGCGAGGAAGTCGGCCTCAAGCCGGTGGCCCTGCCGGCGATGAAGGAGAAGATGCGCGAGAAGCTCGACCGCCTGCAGCGCAAGGCGGCCAAGCCACTCGGCCGCAGCGAGCGGCCCAAGCGCGTGCTGCGCCCGGTCCGCGACGAGGCCGCGTCGAGCGAACCGGCGCGTGGCCAGGAGCGCCCGCAGCGCGCTCCGCGCAGGCCGGCCGGCACCGAGGTGGCGGAGCGCCCGAGCGAGAGCAACCGCAAGCGCAGCCCGCGTCCGACTGCGGAGCAGGGCGAGCGAGCCCCGCGCAAGCCGCGTCCGGCCACTCCGGGCAAGCGTCCGACGGACAGCGGGCGCAAGCGCTGAAACGCGGCTTTCGGCGGGTCCTCGCGACCCGTCGGGGCAGAGAAAGAAGATTTCCAGGCTGCGGCAGGCGTCACAAAAGTGACACATCGGCTTGCCGCTGCCAAAGGGCCACCCCTACCATGCGCCCGCCTCAACGGCATCCCGCGATGCCCCGCAACGGGGCATTATGGAATCTTCAATGCAAAGGAGTCTTGCATGAAACACGTAGCCTATGCCGCCGCCTTTTCCGCCCTGGCCCTGCTGACTGGCTGTGCCAGCCAGAACTACAGCCAGCCGAGCGCCCCGCTCAATGGTGAAGTGGAAACCAACCTGAAAGCGGACGTGAAAGTCGGCGAGTCCATCAGCGGCGAGTCCTCGGTGAACATCCTGTTCGGCATGTTCAAGCTGGGTGGTGATACCCAGTTCGCCGATGGCGTGACCTACGGTGGTGGCGAAGGTGGTTTCGCTCTGGGCCTGGACCCGGTAGCCGCCGCCAAATCCGCAGCAGCCTTCAAAGCCGTGAAAAGCTCCGGTGCCGACCTGATCGTCGCGCCGCGTTATGAAGTCAGCGTGCAGGATTATGTGGTGTACAAGGCCGTCAACGTCAAAGTGACCGGCAACAAAGGCACCGTTACCGCGATCCGCTAAGCATCGTTGGGCCGTGTCTGCCGATGCGGTCCGTTGCGATCCTTTGGGTTGTGTCTGAATCGGTGGGCATGATGCCCGCCGATTCATGAAATGAAGGCCCCTGGCCAACCCTCCCTCCAGCCTCCATAGTCTTGTTTCCACGACCCGACCGGTCGTCTCGAACAGAACAATGAGGCTAGGCCATGACCAAGACCCTCCATCACCGTGCCTGTCACCTGTGCGAGGCCATCTGTGGCCTGACCATCGAAACCGCAGACCAGGCAGACGGCAGCCGGCAGATCCTCTCCATCAAGGGCGATGCCCGGGACAGCTTCAGCCGTGGCCATATCTGCCCGAAAGCCGTGGCCCTGCAGGACATCCAGAACGACCCGGACCGCGTGCGCCAGCCGCTGCGCAAGGTCGCCGGCCAATGGCAGCCGATCGGCTGGGACGAGGCCTTCGCGCTGGTCGCCGAGCGCCTGAGCGCGATCCAGGCCGAGCACGGCAAGAACGCCGTGGCCGTGTACCAGGGCAACCCGAGCGTGCACAACTACGGGCTGATGACCCACAGCAACTACTTCCTCGGCCAGCTGAAGACGCGCAACCGCTTCTCCGCCACCTCGGTGGACCAGCTGCCGCACCACCTGACCAGCTACCTGATGTACGGCCACGGCCTGCTGCTGCCGATCCCGGACATCGACCACACCCGCTTCATGCTGATCCTCGGTGGCAACCCGCTGGCCTCCAACGGCAGCATCATGACCGTGCCGGACGTGGAGAAGCGCCTCAAGGCGCTCAAGGCCCGCGGCGGCAGGCTGGTGGTGGTCGACCCGCGGCGCAGCGAGACGGCGGCCATGGCCGACCAGCATATCTTCGTGCGCCCGGGCAATGACGCCGCGCTGCTGCTCGGTCTGCTCAACACCCTGTTCGAGGAAGGCCTGACCCGCGAAAGCCACCTGCCGGTCAACGGTCTGGAGCAGGTGCGCGAAGCCATCGCGCCCTTCACCGCCGAGGCCATGAGCGGCCGCTGCGGCGTGCCGGCGCAGGACATCCGCCAGCTGGCCCGCGACTTCGCCGGCGCCGAGTCGGCGGTGTGCTACGGGCGCATGGGGGTGTCCACCCAGACCTACGGCAGCCTGTGCCACTGGCTGATCCAGCTGATCAACCTGGTTACCGGCAACCTCGACAGCGTCGGCGGCGCGCTGTGCACCAGCCCGGCCCTGGATCTGGTGGCGAGCACCTCCGGCGGCCACTTCAACGTCTGGCAGAGCCGCGTCTCCGGCCTGCCGGAATACGGTGGCGAGCTGCCGGTGGCGGCCCTGGCCGAGGAGATGCTCACCCCCGGCGAGGGGCAGATCCGCGCGCTGATCACGGTGGCCGGCAACCCGGTGCTGTCCACCCCCAACGGCCGCCAGCTGGAGCAGGCGCTGGACGGGCTCGACTTCATGGTCTCGGTGGACCTCTACATCAACGAGACCACCCGCCACGCCGACCTGATCCTGCCGCCCACCGCGCCGCTGGAGCACGATCACTACGACACCACCTTCAACATGTTCGCCGTGCGCAACGTCACCCGTTTCAACGAGCCGGTGCTGGAAAAGCCCGCCGGCGCGCTGGATGACTGGGAGATCTTCGTCGGCCTGGCCAAGGCCTTCGCCGCGAAGAACGGCACCGAGCTGAAGCCGACCATGCCGCCGCAGCAGATGATCGACATGGGCCTGCGCTTCGGCCCCTATGGCGACAAGTCCGAGCACAAGCTGAGCCTGGCGGCGCTGCGCGACGCGCCCCATGGCATCGACCTGGGCCCGCTCAAGCCGAACCTGGCGGCGCGCCTGAAGACCGAATCCAAGGCCATCGAGGCCGCCCCGCAGCTGCTGGTGGCGGACCTCGCGCGCTTCGCCGGCGAGCCGCAACCGGCCGCCGGCGAACTGCTGCTGATCGGCCGTCGCCATGTGCGCAGCAACAACTCCTGGATGCACAACTACCAGCGCCTGGTGAAGGGCAAGCCGCGCCACCAGCTGCTGATGAATCCGCAGGACATGGTCGGCAGAGGCCTGGCCGACGGCCAGCGGGTGCGCGTGCAGTCGCGGGTCGGCGTGATCGAGGTGGAGGCGCTGGCCAGCGACGAGATGATGCCCGGCGTGGTCAGCCTGCCGCACGGCTGGGGGCATGCCCGCCCCGGCGTGCAGATGGCCATCGCCAGCGCCCAGCCCGGCGCCAGCGCCAACGACCTGACCGACGAGCGCCAGCTCGACGCGGTGTCCGGTAACGCGGCGCTCAACGGCGTACCGGTACGGGTCGAGGCCGCGTAATCAGGAGCCGGGCGCTGGCCGCCTCGGAGCCTGTGCACGATCTTCTCGGCACCACGGATTTCGCGGGGGGCCAGAGGGCCGCTGGATACCGGCCTACGCCGGCATGACGGGTTCATTAGCGTTGCGCCCCGGGCCTCCTGCGATACCCGCGAAAGATCGTGAACAGACTCTAGAGATGCACACCATAAGTGGCGTAGATCTTCTCGATGATGCCCTGCTGCTTGAGCTTGACGATGGCCGCGTCCAGCTCTTCCAGCCAGGCGGCGTGCCGGGGATGCACGCGCATGCTGACGTCGTAGGAACTGATCAGGTCGCCGATCTCCAGCCGGCGGTATTCCGGAATCTTGAGCTGGTGGTACTGGGCGATGGCCTTGTTGACGATGATCTGGTCGAAGCGTGACTTGGCCAGCATGCCGAGCAGCTGCTGCTCGTTCAGGCCGTTGCGCCGGTCCAACTGGCCGGAGGCGATCAACGGCGCCAGCTCGGGGTAGGCGTAGCCGCGCACCATGCCCACCGACTTGCCGCGCAGGTCCTCGGGCTGCCTGACCGGGAAGGCCTTGTTC
Source organism: Pseudomonadaceae bacterium (assembly GCA_033838285.1). Taxonomy (GTDB): domain Bacteria; phylum Pseudomonadota; class Gammaproteobacteria; order Pseudomonadales; family Pseudomonadaceae; genus Aquipseudomonas. Next base: position 26,441 of record JAJLLC010000053.1, read on the forward strand.
GGGGCGAAGACCAGCACGTCGACCACCTTGCCGAAGGGCACGGAGAACAGCCCCGGCGTCTCCTGGCCCTGCATCCAGCCGGGGTAGACGCCCGGTTCGATATCCAGCTTGCCCTCGTCGAACAGCAGGCCGATGCGCGGGTAGGGGTAGTACTGCACGTCGAAACGGTCGCCGGTGAGCCTGGCCAGCTCGTCGAAGATGTCCTGGTAGATGCCGCGCCGGCCGTCCTCGATCATCATCGGCGGATAGTCGTAGAAACCCACCGCGAAGGTTTCGGCGAGGGCACTCGACGCGCACCAGGAGAGGCTCAGCGCACACGCCGCTTGGGTCAGCCACTTCATTGATGTCGCCCTTGGTCGCTTTCTCCCAGCATAGCCGGCAGCAATTGCCGGCGACCATCCCCGAGCCCGCCGCTGGGTCTTTCGTGTACAATCGTCGCACCGTGCCCGGAGCAGACCGGGAAAGTTCAGTCGAGGTGAGTCGTGGATATTATCGATACCATCAAAGAGCAGATCGCCAACAACACCATCCTGCTGTACATGAAAGGCTCGCCGAATGCACCGCAGTGCGGCTTCTCGGCCCGCGCCGCGCAGGTGGTGATGGCCTGTGGCGAGAAGTTCGCCTATGTGGACATCCTGCAGAATCCGGAAATCCGCGCCAACCTGCCCAAGTACGCCAACTGGCCGACTTTCCCGCAGCTGTGGGTGGGTGGCGAGCTGGTCGGCGGCAGCGACATCCTGGTGGAGATGTTCGAGAAGGGCGAACTGCAGACCCTGATCAAGGAAGCCGCCGAGAAGGCCAAGGCCGAGTAAGCCTGGCTGTTCTGCGAAAAAGCCGATGCCTCTGCATCGGCTTTTTTGTTTCCCCCGGAGATTCACAGCAGGCGCGCCCGCGGCGGGCTCGGCGGCAGGCCGCAACCGGTCTGGCCCGTGGCCTCCAGGTAGGGGGTGAGGATCGGCGCCATGCCCTTGAGCACCTGCACCGGCAGCGCCGAGGTGAAGCGGAACTTGTCCGCCGCCTGGCCCGGCACGAAGGCGGTGAGAGTGCCGAAATGCCGCGGGCCCAGGTAGAAGACGAAGGTGGCGGTGCGGTTCATCGCCCTTGAGCTGAGCACATGGCCGCCGCGGGTGGTGCTTTCGATGCGGTTGTCGCCGGTGCCGGTCTTGCCGCCGAGCACCAGCGGCGTGCCGTCGGCCAGCTGGAAGCTGCCGTGCAGGCGCCGTGCGGTGCCGGCCTCGACCACCTCCGACAAGGCTTCGCGCAGGGCCGCCGCCACCTCCGAGGGCAGCACCCGCGTGCCGCGCTGGCCGTCCTGGCGCAACAGGGTCTCGTAGGGGGTGTCCGCGGCGAAGTGCAGCTGGTCGATGCGCAGGCTGGGCTGGCGGATGCCGTCGTTCTGGATGATGCCCATCAGCTCGGCCAGCGCCGCCGGCCTGTCGCCGGAGCTGCCGATGGCGGTGGCCAGCGACGGCACCAGGTGCTCGAAGGGGTAACCCAGGCGCTGCCAGCGCTGGTGGATGTCGAGGAAGGCCTCGACTTCCAGCATGGTGCGGATGCGACTGTCGCGGGCGCTGCGGTGGCGGGTCTTGAACAGCCAGCCGTAGACCTCCTGGCGCTCGTCCGCGCTGGCCGCCACGGCTTCGCGGAAGCTGGCCTGCGGGTTTTCGATGAGGAAGCCCAGCAGCCACAGCTCCAGCGGGTGGACGCGGGCGATGTAGCCCTGGTCCGGCAGGCTCCAGGCGCCGGGGCCGTAGTCCAGATAGAGGCTGCGGATCTTCTTCTCGCTGAGTTTCTCGTTGTGCACGTGGGCCTTGAGGAAGGCGGCGAAGGTCGGCTCGTCGACTTCCGGCATCAGGTAGCGATGCACCGCGGCCAGGCGGGTGGCGGTGGGGCGCAGGCCCTCGATGAAGTTGTCCAGGCGCTGCTGGGCGTTCTGCCCCTGGTACTTGCGCCAGAAGCGCAGCAGGAAGGTGGTGCCCTCGCGGTCGGCGAAACGCTTGAGGTAGTCGGCGCGCAGCGGGTGCTTGTCGTCCTGCAGCAGGGCGGCGCTGTTGCCCTCGCCATGGTAGGTGCTGTAGCGCACCAGGTCGCGCAGCAGGCGGATGAACGGCAGGTTGATCGACTCGCGCAGGGCCGTGCGCAGCGTCGGGATGCGGGCGTTGTCCTCGCGCTTGAAGTTGCTGAAGGTGTGCGCGCCGCCGCCGGTGAAGAAGGTCTCGTAGGGGCTGGCCGAGTACTTGCGCTCCAGGGCCGCCTCCAGCAGGTCGCGTAGGCCCAGGTCGGGCCTGGCGATCAGCTGGTCGAGCACCCAGCGGGTCAGGTGATCCTGCCTGGCCACCTCGACCTGGCGCAGCGCTGCGGGGCTCTGTCCGGCATAGCGGCCATGCAGCTCGGCGATCACCTCCAGATAGGTGGTCAGCACCCGCAACTTGGCGGTGGAGCCCAGTTCCAGCTTGCTGCCCTCGTTGATGTCGAAGGGCTGGTCGGTGCTGTCGGTCTGCACCCGCACCCGCGCGCCATCGGCGGTGCGTTCGAACAGGGTGAAGCTGTAGCGCACCTCGGTGGTCTTCTCCGGCGACAGCAGGCGTTCGCCGTACAGGCCGATCTCGCCGGCGAACTCGGGGTCGGCCAGCTTGCGCAGGTAGGCGCTGGCCTGTTGCTGCAGCTCGGCGTTGAGGGTGCTGGTGGCGGCCAGGTCGAGACGGTCGAGGTCGTACAGCGGCATGTTGAGCAGTCCGGACAGGCGCGAGCGGGCCACGCTGATGCCCTTGTTGCTCGCCACCGGCTGGATCGCCGGGTTCTGCTGCAGGTCGCGAAAGCGCAGCTTCTGCGCCAGCGCCGCATCGCGCAGGGCCCAGTCGATCACGCCGCCGCCGGCCAGTATGCGGATATGGGCCTCGGTCAGCGCCTCCAGCTCCTTGCGGCCCTGGGCCAAGTAATAGGAGGGGCGGCGCTGGGCGATCATCAGCGCCAGCACCTGGCGCAGCGCCAGGCCGCGCTCGGCGCGGCTGGCCAGTGGCGTGCGCGCCGGGTCGAGGAGGGCGTTGACCCGCGCGAAGTCGGCGCCGAACCACACCCGCAGGCCGTCGGCCAGGCCATGCACCTCGCCATGCCCGGGCGCGGCGGAGAGCGGCACGCTGTTCAGGTAGTCGCGTACTATCTGCTGGCGGGCGGCAAAGGTCTCGGGGCCCTGCTGGTAGGCGCGCACGCTGGCGGAGACCATCTGCCGCAGCTTCTCCATCGCTGACAGGGTCAGGCCGTCCGGCGAATGACGGTACTTCTCCAGCTGGGTGGCCAGGGTGCTGCCGCCGGCCGATTGCTCCTGGATGGCGAAGTTCTTGCCGAGCTGCGACAGGGCGGCCTTGGCGAAGCGTGGCCAGTCCACCGCCGGGTTGGCCAGCGGCTGGTCGCGGTCGAGCAGGTGGCGGTTCTCGATGAACAGCAGGCTGTCCACCACCAGCGGCGGAATGTCGTCGAAACGCGCGTACAGCTGCTGCGGGTAGCGGAACAGGTAGAGCGGCTCACCACGGCAGTCGGCGATGGCCAGGCCGGCCTGCATCTTCTCGGCGAAGGGCGGAAACAGCCCGTAGCGGCTGTAGCTCATCAGGGCCGGGGAGAAGCGTGCCTGCGCGGCGATCAGGAAGTGGCGCTCTTGCAGGCGCTCCAGCAGCAGCGGCAGGTGGGCATAGCCCAGGCGCTTGTCGAAGGGGCCGTCCTGGGGGAAGAGGATGGCGCTGCTGGGGCCGGGCTCGACGCTGTAATCGAGGCTGGCGGCCAGGCGGCTGAACTCGCGGGCCTGCAGGCGCGAGGTGGTGAATTCTCGGTAGGCGACTATGCCGGCGGCGATCAGCGCGAGCGCCAGCAGCGGCCACAGCAGACGGCTCCAGGTGCGTTTGCGCGGGGGCTTTTGCGGCGATAAAGGAGGTCCCGGCTCGCTCACCGGGAGCGCGCTCTGGGGTGGATCCGATGGCCATAGAACGCCCATGATCGACTGGCCTGGCAGTTGCGGGTGGTCTTGATCCAAGCTTAGTTGGCGGCGAGCGGGGGTGTGTTCTTTATGTCGGCGACCGATGGTGGCGAGATGAACGACGGGGCAGTGCGGCACAGCTGGCGATGCAATGCCGCCGGCTGGATAGCCGCGGTGCGCGAGGGGCGCATCGAGAGCCGACGCCTGGTCACCGATGCCGCCATGCTGGAGGCCGCACGAGCGCTGGCGCCACGCCGGGCGCTGGATATCGGCTGCGGCGAGGGCTGGCTGTGCCGCGCCCTCGCCGAGCGGGGCGTGAGCATGCTCGGGGTGGATGCCGAGCCGGCGCTGATAGAGGCGGCGCGGGCGGCCGGCGCTGCCGAGTACCGGGTCTGCACGCACGCCGAGTTGGCCGCCGCCGGCCTGGGACGATTTGATCTGCTGCTGTGCAACTTCGCCCTGTTCCAGCAGGACCTGCTGCCGACTCTGCGGACCTGGCGCGACCTGCTCGAGCCGGGCGGCGCGCTACTGATCCAGACCCTGCATCCGCATGCCTGCGGCCTGCCCCAGGCCGACGGCTGGCGGCTGGAGCGCTTCGAGGCCTTCGCCGCGGGCTTTCCGGCGAACATGCCCTGGTACTTTCGCACCCTGGAGTCCTGGCAGGCCCTGCTGGTCGGTGCCGGCTGGCGCATCGTCGGGCTGCGCGAGCCGCTGCATCCGCTGAGTGGAAAACCCGCTTCACTGCTGCTGCAGGCCTGCCCGGACCCCGGCAGCTAGGCCTCCTGGGCCGAGTGCGAGGTCTCGTTCGCCGGCGCGAAACTGTCGGCCCGTGCCATGGCCCACATGCGCCGGTAGAACTCGCCGGAGATCTCGCCAGCGAGCAGCTCGCCGGGCTTGAGGAATACATGCAGCTGCGAGTACAGCTTGATCTCGCTGGCCGACATGCGCCGCACCAGGTGC
>JAJLLC010000054.1:0-45139 GCA_033838285.1 Pseudomonadaceae bacterium
TGGCCGAGACCCTGCTGGCGCGCTTCGGCATGCCCTGGCTGCGCCTGCGGGTGACCAAGCCGGGCGCCAATGCCCAGGCCCGCGCGGTGGGCGTGGAAATCGAGCGCAGCCGTCCATGACCGCGATCTTCCTCGGCCTGGGCAGCAACGTCGAGCGCGAACTGCGCCTGCGCGCGGGTCTCGACGCCCTGGCCGCGTTCGTCGATGACCTGCGCTGCTCGCCGGTGTTCGAGAGCCGCCCGGTCGGCATCAAGAGCGGCAACTTCTTCAACCTGGTGGTCAGCGGGCGCACCGAGCTGTCGCTGCAGGAGCTGGATCGCCGGCTCAAGTTCATCGAGGCCGACAACGGCCGCTACGCTCCCGAACGCAAGGGGCTGCCGCTGGATATCGACGTGCTGCTGTACGACGGCCTGGTCGGCAACTTCGACGGTCTGGAGCTGCCCCGCGCGGAGATCCTGAAAAACGCCTTCGTGCTCTGGCCGCTGGCGCTGCTGGCCCCCGAGACGCTGCATCCGCAGGCCGGCAGGCCGTTCGCCGAGCTGTGGCAGGAGGCGCGCATCGACCAGCAGTTGTGGCCGGTGCCCTTCACCTGGCGCGGCGCCGAGCTGACCCCGGTCGCGCTGATCCAGGCCTTCCCCGCCTCCTTGTAGGATGGGTTGAGTCTAGCGATACCCATCGATGGGTATCGATGCTATGCGTCTCCGCCCATCCTACGGTTGGTTTTTTCCTTGTAGTCCTTGAGGGCTTTCAGACGTTCGCGCTGTAGCGCCTCGCCCAGCTCCGCGCCTTTGAAACCCTCTTCCACCAGCGGCTGCACCGCTACCGCGCGGGCCGCCTGCATGGCGCCGCGCAGGTAGGCGGCCTGCGGGTAATCGCGCTGTTCCAGGCCCAGGCGGCCGCGGGCATCCATCTCGCAGGCGGCGAGGAACTCCTCGAAGCGCTGTGGCCGGCGGTACACGTCGAAGCGCTGCAGCAGCTCCAGCAGGGTGTTGGGGCGCAGCTCCAGGGCGCGGTGGCCGTGGGTGTGGTACTCGCCGACCAGCAGGGCCAGTTCGGCGCAGTCCCTGGGTGCCTTGCAGCGCGCGTTGACCGCCTCGATCGGCTTCAGGCCGCGGTGCTCATGGGCGATATGCCGCGGCCATTCGCTCGGCGGCGTGCGGCCCTTGCCCAGGTCGTGCAGCAGGCAGGCCCAGCGCACGCTCAGCGGCTGCTCGTACAGGGCGCATTGCTGCAGCACCATCAGACAATGCACGCCGGTGTCCACCTCGGGGTGGTGGGTCGCGGTCTGCGGCACGCCGAACAGGGCATCGAGCTCCGGCAGCAGCTCGACCAGGGCGCCGCAATCGCGCAGCACCTGGATGAACACGTCCGGCCGTGGCTCCATCAGCGCGCGGGAGATTTCCTTCCAGCTGCGTTCCGCCGTCAGCGCCTGCAGCTCGCCGGATTCGGCCAGCTGGCGCATCAGTGCCAGGGTCTCCGGCGCCACGCTGAAGCCCAGCGGCGCGTAGCGGGCGGCGAAGCGGGCCACGCGCAGCACGCGCAGCGGGTCCTCGGCGAAGGCCGGGGAGACATGGCGCAGCACGCGGTCCTGCAGGTCGCGCTGGCCGCCGTAGGGGTCGGTGATATGCCCCCGTTCGTCCTCGGCCATGGCGTTGATGGTCAGGTCGCGGCGGATCAGGTCTTCTTCCAGGGTCACGTCCGGGCTGGCGTGGAAGGTAAAGCCGCCGTAGCCCTTGCCCGACTTGCGTTCGGTGCGGGCCAGGGCGTATTCCTCGCCCGTCTGCGGATGGAGGAAGACCGGGAAGTCGCTGCCTACCGGGCGAAAGCCCAGGGCCTGCATGGCCTCGGCGCTGGCGCCCACCACCACCCAGTCGGTGTCGGCGACCGGGCGGCCGAGCAGGCGGTCGCGCACGGCGCCGCCAACCTTGTAGATCTGCATGTCGATTCCTCCGTTGCGGCGGAGGATAAGCGAAAAGCGCCGTATGGCGCTCCTCGTCTTCAGATGGGCGGGATCACCAGGTCCAGGCGCGGGTATTCGTTGTCGCCGTCCTGCTCGCTCCTGGGCGGCATGTGTTGCGTGGCGACCAACTGGTCGCCACGCATGCTCTCCAGGTGGATGTCGAAGCCCCACAGGCGGTGCAGGTGCTTGAGCACCTCGGCGGTAGAGCTGCCCAGCGGCTTGCGGTCGTGCTGCTGGTGGCGCAGGGTCAGGGAGCGGTCGCCGCGGCGGTCGACGCTCCAGATCTGCACGTTGGGCTCGCGGTTGCCCAGGTTGTACTGCGCGGCCAGGGTCTCGCGGATCTGCCGGTAGCCGAGCTCGTCATGGATGGCCGGGATCAGCAGGTCGTCCTGCTGGTCGTCGTCGAGCACGCTGAACAGCTTGAGGTCGCGGATCACCTTGGGCGAGAGGAACTGCAGGATGAAGCTCTCGTCCTTGAAGTTGGCCATGGCGAACTTGAGGGTGGAGAGCCAGTCGCTGCCGGCGATGTCCGGGAACCAGCGCTTGTCCTCCTCGGTGGGGTGCTCGCACATGCGGCGCAGGTCGCTGTAGATGGCGAAGCCCAGGGTGTAGGGGTTGATGCCGCTGTAGTAGGGGCTGTCGAAGCCGGGCTGGTAGATCACCCCGGTGTGCGACTGCAGGAACTCCATCATGAAGCCCTCGGTGACCAGGCCCTCGTCGTACAGGTCGTTCATCAGGGTGTAGTGCCAGAAGGTGGCCCAGCCTTCGTTCATCACCTGGGTCTGGCGCTGCGGGTAGAAGTACTGGGCGATCTTGCGCACGATGCGGATCACCTCGCGCTGCCAGGGCTCCAGCAGCGGCGCGTGCTTCTCCAGGAAGTACAGGATGTTCTCCTGCGGCTCGGCCGGCCAGCGCTTGCTGTCCTGCTCGTGGCCCTTGCCGGTGCCCTTGGGGATGGTGCGCCAGAGGTCGTTGATCTGCCGCTGCAGATGTTCCTCGCGCTCCTTCTGGCGGCGCCGCTCCTCCTCGGCGGAGATCGGGTAGGGGCGCTTGTAGCGGTCCACGCCGTAGTTCATCAGGGCGTGGCAGGAGTCCAGCAGCTCTTCCACCGCGTCGATGCCGTGGCGCTCCTCGCACTGCATGATGTACTGCTTGGCGAACACCAGGTAGTCGATGATCGAGCTGGCATCGGTCCAGGTGCGGAACAGGTAGTTGCCCTTGAAGAAGCTGTTGTGGCCGTAGCAGGCGTGGGCGATCACCAGGGCCTGCATGCACATGGTGTTCTCTTCCATGAGGTAGGCGATGCAGGGGTCGGAGTTGATCACGATCTCGTAGGCCAGGCCCATCTGCCCGCGCGAGTAGCCCTTCTCGGTGGCGAGGAAGTGCTTGCCGTAGGACCAGTGGTGGTAGCCCAGCGGCATGCCCACCGAGGCGTAGGCGTCCATCATCTGCTCGGCGGTGATCACCTCGATCTGGTTGGGGTAGGTGTCCAGCGCATAGCGTTCGGCCAGGCGGGCGATTTCCCTGTCGTACTGGCGGATCAGCTCGAAGGACCACTCCGAGCCGGTGGAGATCGGCTGGCGCTTCTTGGCGGAGGCATTCATGGGCAGGCCCTCAGGTGACCAGGCGGCGCTGGAACAGCTCGCGGAACACCGGGTAGATGTCCGCGGCGGACACCAGCTGCTGCTGGGCGAAGGATTGGGCGAAGTTCTCGCCGACCTGTTCGTACTCGTACCACAGAGCCTGGTGTTCGCGCGGGGTGATCTCGACGTAGGTGAAGTACTGCACGAACGGCATGATCTGGTTGATCAGGATGTCGCGGCACACCGGCGAGTCGTCGTTCCAGTTGTCGCCGTCCGAGGCCTGGGCGCCGTAGATGTTCCACTCGTTGGTCGGGTAGCGCTCGGCCATGATCTCCTGCATCAGCTTGAGCGCGCTGGAGACTATGGTGCCGCCGGTCTCGCGGGAGTAGAAGAACTCCTCCTCGTCCACTTCCTTGGCGCTGGTGTGGTGGCGGATGAACACCACCTCGATGCGCTCGTAGTTCCGCTTCAGGAACAGGTACAGAAGGATGAAGAAGCGCTTGGCGATGTCCTTGGTGGCCTGGGTCATGGAGCCGGAGACGTCCATCAGGCAGAACATCACCGCCTTGGAGCTGGGGTTGGGCTGCTTGACCAGCAGGTTGTACTTGAGGTCGAAGGTGTCGAGGAAGGGGATGCGGTGGATGCGCGCGCTGAGCCGTTCGATCTCCGCCTCCAGCGCCTGGATGTCGCTCAGGTTGTCCGGCTCCTCGCGCTTGAGCCGTTCCAGTTCGGCCTTGGCCTCGCGCAGCTTGGCCCGGCTGGAGCCGGACAGGGCGATGCGCCGGGCATGGGCGGAGCGCAGGGTGCGGACGATATTGATGCGCGAGGGGTTGCCCTCGTTGCTGATGCCGGCACGCACCGTCTTGAAGGTGTCGGTGCCGCTCAGATGGCGCTTGACCAGGTTGGGCAGCTCCAGGTCCTCGAACATGAAATCGAGGAACTCCTCCTGGGTGATCTGGAACACGAACTCGTCCATGCCCTCGCCGGAGTTGCTCGCCTTGCCCGGCCCGCGCCCGCCACCGCCGCCCTGCGGGCGCGGCACGTGGTCGCCGGCGGAGAATTCCTTGTTGCCCGGGTGGACGGTGGTCTGCCGCCCGCCGCGGCCGTGGTGCAGCACCGGTTCGTCGATGTCGCGGCCGGGAATGCTGATCTGCTCGCCGTGCTCCATGTCGGTGATGGAGCGCCGGCTGACGGCCTCCTCCACGGCCTTCTTGATGTGCTCACGGTAACGCCGCAGGAAGCGCTGACGGTTCACCGTGCTCTTGTTCTTGCCGTTCAGACGCCGGTCGATGACGTAGCTCATGAATGCTCCTCAGGGCCTGGTCCGCGCGGCAGAGCCGGCACGGACAGGTCCGAACGCGACGGCGACCGGCGCCGCGACCATGCCGCGGCGCCGATGGCAGACTACTGCGACTTGCGAACCCGCAGATACCATTCCGACAGCAGGCGCACCTGCTTCTCGGTGTAGCCGCGCTCGACCATGCGTTTGACGAAGTCGTTGTGCTTCTGCTGGTCCTCCTTGCTGGCCTTGGCGTTGAAGCTGATGACCGGCAGCAGGTCCTCGGTGTTGGAGAACATCTTCTTCTCGATCACCACGCGCAGCTTCTCGTAGCTGAGCCAGGTGGGGTTCTTGCCGTTGTTGTTGGCGCGGGCGCGCAGCACGAAGTTGACGATCTCGTTGCGGAAGTCCTTCGGGTTGCTGATGCCGGCCGGCTTCTCGATCTTCTCCAGCTCCTCGTTGAGGGCCACGCGGTTGAGGATCTCGCCGGTCTCCGGATCGCGGTACTCCTGGTCCTGGATCCAGAAGTCGGCGTACAGCACGTAGCGGTCGAAGATGTTCTGTCCGTACTCGCTGTAGGACTCCAGGTAGGCGGTCTGGATCTCCTTGCCGATGAACTCGATGTAGCGTGGCGCCAGGTATTCCTTGATGTAGCGCAGGTAGCGCTCGCGCATCTCGGCGGGGAACTGCTCCTGCTCGATCTGCTGCTCCAGCACGTACAACAGGTGCACCGGGTTGGCGGCGATCTCGTGCGGGTCGAAGTTGAACACCTTGGAGAGGATCTTGAAGGCGAAGCGGGTCGACAGCCCGGCCATGCCCTCGTCCACCCCGGCAGAGTCGCGGTACTCCTGGATCGACTTGGCCTTGGGATCGGTGTCCTTGAGGTTCTCGCCGTCGTAGACGCGCATCTTCGAGTAGATGTTGGAGTTCTCCGGCTCCTTCAGGCGGCTCAGCACGGAGAACTGGGCGAGCATCTTCAGGGTGTCCGGCGCGCAGTGGGCGCTGGCCAGCGAGCTGTGGGCGAGCAGCTTGTCGTAGATCTTGATCTCGTCGGTGACGCGCAGGCAGTAGGGCACCTTGACGATGTAGATGCGGTCGATGAAGGCCTCGTTGTTCTTGTTGTTGCGGAAGCTGTGCCACTCGGACTCGTTGGAGTGGGCCAGGATGATGCCGCTGTAGGGCAGCCCGCCGAGGCCCTCGGTGCTGTTGTAGTTGCCCTCCTGGGTGGCGGTCAGCAGCGGGTGCAGCACCTTGATCGGCGCCTTGAACATCTCGACGAACTCCATCAGGCCCTGGTTGGCCCGGCACAGCGCGCCCGAGTAGCTGTAGGCGTCGGCGTCGTTCTGCGGGAATTCCTCGAGCTTGCGGATATCCACCTTGCCGACCAGGGCGGAGATGTCCTGGTTGTTCTCGTCGCCCGGCTCGGTCTTGGCGATGGCCACCTGGTTGAGGATCGAGGGGTGCAGTTTGACCACGCGGAACTTGCTGATGTCACCGCCGAACTCGTTGAGGCGCTTGGTCGCCCAGGGCGACATCACGGTACGCAGGTAGCGCTGCGGGATGCCGTATTCCTCCTCGAGGATCTTGCCGTCCTCCTCGGCGTTGAACAGCCCGAGCGGCGACTCGAACACCGGCGAGCCCTTGATGGCGTAGAAGGGGATGTGCTCCATCAGCTGCTTGAGCTTCTCGGCCAGCGACGACTTGCCGCCGCCCACCGGGCCGAGCAGGTAGAGGATCTGCTTCTTCTCCTCCAGGCCCTGGGCGGCGTGGCGGAAGTAGGAGACGATCTGGTCGATGCACTCCTCCATGCCGTGGAAGTCGGCGAAGGCCGGGTAGCGGCGGATCACCTTGTTGGAGAATATCCTGGACAGCCGCGGGTCGGCCGAGGTGTCCAGCAGCTCGGGCGAGCCGATGGCCATCAGCATGCGTTCGGCGGCGGTGGCATAGGCGCTGGGGTCCGACTTGCACAGCTCCAGATATTCCTGGAGGGAATATTCCTCCTGCCGAGTCGCCTCGAACCGTTGCTGGAAGTGGCTGAATATACTCATGACTGCACCTCGCTCGCTGACGTGGAGCCGGCGCGGGTCATTCGGGCGGGTGCGCAGGAAGACGGCGGGGCTGCCGCTGGAAATCCCCCAAGACACCACAAAGTCGCTACCGATGGCCCGGAACCGGTGTGCCGGCTCTCCCTTCTGGATGGCCTCGACTTAAGAGTAGTTCGGTTTTGGCGGGGTCAAGCGTGGCGAGTTGGTGACAAGAGGTTACCGCCTGTCGGCAAATACCCTGCAGGCGATGGGCGACGCGGCTTTGCGCCGCGTCGGAATTTTTTACTCGGCCTCGCCCCGGGACACCTGGTCCGGGTACTGGCTGCGCCACAGCTCGAAGCCGCCGTCCAGGCTGTAGACCTCGGCAAAGCCCTGGTGCGCCAGGTAGGCGGCGGCGCTCTGGCTGGAATTGCCGTGGTAGCAGGTGACGATCAGCGCCCGGTCGAAGTCGGCCTTGGCGATGAAGTCCGCCAGGTTGTGGTTGTCCAGGTGGCTGGAGCCGCTGATATGGCCGCTGGCGAAACTCTGCGGGTCGCGGATGTCGACCACCACGGCGCCCTGCTCGCGCAGGGCCTGGGCCTGTTCCGGGGGGATGCGTTTGAATTCGCTCATCGGGCGATCTCCTTGCAGTCGCAGCGGTATTTCTCGCCGCTGTCGATATTCATCAGGGTCATGGCGCCGCCCCACACGCAGCCGCTGTCGAGGGCGAACAGGCCGGGCTCGTCGCAGCGGCCTTCCAGGGCCGCCCAGTGGCCGAAGATGATCTTCTGCCCATGGGTGCGCCGGTGCGGCCAGGCGAACCAGGGCGCGTAGCCGGGCGGAGCGGTGCCGAGGCCTTCCTTGCTCTTCAGGTCGAGGGTGCCGTCCTCGGTGCAGAAGCGCATGCGCGTGAAGTAGTTGGTGATCACCCGCAGGCGGGTGACGCCATGCAGGTTCTTGTCCCACCTGGCCGGCTCGTTGCCGTACATGCCGTCGAGGAACAGCGGCAGGCGGGCATCGTCGCGCAGCACTTCCTCGACCTCGGCGGCGCGCTTGAGCGCCTTCCTCAGCGTCCACTGCGGCGGGATGCCGGCATGCACCAGGGCGATGTCGCGCTGCTCGTCGTAGTGCATCAGCTTCTGCTGGCGCAGCCACTCGAGCAGGTCGGCGCGGTCCGGCGCGTCGAGGATCTCGCGCAGGGTGTCGTTCTTCTTCAGGCGCTCGATGTTGTGTGCCACGGCCAGCAGGTGCAGGTCGTGGTTGCCCAACACGCAGACCAGGGCGTCGCGCATGGCGTAGAGAAAGCGCAGGGTCTCCAGCGACTGCGGGCCGCGGTTGACCAGGTCGCCGACCAGCCACAGCCTGTCCCTGGCCGGGTCGAAGGCGACCCGCTCGAGCAGGCATTGCAGCGGTTGCAGGCAGCCCTGCAGATCGCCCACGGCATAGGTCGCCATCAGTGCAGGGCCCCCGGTACGGCCAGGCGGAACGGTGCGATGGGCGCCTCGAAGCGTTTGCCGTCGTCGGCGACCATCTGGTAGCTGCCGTGCATGTTGCCGACCTTGGTCGCCATCACCGTGCCGCTGCTGTAGGTGTGGCTCTCGCCGGGCTGCAGGTGCGGCTGCTGGCCGACCACGCCGGCGCCGCGCACTTCCTGCACGCGGCCGTCGCCGTCGGTGATGATCCAGTGGCGGCTGAGCAGCTTGGCCGCCACCGTGCCGCTGTTGTGCAGGGTCACGGTGTAGGCGAAGGCGTAGCGATTCTGCTCGGGCGTGGACTGCTCCGGCAGGTAGCGGGTCTCGACGCTGACGTCGATCTGGTAGGGCGATGCGGCCATCTGGGTAAACTCGGCAGGCTGGATAGGCAGTTTAGTCCGCTGGCGCGGCGCTCTGGCGTTCGGCCAGCTGGTCGGCCAGGCGCACGAAGGCGGCCAGGTCCAGCTGTTCCGGGCGCAGCCCGCCGTCCACGCCGGCGGCTTCGATGGCCTCGGCCGGCAGCAGCTGCTTGAGGGTGTTGCGCAGGGTCTTGCGCCTCATGTTGAAGGCCTCGCGCACCACCCGCTCGAGCAACCGATGATCCTTGGCCGGGTGCGGCAGCACCTCGTGCGGCACCAGGCGGACGATGGCCGAATCGACCTTGGGCGGCGGGTTGAAGGCGCCCGGGCCGACGTTGAACAGGTGCTCCACCCGGCAGTGGTACTGCACCATGATTGACAGACGACCCCAGTCGCCCCCGCCCGGCTCGGCGGCCAGGCGCTCCACGACTTCCTTCTGCAGCATGAAGTGCATGTCGCGGATCAGCGCGGCGTTGTCCAGCAGGTGGAAGATCAGCGGGGTGGAGATGTTGTACGGCAGGTTGCCGACCACGCGCAGGCTGTGTGGCGCCGCTTCCAGGCGGGCGAAGTCGAACTTCAGGGCGTCGCCCTGGTTGAGGCGGAAGTTGGGGTTGGCGCCGAACTTGGCCTGCAGGATGGGGATCAGGTCGAGGTCCAGCTCGATCACGTCGAGCTGCGCGCCGCTGCCCAGCAGGCCTTCGGTCAGGGCGCCCTGGCCCGGGCCGATCTCCAGTAGGCGCTCGCCCTCCTTGGCATGGATGGCGCGCAGGATGCGGTGGATGACCCCGGCATCGTGCAGGAAGTTCTGGCCGAAGCGCTTGCGCGCGCGGTGTTGGTATTCGGACATGGGTACGGCTCCAAGCTTCAAGCCACAAGCTCAAAGCGCAATGCAAAGAGCGGCAGTTTAGCAGCCAAGCGGCCAGGCTCTAAGCGCCCGGACTCGAAACAGCGGGCGCAAACGATAGAGGCGACGCAGTCTTTCGCCGCGGCGGAGCTCACTGGCGGCGTGCGGCGGCCATCTGGTAGGCGGTTTCCAAGGCCACCCGCAGGCTGCCGCTATCGACCCGGCCACTGCCGGCCAGATCCAGGGCAGTGCCGTGGTCGACCGAGGTGCGGATGATTGGCAGGCCCAGGGTGACGTTGACCGCCGCGCTGAAACCCTTGTACTTGAGCACCGGCAGGCCCTGGTCGTGGTACATGGCCAGCACCGCGTCGCACTGTTCGAGGTGCTTGGGGGTGAACAGGGTGTCGGCCGGCAGCGGGCCGATCAGGTTCAGGCCCTCGCCACGCAGGTGCTCCAGGGTCGGCTCGATCACCTCGATTTCCTCGCGGCCCAGGTGGCCGCCCTCACCGGCGTGCGGGTTGAGGCCGCAGACCAGGATGCGCGGTGCGGCGATACCGAACTTCTCCACCAGGTCCGTGTGCAGGATGCGGCTGACCCGCGCCAGGCGCTCGGCGGTGATGGCGTCGGCCACGTCCCGGAGCGGCAGGTGGGTGGTCACCAGGGCCACGCGCAGACCGCGGGTGGCCAGCATCATCACCACCTGCTCGGTGGCGGTCAGCTCGGCGAGGAATTCGGTGTGGCCGGAGAAGGGGATACCGGCCTGGTTGATCACGCCCTTGTGCACCGGCGCGGTGATCATCCCGGCGAAGCTGCCGTCGAGGCAGCCGCGGCCTGCGCGGGTCAGGGTCTCCAGCACATAGGCGGCGTTGCGCTGGTCCAGCGTGCCGGGCACGGCAGGCGCCTGCAGAGGCGTATCCCAGACATACAGGCTGCCGGCGGGAGCGGGGGCGCTTGGCCAGTGGCCGGGTGCGACCGCGTGCAGCGCGATGTCCAGCCCCAGCAGGGCAGCCCGTTCGGCCAGCAGGGCCTGGCTGGCAATGGCCACCAGCGCTTCGGGCTGGGCTTCGCGGGCCAGCAGCAGGCACAGGTCCGGGCCGATGCCGGCGGGCTCTCCGGGGGTCAGGGCAAACAGGCGAGGGGCGGTCATGGCGAGTCTCACGTGGCAGTGGCGTTGACGACAGAGTCTACGCCCAAGAAAAAGCCCGGCGATGCCGGGCTCTTCGGTGTCGGCTCGAGGCCTACAGCTTGATCTCGACGTAGGCTTCGTCGCGGATCTGCCGCAGCCAGGTCTGCAGCTCTTCGTCGTACTTGCGGTTGCGCAGGGCGTTCATCGCCTGCTGCTCGCGGTACTGTTCGCTGCTGTCGGTGGCACGGCGGCCCAGTACTTCCAGTACGTGCCAGCCGTAGGGGCTCTTGAAGGGTTGCGACAGCTGGCCGCTCGGCGTCTTGGCCATCACTTCGCGGAACTCCGGCACCAGGCTGTTGGGGTCGATCCAGTTGAGGTCGCCACCGTTGAGGGCCGAGCCCGGGTCCTCGGAGAAGCTCTTGGCCAGGGTGGCGAAGTCCTCGCCGGCGACGATGCGCTCGTACAGACGCTCGACCAGGCGGCGGGTATCTTCTTCGCTGCGCACCTCGTTGGGCTTGATCAGGATGTGGCGCACATGCACTTCGTCGCGCACCAGGGTGTCGCCGCCGCGCTTGTCCAGCAGCTTGACGATCATGAAACCGCTGGGCATGCGCACCGGCTCGGTGATGTCGCCGGCATTCAGGCTGCGGATCATCTCGACGAAGGCCGGCGGCAGCTGGGCGGCCTTGCGCCAGCCGATCTCGCCGCCTTCCAGGGCGTTCTCGCTGGCGGAGTTGGCAATGGCCATGCGGGCGAAATCGGCCCCGCCGCGCAGCTGCTCGTAGACTTCGGCGGTCTTCTGCGCCGCACGACGAATCTCGTCGGGCGAGGCGGCTTCCGGCACCGGAATCAGGATGTTGGCCAGGCGATACTCCTCGGACAGGTGCATCTGGCCCAGGTCGGAAGCGAGGAAGTTCTGCACTTCCTGATCGGTGACCTGGATGCGTTCGGCCACGCGGCGCTGGCGTACGCGGCTGATCACCATTTCGCGACGAATCTGCTCGCGGGCCTGCTCGTAGGACAGTCCGTCGCGGCTCAGGGCCTCGCGGAACTGTTCGAGCGTTAGGCGATTGCGCTGGGCGATGCTGGTCATCGCCTGGTTCAGCTCCTCGTCGGTGATGCGGATGCCGGAGCGTTCGCCGATCTGCAGCTGCAGGTTCTCGACGATCAGGCGCTCCAGCACCTGCTGCTGCAGGACATCCTGCGGCGGCAGCTGGCCGCCGCGCTTGCCGATGGTCTGCTCGACCTCGCGCAGGCGCTGGTCGAGCTGGCTGTACATGATCACGTCGTTGTCGACGATGGCGACCACGCGATCGAGGGACTGGAACTGCGCCTGGGCGGTCGAAGCGAGTAGAGCGGCGCCCAGCAGTAGCGGGCGCAGGCAATCAGAAAGCTTGTTCTTCACGTTCACGGTAACCTTGGATGCCTTGGTCGAGGAAGGTTTCGGTCTTGCCACCCAGCACGTTGCCGAGGCCCTTGAGGACGATCTGCAGGAAGATGCCGCGATCCGGCTCTTCGTTGTTGTCCGGATTCAGGCTGGTTTCGTCGTAGTCGATCCAGTAGCGATTGATCAGGCGCAGCTTCCAGCAGCAGCTGTCGTACTCGAAGCCGCCGAAGGCTTCCAGGGTGCGGTTCTGCGAGTAGTCGTGCTGCCAGCGAGCGACCACGCTCCATTGCGGTACCAGCGGCCAGATGACCGAGAAGTCGTGCTGCTCGATTTTGTAGTAGTCCTTGATGCAGTCCTGGTCGTCGTTGACGCCATCGCAGGTGCCCCAGTCGCCACCGTATCTCCACTCGCCGGACTGCTGGTCGTAGCGCAGGGTGTCGTTGCGGTAGCGATAGCCCAGGTTAACAATCTTGTTGGGGTTGTCTTCTGGCTGGTAATGGAACATCAGGCTGCCGGAGCGGGTCTGGCCGAGCGAGCGCTCTTGCGCGAGATTGAAGTTCACGCGCCAGTCGCGGTTGAAGCGATAGAGGTATTCAAGCGCGTAGGGCGAAGTGCTGGTCGTGTAGTCGGCACGCTCTTTGAGCGCATCGGTTCCCCGGCGCCCACCCGGCATGGTCACTTCGCGATCCTCGAAGTAGAAAGCCTGGCCGATGCTGAAGCGCTGGCGTTCGAAACCATTGTCCTCGATCCAGCGGTTGGTCACGCCGAGGGACAGCTTGTTCTCGTCACCGATGCGGTCGCGACCGCTGAAGCGGTTGTCGCGCCACAGCGAGGCGTAGTTGAAGCTGTACTCGCCGGTGTCGAATACCGGGATGTCGTCCTGATCCTCTTCCGGTACATAGAGGTAGAAGGCGCGCGGCTCCAGGGTCTGGCGATAGTTGTTGCCGAACCACTGGGTGTTGCGGTCGAAGTACAGGCCGCTGTCGAGGCTGAAGATCGGCACACTGCGATCAGGCGAGTCTTCGAAGTCGGTGACCTGCGATTTGCCCTTGGAGTCCAGGTCCAGGTCGTACTGGGTGTAGGCATATTTCAGGCTCGGCTTGGCGAAGCCCCAGGACGCTTCCATTGGCAGACTGATGCCGGGTTCGAGGTGTATGCGTTCGCCGTTGGATCGCGCAATGCCGTAGATGTTCTCGTCGTACCAGCGCCGCTCTTCGACACCATCTTCGTTGGTAAAGAAGCCACTGCGCAGGTCGCGGTCGAAACGCACGTACTCGGTGCCGTAGAACAGGTTCAGGCCGCCGGGTTGGAATGGCAGCTGACCGTTCAGGGTGAGCTGCGGCAGGCGCTCGTACGGGGTGACGTCGATGACGCTGGTGCGTGAGTAGGCATGGGCGTTGAGCCTGGCGGTGTAGCTGTCGCCGCGATAGGTCAGGGTGCCGCGCTGGTTGAGGAAGTCCGGCTTCTGCAGGTTTTCCAGGTCGCTGTCGAGATCCTGGAAGTAGTAGGGGTCGCTGATCTCGGTATAGTCGACTTCGGCCAGCAGGCGCTTGTCGAGGCCGCCCTTGTGCTGCCAGTTGTACATCCAGCGCTGGTCTTCGTAGTCGGACTGCAGCTCGCGCTCGTCTTCCTGGTCATCCAGGTAGGCGGCGCCGACCTGGCCTTCGCTGCCCTTGGTCAGGTAGCGGAACTCGCCCTCCATCAGCAGGCCGCGCTTGGCCATGTAGGTCGGATAGAGGGTAGCGTCGTAGTTGGGCGCTAGGTTGAAGTAGTAGGGCGTCGACAGGGTGAAGCCGTTGTCGCTGGACGAGCTGAAGCTGGGCGCGAGGAAGCCGGACTGGCGGCGATCGTCGATCGGGAAGTAGATGTAGGGGGTGTAGAACACCGGAATGTCCTTCACCCGCAGGGTCACGTTGGTCGCGGTGCCGAAGCCGGTGGCCGGGTTCAGCTTGACGTTGTTGCCCTTCAGGTGCCAGGCGTTGCTGCCCGGCTCGCAACGGGTGTAGGTACCGTCCTTGAGGCGGACGATGGCGCTTTCCTCGCGCTTGGCGTAGAGCGCGGTGCCGCGTGCGTGACCCTTGTGGATCACGTACTCGGCGTTCTCCACCTTGGCTTCGCCGTTATCCAGCTGGATCTCGGCGCGGTCGCCGACCACCAGCATGCCGTTGTCGCGGATGCGCACGTTGCCCTTCAGCTCGCCGCGGTTCTCGGCCTGGTGCAGGGTGGCCTCGTCGGCCTCGACCTGCATGCTCGACTGGCGCAGGACGACGTCGCCGGCCAGGGTCGCCGCTTCCTTCTCCTGTTCATA
This sequence comes from Pseudomonadaceae bacterium, assembly GCA_033838285.1. Classification (GTDB taxonomy): domain Bacteria; phylum Pseudomonadota; class Gammaproteobacteria; order Pseudomonadales; family Pseudomonadaceae; genus Aquipseudomonas. Next base: position 14,342 of record JAJLLC010000054.1, read on the forward strand.
GCGCGAGGCCTTGGCCGTGACGAACAGCGGCGCCTCGTCCATCGGTGTGTCGTCGTTCATGCCCGGGCGCGGCGGCTCGATATAGGAGCCCTCGCAGTAGGGGCCGACTTCGGCCAGCTGGGCGGCCGTCAGCTGCTCGCGCGGCACCCAGTCCAGGTGGCTGTAGTCGGCGCTGCGGCTCTGCAGGCCGCGGCCGCCGCTCTCGGTGACCAGTACCGGCTGCTCGCCTTGAGCCTGGCCGTCGGCGGACTTGCTGGCATCGGCCGGCGCGGCGCTGACGGCCGTGGCGCTGTGCTGCGGGCGCGGCAGCTGCGCTGCGGGGCTGGATTTCGGTGTGCAGGCCCAGCCGCCGGTGGCGGAAGCGCTGCAGTCATACTGCTCGGCAGCGACGGTGAAGGGCGAGGCCAGGGGTTGCAGAGCCAGCAGGCCGCCGGTCACCAGCAACGGGAATTTTTTACGGAACAGGGGGAGTTTTACTGCCATCTTGTTTTTCCGGGCTTCCTGCGCGCCTTCGACCCGCGGGGGCCGCACGCCTCTCGATGGGCTGAAAAAGATGCTGGATAATAAAGCATGACCCGCGCAACGGCTAGCGCCGTCGGAGACCCCTGCAATGTCTGATCAAGATGTACGCCTCCAGCTCCTGCAGAGCTGGCTGGAAGACTGTTTGCCCGCCCTTTTCGAGCGTGAAGGCTGGGGCTCCGTGCCCGTCGCCAGCCTGACTCCGGCCAGCAGCGATGCCAGCTTTCGCCGCTATTTCCGCTGGCAGGCCGAGGGGCGCAGCCTGATCCTGATGGACGCGCCGCCGCCCCAGGAGGACTGCCGTCCCTTCGTGCGCATCGCCGCGTTGCTGGCGGAGAGCGGCGTACATGTGCCGCGCATCCTGGCCCAGGACCTGGAGCGTGGTTTCCTGGTGCTGGACGACCTGGGCTCGCAAACCTGGCTGGAAGTGCTGAATGCCGACAATGCCGATGCCCTGTTCGAGCTGGCGCTGCAGGCACTGGTGAGGTTCCAGCGCATGCCGGGTGCCGACGCGCTGCCGCCCTACGACGATGCCCTGCTGCGCCGCGAGCTGCAGCTGTTCCCCGACTGGTACCTGCAGCGCCACCTTGGTGTCGAGCTGAGCGACACGCAGCAGGCGCAGTGGCGGCGGGTCTGCGACCTGCTGGTGGCCAGCGCCATGGCCCAGCCGCGGGTATTCGTGCACCGCGACTACATGCCGCGCAACCTGATGCTGAGTGCGCCCAACCCCGGCATCCTCGACTTCCAGGATGCCGTGTACGGGCCGCTCAGCTACGACGTCACCAGCCTGTTCAAGGACGCCTTCCTCAGCTGGCCCGAGGAGCGCGTGCGCACCTGGCTGCAGCGTTACTGGCAGCTGGCGCGCGAGGCGGGCCTGGCGGTACCGGCCGAGTTCGCCGAGTTCCAGCGCATGAGCGACCTGATGGGCGTGCAGCGTCATCTCAAGGTGATCGGCATCTTCGCCCGCATCTGCCACCGCGACGGCAAGCCCAAGTACCTGGCCGACGTGCCGCGCTTCTTCGCCTACATAGAGGCGGTGCTGGCGCGTCGCCCCGAGCTGGCGGTGCTCGGCGAACTGCTGGCCAGCCTGCCGCAGCGTGAGGTGCAACCGGCATGAAGGCGATGATCCTCGCCGCGGGCAAGGGCGAGCGCCTGCGCCCCCTGACCCTGCACACCCCCAAGCCGCTGGTGCGTGCCGCCGGCACGCCGCTGATCGAGTTCCACCTGCGTGCCCTGGCCGCCGCCGGCTTCACCGAGCTGGTGATCAACCATGCCTGGCTCGGCCAGCAGATCGAAGAGCACCTGGGCGATGGCAGCCGCTTCGGCCTGCGCATCGCTTACTCGGCCGAGGGCGAGCCGCTGGAGACCGGCGGCGGCATCTTCAAGGCGCTGCCGTTGCTCGGCGACCAGCCCTTCCTGGTGGTCAACGGCGACATCTGGACCGACTACGACTTCGCCGCCCTGCGCCGCCCGCTGCAGGGCCTGGCGCACCTGGTGCTGGTGGACAACCCGGCCCATCACCGGGCCGGCGACTTTCGCCTGGACGAGGGGCGAGTGAGCGATGCCACTGCCGGCGAGCCCGCACTCACCTACAGCGGCATCGCCGTGCTGCATCCGCGCCTGTTCGCTGGCTGCCAGCCGGGTGCCTTCAAGCTGGCGCCGCTGCTGCGCGCGGCCATGGACGCTGGCCAGGTGAGCGGCGAGCACTTCGCTGGGCGCTGGATCGACGTCGGCACTCACGAGCGCCTGGCGGAAGTCGAGCGCCAGTTGCTGGCGGAGGTCTGAGGTGATCTGGCCGGCGACTATGCTTGGCGCCGCGGCGGGGCTGGCACTGGCCAGCATCCCCGGGGCCCTGCTCGGCGGGCTGCTCGGCCAGGTGCTGGACCGCCGCCTGCGCCTGCAGTCGTTCGAGCACCTGCGCCAGCTGCTCGGCAGCAGGCCTACGGAGCTGGACGACGAGGACCTGCTGTTCATGCTGATCGGCCGCCTGGCCAAGAGCGACGGGCGAGTGCTCGACAGCCATATCCAGGCGGCGCGCAACGAGATGCAGCGCCTGGGCCTGGACGAGCCGGCCCGTCAGCGTGCCATGCAGGCCTTCAACCGCGGCAAGCAGGTCGGCGACAAGGAGTTGCGTGGGCCCCTGCGCACCCTGCTCGGTCGCCCCGAGCGTGCCGAGGCACTGTTGCGCACCTGTTGGCGCATGGCCTGGGCCGATGGTCGGGTGAGCGCGGCGGAGCAGCGCCTGATACTGCAGTGGGGCGGCTGGTTGGGCTGGAAGCGCGAGGCGCTGAGCGCGCTGGCCGAGGAGTACGCGCCGGCGCGCAAGGTGCCGGAAGTGCGCTCCAGCGATTACCAGGCCGCCCTGCGTCTGCTCGGCGTGCAGGCCGACAGCGAGCCGGCGGCGATCAAGCGCGCCTATCGTCGCCTGCTCAGCCGCCACCACCCGGACAAACTGGCCGGCTCCGGTGCCAGCCCGGCGCAGCTGCGCGCCGCCACCGACAAGACCCGCGAGCTGCAGGTCGCCTACGAGCTGGTACGCCAGCGTCGCGGCTTCCGCTAGTCCCTCTACTGCTTCTCCAGCCAGCCGCGCACGCGGCGGAACAGCTGCTCCTGCTCGGCCTCCGGGTTGCCCGGCAGGGCCTTCAGGGCGATCTGTGTATAGCTGCCATGGGCCAGGCGCTGGCTGGCCTGCTTGCGCCGCACCGCGTTGCCGCGGTCGGCGGCCTGATCCTTGTAGAAGAAGTCGCCGGTGGCCAGCTTGAGGTCGGGGATCAGCTCCTCCAGGGCCGGCGTCTGCCCGGCCGGAAGTTGCGGCGCCACTACCACCAGCTGTTTGATCGCCTCGGGCTTGCGCTCCCTGAGGTAGAGGGCGGCCCAGTAGGCGCCGCTGCCGTGGCCGAGCAGCACGATGCGCTGGGCGTCCTGCTGCTCGGCGAAGGCGATGCCGGCCTGGATGCGGGCGAACACCCGCTCGGCCGGGTCGACCGGCGCCGCTGGCGCAGGCTCGGCGGGTGCCGCAGCGGCATCCGCGCCTTCGCTCGGCGTCTGTTCGCTGTCCTGCGTCGGCGGCGCAGCGTCCTCGGTGGAGGCCGTCGCGGTGTCCACCGTCACCGGCTCCGCTGTGCGTGGCAGCACGGCCTCCGGCAGCGGCGCGCCCTGGCTGTCCGGCAGGCTCAGGCTGAGGGTGCTCCAGGCAATGTCCGGCAGCTTGAGGCGCAGCGGCTTGATGGTGCGCGGCCAGTCGGCGCTCTCGTCGGCGCCGGGCAGCAGGATCATCACGCCCTTGGCCTCGGGCGCGTTGGCCGGTTTCCACAGGGCGAGGAACGGCTCCTCGCCGGCCTGCAGCCTCTGCTGCTCGTCACTGGGCAGCTGGCGCTCGAGTGCCTCGGCACTGTCTTGGCTGCGCTCCTCCAGCGGCAGGCGAGGTGTTGCTGCCGGCGCCGCGTTTTCCGCGGCGGTGGTCTCGGCGGCGGGTGGATCTTCCTCGGCGTGCACGGGCAGGGCGAGGGTCAGGCACAGGGCCAGGAGTGTCGGCAGGACTGGACGGCGCATCTCAGCACTTCACATGGGTGGCGGTTTCAGCAGCCTAAGCGCTTCGCCGCGCTTTGTCAGGTAAGGTAGGGGCGGCTTGCTGATGTGGATGGATGCCGTGCGCAGGATTCGAGTGTTCTGTTGGCTGTTGCTGCTGGTTCTGCCGGGCGCCTGGGCGGTCGAGCTGGACGCGGCCCGGCGCGCCTGGCTGGCCGAGCATCCGCGGCTGCGTGCGGGGGTGGTGCTGCAGGCGCCCTATGCCGAGTTCCAGCGCCGCCAGCAGCAGCTGTCCGGACTCAACGTGGAGCTAACCGAGGCCCTGGCCAGGTCGCTCGGCGTGGCGCTGAGCTGGCGCAGCTTCGAGACCCAGGCCACGCTGGAGCAGGCCCTGCGCGAGGGGCGTATCGACTTCGCCCCGGGCCAGGTGCAGTCCCCCGCCGGCCTGCGCCTGTGGCATTACAGCGACCCCTACCTGCGCATTCCGCACCTGATGGTGGGCGAGCGCCTGGGCGAGGTCAGCGTGGAGCTGGAACGCCTCGGCGAGCGCGAGCCGATCGCCCTGCGCGTGCCCAGTGCGGTGGCCGACTACCTGCGCAGCAACTACTTCAACCTGCAGCTGCAGCCGCAGCCCTCGGCGCGCCAGGCCCTGCAGGCGGTGGTCGAGCAGCGCGCACGCTATGCGGTGGTGGATCAGGCGCAGCTCAGCCGCCTGAGCCAGGAAAGCGACTTCTCGCGCCTGGCGATCATCGCCGATGTCGGCCTGCCCCAACTGCTGCGCTTCGGCACCCGGCGCGACTGGCCGGAGCTGGCCAGCATTCTCGACGCCGGCTTGCGCCAGCTGCCGGCCGAGCAGCTGGAGCAGTTGCAGCAGCGCTGGCTGACCGCGAAGAAGCCGGGCCTCGGCGAGTCGCCACAGTTCTGGCGCAGCCTGAGCATCCTCATCGGCCTGCTGCTGGCGGTCTGCCTCCTCCTCCTCGGCGTGCTGCGGCGCCAGCGTGGGCGCCTGGAGAAGCGCCTGCTGGAGGCGCGGCAGACCCTGGCCCAGCGCGAGGTGGCCGAGGAGGCCCTGCGCCTCGCGCAGTTCTCCCTCGACCACAGCACCGTGGGCATTCTCTGGGTCAACTGGGACAGCCGGGTGCGCTACGCCAACCAGGCGGTTGCCGAGATGCTCGGCTACACCCCGCAGGCCATGGTCGACCAGGCGCTGCAGGAGTTCGAGCCGACGCTCGGCATGGACCGCTGGCTCAACCTGTGGAAGCGCGTGCGTCAGCACGAGGAGGGCGCGCTGAGCTTCGAGAGCAGCTGCCGGCGCGCCGACGGCAGCGCGATGCCGGCCGACGTGAGCCTGGGTTTCCTGCGCTTTCGCGAGGCCGAGTACCTGGTGGTGTACCTCAGCGACGCCACCGAGCGGCGCCGAGCGCGGGCGGCGCTGGAGGAAAGCGAGGCGCGCCTCAAGGGCATCGCCGCCAACGTGCCGGGGCTGGTGTTCCGCCTGGAACGCCCGCATCCGCAGGCGCCGTCGGACTTCGCCTTCATCAGCGAGGGCAGCGAGCAGCTGGTGGGCTATCCGCCGGCGGCCATCATGGCCCATGACTTCGGCATCCGCAGCCTGGTCCATCCCGAGGATCGCGCCGCCTACCATCGCACCCAGGACGCGGCCATCGCCGCGGCCGGCGACTGGCAGTGGCAGGGCCGCATCCTCACCCGCGACGGCCGCGTGCGCTGGGCCGACATCAAGGCCAGCGCCCGCCAGCTGGGCGCCGGTCACGTGGTGTGGGACGGCGTGGTGTGGGACATCAGCGAGAACAAGGCGATCGAGCTGGAGCTGGCCGAGTCGCGTGCCCAGCTGCGCGAGCTGTCGGCGCACCTGGAGAGCGTGCGCGAGGAGGAGAAGGCGCGCATCGCCCGCGAGGTGCATGACGAGCTGGGCCAGGTGCTGACCGTGCTCAAGCTGGAGACCTCCATGTGCGAGCTGGCCTACGCCGGGCTCGATCCCGGCCTGCAGGCGCGCCTGGACAGCATGAAGAAGCTGATCGCCAACCTGTTCCAGCTGGTGCGCGACGTGGCCACCGCGCTGCGCCCGCCGATTCTCGATGCCGGCCTGGCCTCGGCCATCGAATGGCAGGCGCGGCGCTTCGAGACGCGCAGCGGCATCGCCTGCCTGGTGCAGGTGCCCGAGCACTTGCCGAAGCTGGCCGATGCCAAGGCCATCGGCCTGTTCCGCGTGCTGCAGGAGGCGCTGACCAACGTGCTGCGGCATGCCCAGGCGCATACCGTGGAGATCGCCCTGAGCGTCGAAGGCGAGGCCCTGTGCCTGCGGGTGAGCGACGATGGTCGGGGTTTCGATACCGCCGCGCCGCGCGCACAATCCTTCGGCCTGGTCGGCATGCGCGAGCGCGTGCTGATGCTCGGTGGCACGCTGAGCATCGACAGCCAGCCGGGCGAGGGCACCACGCTGAGCGTGCGGGTGGCACTGGATGAAGAGGTAATGGCGTGATTCGAGTACTGGTGGCCGAAGACCACACCATCGTCCGCGAGGGCATCAAGCAGCTGATCGGCCTGGCCAAGGACCTGCAGGTGGCCGGCGAGGCGGGCAACGGCGAACAGCTGATGGAGACCCTGCGCCACACGCCCTGCGAAGTGGTGCTGCTGGACATCTCGATGCCCGGGGTCAACGGCCTGGAGGCCATCCCGCGGATTCGCGCGCTGAGCAACCCGCCGGCGGTGCTGGTGCTGTCCATGCACGACGAGGCGCAGATGGCCGCCCGCGCCCTGAAGATCGGCGCGGCCGGCTATGCCACCAAGGACAGCGACCCGGCCCTGCTGCTCACCGCCATCCGCAAGGTCGCCGCGGGCGGGCGCTACATCGACCCGGAACTGGCCGACCGCATGGTCTTCGAGGTCGGCCTGACCGACTCGCGGCCGCCCCATGCGCTGCTCTCCGAGCGCGAGTTCTCGGTGTTCGAGCGCCTGGTGCGCGGCGAAGGGGTCAACGAGATCGCCCAGCACCTGTCGGTCAGCAGCAAGACCGTCAGCACCCACAAGGCGCGCCTGATGCAGAAGCTCAACCTGCACTCGGTGGCCGATCTGGTGAAGTACGCGGTCGAGCACAAGCTGCTCTGACGGCTGCTCACCCGCCCGGATTGCATCCGGGCCATTCGTCGCGCTTGTAGGGCGATCCCTACAAGCGCTCCTCCGTCCGCCTTATAGCAATCTCTCATACCGCCCGATTTGCGCCGGCCGCTCGGCTTTCTAGTCTTAGCTCACGGCAACAAGAACAAAAGGTGCGGTGATGGCCGAGAATGCTTCCAGCGACGTGCTCGTCAGTTTCAAGGGCGTGCAGAAGAGCTACGACGGCGAGACGCTGATCGTCAAAGACCTCAACCTGGACATCCGCAAGGGCGAGTTCCTCACCCTGCTCGGGCCGTCCGGTTCCGGCAAGACCACCAGCCTGATGATGCTGGCCGGTTTCGAGACGCCCACCGCCGGCGAGATCCTCCTGGCCGGGCGTGCCATCAACAACGTGCCGCCGCACAAGCGCGACATCGGCATGGTGTTCCAGAACTACGCGCTGTTCCCGCACATGACGGTGGCCGAGAACCTGGCCTTCCCGCTCAGCGTACGCGGCATGAACAAGACCGACGTCACCGAGCGGGTCAAGCGCGCGCTGTCCATGGTGCAGCTCGACAACTTCCGCAATCGCTACCCGGCGCAGCTCTCCGGCGGCCAGCAGCAGCGCGTGGCGTTGGCTCGCGCCCTGGTGTTCGAGCCGCAGCTGGTGCTGATGGACGAGCCGCTCGGCGCGCTGGACAAGCAGCTGCGCGAGCACATGCAGATGGAGATCAAGCACATCCACCAGCGCCTGGGCGTGACCGTGGTCTACGTGACCCACGACCAGGGCGAGGCGCTGACCATGTCCGACCGCGTGGCGGTGTTCCACCAGGGCGAGATCCAGCAGATCGCCCCGCCGCGCGACCTCTACGAGGCGCCGAGCAACACTTTCGTCGCCCAGTTCATCGGCGAGAACAACCGCCTGGCCGGCGAGCTGGTCAGCCGCGACGGCGAGCGCTGCACCGTGCGCACCAGCCGCGGCGAGCAGATCCAGGCGCTGGCGGTGAAGGTCGGCGCACCGGGCGAGCAGGTGAGCCTGTCGATCCGTCCCGAGCGGGTGCGCATCAACGGCGCCAGCGAGAGCTGCGCCAACCGCTTCAGCGGCCGGGTGGCCGAATTCATCTACCTGGGCGACCACGTGCGCATCCGCATGGAGGTCTGTGGCAATCCCAACTTCTTCGTCAAACAGCCGATCGACGAGCTCGACCCCGCCCTGGGCGTGGGCGACGTGGTGCCGCTCGGCTGGCATGTGGAGCACGTCAGGGCGCTGGACCCCCTGATCGTCGAGTGATTACCAACCCTGCACAGTGGAGAAAACAACAATGAGCAACATCCGCAGCACCTTCCGCCTCGGCGCCCTGGCCCTCGGCCTGCTCGGTGCAACCCAGGCGCTGGCCGCCGACCTGACCGTGATCTCCTTCGGTGGCGCCAACAAGGATGCCCAGACCAAGGCCTTCTACCAGCCGTGGGAAGCGGCCGGCAAAGGCAAGATCATCGCCGGCGAATACAACGGCGAGATGGCCAAGGTCAAGGCCATGGTCGACACCAACAGCGTGTCCTGGCACCTGGTCGAAGTGGAGTCGCCCGAGCTGGCCCGCGGCTGCGACGAGGGTCTGTTCGAGGAGTTCGACCCGGCCCTGTTCGGCAACCCCGACGACTTCATCGAAGGCGCCATCCAGCCGTGCGGCGTGGGCTTCTTCGTCTGGTCCACGGTGCTCGCCTACAACGCCGACAAGCTCTCCGCCGCGCCGGCCAGCTGGGCCGATTTCTGGGACGTGGCCAAGTTCCCGGGCAAGCGCGGCCTGCGCAAGGGCGCCAAGTACACCCTGGAATTCGCCCTGATGGCCGACGGCGTCAAGCCGGCGGAGGTCTACGCCGTGCTGGCCACGCCGGAAGGCCAGGATCGCGCGTTCAAGAAGCTCGACGAGATCAAGCCGCACATCCAGTGGTGGGAAGCCGGCGCCCAGCCGCCGCAGTTCCTCGCCTCCGGCGACGTGGTCATGAGTTCCGCCTACAACGGCCGTATCGCCGCCGTGCAGAAGGAGAGCAACCTCAAGGTGGTGTGGAACGGCGGCATCTACGACTTCGACTCCTGGGCCATCCCGAAGGGCGCCAAGGATGCCGACGCCGCCAAGGCCTTCGCCGCCTTCAGCGTGCAGCCGGAGCAGCAGAAAGTCTACTCCTCGAACATCGCCTACGGCCCGGCCAACAAGAAGGCCGTCGAGCTGCTCGACCCGGCGCTGCTCAAGGACATGCCGACCACTCCGGAGAACATCGCCAACCAGGTAGCCATGAACGTGACCTTCTGGGCCGACTACGGCGAGCAGCTGGAGCAGCGCTTCAACGCCTGGGCGGCGAAGTAAGCATCCCGTGCAGTGCCCCTTCCTGGTGAAGGGGAGTTGGTTGGAGGGACGCTCCCCCGTCCCTCCGAACCCTCGCCCGCGGTTGGGCGAGGGCGCTTTGTCCCGGTGTCTCTGGAGCCCGCGATGGCCACTACCGTTTCCCTCACCGAATTCGCCGGCCTGACGCTGAAGCAGAAGCTGGCCCGCGCCGAGCGCATCAACCGGCTCAAGGCCCAGGGCCTGATCCTGCCGCTGCTGGTGTTCCTCTTCGTGGTGTTCCTGCTGCCGATCGGCATCCTGCTCTACAAGAGCGTGGAGAACCCCGAGGTGGTCGAGGCCCTGCCGCGCACCGTCGAGTCCATCGCCAGCTGGGATGGCCGCGGCCTGCCGGAAGAGCCGGTGTACCGGGCCCTGGCCCTGGACCTGGCCGAGGCGCGCAAGAACCAGACCATCGGCGACCTGTCCAAGCGCCTGAACATGGAACTGGCCGGCTACCGCAGCCTGATGGCCAAGACCGGCCGCGCCCTGCCGTTCAAGCAGGAGCCGACTTCCTACAAGGACGCCCTGGAGAACCTCGACGAGCGCTGGGGCGACCCGGCCTACTGGCAGGTGATCCGCCGCAACGGCAGCGCCTTCACCGCCTATTACCTGCTGGCCGCCCTCGACCACCGGATCGACGATCTCGGCGAGCTGGCGTCCGCCACCCCGGACCAGGCCATCTACCTGGATATCTTCGTGCGCACCTTCTGGATGGGGCTGGTGATCACCGCCCTGTGCCTGGTGCTGGCCTATCCGCTGGCCTACCTGCTGGCCAATCTGCCGACCCGCACCAGCAACCTGCTGATGATCCTGGTGCTGTTGCCCTTCTGGACCTCGATCCTGGTGCGCGTGGCGGCCTGGATCGTGCTGCTGCAGTCCGGTGGCCTGATCAACAGCGCGCTGATCGCCATGGGTATCATCGACCAGCCGCTGCAGCTGGTGTTCAACCGCACCGGCGTGTATGTGGCGATGGTGCACATCATGTTGCCGTTCATGATCCTGCCGATCTTCAGCGTGATGAAGGGCATCTCGCCCTCCTACATGCGCGCCGCCATCTCGCTCGGCTGCCACCCCTTCGCCAGCTTCTGGCGGGTGTACTTCCCGCAGACCCTGGCCGGCGTCGGCGCCGGCTGCCTGCTGGTGTTCATCCTGTCTATCGGCTACTACATCACCCCGGCGCTGCTGGGCAGCCCGAACGACCAGATGATCAGCTACTTCGTCGCCTTCTACACCAACACCACCATCAACTGGGGCATGGCCACCGCCCTCGGCGGCCTGCTGCTGCTGGCCACCATGCTGCTCTACGTGGTGTACAGCTGGCTGGTGGGCGCCAGTCGCCTGCGTCTTGGATAAAAGGCCTGCGCAGCAGGCCAACTGATGACCCTCGCCCCTTCGGGGAGAGGGTGCCCGCAGGGCGGGAGAGGGGCGATGCCCCGCTAGAGATTGATTGGAGAATGCAGATGCTGAGTCCCTACAAGTCCCCCATCGAGCGCGCCTGGTTCTGGACCCATCGCAGCCTGTGCGCGCTGGTGCTGCTGTTCCTGATCCTGCCGGTGCTGGTGATCATCCCGCTGTCGTTCAACTCCGGCAGCTTCCTGGTCTACCCGCTGCAGGGTTTCTCCCTGCGCTGGTATGAGGATTTCTTCAGCTCCGCCGAGTGGATGCGCTCGCTGACCAACAGCATGATCGTGGCGCCGGCCGCCACCCTGCTGGCCATGGTCTTCGGCACCCTGGCGGCGATCGGCCTGACCCGCGGCGAGTTCCGCGGCAAGGCGCTGGTGATGAGCCTGCTGATCTCGCCGATGGTCGCCCCGGTGGTCATCGTCGGCGTTGCCAGCTACCTGTTCTTCGCCCCGCTGGGCCTGGGCAACAGCTACACCTCGCTGATCCTGGTGCACGCCGTGCTCGGCGTGCCCTTTGTGATCATCACGGTGTCCGCGACCTTGCAGGGCTTCAACTACAACCTGGTGCGCGCCGCCAACAGCCTGGGTGCCTCGCCGCTGCTGGCATTCCGCAAGGTGACCCTGCCGCTGATCGCCCCCGGGGTGATTTCCGGCGCGCTGTTCGCCTTCGCCACCTCGTTCGACGAGGTGGTGGTGACCCTGTTCCTCGCTGGCCCGGAGCAGGCCACCCTGCCGCGGCAGATGTTCAGCGGCATCCGCGAGAACCTGTCGCCGACCATCGCCGCCGCCGCCACCCTGCTGATCGGCTTCTCCATCGTCATGCTGCTGACCCTGGAGTGGCTGCGCGGGCGCAGCGAGAAGCTGCGCACCTCGATGCCGGAGTGACCCGCTCCGCCCGGCCGCTGCGGTGGACTGACGCATGACCACCGCCGCCGCCGGCGACTCAGGCTACAATCGCGCCACCGTGATCCAGCCCTGAGGCCGCCATGCAATCCTTCGCCATCGCCCCGTCGATCCTCTCCGCCGATTTCGCCCGCCTGGGCGAGGAAGTCGACAAGGTCCTCGCCGCCGGCGCCGACATCGTCCACTTCGACGTGATGGACAACCACTACGTGCCCAACCTGACCATCGGCCCGATGGTCTGCGCGGCGCTGCGCAAGTACGGCATCAGCGCGCCGATCGACGCGCACCTGATGGTCAAGCCGGTCGACCGCATCATCGGCGACTTCATCGAGGCCGGCGCCAGCTACATCACCTTCCACCCGGAAGCCTCCGAACACATCGACCGTTCCCTGCAGCTGATCCGCGACGGCGGCTGCAAGGCCGGCCTGGTGTTCAACCCTGCCACCCCGCTGGACTGCCTGAAGTACGTGATGGACAAGGTCGACATGATCCTGCTGATGAGCGTCAACCCCGGCTTCGGCGGGCAGAAGTTCATCCCCGGCACCCTCGACAAGCTGCGCGAGGCCCGCGCGCTGATCGACGCCTCCGGCTACGCCATCCGCCTGGAGATCGATGGCGGGGTCAACGTGAAGAACATCCGCGAGATCGCCGCGGCGGGCGCCGACACCTTCGTCGCCGGTTCGGCCATCTTCAACCAGCCGGACTACAAGGCGGTGATCGACGCCATGCGCGCCGAGCTGGCCCAGGTTCGCGCGTGATCCTCGAGCTGTTCCGCGGCGAGCTGCCGCGCCTGGTGATGTTCGACCTGGACGGCACCCTGGTGGACTCGGTGCCCGACCTGGCCGCCGCCATCGACCGCATGCTGGCGCAGCTCGGCCGCGAACCTGCCGGCATCGAGCGAGTGCGCCACTGGGTCGGCAACGGCGCGCGGGTGCTGGTGCGCCGGGCCCTGGCCGGCGGCCTCGAGCATGGCGCGGTCAGTGATGCCGATACCGAGCGCGCGCTGGAGCTGTTCAGCGAGGCCTATGCTGGCAGTCATGCGCTGAGCCGGGTCTACCCCGGCGTGGTCAGCACCCTGGACTGGCTGCGCGGCGCCGCCGTGGAGCTGGCGCTGATTACCAACAAGCCCGAGCGTTTCGTCGCCCCGCTGCTGGACGAGATGGGCCTGGGTGGCTATTTCCGCTGGATCATCGGTGGTGACACCCTGCCGCAGCAGAAGCCCGATCCGGCCGCGCTGCTGCACGTGCTGCACCTGGCCGGCGTGGCACCGGAGCAGGCGCTGTTCGTCGGCGACTCGCGCAACGATGTGCTGGCCGCCCACGCGGCTGGCGTGCCTTGCGTGGCCTTGTCCTATGGCTACAACCACGGCCGGCCGATCGCCGAGGAGAACCCGGCGCGGGTGCTCGACGATCTGCGCCAGCTGCTGCCCGGTTGCGCGCAGGAGGGCGCTGGGGTAATGTCCCCGAACCCTTCCGAATACCCGCCGCACGAGACAGCATCGTGGTAGTTGCCCGCAAACACTGGATGAAAGTCATCAAGGCCCTGGCCCGCTGGCGCTGGCGCGCCTGACTTCTCCTGGCCGGCTGGTTCCGGCGCGTTTGCCCAACTCCCGTTCACCCTCATTGACGAGGCTGCTGTTTATGAACCGCGAAGAATTCCTGCGTTTGGCCGCCGACGGCTACAACCGCATTCCGTTGGCCTTCGAGACCCTGGCCGACTTCGACACCCCGCTGTCGATCTACCTCAAGCTGGCCGACACCCCCAACTCCTACCTGCTGGAGTCCGTGCAGGGCGGCGAGAAGTGGGGCCGCTACTCGATCATCGGCCTGCCGGCGCGCACCGTGCTGCGCGTGCATGGCCACCAGGTAACGGTGAGCGTCGATGGCCAGGTGGTCGAGCAGCTCGACAGCGAAGATCCGCTGGCCTTCGTCGAGCAGTTCAAGGCTCGCTATAACGTCCCCACCATCCCCGGACTGCCGCGTTTCAACGGCGGCCTGGTCGGCTACTTCGGCTACGACAGCGTGCGCTACGTGGAGAAGAAGCTGGCCCGGTGCCCGAACCCCGATCCGCTGGGCACCCCGGATATCCTGCTGATGGTCTCCGACGCGGTCGTGGTGTTCGACAACCTCGCCGGCAAGATGCACGCCATCGTCCTCGCCGACCCCAGCCAGGCCGACGCCTACGAACGGGGCCAGGCGCAGCTGCGTGAACTGCTGAACAAGCTGCGCCAGCCGATCACCCCGCGCCTGGGGGTGGACCTGAGCAAGCCGGCCGGCAAGGAGCCGGACTTCGTCTCCAGCTTCAAGCGCGACGACTACGAGGCGGCGGTCGGCGCCATCAAGGAATACATCCTGGCCGGCGACTGCATGCAGGTGGTGATCTCCCAGCGCATGTCGATCCCCTTCCAGGCCGCGCCGATCGACCTGTATCGCGCGCTGCGCTGCATCAACCCGACGCCCTACATGTACTTCTTCAACTTCGGCGACTTCCACGTGGTCGGCTCGTCGCCGGAAGTGCTGGTGCGGGTCGAGGACAACCTGGTCACCGTACGCCCGATCGCCGGCACCCGCCCGCGTGGCGCCACCGAGGAAGCGGACCTGGACCTGGAAAAGGACCTGCTGTCCGACGCCAAGGAGATCGCCGAGCACCTGATGCTGATCGACCTGGGCCGCAACGACGTCGGCCGCGTCTCGACCACCGGCACGGTGAAGGTCACCGAGCAGATGGTCATCGAGCGCTATTCCAATGTCATGCACATCGTTTCCAACGTCACCGGCCATCTGAAGGAAGGCCAGTCGGCCATGGACGCCCTGCGCGCCATCCTGCCGGCCGGCACCCTGTCCGGTGCGCCCAAGGTGCGCGCGATGGAGATCATTGACGAGCTGGAGCCGGTCAAGCGCGGCGTCTACGGCGGTGCCGTGGGCTACCTGGCGTGGAACGGCAACATGGACACCGCGATTGCCATCCGCACCGCGGTGATCAAGGACGGTGAACTGCACGTGCAGGCCGGCGCCGGCATCGTCGCCGACTCGCAGCCGGCCCTGGAGTGGGAAGAAACCCTGAACAAGCGCCGCGCCATGTTCCGCGCGGTCAGCCTCGCCGAACAGTCCGTAGAGTAAGGGGCCCCACCATGCTGCTGATGATCGACAACTACGACTCCTTTACCTACAACGTGGTGCAGTACCTGGGCGAGCTGGGTGCCGATGTCCATGTGATCCGCAACGACGAACTGACGGTTGCCGAGATCGAGGCGCTGAATCCCGAGCGCATCGTGGTTTCGCCCGGCCCGTGCACACCGACCGAGGCGGGAGTTTCCATCGAGGCCATCCTGCACTTCGCCGGCAAGCTGCCGATCCTCGGTGTGTGCCTGGGCCACCAGAGCATCGGCCAGGCCTTCGGCGGCGACGTGGTGCGCGCGCGCCAGGTGATGCACGGCAAGACCAGCCCGGTGTTCCACGAGGACAAGGGCGTGTTCGCCGGCCTCAACAAGCCGCTGACCGTGACCCGCTACCATTCCCTGGTGGTCAAGCGCGAGACGCTGCCGGATTGTCTGGAAATGACTGCCTGGACTCAGTTCGAGGACGGCTCGGTGGACGAGATCATGGGACTGCGCCACAAGACCCTGAATATCGAGGGCGTGCAGTTCCACCCGGAATCCATCCTCACCGAGCAGGGCCACGAACTGTTCGCCAACTTCCTCAAACAGCAAGGCGGAGTGCGCTGATGGACATCAAGGAAGCCCTCAACCGGGTGGTCAACAACCTCGACCTGACCACCGCCGAGATGCAGGACGTGATGCGCCTGATCATGACCGGCCAGTGCACCGACGCGCAGATCGGCGCCTTCCTCATGGGCATGCGCATGAAGAGCGAGACCATCGACGAGATCGTCGGGGCCGCCACCGTCATGCGCGAGCTGGCTTCGCCGGTGAGCATCGACGCCGAGCGCCTGGTCGATACCTGCGGCACCGGTGGCGATGGCATGAACGTATTCAACGTCTCCACCGCCGCCGCCTTCGTGGTCGCCGCGGCCGGTGGTCGCGTGGCCAAGCATGGCAACCGTGCAGTCTCCGGCAAGAGCGGCAGCGCCGACCTGCTGGAGGCCGCGGGTGTGTACCTGAACCTCAAGTCCGATCAGGTCGCGCGCTGCGTCGAGAGCGTCGGCGTCGGCTTCATGTTCGCCCCGGCCCATCACGGCGCCATGAAGCACGCCATCGGCCCGCGCCGCGAGCTGGGCCTGCGCACCGTATTCAACATGCTCGGCCCGATGACCAACCCGGCCGGGGTCAAGCACCAGGTGATCGGCGTGTTCAGCCTGGCCCTGTGCCGGCCGATGGCTGAGGTGCTGCAGCGCCTCGGCAGCCAGCACGTGCTGGTGGTGCATGCGCAGGACGGCCTGGACGAGATCAGTCTGGCCGCGCCGACCCATGTCGCCGAGCTCAAGGACGGGGTGATCAGCGAGTACCGCATCCAGCCGGAAGACTTCGGCATCCGCAGCCAGACCCTGATCGGCCTGACCGTGGAGGGCGCGCAGGACTCGCTGGCGCTGATCCGCGATGCGCTGGGCAAGCGCAAGACCGACAACGGCCAGAAGGCTGCCGACATGATCGTGCTCAACGCCGGCGCTGCTCTGTATGCCGCCGACATCGCCACCAGCCTCAAGGAAGGCGTGCAGCTGGCACAGGACGCCCTGCACACCGGCCTGGCCTGGGAGAAGCTGGACGAGCTGGTGTCCTTTACCGCCGTGTTCCGCGTGGAGAACGAAGGATGAGCATTCCAACCGTGCTGGAGAAGATCCTCGCCCGCAAGGCCGAGGAAGTCGCCGAGCGCCGCGCCCGTGCCAGCCTGGCCGAGGTCGAGACGCTGGCCCGCGCCGCCGATGCCCCGCGCGGCTTCGCCCGTGCCCTGCAGGAGCGGGTGGCGCGCAAGCAGGCGGCGGTGATCGCCGAGATCAAGAAGGCCTCGCCGAGCAAGGGCGTGCTGCGCGAGGATTTCGTGCCCGCCGAGATCGCCAGGAGCTACGAGGCCGGTGGCGCGGCCTGCCTGTCGGTGCTGACCGACATCGACTTCTTCCAGGGCGCCGACCAGTACCTGCGCGAGGCCCGCGCGGCCTGCAGCCTGCCGGTGATCCGCAAGGACTTCATGATCGACCCGTATCAGATCGTCGAAGCCCGTGCCCTGGGCGCCGACTGCGTGCTGCTGATCGTTGCGGCGCTGGACGACGTGCGCATGGCCGAACTGGCAGCCACCGCGAAGGATGTCGGCCTCGATGTGCTGGTCGAGGTGCACGACGGCGCCGAGCTAGAACGTGCCCTGAACACCCTGGACACCCCGCTGGTGGGCATCAACAACCGTAACCTGCACACCTTCGAGGTGAGCCTGGAAACCACCCTGGACCTGCTGCCACGCATTCCGCGCGAGCGCGTGGTGATCACCGAGAGCGGCATCCTCAGCCGTGCCGATGTCGAGCTGATGGAGATCAACGAGGTGCATGCTTTCCTGGTTGGCGAGGCCTTCATGCGTGCCGAGGAGCCGGGGAGCGAGCTCAAGCGCCTGTTCCTCCCGGATGGCAAGCGCGTGGTGCTGGGCGCCGATCCGGACTGAACCGATCCGGACATGAAAAAGCCCGCCGATTGGCGGGCTTTTTTCTAGCCGGTATCCGTCAACGGGTGCCGAAGACCACCATGGTCTTGCCTTTCACATGCACCAGGCCCTGTTCCTCCAGGGACTTGAGCACGCGGCCGACCATCTCGCGGGAGCAGCCGACGATGCGACCGATTTCCTGGCGGGTGATCTTGATCTGCATGCCGTCCGGATGGGTCATGGCGTCCGGCTGTTTGCACAGGTCGAGCAGGGTGCGGGCCACGCGGCCGGTGACGTCGAGGAAGGCCAGGTCGCCGACCTTGCGCGTGGTGTTGCGCAGGCGGTCGGCCATCTGGCTGCCCAGGGCGTAGAGAATCTCCGGGTCCTGCTGGGTCAGTTCGCGGAACTTGGCGTAGCTCAGCTCCGCCACTTCGCACTCGGTCTTGGCGCGCACCCAGGCGCTGCGCTCCTTCTCGGTGCCTTCCTTCTCGAACAGGCCCATCTCGCCGAAGAAGTCGCCGGCGTTGAGGTAGGCGATGATCATTTCGCGGCCATCGTCGTCTTCGATGAGGATGGTGACCGAGCCCTTGATGATGAAGAACAGGGTCTCGCAACGGTCCCCTGCATAGATGATGGTGCTCTTGGCCGTGTAGCGGCGGCGGTGACAGTGCGCGAGCAGCTTGTCGATGTTCTTGATCTTAGGTGTAAGGGTAATAGCGACCATGCCCGAGTCCCGAAAAGTGAGTAAGCCTTTGTCCAACAGGCGAATTTCTTATTAGTTATCCGAACAAGTGTGCCAGTTATCCGCCGCCAGCTTAACAGACACGGGGGGGGCAGCAACGCGAAATTGCGACACAGTCAACACTGCTGCCGGCCCGGGGGCTGTGACAAGGCCGCTGGGGCGCTGTGATAAGCTAGCCGACTTTTCGGGTACTGGAGTCTGGCGATGAAAGCGCGCATTCAATGGGCCGGCGAGGCCATGTTCCTCGGCGAGTCCGGCAGCGGCCATGTGGTGGTGATGGATGGCCCGCCCGAGGCCGGCGGCCGCAACCTGGGCGTGCGCCCCATGGAAATGGTGCTTCTGGGCCTCGGCGGCTGCAGCAATTTCGACGTGGTCAGCATCCTCAAGAAGGCACGCCAGCCGGTGGAGAGCTGCGAGGCCTTCCTCGAGGCCGAGCGCGCCGACGAAGACCCCAAGGTGTTCACCAAGATCCACCTGCACTTCGTGGTCAAGGGCCGCGGTCTCAAGGAGCCGCAGGTCAAGCGCGCCGTGGAGCTGTCGGCGGAGAAGTACTGCTCGGCCTCGATCATGCTCGGCCGCGCCGGCGTCGAGATCAGCCACGACTACGAGATAGTCGAGCTCAGCTGATTCTGCCGGAAAGAAAAAGGCGCCTTCGGGCGCCTTTTTCTTTGCTTCAGATCCGGTAGGTGCTCTTGGTCATCACCTTGGACAGCAGGGTCATGCCCAGCTTGACCGGGGCGGGGAAGCGCAGCCCGCCGGCCTCGAGGGCGCTGGTGGCATGCTGCTGCTCGTCGTCGCGCATCTGCTCGAGGATGGCGCGGGTCTTGGCGTCGTCCGCCGGGATCTGCTCCAGGTGCTCTTCCAGGTGCTTGACCACCTGATCCTCGGTGGCGGCGACGAAGCCCAGACTGACCTTGTCGCTGATCAGCCCGGCGACCGCACCGACGCCGAAGGACAGGCCGTAGAACAGCGGGTTGAGCACGCTCGGCTGGCTGCCCAGCTCGCGGATGCGCTGCTCGCACCAGGCCAGGTGGTCGATCTCCTCGTCGGCGGCGTGCTCCATGGCCTTGCGCACTTCCGGCAGCTTGGCGGTCAGCGCCTGGCCCTGGTACAGCGCCTGGGCGCAGACCTCGCCGGTGTGGTTGATGCGCATCAGCCCGGCGACGTGGCGGGCCTCCTCTTCGCTCAGCGTGCCGTCGTTGTGCAGGGTGGCCGGCGAGGGGCGTGCCGGCGCGCCGCTGAACGGCAGCAGGGTGCGCATGGCGGCATCGGCCTGCATCAGCAGGCGGTCGAGGGGGGAAAACTGGCGTTCGCTGGTCATGGCCATCTCCGCAAAAAGCTTGAGCAGCAGTTTACCTGAAGGGGTGGGCAGTTTTTTGACCGGCGACAACAGGTCGCTCCCCGTCAGCCAGGCGGCCAGTGCATCTGCCGCTGGCCGAGCACATGCAGATGCAGGTGGTGCACGGTCTGCCCGCCCAGGTCGTTGCAGTTCATCACCAGGCGAAAACCCTCGGCACAGCCCAGCTCGATGGCCAGGCGCTGGGCGGTGTAGAGGATGTGGCCGGCCAGCGGGCGGTCGGCCTCGGTCAGTTGGTCGAGCCTGGCGATGTGGCGCCTGGGGATCACCAGGAAGTGCACCGGTGCCTGCGGGCCTATGTCGTGGAAGGCGATGACCTGGTCATCCTCGTAGAGCTTGCGGGCCGGTATCTCGCCGGCGACTATGCGACAGAACAGACAGTCCATGCGCTTTTCTCCGAAGGCGGTGGGTATGCTGCGAGTTTAGGGGCTGTTGCCGTTGCTCCGCGACCGCGACGGAGCCAGTTTTTGTGCGGAGCTAGGCGCGAGACGCGAAGTTTGGCCATCCAAATGAGCTGTCGAGTAACGACGATCCGCACAAAAACTGGCCCGGCCCTCCGGGTTGCGCGGAAAATCGCGCCATGCGTCGTTGCGGAACTTGGCAAGGGATCACCATTCCCTGCGTCCCGCGCCTAGCCTGGCGCGATTTTTCGCGGCAACGCGGCTTGCGCCGAAACGGCAACAGACCCTAATGCTGCACAAGGAGAGGCTGTGAAGAACGACGTACACGATCTGGGGTTGGTGCTGGAGTCCCGCGTCAAGCTGGTGGTGATCGAGTCCTGGGACGAGGCCAGGGTGCTGGAGACCCTCACTTCGCTGGCGATCAAGCGTGGCCTGGGCATCTACACCTGGGCGGTGACCGAGGGCCTGCAGCGCCTGGCCTTCGGCGGCGAGCCGGTGGGCGAGCTGGACAGCCGCGAGCCGGAGCAGGCGCTGCGCCTGATCAAGGCCGATCCGACGCCGAGCCTCTACGTGATGTGCGACCTGCATCCCTTCCTTGCCGACGATCCCAAGCTGGTGCGCCTGCTCAAGGAAATCGCCATGAGAGAGGCTCCGCACAAGCCGACCCTGGTGCTGGTGTCGCACGCCCTCAAGCTGCCGGCCGAGGTGCAGCGTTATGCCGCGCGCTTCAGCCTGGCGCTGCCCACCGAGGAGGAGCTGCAGGCCATAGTGCGCGAGGAGGCGGCACGCTGGAGCGAGCGCAACCGTGGCGCGCGGGTGCGCACCGACAACCGCACCCTGCAGCAGGTGGTGAAGAACCTGCGCGGCATGAGCCACGCCGAGGCGCGCAGCCTGGCACGCAACCTGATCTGCGACGACGGCGCCATCACCCAGGAGGACCTGCCGGAGCTGAACAAGGCCAAGTTCCAGTTGCTCGACATGCAGGGCGTGCTCAGTTTCGAGCACGACACCGCCCGCTTCGCCGAGGTCGGCGGGCTGGTCAACCTCAAGCGCTGGCTGGGCGAGCGCCAGGACAGCTTCCTCGCCGGCACGGGCATGGACATGCCGCGCGGCATGCTGCTGGTCGGCGTGCAGGGCGGCGGCAAGAGCCTGGCGGCCAAGGCGGTGGCCGGGCTCTGGGGCCTGCCGCTGCTGCGCCTGGACTTCGCCGGCCTGTACAACAAGTTCTTCGGCGAGACCGAGCGCAACCTGCGCGAGGCGCTGAAGCTGGCCGAACAGATGGCGCCCTGCGTGCTGTGGATGGACGAGATCGAGAAAGGGCTGGCCAGCGGCGACAACGACGATGGCGTCAGCCAGCGGGTGCTGGGCACCCTGCTGACCTGGATGGCCGAGCGCAAGGCGCCGGTATTCATGGTCGCCACCGCCAACGCCATCCACCGCCTGCCGCCGGAACTGGTGCGCAAGGGACGCTTCGACGAGCTGTTCTTCGTCGATCTGCCGGAGGCGGCGGTGCGTGCCGAGATCTTCGCCATCCACCTGCGCCGCCGTGAGCTGGAGCCGGAGCAGTTCGACCTGGGCGCCTTGGCGGCCGCCAGCGCGGGCTTCTCCGGCGCCGAGATCGAGCAGGTGGTGGTCAGCGCCCTGTACGCGGCGCAGGCGCGCCAGCAGGCGGTGGATCAGGCGCTGCTGCTGAGCAACATCCAGGGCACGGCGCCGCTTTCGGTGGTGATGGCCGAGGACCTGGCGGCCCTGCGCGCCTGGGCGGACGGGCGCACGGTCAGCGCCGGCTAGACCTGCTCGGAGCCCGTGCGCGGCAGCAGCGGGCGCACCATGCGCATGGCCACGCGCCGCACCAGCGCGCGCGGGGTCAGGCGCAGCAATTGCGGCAGCAGGAGGTGGCGCCAGCCGGGGATGATGATGGCGCGGTTGCGTTGCAGGCCGCGCATGGCGAGCAGGGCGATCCGCTCCGGGCTGGCCAGCTGGCCATGCCGTTCCAGGCCGCCGCTGTAGAGCCTGGCGCGCCGGAAGAAGGCGGTGGCCACCGGGCCCGGGCAGAGCACCGAGACCTTCACGCCGAAGGGCGCCAGCTCGCTGCGCAGCGCCTCGGAGAAGTGCAGCACGTAGGCCTTGCTGGCGAAGTAGTTGCTCATCAGCGGGCCTGGCTGGAAGGCGGCCAGGGAAGCGACGTTGAGGATCTGCCCGCGTCCACGGCGCTTCATGTCCGCGCCCAGGGCGTGGCACAGACGGGCCAGTGCCAGCACGTTGAGCTCGATCAGTTCCTGCTCGCGACTCCAGTCCTGCTGGACGAACAGCCCGGCGCTGCCGATGCCGGCGTTGTTCACCAGCAGGTCGATGCGCCGTTCGCCCTGTTCCAGTTCCTGCAGCAGGCCGGTGAGCTGCAGCGGCTCGCTCAGGTCGCAGACGCGCAGCAGCGCCTCGATGCCGAAGCGCTGGCTCAGTTCGCAGGCGACGCTTTCCAGCGCCTCGCGCTGGCGCGCCACCAGGATCAGGTTATGTCCGCGCCGCGCCAGTGCCTCTGCAATGGCCAGGCCGAGGCCGCTGGAGGCGCCGGTGACCAGCGCGTAGCCCTGGTTCATTCCTGGTACTCGGGCAGGTTCTCCAGGGCCTGCTCGGCCTGCTGAGCGCGCTCGAGGTATTGCTGGTACTGCGGGATGGCGATGGCGGCAAGGATGCCGGCGATGATGGGGAACAGCAGCCAGCCGAAGGCGAGCACCTTGATCGCAGTGCTGTTCGGCGGCGGCGGTGGGCCGTAACGGTTGGCACCGTCGGTGCCGGGCACCACCAGCATCAGGACGGCGAGCACCAGGTTGGCCAGCGGAACCAGCATCAACAGCCAGAGCCAGCCGGACCAGTTGAGGTCGTGCAGGCGCTGCACGCCGATCTGCACGCCCACCACCATGGCGCCGATGAGCACGACGGCCAGGAGGATGCCGCCGACTATGGGCGAGATGGACATGGCCAGGAGGGCCGGGAAGTAGAGCACCATGAAGGCCAGCGACATGACCGCGGACCAGGCCAGGTAGCGCACCCGGCCGATGCGCCCGCTCACGCCGAACACCTTCAGCGGAGCATATTCGGGCAGCGCCTCGCCGACTTCCGCCTTGGGCGTGCTGTAGGGCGAGGGCTGCGCGTTGGCCGCAGGCTCGGCGGCCTCGACGGGGGGCTCGGCCGCCAGCTGCGCCTGACGCGCCAGGTACTTCTCGATGATGATGCCGCAGGCCGAGCACTCGGCGGCCTTGGCCTGCCTATGGCCGCACTTGGGGCAGTCCATCTCGCCGGTGCTGGACTCGGCGGCGGGCTCGGCGGGGCGGTGGTCGTCGGTCTCGACCAGGCTGAGCCCGGAGGCCAGGTCCTGCTCCTTGCGCACTAGGGCGCCGGCCCTCTGCAGGGCGGCCAGGTACTTGTCCGCCTCCGCCTCGGGCAGGTCGCGCTTGAGTGCCACCGGCTCGCCGCTGAACAGCGCCTCGATCCGGCTCTGGTCGCTCTTGAACAGGCGTGCCAGGTTTTCCTTCACCGTTTCCAGCGCCATATCCGGCATCAGCCGGCCATCGAAGACGATCTTGTAACGTGCCTCGCTCATGCTGCATCCCTGTCTCGGTTGGGTGGCTAAAGCCTAGGGGGCCGACCGGCCGCGGACAAGCGCCCGGCCGGCGGAAATCCGTCAGCGCGGCCAGCGCTGGCTCAGCCCGCTGGCCAGGCCTTGGGCGGCGCGGTACTCGGCATCCAGACGGGCGATCAGCTCGGCCACCGAGGGCAGGTCGGCGATGCCGCCGACGCCCTGGCCGGCGGACCACACGGTCTTCCAGGCCTTGGCTTCGTCATCCACCGGCTTGAGTTTCTCGCCGTAGTTGACGTCGCCCTTGTCCTGCAGGCGCTTGAGGTCGTAGCCGGCCTTCTCCAGGCTCTGCCGCATGAAGCTGGCCGGCACGCCGGACACCGCCGGAGTGTGGATGATGTCGGCGGCACGGGCGCCGAGGATCATCTGCTTGTAGTCGGCATCGGCCGCGCTCTCGCGGGTGGCGATGAAGCGGGTGCCCATGTAGGCCAGGTCGGCGCCGAGCAGCTGGGCGGCGAGGATCTCGTGGCCATGGTTGAGACAGCCGGAGAGCAGCAGGGTCTTGTCGAAGAACTGGCGGATCTCGGCGAGCAGGGCGAACGGGCTCCAGGTGCCGGCATGGCCGCCGGCGCCGGCGGCCACCGCGATCAGGCCGTCGACCCCGGCCTCGGCCGCCTTCTCCGCATGGCGGCGGGTGGTAACGTCGTGGAACACCAGGCCGCCATAGCTGTGTACCGCATCCATCACTTCCTTGACCGCACCCAGGCTGGTGATCACCACCGGCACCTTGTGTTCGACGCAGATGGCCAGGTCGGCCTGCAGGCGCGGGTTGCTGCCGTGCACGATGAGGTTGACCGCATAGGGCGCCGAGTCTGCCGCAAGGCCCGCCTCGATCTCCTCCAGCCAGGCCTTGAAGCCGCTACTCTCGCGCTGGTTCAGCGCCGGGAAGCTGCCGAGCACGCCGCTGTGGCAGCAGGCCAGCACCAGCTGCGGGTTGGACACCAGGAACATCGGCGCGGCGACCACCGGCAGGCGCAGGCGTTGGTCGAGCAGGGCGGGCAGGGACATGGGGCTTTCCTCTTGTTATCAGAAGGGTTTGACCACCACCAGGATCACGATGCCCAGCAGGAACAGCACCGGCACCTCGTTGAACCAGCGGTAGAACACATGGCCGCGGGCGTTCTCGCCGCGGGCGAAGCGCCGGAGCTGGGCGCCGCAGACATGGTGGTAGCCGACCAGCAGAACCACCAGCAGCAGCTTGGCATGCAGCCAACCCATCTGCAGCCAAGCCGGGTTGAGGTAGAGCAGCCAGGCGCCAAGGACCAGGGTGGCAACCATCGAGGGGTTCATGATGCCGCGGTACAGCTTGCGCTCCATGATGCAGAAACGCTCGCGACTGGGCTGGTCCTCGGCCATGGCGTGGTAGACGAACAGGCGTGGCAGGTAGAACAGGCCGGCGAACCAGCAGACCAGGGCGATGATGTGCAGGGCCTTGACCCAGAGATAGAGCATGGACGACATCCGGCAGACGATTTGTCGTCGATAGTAGATAAAGCCATGCCCGTGCGTCATCCATAAGGTTGGCCGCCGCCCCCGTGGGCTTTATCATCGGCAGCCTTTCTCAATGGTCGCGCAGCGGGGGTATGCAATGGTCAAGGTCGGAATCGTCGGCGGCACGGGTTACACCGGGGTAGAGCTGCTGCGCCTGCTGGCCCAGCACCCGCAGGCCGAGGTGGCGGTGATCACCTCGCGCTCCGAGGCCGGGGTCAAGGTCGCCGACATGTACCCCAACCTGCGCGGCCACTACGACAACCTGGCCTTCAGCGTGCCGGACGCGGCCACCCTGGGCGCCTGCGACGTGGTGTTCTTCGCCACCCCGCACGGCGTGGCCCATGCCCTGGCCGGCGAGCTGCTGGCGGCCGGCACCCGGGTCATCGACCTGTCCGCCGACTTCCGCCTGCAGGACTCCGAAGAGTGGGCCAAGTGGTACGGCCAGCCGCATGGCGCGCCGCAGCTGCTGCCGGAAGCGGTCTACGGCCTGCCGGAAGTCAACCGCGAGGCGATCAAGGGCGCGCGCCTGATCGCCGTGCCCGGCTGCTACCCGACGGCCACCCAGCTCGGCCTGATCCCGCTGCTGGAGGCCGGCCTGGCCGATCCGAGCCGGCTGATCGCCAACTGCGCCTCCGGCGTCAGCGGTGCCGGGCGCGGCGCCAAGGTCGGTTCGCTGCTGTGCGAGGCCAGCGAAAGCATGATGGCCTACTCGGTCAAGGGCCACCGCCACCTACCGGAGATCAGCCAGGGCCTGCGCCGCGCCGCGGGTGGCCCGGTTGGCCTGACCTTCGTGCCGCACCTGGCGCCGATGATCCGCGGCATCCACGCTACCCTGTACGCCAGCGTCGCCGATCGTGGCGTGGATCTGCAGGCGCTGTTCGAGCAGCGTTACGCGGGCGAGCCCTTCGTCGACGTAATGCCGGCCGGCAGCCATCCGGAGACCCGCAGCGTGCGCGGTGCCAACGTCTGCCGCATCGCCGTGCACCGTCCGCAGGGCGGCGAGCTGGTGGTGGTGCTGTCGGTCATCGACAACCTGGTCAAGGGCGCGTCCGGCCAGGCCGTGCAGAACATGAACATCCTCTTCGGTCTGGACGAGCGCCTGGGCCTGGCCCACGCCGCGCTGCTGCCCTGATCGCGCTGGTGGCGCCTGCAGCGGCTTGAATTCGCCGCAGGTGCACCTATCTAACCCAGTAGGGGCTCGCGCCTCTGTCGTCGCACAATAATTGACCGATTTGCTCGGGTAAGCGGATAATCGCCGCCCGAGTGGTACGTAACATGGCGCCTGGCGCCGGGAGAGCAGCAAGATGAGCGTCGAGACCTTCACTCCAACCCCCCTGATCTTCACCCAGGGCGCGGCGAACAAGGTGAAGAGCCTGGTCGATGAAGAGGGCAACCCGCGCCTGAAGTTGCGCGTGTTCGTCACCGGTGGCGGCTGTTCCGGTTTCCAGTACGGCTTCACCTTCGACGAGGACGTGGCCGAGGACGACACCATAGTCGAGCGCGAGGGCGTCAGCCTGGTGGTCGACCCGATGAGCTTCCAGTATCTGGCCGGCGCCGAGGTGGACTACCAGGAAGGCCTGGAAGGTTCGCGCTTCGTGATCAACAACCCCAACGCCACCACCACCTGCGGTTGCGGCTCGTCCTTCTCGATCTGAATCCGTTGCTCTGAAGAAAGCCGCGCATCTGCGCGGCTTTTTCGTTTAGGCCGGGTAGATGGCGCCGAGCACGCGCGGCCCCCGGGCGCCGCTGACGCTGGGGCGATTGGCCGGGATGCGCTCCAGGCAGCAGTGCGCCAGCCAGGCGAAGGCCATGGCCTCGACCCAGTCGGGTGGCACGCCGCGGCTGGCGGTACTGGCAACCTGGCAATCCGGTAGCAGTTCCTGCAGGCGGCGCATCAGTGTGCCGTTATGCGCGCCACCACCGCACACCAGCAGCTCGGCGGTACCGCTCTGGGCCTGTTGCAGCGACTCGACGATGCTGCGCGCAGTCAGCTCCAGCAGCGTGCGCTGCACATCGGCCGGTGCCAGGCCGGGAAACGCGGCGAGATGGGTTTCCAGCCAGGGCAGATTGAACAGCTCGCGGCCGGTGCTCTTCGGGCCCTGGCCGGCGAAGTAGGGATCGCCCAGCAGGCGCTGCAGCAGCGCCTCGTGCAGCGTGCCGCTGGCCGCCCAGGCACCGTCGCGGTCGAAGGCTTCGCCACGGTTCTTGTCGATCCAGGCGTCCAGCAGCACGTTGCCTGGGCCGCAGTCGAAGCCGCGCACGTCCATGCCCGGTTCGATCAGGCTGAGGTTGCTGAAACCACCGATATTGAGCACGGCCTTGGCGCCGCCATCCTGGTCGAACAGCGCCTCGTGGAAGGCCGGCACCAGTGGCGCACCCTGGCCTCCGGCGGCGACGTCGCGGCGGCGGAAGTCGGCGACCACCTCGATGCCGGTCAGCTCGGCCAGCAGGGCGGGGTTGCCGATCTGCACGGTGAAGCCGCGGGCCGGCTCGTGGCGCACGGTCTGGCCGTGGCTGCCGATGGCGCGGATATCGCTGGCGCTCAGGCCTTCGCGTTGCAGGAGCTGGTGAATGCCGGCGGCGGCCAGCTCGACCCAGCGCTGCTCGGCGATTGCGGCGCGCGCCAGCTCGTCCGGGCCTGGGGTGCACAGGGCCAGCAGCTCGCCACGCAGGGCGTCGGGCATCGGCAGGTAGTGGTGGGCGAGCAGGGTGGGGCGGGTGTCTTGCTGGATCAGGGCGATGTCCAGCCCGTCGAGGCTGGTGCCGGACATCACCCCCAGGTAGCGCGGCATCTCAGGGCTGCTTGTTGGCGGCCAGCAGTGTGGCCTTTTCCTGATCCATGCGCGCCATCAGCGGCTTGCTCAGCTGCAGGAAGCGCTGTTTCTCATTGCGGGCGATGGGGTCGGCCATCGGCAGCTTCTGGCTGAGCGGGTCGACATGGCGGCCGTTGACCTGGAACTCATAGTGCAGGTGCGGACCGGTGGACAGGCCGGTGGTGCCGATGTAGCCGATGATCTGCCCCTGCTTGACGCTGCTGCCGGTACGGATGCCCTTGGCGAAGCCCTGCATGTGCGCGTAGAGCGTGCGGTAGCTGTTGCCGTGCTGGATGATGACGGTGTTGCCGTAACCGCCCTTGCGCCCGGCCAGCTGCACGCGGCCGTCGCCGGCCGCCTTGATCGGCGTGCCGCGCGGCGCGGCGTAGTCGACGCCTTTGTGGGCGCGGATCTTGTTGAGGATCGGGTGGCGGCGGCCCATGGAGAATTTCGAGCTGATGCGGGCGAAGTCCACCGGGGTGCGGATGAACGCCTTGCGCATGCTGTTGCCGTCGGCGTTGTAGTAGCTGGAGATGCCCTGTTTGTTTGTGTAGCGCACGGCGGTGTAGGTCTTGCCGCGGTTGGTGAAGCGGGCCGAGAGGATGTTGCCGCTGCCGACACGCTTGTCGCCCACTACCTGCTCTTCATAGATCAGCTCGAACTCATCGCCTTCGCGGATGTCCAGGGCGAAGTCGATGTCGTAGCCGAAGATGTTCGCCAGGTCCATGGTAAGGCCGTGCGACAGGCCTGCACGCTTGGCAGAGAGGAACAGCGAGCTCTTGATCACGCCATGGGCGTAGGTGGTGCGCACGTCCGGCTTGACCAGTTCGCGCTTGAAGGAGAAGCCAGTGTCGCTGCGGCTCAGGGAAATGCTTTCGAGGTCGCTCAGCTTGCTGCTCAGGCGCTCCAGCTTGCCGTCGGCGGTCAGCTTGAACTCCAAGACCTGGCCAACCTGCAGACGACCGAAGCGCTTCGCTTCCTTGCTGCTGCTCAGCGCCTCGTGCAGGGCGTTGGCGTCCAGGCCGACACGCGAGAACACGGTCGAAAGCGTATCGCCGTTGTTGACGGTGACGCTCTTCTGCAGCGGATCGGAAGGAGTGTTGGGCTGGTCTGCTTCGTTCTTCTTGTCCGCGTCTGCTCGGGCGCTGTTCTTGTTATCGCTGAGGTCGGCGCTGAAAGGCGACGAACCTCGATCCCCGCTGGCCAGCTCAGGTCGGAGATCGTCTTTTTCCTGCACGATCTGCTCCGAGCCGTTGTCCAGCTCCAGGTTCAGGTAGGTCTTCTTCGCCTCGACTTCGCGCGATGGGAACACCAGCAAGGCCAGGCTCAGCAGCGCCGCTACGCCGCTGGCCGCCAGCAGGTGGCTCCTCGGGTAGGGCGGGGCTTTGGGTACAGAATGGGTCATGGCTCAGGGTGTTTCTTGGAAGAATGCTTTAACTGATTAAAATATAATCAAAATTCGCTATAGGCAACCCTGGCGTCAGATTATCGGCTGGACGGGCCGGTGGCCGGCAAGGCTTGTAATTGGTCAATGATCTTGTATGTTTGGTTCCCTTTTCGGTTAGCGGGTGGCGCGAGTCCTGTCATGAAGTCGGTAGAAGAGCAGCTGGCGCTGATCAAGCGCGGTGCGGAAGAGGTCCTGGTCGAGTCCGAACTGGTCGAGAAGCTCAAGCGTGGCGAGCCGCTGCGCATCAAGGCCGGGTTCGATCCGACTGCGCCCGATCTGCACCTGGGGCACACTGTCCTTATTAACAAGCTGCGCCAGTTCCAGGAGCTGGGGCACCAGGTCATTTTCCTCATTGGCGACTTCACCGGCATGATCGGCGACCCCAGCGGCAAGAGCGCGACCCGCCCGCCGCTGACCCGTGAGCAGGTGCTGGAGAATGCCGAGACCTACAAGGCACAGGTGTTCAAGATTCTCGACCCGGCCAAGACCGAGGTTGCCTTCAACTCCACCTGGATGGACAAGCTGACCCCGGCCGATTTCATTCGTCTGGCGTCCCAGTACACCGTGGCGCGCATGCTTGAGCGCGATGACTTCCAGAAGCGTTACGAGGGCAATCAGCCTATTGCCATCCATGAGTTCCTCTACCCGCTGGTGCAGGGGTACGACTCGGTGGCCTTGCGTGCGGACGTCGAGCTCGGTGGCACCGACCAAAAGTTCAACCTGCTGATGGGGCGCGAGCTGCAGCGTGCCTACGGTCAGCCGTCGCAGTGCATCGTTACCATGCCGCTGCTGGAAGGGCTGGATGGCGTGAAGAAGATGTCCAAGTCGCTGGGCAACTATGTCGGCATCCAGGAAGCCCCGGGTGTTATGTACAGCAAGCTGGTCTCCATGCCCGATGCGCTGATGTGGCGTTACTTCGAGCTGCTGAGCTTCCGCTCCATGGAAGAGATCGAACAGTTCAAGGTGGATGTCGACAAGGGTGCCAATCCGCGCGATATCAAGATCAAGCTGGCAGAAGAGATTGTCGCGAGCTTCCACGGCGAGGACGCTGCGGCCAATGCGCACCGTTCCGCAGGCAATCGCCTGAAGGATGGCGAGCTGCCGGACGACCTGCCAGAGGTCGAGCTGCTTTCTATAGAGGACATGCCCATTTCTTCCGTACTTAATAAGGCAGGCCTGGTGAAGAACGCCGCTGCCGCGCGCGACCTGTTGGGTGCGGGTAGCGTCAAGGTGGATGGTCAGGTGGTCGACCGGAGCTTCATCTTCAAGCTGGATTCCAGTCACGTGTGTCAGGCGGGCAAGAAGGCCTTTGCACGCATCTCCCTGAAGGCAGAGTGAAAATCTTTGCAGAAAGGAGTTGACGGTTAAATTTGGTCCCCTATAATGCGCACCACTTCCGGCGCAGTCCTCTCGGAAAACTCCTTGAAAATCAAAGAGTTGGATGAAAAAAGAGATTGACCGGATGGCGGATTCGAGTAGA
>JAJLLC010000055.1:0-17411 GCA_033838285.1 Pseudomonadaceae bacterium
GCTGCCGCTATCGACTGCTTCGGCGATGTCGCCAGCGCCTATGCCGGCTGGCAGCGCAGCCAGTATCAGCTGGTGCTGGCCGACTGGAACCTGCCGGACGACTCCGGCCTGAGCCTGCTGCAGCTCATTCGCAAGCAGGACAAGGACGTGCCGCTGGTCATGATCACCGCGCGGGCGGACCGTGACAGCGTGCTGGCGGCGCGGCCGCTGACCGTCAGTGCCTACATCACCAAGCCTTTCGAAGTGCCCAAGGTGCTTGAGTGCCTGGAGCGTCTGCTGCCCGAAGACTCCACGGTCAAGACCCCGGAGCAGAGCGTTGATGATCTGGAGAACTTCCTCGCCAGTCGCTCGGCCGCCGATCTGGACCTGCCGATGCTGGCACGGGTGAAGGACAGCCTGATGCAGGTCAGCAGCGGCGCACCCCTCGACTTCCGCGAGCTGACGGCGGACTGGCAGCACGATCCCGCGCTCTGTGCCTATCTGATTTCGGCGGCTAACAGCCCGGCCTATGTGGCCGACGGGCAGCGCTGCACCAGCCTGGCGGATGCGCTCAAGCGCCTGGGCGGGCGCACCAGCCTCAATCTTGCCATCGGCCTGGCCCTGCGTCAGGCCTGCGGCGAGGAGGATCCGCTGCTCTTCGCGCTTGTTCAGGAGCACCTGGATGCCGCCGAGCGTGTGGCAGAGAAGGTGGTGCAGCTTGCTCGCCAGTGCGGTGTGGAACATGGCACTCTGCAGGTGGCGGCACTGTTGCATCGCATGGGCGAGCTGTGCGTGCTACTGCAGGTTCAGGCCTGGGTGCGGCAGGGTAATCGGCTAGACGACAATGCCGTGGCCCAGGCCCTGGAGCGACATGCCAGGCCCTTCGCCATTGCCCTCAAGGCGCAGTGGGGCTTGCCGATGTCGCTGCGCGAGCTGATCGGCGCAGCCTATGAGTTGCCGCGGATCCAGGTGCGTCGCGAACAGGCACTGATACGTCTGGCCGCGGCTCTGTGCGGCAGCGAGCCGGCGCAGACGCTGGAGCGGTTAAGGCGCCTCGCCGGGGTCGACTGACGCGAGGCCCGGCTGAATGCGCGGGAGCAGGGCGTGAAGCCTGCAGAGTAGTGGCCCTAATTGAAGAGGCAAGCGTGAAACCTGTAGTTCTTCTGACTCTGCTAGCGGGGGTTCTGGCTACTGCTCTGACCACGGAGCTGGTGCGCAGTGCCAACCAGCGCCAGGCGCACGAGGTGCTGGCGAGAGAGACACAGCGGATGGCCGATGCGGTGGAGAAGCGCATCGAGCTGTATCAGTACGGTCTGCGCGGTGTGCGCGGTGCGGTGTTGGCGAGCGGGGAGCGGGGCATCAGCCGCGAGCGTTTTCTCAACTACAGCAAGACCCGCGACATCGACAGCGAGTTTCCCGGAGCGCGTGGTTTCGGCTTCATCCGCCGCGTGGCCGCCGAGGACGAGGCGCGCTTTCTGGCCCGAGCCCGGGCCGATGGCATGCCGGACTTCCAGCTGCGCCAGCTGAGCCCGCATGGCGGCGACCGCTTCGTCATCCAGTACATCGAGCCGATGTGGCGCAACGCCGCGGCGCTCGGGCTCGACCTCGCCTCCGAAGGCAATCGCCGATCCGCGGCCCTGGCCGCGCTGCATAGCGGCGAAGTGCACATCACCGGGCCTATCACCCTGGTGCAGGCCACGGGCAATCCGTTGCAGTCCTTCCTTATCCTGATGCCCATCTACCGCGGCGCGGTCACCCCGGACAGCGTCGAAGAGCGCATGGCCAAGGGCTTCGGCTGGAGTTTTGCGCCATTGATTACCGAGGATGTCCTGCGTGGGCTGCAGCATGAAAAGGATGCGCTGCACCTGCGCCTGCGAGACATCACCGAGCAGGGCAAGGAGGTCGACTTCTACGAGTCCGCCGCCTTGCGGGACGATCTGCTGCCGGGGATGACCAAGACGGCGGAGCGGAAGATCTTCGGCCGCCTCTGGCAGATTGAACTGAGTGCCCATCCGGCTTTCGTCGCCCAACTGCATCAGACCTCGCCCAGGCTGGTGGCTTTCCTGGGCATCCTGGGCAGCCTGCTGCTGGCGGCGCTGGTGCAGTTGTATGTCACCGGTCAGCGCCGCCAGCGCGAAGTGCTGGCCGAGCAGGCGCGCTCTGCCGCCATAGTCGAGAGCTCGAACGACGGCATCATCGGGCAGACGCTCGACGGTGTGGTGACCAGCTGGAATCGGGGTGCCGAGAACATCTTCGGCTACCGCGCCGAGGAGGCCGTCGGGCGTACGCTGCTCGAACTGACGGTGCCGCAGGAGCTGGCCGACGAGGAGCGGCATCTGCTGCGCCTGATCGCGCTCGGCGAGCCGGTCGACAACTTCGATACGCGCAGGCGCCACAAGGATGGCCGGCTGGTGGACGTCTCCGCCTCGGTGTCGCCGATTTACGACAGCAGCGGCAGCGTCGTCGGCGTTTCCAAGACGGTGCGCGACATCTCCGCGCAGAAGGCGGCCGAGCAGCGCATTCTCGAACTCAACGCCAGCCTGGAAGAGCAGGTCGGCGAGCGCACCCGCGAGCTGCGCGAGCTCAATGTGCTGCTGAACAACGTCATGCAGTCGGCTTCCGAAGTGTCGATCATCGCCACCGACCTGGACGGTGTGATCCGCGTGTTCAACCGTGGCGCCGAGCGTCTGCTGGGTTACTCGGCGGCGGAGATGGTGGGGTTGCAGTCGCCGGCCGTCATCCACCTGGCCGAGGAAGTGCAGGCGCGTGCCGCCGAGCTGAGCCGGGTTTATGGGCAGCCCATCGAGGGCTTCCGCACCTTCGTGCACAAGCCCGAACTGGAAGGTTCGGAGACCCGCGAATGGACCTATGTGCGCAAGGATGGCGAGAGATTCCCCGTCACCCTGGTGGTGACCGCCATGCGCGATGGCCAGGGGCAGTTGGTCGGCTATCTGGGCATCGCCCTGGACATCACCCAGCGCAAGGCTGCCGAGCAGCAGCTGGCGGACAGCCTGGAGACCACCCGGGCCGTGCTCGACACGGCGGTGACGCCGGTCATCACCTTCGATGCGCAAGGCAATGTGCGCAGCTTCAACCCGGCCGCGCAGCGCGCCTTCGGCTACAGCTTCGAGGAAATGAGCGGCCATTCGGTGTTCGAGCTGATCGCCGCGGATTCGCAGCAGCCCATGCGCACGCTGATAGAGCAGCATATCGAGCGGCCTGCCACGCCGGCTGCCAAGGATATCGAGATCTGGGGGCTGTGCCGCGACGGCGAGGAGTTCCCCTGCCAGTTGTCGATCGGCTCCATGCACACCAGCGACGAGTTGACGTTGGTGGCGGTCATCACCGACCTCACCCAGCAGGTGCGGCTCCGGCGCGAGGCGTTGGCCGTGCGCGACCAGCTGTTGTTGGCGGCCGAGGTGGCGGACCTGGGCATCTGGAGCTGGACGCCGGCGGACAACAGCCTGCAGTGGAACGAGCGGATGCACGCCCTGTACGACCAGCCACGGGAGCTGCTCGAGGGCGGGCTGACCTTCGAGCACTGGCGCGCGCGCCTGCATCCCGAGGATGCGCCGGTGATCGAGGCCTGGCTGCAGGATGCGCTGGCCGGGCGGACGGCCTTCGACCCGGTGTTCCGCGTGGTCTGGCGCGACGGCCAGATCCGCTATATCCAGGCCGGCGCCCAGGTCGAGCGCGACGACGAGGGCCAAGCGCTGAAAGTGACCGGGATCAACCGCGACATCACCGCTCAGCTGCAGCTCGAATCGCGCCTGCGCCACGCCAAGGAACAGGCCGATGCGGCCAGCGCGGCCAAGAGCGCCTTCCTCGCCAACATGAGCCACGAGATCCGCACGCCGATGAATGCGGTGCTGGGCATGCTGCAGCTGGTCCAGGGCACCGGCCTCAATCCGCGCCAGCTCGACTATGTGCAGAAGGCCCATGGTGCCGCGCAGTCGCTGCTCGGCCTGCTCAACGACATCCTCGACTACTCGAAGATCGAAGCGGGCAAGCTGCAGCTCGACGCCCACGACTTCGAGCTGGAGCCGCTGATGCGCGATCTGGCGGTGGTGCTGTCCGGCAACCTGGGGAGCAAGGACATCGAGGTCATGTTCGATGTCGATGCCCGGTTGCCGAGCGTGCTGCACGGCGACAGCCTGCGTCTGCAGCAAGTGCTGATCAACCTGGCCGGCAACGCCCTGAAGTTCACCAGCCAGGGGCAGGTGGTGGTCAGTCTGCGACAGCTGCAGCGCAGCGCAGAGCGGGTGACGCTGCGTCTGGCGGTGAGCGACACCGGCATCGGCATCAGCGAGAAACAGCTGCTGCATATCTTCGACGGCTTCACCCAGGCCGAGGCCTCGACCAGCCGGCGCTATGGCGGCAGCGGCCTCGGCCTGGTGATCTGCAAGCGCCTGGTGAACATGATGGGCGGCGAGCTGCGGGTGGAGAGCCGCCTGGGCGAGGGCAGCCGCTTCTGGTGCGATCTCGAACTCGGCGTGGCCGCTGATGCGAGCCTGGCCATGGCCGCTCCCGACGAACTCGCCGGCCTGCGCCTGCTGATCGTGGACGACAACCCGGTGGCCAGGCAGCTGCTGCAGCAGACCGCGCTAGAGCTGGGCTGGCAGGCCGACTGCGTGAGCGGAGGGTTGCAGGCGCTGGAGCAGCTGCGCAGCCGCAGCGAGGCCTACGACGTGGTGCTGATGGACTGGCGCATGCCGGAAATGGATGGCCTCGAAGCAGCGCTGCTGATTCGCGAGCAGGCCGGCGATGCGCTGGCTCCGGTGGTGATCATGATCACGGCGCACGGTCGCGAGGTGCTGGCAGAGCGCTACAGCGGTGGCGGGGTGCCCTTCGAGGCCTTCCTCACCAAGCCGGTGACGCCGCAGCAACTGGTCGCCTGCGTCCAGCGCACTCGTCACCCGGGCTCTGCGGAAGTCGTCGCGCCGGCCTATCAGTCCAAGCTGCGCCTGCTGGGCCTGCGCCTGCTGGTGGTGGAGGACAATCCGCTCAATCGTCAGGTCGCCCGCGAGTTGCTGGCCGGCGAGGGTGCCGAAGTCAGCCTGGCGGAAGGTGGGCAGGAGGGCGTCGATATGGCCCTGTCCGGACAGCCCTTCGATGCCGTGCTGATGGATATCCAGATGCCGGATATGGACGGCCTCGAGGCGACCCGGCGCATCCGTCGGCAGCGCCCGCACGGCGAGCTGCCGATTATCGCGATGACCGCCAACGCCTCGCAGGCGGACCGCGAGGACTGCCTGGCCGCCGGCATGGATGACCATGTGGGCAAGCCCGTCGATATCGAGAAGCTGGTGACGGTGCTGTTGCACTGGGCGGGGGCGGCAGTAGTAACCGAGGCGGCCGAGGTGGCGGGCGCAGAGTCGGCTGATTCCGTGCTCAAGCGCTTTGGCGGCAATCTGCAGCTGCTGCGTTCGGTGCTGGCGAGCTTCCCGCAGGAGATGGGCAAACAGCTCGATCAGTTGGCGGCACACCGCGCGAGCGGCAACCAGGCGGCCATCCTCAGTGCCCTGCACACGCTCAAGGGCAGCGCCGGCACCATGGGCGCACAGGGCCTGTCGCAGCGGGCTGCCGAGCTGGAGCAGCAGTTCAGGCAGACGCCGGATGCGGCGCTGAGCGATGACGCCTGGCTGGCCGACCTGAGGCGGCGCCTCGAACAGGGCTGCCGCGAGCTGCAGGCCATGTTTGCCGCGCCCGAGGTGCCGGTTGCCCAGGGGCTGGACGGCGACACGGCGAGCTGGGTGGCCGCTCTGTGCACAGTCCGGCCGTTGCTCGAAAGCGGCAATCTCTCCGCCCTGGATCGCCTGCAGGAGCTGGCCGGTGCAGTGCCGGCGCAGCTGGGAGGCGCTTTTGAGGCCCTCCAGCAGGCGGCCGACTTGCTCGACTTCGAGCGTGCCCTGATACTGCTGCAAGAACTTTTGGATGGATTGGGGGGAGACTGAGTGGAAATCTTCGGCTCGTATTTCCATGGACGTCCCAAGCTGCTGGTGGTCGATGATCAAGCCCTCAATATCCGGGTTCTGCACGAGTTGTTCCGTTTCGAGTGCGACGTGCATATGACAACCAGTGGCGAGCAAGTCCTGGCCATGTGCCGGGAGCTGATGCCGGACCTGATTCTGCTCGACGTGGTGATGGATGGCCTGGATGGCCACCAGGTTTGCCAACAGCTCAAGGCTGACCCCAAGACGCGCGATATACCGGTGATCTTCATAACCGGGAAAAGCGACGAGAACGATGAGGCAACAGGTCTCGAGCTGGGGGCGGTGGACTACATCAGCAAGCCCTTCAATCCCGTGGTGGTTCGGGCGCGGGTCAGGACGCATCTCACGCTCAAGCTGCAAAGCGACTACCTGCGCGCCCAGGTCATGCTCGATGGCCTGACCGGCATTCCTAACCGTAGGGCTTTCGACGAACGCCTTGAGGCGGCCTGGGGGCAGAGCTGCAGGGATGGAAGTCCGCTGTCGCTGCTGATGATCGATGTCGACCACTTCAAGCACTACAACGATCACTACGGCCACCTGCAGGGCGACCAGTGCCTGCGCCAGGTGGCCAGGGCACTGGCCGGCGTGCTCAATCGTCCCTACGACCTGCTGGCCAGGTTCGGCGGCGAGGAGTTCGTCGGCCTGCTGCCGGATACCGACGAAGCCGGGGCGGTGCAGATCGCCGAGCGCATGCGCGCGGCCATCGCCGGGCTGGACATCGAGCACGCGGCTGCGCCCGGCTCAGGCAGGCTCGGAGTGTCCATCGGCGTGGCCACGGCGCTGCCCACCCCGCTGAGCAGCGCGGCCGAGCACCTGGGCTGGGCCGACGAGCAGCTGTATCGGGCCAAGCGCGAGGGACGCGACCGGGTCTGTTCGCGCTTCTACGGGGGCTGACTCAGCGTTCGCCGAGCTCGAAGGCGGTCAGGGTGAAGGTGGGGATGCCCATGTCCTGCAGGCGCTGCGAGCCGCCCAGCTCGGGCAGGTCGATGATCGCGGCGGCCTCGTGCACCTGGGCGCCCAGGCGCCGGACCAGGCGGGCGGCGGCCAGCAGGGTGCCGCCGGTAGCGATCAGGTCATCGAAGATCAGCACCCGGTCGCCTTCGCACAGGCTGTCGCTGTGCACTTCCAGCAGGGCCTCGCCGTACTCGGTCTGGTAGCTCTCGGACAGCACGTCGGCCGGCAGCTTGCCCTGCTTGCGGAACAGGATCAGCGGCTTGTTCAGCTCGTAGGCGATCACCGCGCCGATCAGGAAGCCGCGCGCATCCATCGCCGCCACGTGGCTGAACTCGGCCTCGACATAACGCTGGATGAAGCTGTCGGCGACCATGCGCTGGGCGCGTGGCGACTGGAACAGCGGGGTGATGTCGCGGAACACCACGCCGGGCTTGGGGAAGTCCGGCACCGGGCGGATCAGCGATTTGATGGCGAATTCGTCGAAGATCATCGCACTCTCCTGGTAGGGCCTGTTCAAGCTGGAGCCATGCAAGGCAGGGCCCGCTGTCGACGCGACGGCAGGCCCCGGGCGCTCTTC
The DNA here is from genome assembly GCA_033838285.1 of Pseudomonadaceae bacterium. Lineage (GTDB taxonomy): Bacteria > Pseudomonadota > Gammaproteobacteria > Pseudomonadales > Pseudomonadaceae > Aquipseudomonas. The sequence continues at coordinate 7,504 of JAJLLC010000055.1, forward strand.
AGTCCGGCATGTTGCCGCCGGCCAGGGCGCACAGCTCGATGGGGTCGAGGATGCGCACTTCCTTGCCTTCGGCCTCGAGCAGGCCGTTCTGCTGGAAGCGGGTGAACACCCGCGACACGGTCTCCACCGCCAGCCCCAGGTAGTTGCCGACCTCGTTGCGCGACATGGCCAGGCGGAACTGGTGGGCGGAGAAACCGCGGGCGCGGAAGCGCGCGGAGAGGTTGACCAGGAAGGTGGCGATGCGCTCGTCGGCGGTCTTCTTGGAGAGCAGCAGCATCATCTGCTGGTCGTCGCGGATTTCCCGGCTCATCACCCGCATCAGCTGGCGGCGCAGCTGCGGCAGTTGCACGGCGAGTTCGTCCAGGCGCTCGAAGGGAATCTCGCAGATCGACGTGGTCTCCAGGGCCTGGGCCGATACCGGGTAGACCTCGGTATCCACGCCGGACAGGCCGACCAGTTCGCTGGGCAGGTGGAAGCCGGTGATCTGCTCTTCGCCTGCGTCGCTCAGGGTGAAGGTCTTCAGTGCGCCGGCGCGCACCGCGAACACCGAGGCGAAGGCGTCACCCTGGCGGAACAGGAACTCGCCCTTCTTCAGCGGGCGGCCGCGCTTGACGATGCGGTCCAGCGCGTCCATGTCCTCCAGGTTCAGCGACAGCGGCAGGCACAGGGGCGCCAGACTGCAATCCTTGCAATGGGCTTGGTGGGAGCCGTGCGCCTTGATGGTTTCTGACATCGCATATCCCTGACTGGAGATCACATATAAGAAGCAAGGTTAACCCATGGGCCGGGGCCTGGGCCAGGCCGACCATGGTGGGGCATGCCTGACCGTCTGCTCAAGTTTTATCTGCGCCACCCGATAGCAGGGCTGTGGATGGCGGCGAGGATGGACGGATGCCGAGAGTGGAGATGCAGGGGCCGAGTGCGGCCCTGGCCCTGGGCGTGCAGCGCCAGGCGGCGCGCGCCGCGGGCGAGACGGCCAGCGAGCAGGCGCTGCGCGACGGTCTGCGGGTGAGCCTGTCCGAGCTCGGGCGGGTACGTGCCAGCGCGCAGCACAAGGATATCGACGAGGCGGAACTGCCGGACAACATCAAGGAGATCCTCAAGCTGATTCGCGCCCTGCGCCAGCAGATCGCCGCGAAACAGGCCGAGCTGGAGGCATTGATGGCGACTGCGGCGACGGATCCGGAACAGCAGCGGCTGCGCGTGGAGGCCCTGCGCGGCGAGCTGGCTGCGCTGCAGGGGGCGCTGAGCACGGCCCAGGCCAGCCTGGCGCAGGCGCTTCAGGACAAGCGCCTGAGCGACTCCCAGCGCATGCAGGCGGCCAGCCTGGCGCTGGCCTGATCAGATCACCCGCGAGAAGCGTTGCAGGTTCTGCTGCTCCAGGTAGTGGTCGAACAGCATGCACAGCGAGCGTACCAGCAGGCGCCCGGCCGGGCGCACCTCGATGCCGTGCTCGCTCAGTTCGATCAGGCCGTCGCGGGCCAGCTGCTGCAGCTGTGGCCAGACGGCGGCGAAGTAGCTGCGGAAGTCGATGGCGAAGCGCTCCTCGATGCTGCGGAAATCCAGCTGGAACTGGCAGATCAGTGCCTGGATCACGGCGCGGCGGATGCGATCGTCTTCGTTGCAGTGCAGGCCGCGCTGGGTGGCCAGCTGGGCGTGGTCCAGGCTCTGCTGATAGGTGCTCAGGTCGCTGCTGTTCTGGCAGTAGAGGTCGCCGACCTGGCTGATGGCGGAAACGCCGAGGCCGATCAGGTCGCAGTGGCCGTGGGTGGTGTAGCCCTGGAAATTGCGCTGCAGGGTGCCGTCCTCCTGGGCCATGGCCAGCTCGTCGTCGGCCAGGGCGAAGTGATCCATGCCGATGTAGCGGTAGCCGGCGGCGGTCAGCTGTTCGATGCTGCGCTGCAGCATTTCCAGCTTGTGCGCCGGGCTGGGCAGTTCGGCTTCGTTGATCCTGCGCTGTGGCATGAAGCGTTCGGGCAGGTGGGCATAGTTGAACACCGACAGGCGGTCCGGCTGCAGGGCGATCACCTCGGCCACGGTGCGGGCGAAACTGTCCGGAGTCTGCCGCGGCAGGCCGTAGATCAGGTCGATGTTGACCGAGCGGAACTGCAGCGCGTGCGCGGCATCGACTATGGCGCGGGTCTGCTCGGGCGTCTGCAGGCGGTTGATGGCGCGCTGCACGTCCGGGTCGAGGTCCTGCACGCCGAGGCTGACGCGATTGAAACCCAGCTCGCGGAGCAGGCCCATGGTCGACCAGTCGGCCTCGCGCGGGTCGATCTCGATGCCGTAGTCGCCGCTGTCGTCGTCCAGCAGGTGGAAGTGCTTGCGCAGATGCTCCAGCAGCCGGCGCAGCTCGTCGTGGCTGAGGAAGGTCGGGGTGCCGCCGCCGAGGTGCAGCTGCTCGACCACCTGCTTGCGATCCAGGTGGCGGGCGACCAGTTCGATTTCCCGCTCCAGGCGCTCCAGATAGGGAAGGGCGCGGCCGCGATCCTTGGTGATCACCTTGTTGCAGGCGCAGTAGTAGCAGATGTTGGCGCAGAACGGCACGTGCACGTAGAGCGACAGCGGGCGCAGGGCCTTGCGACTGTCGCGCAGGGCGTGCAGCAGGTCGAAGGAGCCGATCCCGGCGTGGAATTGCACGGCGGTGGGGTAGGAGGTGTAGCGCGGGCCTGGTCGGTCGTGACGGCGGATCAGGTCGGCGTCCCAGCGAATGACATCGGGCATGGGGGTGTCCCTGGAGTGACAGCGATGGGGCCAGTCTAGGGATTGCGCGGCGGCGGCTCTTGATCTGAGTCAGGCTGCCGCGCGTTCGCGCGCGGCTAGGTTGGGGGGCTTCTGCAAGCTCGGGGCTGGTGTGATGCGTTTTCACCCCCTCTCCCACAAGTGGGAGAGGGGAGCTAGTGGCCCATCAGCCAGTGCTGGTGCGGGCCGGGCAGAGTCCACAGGCCGAACAGGATCACCAGCAGGCCGCCGGCGATGCGCACGCCGCGCCGGCGCAGCAGCGCGGTCAGGCGCTCGGCGGCCATGCCGGTGGCCAGCAGCACCGGCCAGGTGCCCAGACCGAAGGCCAGCATCAGCAGGGCGCTGTCGCTCGGCGAGCCCTGGCTGGAGGCCCACAGCAGGGTGCTGTAGACCAGGCCGCAGGGCAGCCAGCCCCAGATCGCGCCGAGCAGCAGGGCGCGCGGCAGGCTGCTGACCGGCATCAGGCGGCTGGCGATGGGTTGCAGATGGCGCCACAGGTGGCGCCCCAGCGCCTCGATGCGGGTCAGACCGCTCCACCAGCCGGCCAGGTACAGGCCCATGGCGATCAGCAGCAGGCCGGCGAGCACGCGCAAGGCCAAGGCTGCCGGGCTGCTGGCCAGCGCCCAGCCGGCCAGGCCGATGAGCAGGCCGGCGGCGGCATAGCTGAGGATGCGCCCGAGGTTGTAGGCCAGCAGCAGGCGAAATCGCCGGGCGCGTTGCTCGGGCGGGATGGCCAGGGTCAGCGCGCCCATCAGCCCGCCGCACATCCCCAGGCAGTGGCCGCCACCGAGCAGTCCGAGGATCAGCGCGGATGCCAGCAGTGGTGCCAGTTCAGCCACGCGACTCGTCCTTGGGCTGCTCGCCGTGGTCGGCCTCGGCGACGCCGGCCTTGTGCTGCGGGTCCTCGTCGTCGAACAGGATGCTGTGGGCCGGGCTGTCCAGGTCGTCGTACTGGCCGTTGTCCACCGCCCAGAAGAACAGCCAGATGGCGAAGATGACCAGGCCGATGGCGACGGGGATCAGAATATAGATGGCGGACATGGTAGCTCCGGAGCCTTTTGCATCTCTCTCCCACTGAGTGGCAGAGGGGCTGGAAGGACAGGGGTAGGCAGTAGGCCCTCTCCCTAGCCCTCTCCCGTAACGGGAGAGGGGACAAAGGGTTATACGGTTTTGATGCGGGCCAGGCGCAAGGCGTTCAGCACCACCAGCAGCGAGCTGACCGACATACCGACCGCTGCCCACAGCGGAGTGACCCAGCCGAGTGCGGCGAAGGGCAGCACCAGGCCATTGTACAGGGTCGCCCAGGTCAGGTTCTCGACGATGATCCGCCGCGTGCGCCGGGCCAGGGCGAAGGCCTGCACCAGGCTGCCCAGGCGGTTGGACAGCAGCACGGCGTCGGCGCTGGTCTTGGCCAGGTCGGTGGCGCTGCCCATGGCCACGCTGATGTCGGCGCCGGCCAGCACCGGCACGTCGTTGACCCCGTCGCCGAGCATCAGCACGCGCCGGCCCTGCTCGTGCAGCGCCCGGAGCACGGCCAGCTTGGCGTCCGGTGTCATGCCGCCGCGAGCGTCGTCGATGCCCAGTTGGCGTGCCACTTCGCCGACCATCGGCGAGCTGTCGCCGGACAGCAGGATGATGTTCCAGCCCTGGGCGCGGCAGGCAGCGATCAGCTCGGGGGCATCCTCGCGCAGGCGGTCGTCCAGCACGAACCAGGCCAGCGGCCCGCGTTCGTCGCCGAGCAGCAGCCACTGGCCGTGCTCGCCGGGAATGCTCGGCGCCTCGCGCCCGGCCAGGGCGGCGACATAGGCCGGCTGGCCGATGCGCAGGCGGCGGCCGTCGATCACCCCTTCCAGGCCCTGGCCCGGTTCGCTGAGCAGCTGTTCGGCGGTCTGCGTGCTGTGGCCGAAGGCGCGCGCGATGGGGTGCTCGGAGCCGTGTTCGAGGGCCGCGGCCAGGGCCAGGCAGGTGTCGGCATCCAGTTCGCGCAGGGTCTCGATGCGCTCCAGGGTCAGGCGGCCCTCGCTGAGGGTGCCGGTCTTGTCGAAGATCACCGTGTCGATCTGCTTGAGGCCCTCCAGCACGTGGCCGCGGGTCAGCAGCAGGCCGAGTTTGTGCAGGCTGCCGGTGGCGGTGGTCAGGGCCGTCGGGGTGGCCAGCGAGAGGGCGCAGGGGCAGGTGGCGACCAGCAGGGCCAGGACGATCCAGAAGGCGCGTTCGCTGTCGAGCTGCCACCAGACCAGGCCGACCACGGCGGCGAGGGCCAGGACGATCAGCAGGAACCACTGCGCCACGCGGTCGGCCAGCTCGGCCATCGGCGGTTTGTCGGCCTGGGCGCGCTCCAGCAGGCGGACGATGGCGGACAGCCGGGTATCCTCGCCCAGCGCCTCGACCTGCATGGTCAGCGGGCCCTCGACGTTGAGGGTGCCGGCGGTGACGGCGTCGCCTTCAGCGCGCGGCTGCGGCAGGTATTCGCCGGTGAGCAGCGACTCGTCGACGCTCGACTGACCGGCAACGATGCGGCCGTCGGCCGGCAACTGGGCGCCGGGCGGCACCAGTACGCGGTCGCCGACCGCCAGCTCGCGCAGCAGCACGCGCTGGCTCTGGCCATTGGCATCCAGGCGCAGGCAGGAGGGCGGCAGCAGGCTGACCAGCTGCGCGGTGGCCGCCGCCGTGCGCTCGCGGGCGCGGCGCTCCAGGTAGCGGCCGGCGAGGAGGAACAGGGCGAACATGCCGACCGCGTCGAAGTACAGCTCGCCGACCCCGGTGACGGTGGACCAGATGCCGGCCACGTAGGCGCCGCCGATGGCCAGCGCCACCGACACGTCCATGGTCAGGTGGCGGGTGCGCAGGTCGCGCAGGGCGCCGCGGAAGAACTGGCCGCAGCAGTAGAAGACGATGGGTGTGGTGAGGAACAGGCTGGTCCAGCGCAGGATCTTGTCCAGCTCCGGCGACAGGTCGACGTTGAACTCCGGCCAGGTGGCCATGGCCGCCATCATCACCTGCATCCACAGCAGCCCGGCGACGCCGATCTGGCGCAGCGACCGGCGGTTTTCCTCGGCCAGGCGCTGGCTGGCCTCGTCCGGCTGCCAGGGATGGCCGGCGTAGCCGATGCGGCGCAGCTCGGCGAGCAGCTGGCTGAGGGGGATCTGGCTGTCGGCCCAGCGCACCTGCAGGCGCTGGTTGGACAGGTTGAGGCTGGCCTCGACCACGCCGGGCAGGCCGCGAAGGTGCTTCTCGATCAGCCAGCCGCAGGCGGCGCAGCTGATGCCCTCGATCACCAGGCTGGTCTCGCTGACCTCGCCCTGGTGTTGGACGAAGCCCTGCTGCACCTCGTCGCGGTCGTACAGCGCCAGCTCGTCCGGCAGGGCCTTGGGCAGTGCCTGCGGGTTGACCGCGCTGTCGCTGCGATGCCGGTAGTAGCCCTCCAGGCCGCCGGCGACGATGGCCTCGGCCACCGCCTGGCAGCCCGGGCAGCAGAAGGCCCGCGTCTGTTCCAGGACGCGGGCCTCGAAGCGGCTGCCGGCAGGCACCGGCAGGCCACAGTGATAGCAGGGCAGGGGACTGCTCATGAAGAACTTTATTCGCCGAGCGAGAAGCGCTGGCCGCTGGCCAGGTGCTCTTCCTCGAACAGGCGCCAGTCCTTGCCGCCTTCCTGGCCGATCAGCTCGACGAAGCGACGGCCTTCCACCGCGTCCAGCAGGTTGCCGGCGTAGCTGCCGTCGGCCTGGGCCTGCAGCACCACGCGGCGGTCACGCTCCGGCTGGGTCGGCGAGATGATGTTGAGCACCAGCTGCGGCGGGTTGCTGTAACCCTGCAGTTGCAGGCCGACGGTGCCGCGCTCGTTGTCCAGCACCAGGCTGGCCCTGAGTTGCAGGCGCTCGGCCAGGTCCTCGCGCTCCAGCGAGGTGTTGATGCCCTTGCCAACGTCGTAGTAGTTGTCCGACAGCAGCCCCGGCGGGTTCTTGGTGGCGATCACCAGCATGCTGGTGCCGAGCACCACGGCCAGGCCGAGGATGCCGAGGATGAACCAGACCCAGGGTTCTTTGTACCAGGGGTTGACGGGTTGTTGCGACTGCATGGGTAGACCTTGTTTCAGCGCACGCTGGGGCCGATGAAGCGGCTGTCGGCGTCGCTCTCGATGGATGGATCTTCCAGGGCCTGGACCCTGAAGAGGATTTCGTTGGCGCTGGAGGGCAGCTTCTCCGGTGCGATGGACAGCTCCACCGGCAGCGACAGTACCTCGCCCGCGGACGCCCTGACTTCCTTCTTGCCCCCGTAGACCAGGCCGTCGAGGCCTTCGACCGAGATCAGGTAGGTCAGGTCGCGCTGCGCCTTGTTCATCAGCTTCACGGTGTAGACGTTCTCGATGTGGCCCAGCTCGTTCTCGCGGAACAGTACACGGTCCTTGAGCACGTCGACCTCCACCAGCGAGCGGGTGGCGATGGCCCAGGCGAACAGGCTCATCATGGCCGCCAGGGCGACGGCGTAGCCTATCAGGCGCGGGCGCAGCAGGTGGGTCTTCTGCCCGGAAAGATTGTGTTCGGTTGTGTAGCTGATCAGGCCGCGCGGGTAGCCCATCTTGTCCATGATGCCGTCGCAGGCGTCGATGCAGGCGGCGCAGCCGATGCACTCGATCTGCAGGCCGTCGCGGATGTCGATGCCGGTGGGGCAGACCTGTACGCACATGGTGCAGTCGATGCAGTCGCCGAGGCCCTCGGCCTTGTAGTCGGCGGTCTTCTTGCGCGGGCCGCGGTGTTCGCCACGGCGCGGGTCGTAGGAGACAATCAGGGTGTCCTTGTCGAACATCACGCTCTGGAAGCGCGCGTAGGGGCACATGTAGATGCACACCTGCTCACGCAGCCAGCCGGCGTTGCCGTAGGTGGCCAGGGTGAAGAAGCCGACCCAGAAGTAAGCCCAGCCGCTGGCTTCGCCGCTGAGCAGCTCGGGGATCAGCTCGCGGATCGGTGAGAAGTAGCCGACGAAGGTCAGGCCGGTGACCAGACCGATGAGAATCCACAGGCTGTGCTTGGCCGCCTTGCGGGCGAACTTGTTGGCGCTCATCGGCGCCTTGTCCAGCTTCATGCGCTGGTTGCGGTCGCCCTCGGTGACCTTCTCGCACCACATGAAGATCCAGGTCCATACGCTCTGCGGGCAGGTGTAGCCGCACCAGACGCGCCCGGCGAATACGGTGATGAAGAACAGGCCGAAGGCGCAGATGATCAGCAGGGCCGAGAGGAGGATGAAGTCCTGCGGCCAGAAGGTGGCGCCGAAGACGAAGAACTTGCGTTCCGGCAGGTTCCACCAGACGGCCTGGCGGTCGTTCCAGCTGAGCCAGACGGTGCCGAAGTAGAGCAGGAAGAGGAAGGCTCCGCCGCCGAGCCGCAGGTTGCGGAACAGGCCGGTGAAGGCGCGGGTGTAGATCTTCTCGCGGCTGGCGTAGAGGTCGACGGATTCGCCGCCTTTGGCCGGGGGAGGGGTGATGTTTCGGACGGGAATCTGTTCGCTCATCAGGGTCGTACCACGGCTAGGGTGAGTGCTCCCGCGATACTTGCCGAGGGAGTCAAAATTTCACATGCACTATGGTACGCCTGATCGGGCGACGCCCGGGTGCGACCAGCGGTCGCGTCCGGGCGCTTTGAGCCTCACTGCTCGGCTGCGGCCTCGGCCTTGCCCTGGGACAGGCTGTACACGTAGGCGGCCAGCAGGTGCACTTTGTCTTCGCTGCCGACGTACTGCAGCTGCGCCGGCATGTTGCCGCTGCGGCCGTAGCGGATGCTCTGCTGCAGTTGGGCGTAGCTGCTGCCGTAGATGAAGGCGCTCGGATTGGTCAGGTTCGGCGCGCCCATGCTCGGGGTGCCCTTGCCGTCCGCGCCGTGGCAGGCGAAGCAGGTGGTGGAGAAGATCTGCTTGCCGGCTTCGATGTCGGCAGTGACGCCGTCCGGCAGCTTGCGCCCGCCCAGCTCGGTGAGCACGTAGGCGGCGACGTTGCGCACGCCGTCTTCGCCGATGGTCGGCGCCTGCGGCGGCATCATGCCGTGGCGGCCACCGATGATGGTCTGCTTGATGTCGGCCGGCGAGCCGCCCCAGCGCCACTCGTTGTCGGTCAGGTTGGGGAAACCGTAGGCGCCCTTGGCGTCGGAGCCGTGGCACACCGAGCAGTTGGAGGCGAACAGGCGGCCGCCCATCTTCAGGGCCTCCTCGTCCTTGGCCACTTCCTCGATCGGCAGGCTGGCGTACTTGGCGTAGATCGGCGCGTACTGCTTGTCGGCGCGGACCATTTCCTTTTCCCACTGGTGCACGCCGGTCCAGCCGCGCTCGCCGCTGGCGAAGGGCTTGCCGTCGCCGGCTTCGTTGTAGCCCGGCAGCAGGCCCTTCCAGGTGCCCAGGCCCGGGTACAGGGCCAGGTAGCCAAGGGCGAAGACGATGGTGCCGATGAACAGCAGGAACCACCACTTCGGCAGCGGGTTGTCGAATTCCTCGATGCCGTCGAAGGAATGGCCCACGGTTTCCTCGGTGGTGTCAGGGCGCTGACCCTTGCGCACCGCGAAGATCAGCCAGGTGAGCGCGGCAATGGTGCCGAGGCTCAGTACGCTGATGTAGATACTCCAGAACAAAGTCATTCTTTATTGCTCCCAGAAGCTTGCTCGTCACGCTTGGGGGTCGGGGCGTCGTCGGCGAAGGGCAGGTTGGCCGCCTCGTCGAAGCTGGACTTGCGCTTGCTGCTGTAAGCCCAGAGCACCACGCCGACGAAGGCGATGAAGACCACCGCCGTGCCGATGCCGCGAATCATCCCGATATCCATCATGCGTTACCGTTTGTTCTTGATTGCGGTGCCAAGACCCTGCAGGTACGCGACCAGCGCGTCCATCTCGGTCTTGCCCTTGACGGCCTCGCGGGCGCCGGCGATGTCTTCGTCGGTGTAGGGCACGCCGAGGCTACGCAGAGCTTCCATCTTGGCGGCGGTGTCCTTGCCGTCGAGCTTGTTCTCGACCAGCCAGGGGTAGGCCGGCATCTTCGACTCCGGTACCACGTTGCGCGGGTTGTACAGGTGGGCGCGGTGCCAGTCGTCCGAGTAGCGGCCGCCGACGCGGGCCAGGTCCGGGCCGGTACGCTTGGAGCCCCACAGGAAGGGGTGGTCCCAGACGCTCTCGCCGGCCACCGAGTAG
>JAJLLC010000056.1:0-164920 GCA_033838285.1 Pseudomonadaceae bacterium
AGTACAGCAGCAGGTTCACGCTGCCCGAGCGGGCGCCGACGATCAGGTCGGTGCCGCTGATGGTGCTGGCGAAGCTGGCGCGTGCCTCGGTGCGCACTCGCTCCACGGCCAGCAGCAGGCACACCGAGAGGGCGATGGCGAGCACCGTGAGCAGGGCGGTGAAGCGGCGGTTGGCCAGGCTGGCCAGGGCGATGCGGATCAGGTGCATGTCAGGCCTCCGCCGGGCGCTGGGCGCGGTTCAGCTCTGCCAGCGAGAGGCTGCGGTCGAACAGCGGCGCCAGGCTCTGGTCGTGGCTGACGAACAGCAGGCTGGCGCCCGCCGCGCGGCACTCGGTGAACAGCAGCTGGAGGAAGGCCTCGCGGGCGTCATGGTCGAGCGCCGAGGTCGGCTCGTCGGCGATCACCAGTTCCGGCTGGCCGATCAGCGCGCGCGCGGCGGCGACCCGCTGCTGCTGGCCGATCGACAGCGAATCGGCGCGGCGCTCCAGCAGCTCGGCCTTCAGGCCCAGGTGCTGCAGCAGCTGGGCAGCGGCGTTGTCGACGCTACTGTGGCGCTCGCTGGCGCGCCGGGCGCGGCTTTTCGAGAAGCGACAGGGCAGCTCGACATTCTCGCGCACCGAGAGGAACGGCAGCAGGTTGAACTGCTGGAAGATGTAGCCGGTATGGTCGACGCGGAAGCGGTCGCGGGCGCCGGAAGACATCTGCGCCAGCTCCTGGCCAAGCAGCTTCAGGCTGCCGCGGCCTGGCTTCTGTACGCCGCCGAGCAGACCGAGCAATGTGGTCTTGCCGCTGCCGCTGGGGCCCTTGAGGAACAGGCTCTCGCTGCGGCGCAGGGTGAAGGCGGGGATATCCAGCAGCTCGGCCTGGCCGGGCCAGGCGAAGCCTAGGTCGGTGAGTTCGATCAGTGCGTCGGACATGGGCGATCCGCGAGTCGGAGAAGGCGAAAGCTTAAGGGCAAGGGAGGAGCGGCGCACTCGTCGAGTGCGCCGAGGTGTTTCAGAAGCTCAGGCGCGAATTGTTCGGCGTCAGCTCGGCGCCCTGCTGGCCGCTCGGGCCGATCAGCTGCACATCCAGTTTCTCGGTGGCCGGGAAGGTGCCGAAGAAGCTGCCCAGCTCCAGGGTCTGCAGCGCGTCGGCGTTGGCACAGGCGAAACGGTAGCTGGCCTCGATATCGCTATGGCCGTGTTCGTCGCCGTGGTCATGCTCTTCGTGCTCGTGCTCGTGCTCGTGCTCGGCGAACAGCGGGCCGTCCAGCTCGCTTTCCTGCAGCGCGCACTTGGCTTCGATCGGCAGGGCGAACAGCGCCTGCGGCTGCTCCAGGTGCTTACGCGCACTGGCGACCTTGGCCTTGTCCGCCTCGCTCCTGGCCTCGTGCTCGAAACCGACCAGGTTCATCGCCGGGCTCTGCAGCTGGATCTCCAGGGTCTGGCCGTCCAGCGCCACGTTGAGGCTGGCCACGCCGTGCTCGTGCTTGCCCAGGCTGCCGTGCTCCTCATGGGCATGATCGTGCTCGTGGCTGGCGGCCTGGGCGATGGTCAGCGGCAGCAGGGCGAGGGGCAGGGCGAGCAGGGTGCGGCGCATTGGGCTAACTCCAGTAGTGAATTGTTAGGTTATGTTGTAACACTTGTGTGGCGCGATTGGCCAGCCCCGCCTGGCGTGGCAGCATGGCGACCTGATGTCTGGAGAGAGCGAAGATGCTGCGAATCAAGGGGCGGGTCGGCGACTGGCCGGTGGACCTGACGCTGGAGATGGATGCCGAGGACTGGGCGCAGCTGGCGGCGCATTTGCCACTGGAGGCGCCGCCCGCCGCCGTGCGCACCGCCCCGGCCGGCAACCCGGGCGACGGACTGTGGCCCATGGCGTTGGAGCTGCTGCAGCGCGCCGGCCGCCTGGAAGGGCCGCAACTGCTTGCTGAGCTGGCCGCCCTGGCCGGCAATGAGGCGGCCGGCAAGCGCCTGCTGGTGCGCCTGCGCCATTGCCCGCAGGTGCAGGTGGAAAGCGGTGATGCGGCGCCGCTGTATCGCTGGATCGGCTAGGTGCTGGTTGCGTTGTCGCTAACCGGCCTGGTTGACCGTCACGCCCGGTGCGCCTCGCTCCAGCTGGGCGCGGATGGCCGCGGGGATGGCGACCTTGGTGAAGGCCTGGGCATCGACCATCACATAGGTGACTTCGGCGCGGGCGATGGCGATCTGGTCGGCCTGGCGGCGGATATCCACTTCCAGGGCGAACGAGCTGTTGCCCAGGCGCAGGGTGCGCACCTCCAGCTGCAGCACGTCGTCGAAGCGCGCCGGCGCGCGCCAGTCCGTGACCATGCGCACCACTTGGCTGTCCAGACCCTGCTCCAGCAGGGCCTGGTAGCTGCCGAACACGGCGCGGTAGAACTCGGTAGCCGCCACGTCCACGTAGTCGCCGTAGCGGGCATTGAACACCACCTGCTGGGCGTCGCATTCGCCGTAGCGCACCCGCAGCAGCAGGCGGAAGGGTGCCATCAGTAGATCGCCTGATAGAGCTTGCGGCGGTACAGGGTGACCAGCGGATGGTCGCCGCCGAGCAGGTCGAACACCTGCAGCAGGGTCTTGTGTGGCAGGCCTTCCTGGAAGCTGCGGTTGCGCACGAACAGCTTGAGCAGGCCGTCCAGCGCCGCCTCGTACTGCTGGCGTGCCAGCTGCTGCACCGCCAGCTGGTAGCTGGCCTCGTCGTCGTCCGGGTTCTGCGCCAGGCGGCTCTTCAGCTCGGCAGAGTCCGGCAGGCTGGCGGCCTGGCGCAGGAAAGTCAGCTGCGCGCGGGCAGCCGCCAGTGCCTGCTTGTGCTCGTCGCCCTTGACCGCGTTCAGCACCGCCTCGGCCTCGCCCAGCTCGCCGCGCTCGGCCAGGCAGCGGGCGTAGAGGATCAGCGCCGCGCCGTTCTCGTTGTTCTCGCTCAGCACCTGCTTGAGCAGGGCCTCGGCCTCGCCGAAGCGCTCCTCGGCGAACAGCGCCTGGGCGGTCTCCAGCGGGTCGGCGGCCAGCGGCGCCGGCTCGGCGACATGCGGCTTGAGCATCTCGCGGATGGCCGATTCCGGCTGGGCGCCGGCGAAACCGTCGACCGGTTGGCCGTCCTTGAACAGCACCACGGTCGGCAGGCTGCGGATGCCGAAGCGCATGACGATGTCCTGCTCCGCGTCGCAGTCGACCTTGGCCAGCAGCAGTTCGCCGCGGTATTCCTCGGTGATCTTCGCCAGCAGCGGCATCAGCGCCTTGCACGGCGCGCACCACTCGGCCCAGAAGTCGACCAGCACCGGCTTGTGGAAGGAGTTCTGGATCACCAGTTGCTCGAAATTGGCGGCACCGGAGACGTCGAAGATGTAGGGGGTATCGCTCATGATCACTCTCGGAAGGGCGAAAGACTGCAACTATAAATGCGGGCGGGGCGGCCCGGATACAAGCGGGCCGGATTGCACCCGGACCACGGCTCAGGCGCGCTTGGCGTGATACAGGCTGACATTGCGGAATTCCGCCGGCTCGGCCAGGTCCGGCCAGGTGCAGGCCTCCAGCAGACCCAGGCGGGTGTAGTGCGGGTGCCGGAAGTCCTTGACCCGCGAGTCGGCCACCAGCGCCTCCCGGCCGCGGGTCAGGAAGGCATCCAGCAGCGGCAGGTTGGCGCGGTCGTAGAGCACGTCGGCGACGATGATCAGATCGAAGCGGTCTTCCTCGGCGAAGAAGTCCAGCGAGTAGCTCAGCTTGATGCCGTTCAGCTCGGCATTGGCGCGGCAGGATTCGATGGCCAGCGGGTCGAGGTCGCAGGCCACCACCTCGGCCGCGCCGGCCTTGGCTGCGGCGATGGCTGCCACGCCCGAGCCGGCGCCGAAGTCCAGCACGCGCTTGCCGCGTACCCACTCGGGCTGCTCCGCCAGCCAGCGCGCCAGGGCCAGGCCGCTGGCCCAGCAGAAGCTCCAGTAGGGCGGCTCCTCGAGGATGCGCCGGGTCTCCTCCGGGCTGAAGCTGCGGTCCATGTTGCTCGGGTCGACCAGCCACAGACGGATGTCGGTGTCGGGCAGTGTCTCGGCGCTCAGGCGGGCGTCGCCGAGCAGCTGTTGCAGGGCATTCTGCAGGATGGCGGGCGTCTTCATGGTGCGCTCATTGGGGGAGTACGGCATGGGCTGGAGTCGATGCTGCGGAATTGGGCTGGAGCGCGCGCCTGTATACCGCAAAGCCTGCGGCTTGTCTTGCCGGGACCATGCGCTACCATGGGCCACCTTTTCGCAGGGCCTCTTCCTTCATGCACTGTCCGTTCTGCTCCGCCAACGACACCAAGGTCATCGACTCCCGCCTGGTCGCCGAGGGCGAACAGGTGCGCCGCCGCCGCGAATGCGTGGCCTGTGGCGAGCGCTTCACCACCTTCGAGACCGCCGAGCTGGTGATGCCGCGCCTGATCAAGTCCGACGGCAGCCGCCAGCCGTTCGACGAGGAAAAGCTGCGCGCCGGCATGCAGCGCGCGCTGGAGAAGCGCCCGGTGAGCGTCGAGCGCCTGGAGGAGGCCATCGCCCACATCAAGCACCGACTGCGCGCCACTGGCGAGCGCGAGATCAAGTCGCGGGTGCTCGGCGAGCTGGTGATGACCGAGCTGCAGAAGCTCGACGAGGTCGCCTATATCCGCTTCGCCTCGGTATACCGGCGCTTCCAGGACCTCAACGAGTTCCGCGAGGAGATCGAGCGCCTGGCCCGCGAGCCGTCGAAAGAATGAGCGCGGCCGACCAGCAGTTCATGGCCCGCGCGCTGGAGCTGGCGCGCAAGGGGCTGTACTCCACTCATCCCAACCCGCGGGTCGGCTGCGTCATCGTGCTGGATGGCAAGATCGTCGGCGAGGGCTGGCACGCCAAGGCCGGCGAGCCGCATGCCGAGGTGCACGCCCTGCGCCAGGCCGGCGACAGGGCGCGCGGCGCCACCGCCTACGTGACCCTGGAGCCCTGCAGCCATCACGGCCGCACCCCGCCCTGCGCCGATGCCCTGGTGGCGGCCGGCGTGGCGCGGGTGGTGGCGGCCATGCAGGATCCCAATCCCGAGGTCTCCGGCAAGGGCCTGCTGCGCCTGATGCATGCCGGCATCGCCGTGCACAGTGGTGTGCTGGAGGCCGAGGCGCGTGAGCTGAATGCCGGCTTCGTCAAGCGCATGGAGCAGGGCCTGCCCTTCGTGCGGGTCAAGCTGGCCATGAGCCTGGACGGCCGCACCGCCATGGCCAATGGCGAGAGCCAGTGGATCACTGGCCCCGAGGCGCGTGCCGCCGTGCAGCGCCTGCGCGCCCGCGCCAGCGTGATCGTCACCGGCGCCGATACCGTGCTCACCGATCAGGCGCGCCTGACCGTGCGTGCCGAGGAGCTGGGCCTGAATGCCGAGCTGACCGCCCTGGCCATCGATCGTCCGCCGCTGCGCGTGCTGGTCGACGGGCGCCTGCGGGTGCCGCTCGCCGCGCCGTTCTTCCAGGTCGGCCCGGCGCTGGTCGCCACCTGCGCGGCCGCCGCCGCTCGCGAACGCTTCAGCGAGGAGCGCCACGAACTGCTGGCGATGCCCGGCAGCAATGGCCATGTCGACCTGCGCAAGCTGCTGCTGGAGCTGGCCGCGCGCGGTGCCAACGAGGTGCTGGTAGAGGCCGGGCCCAAGCTGGCCGGCGCCTTCGCTCGTGCCGGGCTGGTCGACGAGTTCCAGCTGTTCGTCGCGCCCAAGTTCCTCGGCTCCAGCGCCCGCCCGTTGCTGGACTGGCCGCTGGCGCGCATGGCCGAGGCGCAGGAGCTGGAAATTCGCGATATCCGCGCCGTGGGCAATGACTGGCGCATTACCGCCGTACCCAAGCGCTGACGTGGCCGGCGGCCGCGACTTTGTGATAAAAAGGCGCGCGGCCGCCTTGGTGGCCGCAACGTTCTCAGGGCGGGGCGAAATTCCCCACCGGCGGTAATGACGCGCTGCGTCTAGCCCGCGAGCGCCTTTCCAGCGAAAGGGACAGCAGACCCGGTGCGATTCCGGGGCCGACGGTATAGTCCGGATAAAGAGAGAGCGGGATTCCCTTCCGGGGCGCCGTCCGTCTGCGCTCGCGAAAATCCCTATCGATCGGCATTGCCCTGTTTTTGACCAAAACAGGAGTTCGTCCATGCTGCATTGCACCACTTTCCGGGAGGACGCATGTTCACCGGCATAATCGAATCCATCGGCACCATCCGCGCGATCACGCCCAAGGGCGGCGACGTGCGCGTCTACGTCGAGACCGGCAAGCTGGACCTCGGCGACGTCAAGCTGGGTGACAGCATCGCGGTCAACGGCGTGTGCCTGACCGCAGTCGAGCTGCCGGGCGACGGCTTCTGGGCCGACGTCAGTCGCGAGACCCTGACCCGCACCGCCTTCGTCGACTTGAAGACCGGCAGCCGTGTCAACCTGGAGAAGGCCCTGACTCCGACCACCCGCCTCGGTGGCCACCTGGTCAGCGGCCACGTCGACGGCGTCGGCGAGATCATCAAGCGCGAGGATAACGCCCGCGCCATCCAGTTCAGCGTGCGCGCCCCGCGCGAGCTGGCCAAGTACATTGCGCTGAAGGGCTCGATCACCGTCGACGGCACCAGCCTGACGGTCAATGCAGTAAACGGCGCCGAGTTCGAGCTGACCATCGTGCCGCACACCCTGGTCGAGACCATCATGGCCGACTACCGGCCGGGACGCCGGGTCAACCTGGAAGTGGACCTGCTGGCGCGCTACCTGGAGCGCCTGCTGCTCGGCGACAAGGCCGCCGAGCCCAGCGCTTCGGGCATCAGCGAAGCCTTCCTGGCCGAACACGGCTACCTGAACAAGTGAGACGCGCCGCCATGGCCCTGAATACCGCAGAAGAACTGATCGAAGACATCCGCGCCGGCAAGATGGTCATCCTCATGGATGACGAGGACCGCGAGAACGAGGGCGACATCATCATCGCCTCCGAGTGCGTCACCGCCGAGCACATCAACTTCATGGCGCGCTTCGCCCGCGGCCTGATCTGCATGCCGATGACTCGCGAGCGCTGCGAGCTGCTCAAGCTGCCGCTGATGGCGCCGCGCAACGGCTCCGGCTTCGGCACCAAGTTCACCGTCTCCATCGAGGCGGCCGAGGGCGTCACCACCGGCATTTCCGCCGCCGACCGCGCGCGCACCGTGCAGGCCGCCGTCGCGAAGAATGCGGTGGCCGACGATATCGTCAGCCCCGGCCACATCTTCCCGCTGATGGCCCAGCCCGGCGGCGTGCTGGCCCGCGCCGGGCACACCGAGGCGGCCTGCGACCTGGCGCGCATGGCCGGCTTCGAACCGTCCGGGGTGATCTGCGAGATCATGAACGACGACGGCACCATGGCCCGTCGCCCGGAGCTGGAGAAGTTCGCCGCCGAGCACAATCTCAAGATCGGCACCATCGCCGACCTGATCCACTACCGGCTGATCCACGAGCGCACGGTCGAGCGCATCAGCGAGCAGCCGCTGGACACCGAGCTGGGCCAGTTCACCCTGGTCACCTACCGCGACGGCGTGGAGAACACCGCGCATATGGCCCTGACCCTGGGCAAGGTGTGCGCCGAGGAGCCGACCCTGGTGCGCGTGCACAACATGGAGCCGCTGCGCGACCTGTTCCTGGTCAAGCAGCCCGGGCGCTGGAGCCTGCGCGCGGCGATGGCCGAGGTGGCCCAGGCCGGCAGCGGCGTGGTGCTGCTGCTCGGCAACCCGCTGACCGGTCCGGAACTGCTGGCCCACCTGGGCAAGCAGCCGGCGCCGAGCCCGGCCACCTACAGCACCGTCGGTGCCGGTTCGCAGATCCTGCGTGATCTGGGCGTGCGCAAGATGCGCCTGATGAGCTCGCCGATGAAGTTCAACGCCATATCCGGCTTTGACCTGGAAGTTGTAGAATACTTGCCCGCTGAATAAGGCGCGGCCCTAGGTCGCGGCTTTTCCCTCTCCCGCTTGCGGGAGAGGGTGCCCGTAGGGCGGGAGAGGGTCGTGCCCATGTGGCTCCCTCTCCCCTGCGCGGGCCGCCCCAACCCCTCTCCCGTAAACGGGAGAGGGGCGCTAAACCTAATGTTATCGGGGCGCCTTGCAGCGCTCCGGCTCTTTATACAGACTGAGACTCGCCCATGACCCTGAAGACCATCGAAGGTACCTTCATCGCCCCGCAAGGCAAATTCGCCCTGGTGGTTGGCCGCTTCAACAGCTTCGTCGTCGAGAGCCTGGTCAGCGGCGCCGTCGACGCCCTGGTCCGCCACGGCGTGAAGGAAAGCGACATCACCATCATCCGCGCCCCGGGTGCCTTCGAGATCCCGCTGGTCACCCAGAAAGTCGCCCAGCGCGGCGAGTTCGCCGCCATCATCGCCCTCGGCGCGGTGATCCGTGGCGGTACCCCGCACTTCGAATACGTCGCCGGCGAGTGCACCAAGGGCCTGGCCCAGGTGTCCATGGAATACGGCGTGCCGGTCGCCTTCGGCGTGCTGACCGTCGACTCCATCGAGCAGGCCATCGAGCGTTCCGGCACCAAGGCCGGCAACAAAGGCGCCGAGGCTGCCCTGTCCGCCCTGGAAATGGTCAGCCTGCTGGCGGCCCTGGAGGCCAAGTGAGCCTGAATCGCGACGACAGCCAGGACGCTCCGCAGCCCAAGGCCAAGGGCAAGATCGCGCAGCGCCGCGTGGCCCGCAGTCTGGCCATGCAGGCGCTGTACCAGTGGCACATGGCCGGTCAGTCGCTGAACGAGATCGAAGCGCAGTTCCGCGTCGATAACGACTTCAGCGGTGTCGACGGCGCCTACTTCCACGAGATCCTCACCGGCGTGGCCCGGCAGAAGCCGGAGCTGGATGCCGCCTTCGCGCCCTTCCTGAGCATTCCGCTGGAAGAGCTGGACCCGGTCGAACTGGCCATCCTGCGCCTGTCCGCCTGGGAGCTGAAGAGCCGCGTCGACGTGCCCTACAAGGTGGTGATCAACGAAGGCATCGAGCTGGCCAAGGTGTTCGGCGCCACCGACGGGCACAAGTTCGTCAATGGCGTGCTGGACAAGCTGGCCCCGGTGCTGCGTGCGGCCGAGGTCAAGGCCGGCAAGCGCTGAGCCGGCATTCCCCGCGTGGGTGAGTTCGAGCTGATCCGCCGCTACTTCGCCGCCGCGCCCTGCGCGCAGGCGGCCGCAGGCGTCGCCCTCGGCATCGGCGACGATTGTGCCCTGCTGCAGCCGGCCCCCGGCATGCAGCTGGCGCTGTCCACCGACAGCCTGGTGGCCGGTGTGCATTTCCCCCAGTCCTGCGACTCCTTCCTGCTCGGCCAACGGGCCCTGGCGGTCAGCGTCAGCGACCTGGCCGCCATGGGTGCCGCGCCGCTCGGTTTCACCCTGGCGCTGACCCTGCCCGAGGCCGATCCGGCCTGGCTGGAAGGCTTCGCCCGCGGCCTGTCGCAGATGGCACAGAGCTGCGCCATCGCCCTGGTCGGCGGCGACACCACCCGCGGTCCGCTGAGCCTGACCCTCACCGTGTTCGGCCAGGTGCCGGCGGGCCAGGCGCTGACCCGCGGTGGCGCGCGGCCGGGTGACCTGCTCTGCGTCGGCGGCAGCCTGGGCGATGGCGCCGGGGCGCTGCCGCTGGTGCTGGGCGAGCAGCGGGCCGAGGGCGAGGCGGCCGACTATCTGCTGCAGCGCTACTGGGCGCCGCAGCCGCAGCTGGCCCTGGGCCGGTGGCTGCGCGGCCGGGCCACGGCGGCGCTGGATATTTCCGACGGCCTGCTGGCCGACTGCGGCCACATCGCCGCGGCCTCCGGCGCCGGCCTGCAGGTCGAGCTGCCGTGCCTGCCGCTGTCACCCGCCCTGCGCGCGGTGGCCGGCGAGCGGGCGCGGGATTATGCGCTGGCCGGTGGCGACGACTACCGGCTGGCCTTCAGCCTGCCGCCCGAGCAGCTGCCGGCGCTGCGCGCACAGTGGCCCGAAGCCGTGGTGATCGGTCGGGTCGTGGTGGGGCAGGGCGTACGGCTGCTGGACGGCCAGGGCCATTTCATCGAGCCGCCGCGGGCGGGCTATCAACATTTCGGGAGCGATGGTGACTGAAGTCGTCAAAGTCGCGCCGCAGGTCTGGCGCAATCCCTGGCATTTCCTCGCCTTCGGCTTCGGCTCCGGGCTGCTGCCCAAGGCCCCGGGCACCTGGGGCTCGCTGGTGGCGCTGCCGTTCATCCCGCTGTGGCAGCTGCTGCCGGACTGGGGCTACTGGCTGATGCTCGGCGTCACCATGCTGTTCGGCTTCTGGCTGTGCGGCAGGGTGGCCGACGACATGGGCGTGCACGACCACGAGGGCATCGTCTGGGACGAGATGGTCGGCATGTGGATCACCCTGTGGCTGGTGCCCGAGGGCTGGTACTGGTTGCTGCTAGGCTTTGTGGTATTCCGCGTGTTCGACATCCTCAAGCCCTGGCCGATCCGCTGGATCGACCGGCACGTGCATGGCGGCGTCGGCATCATGCTGGACGATGTGCTGGCCGGGGTGTTCGCCTGGCTGGCGATGCAACTGCTGGTCTGGGGGCTGGCCTGAGTTGGAGGTGTGCATGCGTGCCTGGATGCTGGGGTTGCTGCTCTGCCTGGGTTGGCCGGTCGCCCAGGCAGAGCCCGTGCCGAGCGATATCCAGCTGGTCAGCGAATACTGGGCAGGGCACACCAACCCGGACGGCAGTGGTCTGGCCTGGGCATTGCTGCGCCAGGTGTTCGAGCCGGCCGGGGTCGCGGTGGTCTGGCGCAACGAGCCCTACATGCGCTCCATCGGCCTGGTTCAGCGTGGCGAGGCGGATGCCTTCCTCGGCTCCTACCGCGACGAGGTGGAGCACGACGTGCACTACCCGCGCCACCCCTACGATGCCGACCGGATCGAGGCCCTGGGCCTCGCCGCGCTGCCGGCGCCCGATCTGCAGAGCCTGTACCGCTACCGCCTGGCGTGGATGCGCGGCTACGGCTACGAGCACTACCTGCCCGGGCCGCTGCATTTCCAGGAGATCGAGCGGCGCAGCGGGATTCTCAGCATGCTCGAGCGCGGCCACGCCGATTTCTACATCGACGCCGATACCGAGGTGGCCGATGTGCTGGCCGGCACCACGCAAGCGGAACTCTATCGCAGCACCTACCTGACGCGCTTGCCGCTCTACCCGGGGTTTGCCGATACTGCTCGCGGCCGCGCCCTGGCCGAGCTGTACGACCGGCGCATGGCCGAGCTGCTGCGCAGCGGCGAGTTGCGCCCGATATTCCAGCGCTGGCAGCAGCCCTATCCCTTCGACGAGGACATGGAGATTCCCGATGCGTCGCCTTGAGCTGTTGGTCGCCGTCCTGCTGCTGGGGCTGGCCCCGCTGAGCCGGGCCGAGCCCCAGGTGCAGGTGGTGGGCCTGTTCCCGAATGCCGCCGTGCTGCTGGTCGACGGCCAGCGCAAGCTGGTGCGCGCCGGGCAGACCGGCCCCGGCGGGGTCAGGGTGATCAGCGCCGACAGCAAGGGCGCGGTGCTCGAGGTGGGTGGCGTGCAGCGCAGCTACGGCCTGTCGCGCGAGTACAACCAGGCCGGCAGCAGCGGGCCGCAGAAGGCCCAGGTGAGCATCAGCAAGGGCGTCGGCGACCACTACTGGATCGCCGGCTCGATCGAGGGCCATCCGGTGCAGTTCCTGGTCGATACCGGCGCCACCAGCGTGGCGATGAACGAGGGCCAGGCGCGGCGCCTGGGCATCGACTACCGGGTACAGGGCCGGCCCATGGTCGCCAGCACCGCCGGCGGCAATGTCAGGGCCTGGCGGATCAAGCTCAACAGCGTCAAGGTCGGCGCCCTGGAGGTGCTCGGCGTCGAGGCCGCGGTGCTGGAGGGCGACTCGCCCACCGAAGTGCTGCTGGGCATGAGCTTCCTCAGCCGGGTGCGCTGGCGCGAGGACAACGGCGTGCTGCAGCTGGAGTCCAAGCTCTAGGCGAAACGCCAGCAGCCCCCGGGGCGATCATTCGAACGCTTCGATCCTTATCGCCGACAATTCGCGCTGCGCCGGGCGCCGCCGCGGCTGGTACAATGCCGGCCTTTCCGCCGAACCTCACAGGAGCTCCCGGTGTCCGTCGTCTTCGTCGCCGCCTCCCAGCTGCCCACGCCCTTCGCGGTGTTCACCATGCACGGCTTCCTCGACGAGGCGACCGGCAAGGAACACGTCGCCCTGACCCTCGGCGACGTCGCCGACGGCCGGCCGGTGCTGGGGCGCCTGCATTCCGAGTGCCTGACCGGCGATGCGCTGTTCAGCCAGCGCTGCGACTGCGGTGCCCAGCTCGAGGCCGCCCTGCGCGCCATCGCCGCCGAAGGCCGCGGCGTGCTCCTGTACCTGCGCCAGGAAGGCCGTGGCATCGGCCTGCTGAACAAGATCCGCGCCTACGAGCTGCAGGACGGCGGCGCCGATACCGTGGAGGCCAACGAGCGCCTGGGCTTCGCCGCCGACCAGCGCGACTACTCGATCTGCCAGCCGATGCTCGACCACCTGGGCATTCGCGAGGTCCAGTTGATGACCAACAACCCGCGCAAGGTCAAGGCCCTGGAAGGCTTCGGCGTGCGCGTGGCAGAGCGCCGTCCGCTGGAGTTCGGGCTCAACCCGCACAACCGCAAGTACCTGGCGACCAAGGCCGGCAAGCTCGGCCACATGCTGGGGCTGCAGCACCAGGAAGAAGCCGAGTGACCCGCGCCGAGGTGCGTCGCCGCCTGGCCCTGGAGTGGTGGCGCTGGCTCGGTTTCGCCCTGGCGCCGCTGTTCTTCCTCAACCTGCTGTTCGGCGACAGCCAGGCACTCGGCTCGGTGCTGGAGATGCCGCTGTTCATCGCCGCCCTGGCCTCCATGTTCGTCAGCCTGCCGCTGTTCTCCGCCTACAAGCGCGCGCTGATCGCCACCCAGGCCGCGCTGGACGGCGAGCATGAGCGCGAGGCCTGGCTGGAGCTGGCCCGGCAGCGCCGCAGGGCCTTTCTCGGCGCCTGCCTGCCGGCCTGGATCGCCGCCATCGCCCTGTTCAGCGGGCTGAACGCCGTCGCCCTGATCCTCCTGGCGCTGAGCAGCGTGGTGTTGCTCTGCCTGTACCGCATTCCCCGTCAGCTGGGCTGATGCGCACGCTGCTGGGCGCCTGCCTGCTCGCCCTGGGGCTGCCGTTGGCGGCCGCCGAGCGGGTGGTCAGCCTGGCGCCCTCGATGTCCGAGATCATGCTGGAGCTGGGTGCCGCCGAACGCCTGGTCGGCGTGCTCGACGGCGCCGAAAGGCCCGCTGCGCTGGCGCATGTGCCCTCGGTAGGCCGCTTCGGCACCCTGGAGCTGGAGACCCTGCTGAGCCTGCAGCCGGACCTGGTGCTGCTGGCGCCAGGCAGCCTGCCCGAGGCGCAGCGCCGCCAGCTCGAGGACATCGGCATCGCCCTGTATCGGGGCGCCCCGCATGACCTCGAGGCACTGGCCGAACAGTTCGCCGCCCTGGGCGCGCGAGTGGGCCGCGCCGAGCGTGGCCGCGAGCTGCGCGAGCGATTCCGCGCCGGCATCGCCGAGCTGCGCCAGCGCTACCGCCGCGAGCGACCGTTGGCGGTGTTCTACCAGGTCTGGCACCGGCCGCTGTACAGCATCGGCGCCGATCAGGTGCTCGGCGATGCCCTGGCGGTCTGCGGCGCGCGCAATCTGTTCGGCGACGTGCGCCTGCCGGCGCCACAGGTCAGTGTCGAGGCGGTGTTGCTCCGGCGCCCCGAGGTGATCCTCGGTGGCAGCGGCGCCGAGCTGGAACAGTGGCGGGCCTGGCCGCAGTTGCCGGCGGTGCGCCTGGGGCAGCTGTGGACGGTGCCGGACAAGGGCATCGAACGGCCCAGCTTCCAGATGCTGGCGGCCACCGAGAAGCTCTGCGAGCTGCTGGCGCGGGCCCGCCAGGACTGAGGCGGGAACGGAAGAAAGGCCCCGGGCGGGGCCTTTGCGGGGCTTACAGGCTTGGTGTCCAGGTCAGGCCGAGCAGCAGGCTGCGCGGAGTCTCCCGGTAGCCGTAGTACTCGAAGTCGCCGGAGTACTGGTAGAGGGCGTTGCTGTAGCCCTTGTCCAGCAGGTTGGCCAGCTTGAGGTCGAGGAGTAGCTCCTCGCTGGCCTGCCAGCTGCCGCGCAGGTCGAGCACGCCGTAGCCGGCGATCTCGCGCTGGTTGGCGGCGTCGTCGTAGCGCTGGCTGTAGGCCTGCCAGCTGGCGCCGACGGCGAAGGCGCCGAGCTGGCGATCGAGGTCCAGGCTCAGGTGGCGCTTGGCGCGGCGCGCCAGGGTGTGGCCGGTTTCGCGGTCGCGCGGGTCGATGATGCTCAGCGACAGGTTGCCGGTCCAGGCGCCGAGCTGCTGCTGCAGGCTGGCCTCGAAGCCGTTGATGCGCGCCTCGTCGACGTTGTAGTTGCGCCCGATGAAGGTCGTGCTGTCCCACACGTAGGCGATCAGGTCGCGCACGTCGGTGCGGTACAGCGAGGCCTCCAGGCGGGTGCCCTCGGCCAGCTGGCTGCGCCACTGCAGCTCGTAGCTCTTCGAGCGCTCCGGGTCGAGCTCGGGGTTGGCGCCCCAGTCCTCCGGGCCGTAGAGGTCGTTGAAGGTCGGCACGCGGAAGCCTTCGGCATAGGACAGCACCAGCTCGTTGGCCGGGTTCAGCGGCAGGGTCAGGGCGGCGTTCCAGGTGTTCTCGCTGCCGTACTGCTGGTTCTTGTCGTGGCGCAGGCCGAGCTCGGTGGAGAAGCGCTCGCCCTGGTAACCATGCTGGACGAACACGGCCTGGTTCCAGCGGCTTTCCTCGCTGTAGGCGGTGCTGCTGTGCAGCTTGTCGCGCAGGTAGTCGAGGCCGGCGCGCAGCTGATGGCCGTTGCCCAGTTCCAGGGTGTTCAGCCAGGCGGCCGAGTCGCGGTAGCTGTTGAATACGTCGCTGCCGGCATGCAGCTTGTCGAAATCTTCCTGCTTATCCTCGCTGTGGCCCAGCTCCAGGCGGCTGCTCCAGCTTTCGCCGAAGTCGGCGTCCAGGTAGGCGGAGACGCTGCTCTGGGCGAACTCGCTCCAGTTCTCGGCCGGGTAGCTGAGGAAGGTGCTGCTGTCGTAGCGGCCGTAGGGGTTGTCGTACTCGCTCTTGCCGCGCTGGTCGACGGCGCTGAGGCCGATTTCCAGGTCGTCGCTCAGGGCGTGCGCCAGGTTCAGGCTGAAGCTGCGGTTGCGATAGGCGTCGTGATCGGCGTCGGAGGCGTAGGAGCGGCCGGTGCGGTCGATGCCGTCGGTCTCGTCGAGGCTGGCGGCCAGGCTGAAGCGGGTCTGCCCGTCGCCGCCGGACAGGCCGAGGCTGCGTTCCCAGGTGCCCTCGCTGCCGCCGGCCAGGCGCAGGTAGGGGTGCAGGCCCTCGCCTTCGCCGCGGCGGGTGAAGATCTGCACCACGCCGCCGATGGCGTCGGCGCCGTACAGCGCCGAGCGCGAGCCGCGCAGCACTTCGACGCGCTCGATCTGCTCGATGCTCAGGTGTTGCAGCGCGGCGCCGCCGGAGGACACCGAGCCGATGCGCACGCCGTCGATCAGCACCAGGCTCTGGGCGTTGCTGGTGCCGCGGATGAACAGGCTGGAGTTGGCGCCGCGCCCGCCGTTGCGCACCACCTGCACGCCGGGCACGCGGGCCAGCAGCTCGCCGACGCTGCTCGGGCGCAGGCGCTCGATGTCCGCGCGGGTGAACACGCTGATCGCCGCGCTGCTCTCGCCGCGCGGCTGGGCCTCGCGGTTGGCGGTGATCACGGTGTCGGGCAGCTTGAGCGCCTGGCTGCGCGACAGGTCGTCGGCACAGGCCAGGGATGGGGCCAGGGTGATGGCAAGGGCAAGGCGGGACAGTTTCATCGGGAATCCTCAAAGGTTCGATCTTCGAGGAGGGCAGGAGACAGGCGCGCGCAGGCGCCTGACGGTGCCGCCCTCCGCAGCACCAGTTGATTCCGTCAGGCCGGTCTCCGGGCTCTCGACCCGATCCGCGCGCCTTCCCGGTTGACCCAGTGGCTGTTGCGCGGACCTGCAGCTGGGCTGCGGTCGATTACCGTTGCGGGGGCAGCGCCGGGATTGCTCCATGCTGGAGCGCACCGGCTTCCCGATTATCGCCGGCGGATACCGGCGCACCTGATGGAAGGAAAAACGCCGCGCACCTTAGTGCACGGCGTCGTGAAGCACAAGCAAGTTCGCTGCGACTCAGCTTGAGGCTGGCTCAAGTTGCTGCAGGCGACGGCGCACGGCCGCTTCGATGCCGGCCTGGTCCAGGCCGCATTCGGCGAGCATCTGCGCAGGCTTGGCGTGCTCCACGTAGTAGTCGGGCAGGCCGAGGTGCAGCAGCGGCCGGACGATGTTCTCGGCGGCGAGGAACTCGCTGACCGCCGAGCCTGCGCCGCCCATCACGGCGTTCTCCTCGATGGTCACCAGCAGCTCGTGGCTGGCGGCCAGTTCGCGCAGCAGGGCCTGGTCCAGCGGCTTGACGAAGCGCATGTCGACCACCGTGGCGTCCAGGCTCTCGCCGACGCGCAGGGCCTCGTTCAGCTGCACGCCGAACACCAGCAGGGCGACGCCCTGGCCCCGGCGGCGCAGCACCGCCTTGCCTATCTCCACGCCGTCCAGCGTCGGGTCGATGGGCGCGTTGGGCCCGCTGCCGCGCGGATAACGCACGGCCGCCGGGCCCTGGAAGTGGTAGCCGGTGGAGAGCAGCAGGCGCAGCTCGTTCTCGTCGCTGGGCGTGGCGATCAGCATGCCGGGGATGCAGCGCAGGTAGGACAGGTCGAAGCTGCCGGCGTGGGTCGGGCCGTCCTCGCCGACCAGGCCGGCGCGGTCGATGGCGAACAGCACGTCGAGGTTCTGCACCGCCACGTCGTGGATCAGCTGGTCGTAGGCGCGCTGGAGGAAGGTGGAGTAGATCGCCACCACCGGCTTGGCGCCGTCGCAGGCCATGCCGGCGGCCAGGGTCACCGCGTGCTGCTCGGCGATGGCCACGTCGAAATAGCGCTCGGGGAAGCGCTCGCTGAAGGCCACCAGGTCGGAGCCTTCCTTCATCGCCGGGGTGATGCCGACCAGGCGCTCGTCCTGTGCGGCCATGTCGCACAGCCACTGGCCGAACACGCTGGAGTACTTGGGCCCGGAGGGCTGCTTCGGCGCGGCCGGGGCGTTGATCGGCTCCAGCTTGGTGATGGCGTGGTAGCCGATCGGGTCGGCCTCGGCCGGGGCGAAGCCCTTGCCCTTCTTGGTCACCACGTGGAGGAACTGCGGGCCCTCCAGGTCGCGCATGTTGCGCAGGGTCGCCAGCAGGGTGGGCAGGTCGTGGCCGTCGATGGGGCCGACGTAGTTCCAGCCCAGCTCCTCGAACAGGGTGCCGGGCACCAGCATGCCCTTGGCGTGTTCCTCGACCTTGCGCGCGATCTCCCAGGCGCCGGGCAGGCGCGAGAGGATCTTCTTGCTGCCCTCGCGCATGCTCGAATAGGTGCGGCTGGAGATGATCTTTGCCAGGTAGTTGGACAGGCCGCCGACGTTCTTGGAGATCGACATGTCGTTGTCGTTGAGCACGACCAGCATGTCGGCCTTGACGTCGGAGGCGTGGTTGAGCGCCTCGAAGGCCATGCCGGCGGTCAGCGCGCCGTCGCCGATCACCGCCACCGCCTTGCGTCGCGAACCCTGCATGCGCGCGGCGATGGCCATGCCGAGGGCGGCGCTGATGCTGGTGCTGGAGTGACCGACGCCGAAGGTGTCGTACTCGCTCTCGCTGCGCCGCGGGAAGGCGGCCAGGCCGTCCTTCTGGCGCAGGGTGGCCATGCGCTCGCGGCGACCGGTGAGGATCTTGTGCGGGTAGGCCTGGTGGCCGACGTCCCACACCAGGCGATCGTCCGGGGTGTCGAACACGTAGTGCAGGGCGATGGTCAGCTCGACCACGCCGAGCCCGGCGCCGAAGTGCCCGCCGGTCTGGCCGACGCTGTACAGCAGGTACTGGCGCAGCTCGTCGGCGAGGCTTTCCAGCTCGCTCTCGGCCAGACGGCGCAGGCCATCCGGGGTGTCCGCGCGGTCGAGCAGGGGCGTGGCGGGGCGCTCGCGGGGGATCTCGTGGAAGGTGGTCGGCATCGGACGGATCGTTATAGGCGTACAAAAGATGCGGCAGTTTACCCGAAGCGCCGGAAACAGCCCAAACGACCTGTAACGCGATCAGACGGCGGGGTAGTGGCGGCCGAGGAAGTCCAGCAGCAGCGCGCTGACCCGCGGCCCGTCCTCGCTCTGCAGCCAGTGGCCGCAGGCGGGCAGCAGGTGCTGCTCCAGGCGCGGTACCTTGGCCGCCATGCGCGCCAGGGTCGGTGCCTCGAAGCGGCCGACCGGGTCGCGCTCGCCGAGCAGGAACAGGGTAGGCTGCTCGACCTGCCGATCGGCCAGCGGCGCGGTGCGCTGCCAGTTGCGCTCGAAGTTGCGGTACCAGTTCAGCGCGCCGTAAAAGCCGCGGCCGGCGAAGGTCTTCTCGTACACGGCGAACAGCTCGGGCGGGCACCAGCTCGGCAGCGGCAGGTCGCCCGCGCCGTCGAACAGCCGGGCGTCGGCCGGCTTGTCGGCCAGCAGTGCGCCCTCCAGGCCGCCGAGCAGCAGGCGCAGGCTGCGGCCGATGTCGGCGTCCAGCTCGGCCTCGGCCAGGCCCGGCTGCTGGAAGTAGAGGATGTAGTGGAAGCGCCCGGCGTAGGCCTCGCGCATCATCTCGATGGCCGGGCGCCTGGGGCGCCCGCCGAAGGGCACCGACAGGGCACCGAGCGCCCGCACCCGCGCGGGCTCGAGCAGGGCCAGGTGCCAGGCTACCGGCGCGCCCCAGTCGTGGCCGACCAACGCGGCCTCGCCCTGGCCGAGGGCGTCCATGGCGCCCTGGATGTCGCCGCACAGGGTCAGCAGGTCGTAGGCCGCAGGATCCTCGGGGGCGCTGCTTTGCCCGTAGCCGCGCATCTCCGGGGCGAATACCCGGTAGCCGGCGGCGGCCAGCGCCTCAATCTGCGGGTGCCAGGCGTACCAGCACTCGGGAAAGCCGTGCAGCAGCCACACCGGGTGGCCATCGGCCGGACCGGCGCTGTACAGGCTGAGCTCGATGCCGTTGACGACCAGCAGCTGGTGTTCCCGGGACATGCATCCTCGCCGGATTGGGTGGGCGGGCATGACGCCCTGTCAGGGCGCCACTCTGGAGCAGGCGGCAGCGCCGGGTAAAGCAAGTCTGAGCCGGTGAACGGGCCGATATTGGCCGCAGTGATGGGGCCGCCTCAGCTGCGCCGTTCGACGATGTAGCGGGCCAGTTCGCGTAGCGGCTCGGCGCTGTCGCCGAACAGACGCAGGGCGTGCAGGGCCTGGTCGCGCAGCTCCAGGGCGTAGGCCTTGGCCGCGTCGAGGCCGAGCAGGGCGGGGTAGGTGGGCTTGTCGTTGGCCTGGTCCTTGCCCTGGGTCTTGCCCAGGGTGGCGGTGTCGCTTTCCACGTCGAGGATGTCGTCCTGCACTTGGAAGGCCAGGCCGATGGCCTGGGCGTACTGGGCCAGGGCGCGCAGCGTGTGCTCGTCGGCGCGACCGCTGGCCAGGGCGCCGAGCTGCACGCTGGCCTCGATCAGCGCGCCGGTCTTGTGCCGGTGCATGGCCTCCAGGGCCTGCTGGTCGAGGCGCCGGCCGACCGACTCGAGATCGATGGCCTGGCCGCCGACCATGCCCGCCGGGCCGGCGGCGCGGGCCAGGCCCATGACCATGGCCAGGCGCAGCTCGGCGTCCTGCGGGTTGCGCCGGGCGTCGGCGAGCACCTCGAAGGCCAGGCTCTGCAGGCCGTCGCCGGCGAGGATGGCGCAGGCCTCGTCGAAGGCGATGTGGGTGGTCGGCTGGCCGCGGCGCAGGTCGTCGTCGTCCATCGCCGGCAGGTCGTCGTGCACCAGCGAGTAGGCGTGGATCAGTTCCACCGCGCAGGCGGCGCCGTCGGCGCGGTCGAGGTCGCCGTCCAGCGCCTCGCAGGCGGCGTACACCAGCAGCGGGCGCACGCGCTTGCCGCCACCCGCCACGCTGTAGCGCATGGCCTGGTAGAGGCGCTGCAGGTCGTGGCGGGGCGCGGTGAACAGGGTTTCCAGCGCCGCGTCGACGCGGGCGGCGCAGCGCTGCTGGTATTCGGCGATCATGCCGGCTCGTCCGCGTCGAAGGGCGCCTCTGCCAGTTCGCCGTCGCGCTCCAGCAGCACCTGTACCTTCTGCTCGGCCTGGGCCAGGGCGGCCTGGCAGTCGCGAGTCAGGCGGATGCCCTGCTCGAAGGCGCCGAGGGAATCCTCCAGGGACAGCTCGCCGCTTTCCAGGCGCTCGACCAGGGTCTGCAGCTCGGCGAGGGAGGTTTCGAAATCGGCGGCTTTCTTGCGGGCCATGGGCACTGTCTCGGCGCGGTTGAATCGGGCGCGACACTAGCAGAGCGGCGCCGCCCGGGGCAAATCAGCGGGGGTAGGTGGCCCAGAAGTAATACAGGGTCATGCCGCTGCCCACGGCGATCACTAAGGCGCGCAGCAGGCGCGGCGGCAGCTTCTCGCCGAGCGCTCCGCCGGCATAGCCGCCAGCCGTGGCGCCGGCCAGCAGGACCAGCAGCTCGGCCCAGCTGACCCGCCCGGCGAGGATGAAGGTGAGGCTGGCGACGCTGTAGATCACCGCCGAGATCAGGTTCTTCAGGGCATTGGCGCGGGCCAGCGGGTGGCCCTCGATGGAGAAGGCGGCCAGCTGCAGGATGCCCATGCCGGCGCCGAAGTAGCCGCCATACAGCGACACGCCGACATGGGCGGCGAGCGACAGCGGCGAGTGCGGCGGGCGCTCGGCCTCGCGCCGGCGCGCGGCCAGGGCACGGCCGAGCCAGGGGCTGGCGGCGAACAGCGCGGTGGCCGCCAGCAGCAGCCAGGGGATCAGGTGGCGGAAGATCTCGTCGCCGCCGGCCAGCAGCAGCAGGCCGCCGAGCAGGCCGCCGGCCAGGCCGGCCAGCAGCAGCGGCAGCAGGTAGCGCCCCAGCGGGCGCAGCGAGCCGCGCGCGGCCCAGGCCCCGGCCAGGCTGGCCGGCCACAGGGCCACGGCATTGGTGGCGTTGGCGGTCACCGGCGGCAGGCCGCTGGCCAGCAGGGCGGGGAAGGAGAAGAAGGTGCCGCCGCCGGCGAGGGCGTTCATGCCGCCGGCGGCGAAGCCGGCCAGGGCCAGCAGGAGGATATCGGTCGGGCTCATGGGCTCAGCAGCTTAGCCGTGTCGATGAAAGCTGACCAGCCGACCAAGGTCTGGTTCAGAAGCGCAGCACTTCGCCGCTGCCGTGCGGCGGCCCGACCATGGGGATCTTCGGCCCCTGCGGCGGCCGCGGTACGGCCGGCTTGGCCGCCGCCGGCCTGTCGGCCTCGGCCACCGGCTGGTTGCGCAGCGGCTCGATGGCCTCGGCCAGCTGCTGGGCCAGCTGACGCAGCAGGCGGCTCTGTGCCTGCGCCTGGTCGGCCAGGCTGCCGCTGTGCGCTTCTTCCAGGCGCAGCAGGCGGCTGTCGCGCAGCTGGCCGTCGCGGTCGAGCAGGCGCCACTGGGCCTCCAGCACGGCCGGCAGGGCCGGGCCGGAATCCAGGCGGATGATGCTCAGCAGCACCTGCACGTCGGCCTTGAAGGTGGCGCTGGTCGGCGCCAGCACGGTGCGCTGGCTGTCCAGGCGCGAGGCCAGCTGGCGCAGCAGCAGCTGGTCGATGTCGGCGGCCAGGCTGCCGGCCCAGCGCGCGTCTTCGGCGATCAGCAGGCTGCCGTCGAGCTGGCGCTGGAGGAAGGCCTCGCGCTGCAGGTAGTCGGCAATGGAAATGGGGCCGAGCAGCACGGCCAGGCCCTGGGCCTGGCTCGGCGGCTGGACGTTGCCGTTGTCCAGCTGGTACAGCGGGGTCGGCGTGCGCGCGGTACAGCCGGCCAGGCCGAGCAGGCCGGTCAGCAGCAGAACGACGGAAAGGCGCAACGCACTCATCTCTTCACCCACAACCCTTGCAACTCGAGGCCGCGTATCATCCGCCAAAGCGGCGCGCGACTCCAGCGCCAGCCGCTCAGCTGCCGGCCGGCATGGCCCGCACGGCCTCGGCCAGGCGCTCGCCGAGGCGGCGCAGGAGCTCGGCCTGGGCCGCCACCTGGGCCTCGAGGCTGCCGTCGTGAGCCTGTTCGAGGCGCAGCAGGTCGCTGCCCCGCTGCCGGCCCTGGGCGTCGAGCAGGCGCCAGCGCGCCTCCAGCACGGCCGGCTGGGCGGGGCCCGAATCGAGGCGGGCGATCTGCACCAGGAGCTGGGCATCGGCGACGAAACCGACCCGGTCCGGGTAGAGCGCCAGGTTGTCGCTGGGCAGGCGCGTGGCCAGGGTGGCCAGCAGCAGGCGGCCGATGTCGTCTTCCAGGCTGCCGGCCCAGCGTGCCTGCTGGCTGAGCTCCAGGCGCTGTGCGCTGTGGCGCTGGATCAGGTTCTCCCGTTGCAGGTAGTCGGCCAGCTGCAGTGGGCCGAGCAGCACCGCCGGCCCGGGCTGGTCGGCCGGCAGCGGCGGGCTGGGCAGCTGGTAGAACTCCGGCTGGGGGCCGCGGACGCAGCCGCAGAGCAGGGCCAGGGTCAGGGGTAGCAGGTATCTCATGGCTGGGGCTTCCCGAAGATCAGCTCTTGCGGTTGCTGGTCGAGGCCCTCGGCGGTGCGCTGCAGGGCCTTGCTGGCGCGGCCGAGCGACTCCAGGGTGCGGCTCAGTTCGTAGTGCAGCTCGGACTGCGGGCCCAGGCTGCGGCGCCCGTCGGCGAGCAGGGCGTTGGTCTGTTTCAGGGTCTGGCGCAGGCCGGCGGCGGTCTGGCGAATATCGCCGAGGGTGGCGTCGAGTTCGCCGCTGCTGCGCTCGGCGCTGTCGAGCAGGGCGGGCAGGCGCTGTTCCAGGCGGCGGCTGAGGCGGTCGAGGCTGGCCAGGGTGGCGGAGAGGCTGCTCAGGCCCTGGTTCAGTTCGTCGGAGCCGCTCAGGCGCTCGATGCCGCGCATGGCCTGGGTGGCGGCTTCGATCAGTTCGCGCAGCGGCAGCTCGCGCGCGTCGGCGACCAGATCGTTGACCAGGTTGGCCGCCTGGTCGATGCGCGAGGGCACGCTGGGAATCGCCGGCAGCTCGACCTCGTTGGGCTCGCGCACGTAGCCGGGCTGACCGGGGAACATGTCCAGCGCCACTATGGCCTTGCCGGTGAGCAGGCTGGGGGTCTGCAACTGGGCGCGCAGGCCGCGCTGCACCAGCTGTTCGAGGATCTGGTCGAAGCTGCGCTTGCCCTCGGTGCGGTTGGGCTGGATGCGCAGGATCACCGGCATCACCACGTCCTTGATGTTGCGGTCGTAGGACAGGCGGATCTCGCGCACGCTGCCGATCTTCACCCCGCGGTAGGTGACGTCGGCGCCGACGTCCAGGCCGTCCAGCGCGCCCTTGAAGTACACCACGTACTCGCTGGGCTGGCTGAACCAGTTGTCGCGCGACAGCAGCAGGGTGCCGGCGACCAGCAGGAGCAGGCCGCCGAGCAGGAAGCTGCCGATCAGCAGGGGCTTGCGGGTTTCGCTCATGGGGCCTCCTTGGCCGGGTGCGGGCTGCGACCGAGGAAGCGGCGCACCGCCTCCGGGCCGTGGGCCAGCAGCTCGTCGGGCGGGCCCAGGGCCAGCTGGGTGCCGGCCTGGGCGTCGAGGAACAGGCAGCTATCGGCCACGGCAAAGATGCTCGGCAGCTCGTGGGTCACCAGCACGATACTGGAGCCGAGGCTGTCGCGCAGCTGCAGGATCAGCTCGTCCAGGGCCATGGAGCTGATCGGGTCGAGGCCGGCCGAGGGTTCGTCGAAGAACAGCACCTGCGGGTCCAGCGCCAGGGCGCGGGCCAGTGCGGCGCGCTTGCGCATGCCGCCGGACAGCTCGGCCGGGTACAGCTCGTCGCAGCCGCCGAGGCCGACCAGGGCCAGCTTGAGCGCGGCCAGCTCGTCCAGCTCGGCGCGGCCGAGGTTGGGTCGGTAGGTCTCCAGCGGCAGGCAGATGTTCTCGCGCAGGGTCATCGAGCCCCACAGCGCGGCATTCTGGTAGAGCACGCCGAAGTGCTGCTGCAGCTCGGCGCGGCGCGCCTCGGGCTGGGCCCAGAAGTCCTCGCCGTTGAACAGCAGGCGCCCGCCCAGCGGCGCCTGCAGGCCGATCAGGTGGCGCAGCAGGGTGCTCTTGCCGCAGCCGCTGCCGCCCATGACGACGAACACCTCGCCGCGACGCACGGCGAAGTTCAGGTCGCGCTGGATCACCCGCTGGCCATAGCCGGCGCAGAGGTTTTCGGCGATCAGCACAGCTTCGTTCATCTCATATTCCCAGTTGCGTGCAGATCAGCGTGATCAGCGCATCGCTGACCACCAGCGCGACGATGATGCTGACCACCGCACGGGTGGTGGCCAGGCCCACGGCCTGGGCGTTGCGTCCGCTGGCCAGGCCGTAGTGGCAGCCGATCAGACCGATCAGCACGGCGAACACCAGGCTCTTGAAGATGCCCAGGAGGAAGTCGGTGAGGCTGAGCATCGCCAGGCTCTGGTTGAGGTACTGGGTGGCGGAGATGTCGAACAGCCCGGCGCCGATGACGAAGCCGCCGAGGATGCCGAGGGCGTCGGCGAACACGCACAGCAGCGGCATGGCCACCAGCAGGGCGAGCAGGCGCGGCAGCACCAGGAACTCCAGCGGCGGGAAGCCGAAGGTCTTCAGCGCGTCGATCTCCTCGTTGGCCTGCATGCTGCCCAGCTCGGCGGCATAGGCCGCGCCGGTGCGCCCGGCCATGATCACTGCGGTCATCAGCGCGCCCATCTCGCGGGTCATGCCGATGGCCACCATGTTGGCGATGTACAGCTGGGCGCCGAAGGCCTCCAGCTGGGCGGCGCCGACGAATGCGAGGATCAGGCCGACCAGGCTGGCGATCAGCGCGACAATGGGCAGGGCGCCGGGGCCGCACTGCTGCAGGGCCAGCCAGAAGTCGCCGGCGCGCATGCGCGCGCGGCCGCGCAGCAGGTTGAGCAGGGCCAGGCAGATCTCGCCGAGAAAGGTGGCGGCGTTGCCCAGGCTGGCGAGGCCGGCCATGGCCAGCAGGCCCAGGCGGGTCAGCGGGCCGCCGCTAGGCTGAGCGGCGCCGCCGGGCTGGATCGGGTGCGCGCTGCCCATCTGCAGCAGGCGCTCGACGCCTTCCGGCAGCTCCAGCCAGCACAGCTGCAGCTGGCGCTCGGCGGCCAGGCGCTGCAGGCGCCGCAGCAGGGCCAGCAGGCTGCTGTCCCAGGCCGCCACCGTCACCCGTACCGGCAGTTCGCCGCTGTGCCCGGCGAAGGACTCGAAGACCGCCTGCAGGTCCGGTTTGCGCGTGGCCAGGGTCCAGTGGCCGCTGACGCAGAGCTGCGTGCGACCCTGGGTATCCTGTTGCCAGCGCAGTTCGGCGGCGGTCATCTCGTCTCTCCCTTAGCTGCCGCTCTCCACCAGCAGCTGGTCGACCCGCTGGAAGCCGCGTGGCAGCTTGTTGCCGCGGCGGCCGCGCTCGCCCTTGTAGTGCTCCAGATCGTCCGGCTTGAGCGACAGGGTGCGCTTGCCGGCCTGCAGCACCAGGGTAGCGCCCGCCGGCAGCACGGCCAGGTCGGTGAGGTATTCCTCGCGGCTGGCCACGCGCTCGCCGGGGATGCCGATGATCTTGTTGCCCTTGCCTTTGCTCAGTTGCGGTAGGTCGCGCACCGGGAACAGCAGCAGGCGGCCCTCGGTGGTCACTGCCGCCAGCCAGTTGTCGTCCAGGCTGGCGACCGGTTTGGGCGGCACCACCAGCGAGCCGTTGGGCAGGGTCAGCAGGGCCTTGCCGGCCTTGTTCTTGGCCTGCAGGTCCTCGCCCTTGACCACGAAGCCGTAGCCGGCGTCCGAGGCGATCACGTACAGGGCGCTGTCGTCCGGCAGCAGCACGCAGTCGAAGGTCGCGCCCGGCGGCGGGTTCAGGCGGCCGGTGAGCGGCTCGCCCTGGCCACGGGCCGACGGCAGGCTGTGGGCGGCCAGCGAATAGCTCCTGCCGGTCGAGTCGATAAACACCGCGTACTGGTTGGAGCGGCCCGGCGCGGCGGCCTTGAAGCCGTCGCCGGCCTTGTAGGAGAGGCCGGTGGCGTCGATGTCGTGGCCCTTGGCGCAGCGCACCCAGCCCTTCTCCGAGAGCACCACGGTGACCGGCTCGGTCGGCATCAGCTCGGTTTCCGACAGGGCGCGGGCCTCGGCGCGGGCGACGATCGGCGAACGGCGGGCGTCGCCGTATTTCTCGGCGTCGGCGAGGATTTCCGCACGCACCAGCTTCTTCAGCTTGGCTTCGCTGCCGAGCAGGGCCAGCAGCTTGTCGCGTTCCTTGGCCAGCTCGTCCTGCTCGCCGCGGATCTTCATCTCTTCCAGACGCGCCAGCTGACGCAGGCGGGTGTCGAGGATGTAGTCGGCCTGGATCTCGGTGAGGCCGAAGGTGGCCATCAGCACCGGCTTGGGCTGATCCTCGGTGCGGATGATGCGGATCACTTCGTCGAGGTTGAGGAAGGCGATGAGCAAGCCTTCCAACAGGTGCAGGCGCTTCTCGACCTTGTCCAGGCGGAACTGCAGGCGCCGGCGCACGGTACCGACGCGGTACTGCAGCCATTCGGTCAGCAGGGTGCGCAGGTCCTTCACCTGCGGCTTGCCGTCGAGGCCGATGACGTTGGTGTTGACCCGGTAGCTCGACTCCAGGTCGGTGGTGGCGAACAGGTGGGTCATCAGCTCATCGGCATCGACGCGGTTGGAGCGCGGAATGATCACGATACGGCAGGGGTTCTCGTGGTCCGACTCGTCGCGCAGGTCGGCGACCATCGGCAGCTTCTTGGCCTGCATTTGCGCAGCGATCTGCTCCAGCACCTTGGAGCCGGAGACCTGGTGCGGCAGGGCGGTGACCACGATGTCGCCGTCCTCGACGCGGTACACCGCGCGCATGCGCACCGAGCCTCGGCCGCTCTGGTAGATCTTCAGCAGATCGGCGCGCGGGGTGATGATCTCGGCCTCGGTGGGGAAGTCCGGGCCCTGCACGTGTTCCATCAGCTGTTCGACGCTGGCGCCCGGCTCGTCGAGCAGGCGCACGCAGGCGGTCGCCACTTCACGCAGGTTGTGCGGCGGCACGTCGGTGGCCATACCCACGGCGATGCCGGTGGTGCCGTTGAGCAACAGGTTGGGCAGGCGCGCCGGCAGGGTCGCCGGTTCGTCCATGGTGCCGTCGAAGTTCGGCACCCAGTCCACCGTGCCCTGGCCCAGTTCGTCCAGCAGCAGTTCCGAGTAGCGCGACAGGCGCGCCTCGGTGTAGCGCATGGCGGCGAAGGACTTGGGATCGTCCGGCGCACCCCAGTTGCCCTGGCCGTCGACCAGGGTGTAGCGGTAGCTGAACGGCTGGGCCATCAGCACCATGGCCTCGTAGCAGGCGCTGTCGCCGTGCGGATGGTACTTGCCGAGCACGTCGCCGACGGTGCGCGCCGACTTCTTGTGCTTGGCGTCGGCGTCCAGGCCCAGCTCGCTCATGGCGTAGACGATGCGCCGCTGCACGGGCTTGAGACCGTCGCCGATATGCGGCAGGGCGCGATCCATGATCACGTACATGGAGTAGTTCAGGTAGGCCTGCTCGGTGAAGTCGGCCAGCGGCCGGCGCTCCACGCCTTCCAGGCTCAGGTCGAGGGTCTCGCTCATGCGTGCCTCATTAGCGTGTTGATTGGCGCAGCACCAGGGTGCCGCCTTTCTGAGTGAATTCGAGTTGCTTGAGGGCGCTCATGCCGAGCAGCACCTCGTCGCCGTCCATGCCGGGAGTGATCAGCGCCGCCACGTCGTACAGACGGATATCGCCCAGCTGCAGCAGGCCCAGGCGGGTGCGCGCGCCGGTGACGGTGCCGTTGGCGGTGCGGATCTGCACCGGAGCGCCGGGCTGCAGGCCGAGTTCGCCGGCCAGCTTCTGCGGCACGGCCACGGCGGTGGCGCCGGTGTCCAGCAGGAAGGTCACGGTGTGGCCGTCGATCTGCCCGTCCAGCACGTAGTGGCCGCCGCGGCTGCTGGCCAGGCGCACTTCGATGTAGCCCTCGCCGTGCACCGATTGCGGCTGGCGATTGGGGTTGGCCTGGCGCTCTTCCCAGTCGCCGAACCAGTAGGTGGCCAGGCTCAGCGCGGCGACCCAGGCCAGCATCAGCATGATGCGCGCGGCGCGCTGGCCGGCGACGGGCTCGCTCATTTCGCGCTCCAGCCGCCGACGGGGGCCTTGAACTGCCAGAGCAGCGAGCGGCGCTCGCCGTCGCTGCGCACCTGGCCGTCGTTGTCCAGGCCGACCCAGGCTCCCTCGGCGTTCAGCCACAGGGCCTCGGCCGAGCCCCAGGGTGCCGGGTAGCGCTGCGCCGCGGGCTGCGCCGTGGCGGCGAAGGACCAGCATTTCTCCACCGCGCCGTCGGCCGGGCTGCGCCGGCAGATCAGGTGTTCCAGGCGCTGCAGGGTGAACAGCTTGCCGTCGTGCAGGGCCAGGTCGGCGAAGTCCAGCGGGTGGCGCTTGTCGCTCTGCGGCTCCAGCGGCGAGCGGCGCTGGCCGGCTTCGCTGAGCAGCACGCAGCCGCCACTGCAGCGCCAGCGCCCGCCGCTCTTGTGCAGCACCAGCAGGCCGCGCCTCTCGCGTTCGGCCGCCAGCCACAGGGTTTCGCCGTTGGGCGCCATGGCCAGGCCTTCGAGCAGGGCGTTGTGGCGCAGCAGCATGCCGCTGGCGCGGGCCTGGCGGACCAGCGTGGCGGGCAGCTGCAGCCATTCGGCCCGGCCGTCGGGGGCGAGCTGGAGGATGCCGGCATGCGCCTCGCTGAGCAGGTAGCGGTTGCCCTGGGCATCGCAGCTCAGCGCCTCGAAGTCGAGCGTGCCGCCGCGCAGCCTGCCGACCGCCCAGCTACGGGCACGCAGCCCCCAGGGCAGGGCCGCGGCGGGCGGCGGCGGGGCGGCGAAGGTCTCGGCCTCAGCCCGCCAGGCCTGCTCGCCGGGCTGCAGGCGGTAGAGGCGGTCGTCGTCGCGGTCGGACAGCGCCAGCCACTGCTCGCCGCAGCGCGCCAGGCCGGAGAGGTGGCCGCTGCCCAGACCCTCGATGGGGTGTTCGGCGACCAGGCTCAGCGCCTGTGGCTCTGCCGGGCGCTCGGCGGCCAGCGCCAGGCTGGCGCCGAGCAGGGCGAGCAGGGCGACGGCTCGCCTCACGCCAGGACCTCGGCCAGGTTGCCCTTGGTTTCCAGCCAGCTCTTGCGGTCGCCGGCGCGTTTCTTCGCCAGCAGCATGTCCATCATCTCGTGGGTGGCCTGGATGTCGTCCAGGCCCAGCTGCACCAGGCGCCGGGTGTTGGGGTCCATGGTGGTCTCGCGCAGCTGCAGCGGGTTCATCTCGCCGAGGCCCTTGAAGCGGGTGACCTGCGGCTTGCCGCGCTTCTTCTCGGCGGTCAGGCGTTCGAGGATGCCGTCGCGCTCGGCCTCGTCGAGGGCGTAGTAGACCTCCTTGCCCAGGTCGATGCGGTACAGCGGCGGCATCGCCACGTAGACGTGGCCGGCCTCCACCAGCGGGCGGAAGTGGCGGACGAACAGGGCGCAAAGCAGGGTGGCGATATGCAGGCCGTCGGAGTCGGCGTCGGCGAGGATGCAGATCTTGCCGTAGCGCAGCTGGGAGAGGTCGTTGGAACCCGGATCGATGCCGATGGCCACGGCGATGTCGTGCACTTCCTGGCTGGCCAGCACCTCGCCGCCGTCCACTTCCCAGGTGTTCAGGATCTTGCCGCGCAGCGGCATGATGGCCTGGAACTCCTTGTCGCGGGCCTGCTTGGCCGAGCCGCCGGCGGAGTCGCCCTCGACCAGGAACAGTTCGGAGCGCATCGGGTCCTGCCCCGCGCAGTCGGCCAGCTTGCCGGGCAGCGCCGGGCCCTGGGTGATCTTCTTGCGCTCGACCTTCTTGCCGGCTTTCAGACGGCGCCCGGCGTTGCTGATGGCCAGCTCGGCCAGGGCCAGGCCAGTCTCGGGGTGGGCGTTGAGCCACAGGCTGAAGGCGTCCTTGACCACGCCGGAGACGAAGGCGGCTGCCTCACGGGAGGACAGGCGCTCCTTGGTCTGTCCGGAGAACTGCGCCTCCTGCATCTTCATCGAGAGGACGAAGGCGATGCGTTCCCAGACGTCTTCCGGCGCGAGTTTCACTCCGCGCGGCAGCAGGTTGCGGAACTCGCAGAACTCGCGCATGGCGTCCAGCAGGCCCTGGCGCAGGCCGTTGACGTGGGTGCCGCCCTGGGCGGTGGGGATCAGGTTGACATAGCTCTCCTGCAGCGATTCGCCGCCCTCCGGCAGCCACAGCAGGGCCCAGTCCACCGCCTCCTTGTTGCCGGCCAGCGAGCCGCA
Source organism: Pseudomonadaceae bacterium (assembly GCA_033838285.1). Classification (GTDB taxonomy): domain Bacteria; phylum Pseudomonadota; class Gammaproteobacteria; order Pseudomonadales; family Pseudomonadaceae; genus Aquipseudomonas. The sequence goes on from JAJLLC010000056.1 coordinate 30,412, forward strand.
GAACGGCTCCTCGGGCAGGCGCACGTGCTCGCTGACCGCGTCGGTGAGGTAGGAGCGCAGGCCGTCCTCGAAGTACCAGCGGGTGGTCTCGCCGCTGTTCTTGTCCGCGAAGGTCACTTCCAGGCCCGGGCACAGAACGGCCTTGGCCTTCAACACATGTTTCAGCCGGCTGATGGAGAACTTCGGCGAGTCGAAGTACTGCGCATCCGGCCAGAAGCGCACGCTGGTGCCAGTGTTGCGCTTGCCGACCGTGCCTATCACTTCCAGGTCGCTGGCCTTGAAGCCGTCGGCGAAGGTCATGCGGTACTCGCTGCCGTCACGCTTGACCTTGACCTCGACCTGGTTGGACAGGGCGTTGACCACCGAGATGCCGACGCCGTGCAGGCCGCCGGAGAACTGGTAGTTCTTGTTGGAGAACTTGCCGCCGGCGTGCAGCTTGGTGAGGATCAGCTCGACGCCGGGGATGCCTTCTTCCGGGTGGATGTCCACCGGCATGCCGCGGCCGTCGTCGATCACTTCCAGCGAGTTGTCCTCGTGGAGGATCACCTGGATCGCGCTGGCGTGGCCGGCCAGCGCCTCGTCGACGCTGTTGTCGATGACTTCCTGGGCCAGGTGGTTGGGCCGCGCGGTGTCGGTGTACATGCCCGGGCGCTTGCGCACCGGGTCCAGACCGGACAGTACTTCGATGGCATCGGCGTTGTAGGCGTTCTGTTGAGCCATGGTCTCTCGTGGTCTTCAAAGGGTGGAAAAGTCGAAATCGGCCCACAGCGCGGGGTCGAAGCCGGCCAGCGCGAGGATTTCCGGGAGGCGCCGGGCGAAGCCCTGGTAGCTGTGGTCGCCGCCCTGCTGGATATCCAGCGTACAGCCCTGGTAATAGGCCTCGGCCTGGCGGTAGTCGAGGGTCTCGTCGGCCGTCTGCAGCCATACCTGGTAGCGCTGGGCGTCGCGCGGCTCGGGCACTTCCAGCTCGGCCAGGGCGGCGACGTGGTCGTGGGTCAGCAGCCAGGTCTCGCCACTGTAATAGTTGGTCTGCAGCTCCTCCTTGCCGCCGAACAGCCGGTGCGGGCGCACCGCCGGGTTGATCAGCAGGGCGCGCAGACCATGTTGCTCGGCGAGGTAGGTGGCGTAGAAACCGCCCAGCGAGCTGCCGACCAGCAGCGGCCGGCCCAGCTCGGCGATGGCCGCCTGCAGCTGGAGCATGGCCTGGCGCGGGTGATGGTGCAGCGCCGGCACACGCAGCTGGCGGTCAATGCCGCAGTGTTCGGCGACCCGGAGCAGCTGGCTGGCCTTGATCGAGGCCGGCGAACTGTTGAGACCGTGGATATAGAGGATGCTGGGAGTCATGGAGCGGGAGGCTACAAGCTAGGCGACGCCAGCCGCAAGCATTGACAAGCCAGGTCTAGGCCTAGAGTCGGTTTCCGGCCGTGCGAGCTAGAGGAAAACAAGGCGAAGGGGGCTGAGGAAGCGGAGTTTACTGGGGTAAATGAGCATTCCGAAGCCACCTTCAACGCAGTTTTTCCGACGCGCAGCATGGTCGGAAACCGGTTCTTAGTAGCCCTTGACGCTGTAGTCGACTTCGAAGTCGATGCCGGTGACCCGCGATACGCCGGTCTCCAGGCGCCCGTCGGCGTGCAGGCGTAGCCAGCGGTAGCCGGGGGCCTCGCTGCCGACCTGGAATTCCTCGCTGCCGGGGGCGAACTGCACGCAGGTGGACGGCGAGGCGAGCAGGCGGATGCCGCCGCGTTGCTGGTCGAACTCCTGGTGGATATGGCCCCAGAGCAGCGCCTTGACCTGCGCATGGCGCTCCAGCACGGCGAACAGGGCATCCGGGTTGCGGATGCCGATCGGCTCCATCCAGCGGCAGCCGATGGACACCGGATGATGGTGGAAGCACACCAGGTGATGGCGCTCGGGCGCTTCGCTCAGGGCCTGGTCGAGCAGCCGCAGCTGGTCGTCGGCGAGAAAGCCGGGCACCGCGCCGGGAATGGAGGAGTCGAGCAGGGTGATGCGCCAGTTGCCCAGGTCTACCACCGGCTGCAGCAGGTCGCTGTCGGCGCAGGCCTCGCGCATGGCGGGCAGTTCGTCGTGGTTGCCGGGGAACCAGCGGGTCGGCACGCCCAGCTGCCCGCTGAGCTCGCGGAAACGCCGGTAGGAGGCCAGGCTGCCGTCCTGGGACAGGTCGCCGGTGGCGAGGATCAGGTCGATGTCGCTCTGTTCTGCCTGCACCCGTTCGATCACCTTTTCCAGGCTGTCGCGGGTGTTCATGCCCAGCAGCTTGCCGTCTTCCTCGGCAAATAGATGACTGTCCGACAGCTGCACCAGCAGTATCGGGCGATCAAGGGCGACAGACGACGGGCGCGACAAGGGCCAACTCCTGAACGGGTTCCCAGGATTATGGTGGGTGAAATGCGATTCGGTAAACCCGGCAAGCGTGAACCTGTCACATTTGCGCGGCGACTTTCAGAGAACGGGTGCCAGTTCGTGGCCGCAGGCGATGCAGTGGCTCAGCCACTCGCCGAGGAACAGGTTGAGCTGGGTCTTCTCGTCCGGCTGGTGCATGGCGGCGTTGGGGTAGGGGTAGATGCCGCGAAAACGCCGGGCGTTCTCGGCGCCTATCACCTCGGCCATGCGCGCGTCGTGGTAGGCGCGCACTTCCAGGCGCGGCACCGGCAGCCAGGGCAGGCTGTGCTCCTGGCGCACCTCCAGGGTGGTGGTGTAGGGGCAGTTCTCGGTGACGCGCAGCAGCAGCACGCCGAGCAGCAGGTCGCCCTGGCTCAGGGCCACGCGCCGCTCGCCCTGGGCCTCGCGCATGTCCGGCAGCAGGCGCAGCAGGCGCGCGTAGTTGGCCTCGCAGGCGGCCTGCAGTTCGACCAGGTCGACCCGGTAGCGCTCGCGCAGCAGGTTCACGACCACAGCCCTCGTACTTCCGCGCGGTTCAGCGCCAGCCACTGCAGGGCGATGATGCTGGCGGCGTTGTCGATGCGGCCGTCCTTGACCGCCTGCAGGGCATCCTCCAGCGGCCAGACGTGGACGCGGATGTCCTCGCCTTCCTCGGCCAGGCCGTGCACGCCGCCGACGCCCTCGCTGTCACAGCGACCGATGAAGAGGTGCACACGCTCGTCCGAACCGCCGGGGGAGGGGTAGTACTGGGTGATCGGCCACAGCGCGGCGAGTTGCAGGCCGGCCTCTTCCTCGGCTTCGCGGCGGGCCACCTCCTCGGGCTGCTCGTCCTTGTCGATCAGCCCAGCGACCAGTTCCAGCAGCCAGGGGTTGGCGCTTTTCTCCATGGCGCCGACGCGGAACTGTTCGACCAGCACCACGGCGTCGCGCTGCGGGTCGTAGGGCAGCACGCAGACCGCATCGTGGCGCACGAACAGCTCGCGGCTCAGGCGCGGGCCCATGCCGCCGTCGAACTGACGGTGACGCAGGTGCAGACGGTCGAGGCGATAGAAGCCGCGAAAGCAGGGCTCACGCTCGATGATCTCGACATCCGCCTGGCTGAAGCTGTCGCTCATGCCGGTTTCCTTTCTTGAAGGCCATGTACAGAGCACAGACTAATACAGCGATGCCGGCCACAGCTATGTGCGCCGTGCTCTGTTTGTCGGCGCGTGCCGCTGCGGCCAGAATAGCGCCTTCGGTTCGGCAGTCTGCAGGGTGTTCGATGTCCTTTCCGCTTCGCCTCGTCGGTTTTCTGTTCGGTTTGTTTCTGGCCGGTTGCCAGGGTTTGCTACCCAGCGGCGAGCCGCGGCCGCTGCAGGTCAGTCGCGAGGCCTGGGAGCATCGTGCGCCGGGGTGCACGGGCCGGGACTGCGCGCTGGTCAACATCGACCTGCAGCGGCTGGACGGCCTGCCGGAGCTCAATGCGCGCATCGAGCAGGAGCTGCTCAAACTGACCATCGAGCTGCCGGGCGATCCGCCGCCGCCCTCGCTGGCCAGTCATGAGCGCGACTTCCTGGCCGTGGCCCGGCCGGGCTGGATGAGCTACCTGCAATCCAAGGTGCTGGAACAGCATGGCCGGCTGGTGGTGATCGAACTGTCCAGCTATCGCTTCAGCGGTGGTGCCCACGGCGTGCCCGGGCGCGCCTATCTGAACTACGACCGCGAGTCCGGGCGCCTGCTGGCGCTCGACGAACTGCTGTTGCCGGGGCAGCAGGCGGCCTTCTGGCAGCAGGCCGAACTGGCCCACCAGGCCTGGCTCGAGGCCAACGACCTGGCCGACGATGCCAAGTACCGGGCGCTCTGGCCCTTCGTGCGCACCGCCAACCTGGCCATGCTGCGGCGCGGGGCCATGCTCAAGTACGAGGTCGCGCGCATCGCGCCCTACAGCAGCGGCCATCCGGAGCTGTGGATTCCCTATGAGCGCCTCGCCGGTATCGTCAAACCGGCCTATCTGCCGGCGTCGCGCTGAGCGCTGGAGATGAAAAAAAGCCGGGGCATGCCCCGGCTTTTTCATGTGGCGGCAGGCGCTCAGACCTGCTTGTAGATCACCGAGCCTTGGTCCTTGAAGCGCTCGGCCTGCTCCTTGAAGCCGGCCTCGACCGCCAGACTCTCGTCGGACAGGCCATTCTCCTTGGCGTAGTCACGTACTTCCTGGGTGATCTTCATCGAGCAGAACTTCGGCCCGCACATGGAGCAGAAGTGCGCCACCTTGGCCGACTCCTTGGGCAGCGTCTCGTCGTGGAAGGCGCGCGCGGTGTCCGGATCCAGGCCGAGGTTGAACTGGTCTTCCCAGCGGAACTCGAAACGCGCCTTGGACAGTGCGTTGTCGCGGATCTGCGCGCCCGGGTGGCCCTTGGCCAGGTCGGCGGCGTGCGCGGCGATCTTGTAGGTGATGATGCCGGTCTTCACGTCATCCTTGTTCGGCAGGCCCAGGTGCTCCTTGGGGGTCACGTAGCAGAGCATGGCGCAGCCGAACCAGCCGATCATCGCCGCGCCGATGCCCGAGGTGATGTGGTCGTAGCCGGGGGCGATATCGGTGGTCAGCGGGCCGAGGGTGTAGAAGGGCGCCTCGTCGCAGCACTCCAGCTGCTTGTCCATGTTCTCCTTGATCAGCTGCATCGGCACGTGGCCCGGGCCTTCGATCATGGTCTGCACATCGTGCTTCCAGGCGATCTTGGTCAGCTCGCCGAGGGTTTCCAGCTCGCCGAACTGCGCGGCGTCGTTGGCGTCGGCAATCGAGCCCGGACGCAGGCCATCGCCCAGCGAGAAGCTGACGTCGTAGGCCTTCATGATTTCGCAGATTTCCTCGAAGTGGGTGTAGAGGAAATTCTCCTTGTGGTGCGCCAGGCACCACTTGGCCATGATCGAGCCGCCGCGGCTGACGATGCCGGTGACCCGCTTGGCGGTCAGCGGCACATAGCGCAGCAGCACGCCGGCGTGGATGGTGAAGTAGTCCACGCCCTGCTCGGCCTGCTCGATCAGGGTGTCGCGGAACAGCTCCCAGGTCAGGTCCTCGGCGATGCATCCAACCTTCTCCTGGGCCTGGTACACCGGCACGGTGCCGATCGGCACCGGCGAGTTGCGGATGATCCACTCGCGGGTCTCGTGGATGTGCTTGCCGGTGGACAGATCCATGACCGTGTCCGAGCCCCAGCGGATGCCCCAGGTCAGCTTGGCCACTTCCTCTTCAATGGAGGAGCCCAGCGCCGAGTTGCCGATATTGCCGTTGATCTTCACCAGGAAGTTGCGGCCGATGATCATCGGCTCCAGCTCCACGTGGTTGATGTTGGCCGGGATGATGGCGCGGCCGCGGGCGATCTCGCTGCGCACGAACTCGGGGGTGATCTCCTTGGGGATGCTCGCGCCGAAGCTCTGGCCGCCGTGCTGTTCTTTCAGCAGGCCGGCCTCGCGCGCCTCGGCCAGCTTCATGTTCTCGCGGATGGCGACGTACTCCATCTCGGGCGTAATGATGCCCTGCTTGGCGTAGTGCATCTGGCTGACGTTGTGGCCGGCCTTGGCGCGGCGCGGATTGCGCACGTGGGCGAAGCGCATGGCGGACAGCTCGGCGTCGTTGAGGCGGCGCTGGCCGAACTCGGAGGAGAGGCCCTGCAGTTTCTCGGTGTCGCCGCGATCCTCGATCCAGGCGCTGCGCACGTCCGGCAGGCCCTGGCGCACGTCGATGCTGACGTTCGGGTCGGTGTAGGGGCCGGAGGTGTCGTAGACGGTGACCGGGGCGTTGATCTCGCCACCGAAGGCGGTGGGGGTGACGTCCAGGCTGATCTCGCGCATCGGCACGCGGATGTCCGGGCGCGAACCCTGCACGTAGATCTTCTGTGAGCGGGGGAAGGGCTGGATCGACTGCTGATCGACCTGGGCGCTCTCGCTGAGATTCTTCTGTTGTTGTTTGACGCTCATCGGTTCGGCTCCTCGGCTGGATGTCGGAGCGAACCTGGTGACGCAAGGCGCACCGGGGGCGGTGCCAGAGGGGGTCGCCAGGGCGGCGAGCACATCTTGTTCCCTACGCAGGCCTTAACCTGATCAGGTTCAACGGGATCCGGAACTGTCCGATCTCAGCCCACGATTCTGGGCACCCCGACAAGAACAGCCGGCAGTCTAATCCAATGCGCACGAAGAACACCAATGCGTCGGTCGGAAACTCGGCATTGTTGCAGGACGGCAACAAAGCTTGTCGCAAACTGGGCGCTGTAACTGCCCGGTGCGCCTTGACCGCTGTCGGCAGCCCACTTAGCCTTGCTCGATTCCACCCGAATCTAGGACTGATCATGCTACGCAGACTCTCTCTGGCGCTCGCGGTAGCAGCTGCCACCACTGGAATGGCCTGGGCCGAAGAGGCCCCCCTGGCAACCAAGACCGACCTGGTCACCGTTTACAACGAGGCGGTGAAGAACAACGCCGACCTGGCTGCGGCCCGGGCCGGCTACGAGGCCACCCGCGAAGTGGTGCCCCAGGCCCGCGCCGGTCTGCTGCCCAACCTCTCGGCGGGTGCCGATAGCCTGAATACCGACACCAATGTCGACCGCCGCATCGGCGATCTGGACTCCTCGCGCAGCGGCCTGTCCTACCGAGCCAGCCTCAGTCAGCCGCTGTTCCGTGCCGACCGCTGGTACCAGTACCGCGCCGCCAAGGCCGTCGACCAGCAGGCCGCGCTGCAGCTCTCCGCCACCGAGCAGAACCTGATCCTGCAGAGCGCCGAGACCTACTTCGCCGTGCTGCGCGCCCAGGACACCCTGGCCTCGACCAAGGCCGAGGAAGCGGCCTTCAAGCGCCAGCTGGACCAGGCCAACGAGCGCTTCGACGTGGGCCTGTCGGACAAGACCGACGTGCTCGAGGCCCAGGCCGGCTACGACACCGCGCGGGCCAACCGCATCCTCGCCCAGCGCGCCGTGGAGGACGCCTTCCAGGCCCTGGTGACCCTGACCAATCGCGAGTACGCCTCCATCGAGGGCATCCTGCACACCCTGCCGGTGCTGGCCCCGGTGCCGAACGATGCCAAGGCCTGGGTCGATACCGCCGCCCAGCAGAACCTCAATCTGCAAGCTGCCGACTATGCCGTCGACGCCGCCGAGGAAACCCTGCGTCAGCGCAAGGCAGGCCATGCGCCGACCCTCGATGCGGTGGCCCAGTACCAGAAGGGCGATAACGATTCCCTGGGCTTTACCAACAGCGATGCGCTGTCCGTCTACGACGGCGATGCCGAGCAGACCAGCATCGGCCTGCAGCTGAACATCCCGATCTACAGCGGTGGCCTGACCAGCTCCCAGGTGCGCGAGGCCTACCAGCAGCTCAACCAGACCGAGCAGCAGCGCGAGAGCCTGCGCCGCAGCGTGGTGGAGAACACCCGCAACCTGCACCGCGCGGTGAACACGGATGTGGACACCGTACAGGCGCGCAGACAGTCGATCATCTCCAACCAGAGCGCCCTGGAGGCCACCGAGATCGGTTACCAGGTCGGTACCCGCAACATCGTCGACGTGCTCGATGCCCAGCGTCAGCTGTACAGTTCGGTGCGCAACTACAACGATGCGCGCTACGACTACATCCTCAATAACCTGCGCCTGAAGCAGGCCGCCGGTACTCTGGCGCCGTCCGACCTGGAGGCCCTGACCGCGTTCCTCAAGCCGGACTACGATCCGGACAAGGACTTCCTCCCGCCGGACCTGGCCAAGGCCGCGGAAGCCCAGCTCCAGGGCAACCCGGCCTACTGAGCCACGCCAGTCGCAAGCCCCGCCTCGAGCGGGGCTTTGTTTTTGGCCTATACCTTGCTTTGTCTACAGCTTTTCTGAAAGCGGCCGATGTACAGGCATCGAGGCCACCTGACCGGAAGGGGTTCCGCTGTGTCCGTTCTGTTCTCCCTGCTGCGCAGCCGCCTGCTGCGCCCTGTGTTCATTGCGCTCGGCCTGGCCATGCTGGCCCAGGTCGGTATCGCGGTCTGGCTCACCCGGGTCACGGTGGATGGCCTGGTCAGCGAGCTGACCCAGCGCCTGGGCGGCGAGAGTCAGCGCCTGGCCGCCGAGCTGGGCAGTGCCGAGGAGGAGATGCGCGCCGGTCTTGCCGCGCTTTCCAGCAACACTCGCGAGCGGCTCTCCGGCGGCCTGTCGGCTCAGCTCACCGACGAGCAGGCGCAGCTGCGCCAGGTGCTGGAACAGAACCTCAAGCAGTCCGGTAACTCGATTGCCCAGCTGCTCGCCGGTGTGGCGCCCAAGGCCATCTGGGACGACGACGTGCCGGCGCTGACCGCGCTGACCCGCATCGCCCAGCGCGATCCGGCGGTGCTCTTCGCCGTGTTCTACGACGCCCAAGGCCAGCGCCTGACCCGCAACTTTAACCGCGGCAGCCTGCGCGTGCGCGAGCTGGTGGCGGCGGGGCAGGGCGACACGGCGCTGGCCAAGCTGGTGGACGCCGCGTCGCGCGACCCGAAGGTGCATATTGTCGAGGCGGACATCAATCCGATGGGCGCCTCCATCGGCAAGGTTCAGCTGGGCATGGCGCTGGATGGCGTGGAGCAGGAGCTGAGCGCCCTGGATGCGCGCTTCTCCTCGCTGGTCGGCAGTGCCGGCGAGCTGGTCGACAAGAGCCTCTCGGGCGCCGCTCAGGAGAGTACCCAGGCTCTGCAGCAGCGTCTGCAGCTGGCCGAGCAGGCCACCGCGGACATGGCGCGCAACGGCAGCGAGACCGTGCAGCAGGCCGCCGACAGCCTGCGCTGGCGTATCGCCAGCGGGCTGCTGGTGGTCGGCCTGCTGACCCTGGCGGTGGTTGCCCTGGTGCTCGGCTGGCGCGTGCTCAGCCGCCTGCAGCTACTGATCGCCGCGCTCAAGGACCTGGCTGCCGGCGAAGGCGACCTGACCCGTCGGGTGCAGCTGGACAGCAACGACGAGGTCGGCGAGATGGCCGATGCGGTCAACCAGTTCATCGCCAAGCTGCAGCCGATAGTGCGCGAGGCCGGGGAAGTGGCTCAGCGTACCGGCGAGGAAATCCGCAGCCTGGCCCAGCGCAGCGCGGCGGCCGAGGCCGCGGCCAGCCGCCAGCGCGACGAGGTGGCCGGCAGCCTGCAGGCCCTGGAGGAGATGGCGGCGGCGGCCCAGGCCGAGAGCCAGGCCATGCACGACGCCCAGCAGCGCGTATCGGCCATCCGCCAGGCGGCGCACGAGAACGCGGCCATCGCCGCCAAGGTCGGCAGCCTGATCGAGGCGCTGGTGGCGCGGGTGGAGAGCGGCTCGGCGGTGATCGAGAAGCTGGCCCAGCAGAGCCAGCAGATCGAGGTGGTGCTGACGGTGATCCAGTCCATCGCCGAGCAGACCAATCTGCTCGCCCTGAACGCCGCCATCGAGGCGGCGCGGGCTGGGGAGAGCGGTCGCGGTTTCGCCGTGGTGGCCGACGAGGTGCGCGCCCTGGCGAGCAAGACCCAGCAGTCCACCGGCGACATCCAGGCGCACATCACCGCCCTGCAGCAGGGCGCGCGTGAGGCAGTGGCGGTGATCGGCCAGGCCGGCGAGCAGGCCGCCGAGGGCTTGCAGGCGCTACGCGACAGCGCCCGTCTGCAGCAGTCGGTGCAGGCCTCGGTGGACGAGGTGCATGGCGCCATCGACAGCGCCACCCGCTCCGCCTCCCATCAGGCCGATGGCGCCTCGGCGGTACGCGGTCGGGTCGAGGTGATCCACAGCGAGGCCCAGCGCGCGGCCCAGGCGGTCAGCGAGACGGCGGCCAGCGGTCGGGTGGTGGATGGGCTGGTCAGCCAGCTGAAGGCCAGCTTCGCCCAGTTCAAGGTCTGACGGCCGGCTGCGCGTCGGAAAAGCTGCGTTGGAAGATGCTCATTGACTGCTGTCAACTGCGCTTCTTCGGCAGCTTCCGCCTGGCTTTTCTCTAGCTCGCTCGGCCGTTGGCAGAAACGAAAAAACCGAGCCAATGGCTCGGTTTTTTCTTGAAGAGTGGTGCCCAGGAGAAGACTCGAACTTCCACGGTGTTGCCACCGCTAGGACCTGAACCTAGTGCGTCTACCAATTCCGCCACCTGGGCACATTGCGACGATCGCTCGCCGACTTTTGCAGCATTCACCGCTTTTGGCGGCACGGAAGCTGCTCCGTTAAATGCGAAACCGAGCTATCGCTCGGTTTCTGAAGAGTGGTGCCCAGGAGAAGACTCGAACTTCCACGGTGTTGCCACCGCTAGGACCTGAACCTAGTGCGTCTACCAATTCCGCCACCTGGGCACGGGAAACTATGATTGCTCATGCGTTTCCGTGTTACAACGTCTCAGCAACGTTGTGGGCGCGAACTATACGGAGCCCCTTTTTGCTTGTAAACCCCTGACGGCGAAAAAATTATTGTGCTGACCCCCGGGGCCGTTTCGCGCTTCAATAGGGGCATGGCACACCACTTATATATGCGTAAAGGTAATTTCACTTAATGGCCGATTGGCAATCCCTCGACCCCGAGGCCGCCCGCGAGGCGGAAAAATACGAGAATCCCATCCCCAGCCGCGAGCTGATCCTGCAGCACCTGTCCGAGCGCGGTTCCCCTGCCGCCCGCGAGGAGCTGGTGGCCGAATTCGGCCTGACTACCGACGAGCAGCTGGAAGCGCTGCGCCGTCGCCTGCGCGCCATGGAGCGCGACGGCCAGCTTATCTATACCCGTCGCGGCACCTATGCGCCGGTGGACAAGCTCGACCTGATTCGCGGCCGCATCAGCGGGCACCGCGACGGCTTCGGCTTCATGATTCCGGACGACGGCAGCGACGACCTGTTCCTCAGCCCGGCGCAGATGCGCCTGGTGTTCGACGGCGACCGCGTGCTCGCCCGCGTCTCCGGTCTGGATCGCCGTGGCCGCCGCGAAGGCGCCATTGTCGAGGTGATCGAGCGCGCCCACGAGACCATAGTCGGGCGCTACTTCGAGGAGGCCGGCATCGGCTTCGTCGAGGCCGACAACCCGAAGATCCAGCAGGAAGTACTGGTTACCCCCGGGCGTACCGCCGGCGCCAAGGTCGGCCAGTTCGTCGAGATCAGGATCACCCACTGGCCCACTGCGCGCTTCCAGCCGCAGGGCGACATCGTCGAAGTCATCGGCAACTACATGGCGCCGGGCATGGAAATCGACGTGGCGCTGCGCAGCTACGACATCCCGCACGTCTGGCCCGAGGCGGTGATCAAGGAGGCGCGCAAGCTCAAGCCCGAGGTGGAGGAGAAGGACAAGGAGAGCCGCGTCGACCTGCGCCACCTGCCGTTCGTCACCATCGACGGCGAGGACGCCCGCGATTTCGACGATGCCGTCTACTGCGAGAAGAACAGCGGCCGCTGGAAGCTGTTCTCCGGCGGCTGGAAGCTCTATGTGGCCATCGCCGACGTGTCGCACTACGTCAAGGTCGGCTCGGCGCTGGACGCTGAAGCCGAGAAACGCGGTAACTCGGTGTACTTCCCCGAGCGCGTGGTGCCCATGCTGCCGGAGGAGTTGTCCAACGGCCTGTGCTCGCTGAACCCGCAGGTCGATCGTCTGGCCATGGTCTGCGAAATGAACATGTCCAAGACCGGGGAGCTGCTCGACTACCGCTTCTGCGAGGCGGTGATCCACTCCCATGCGCGGCTGACCTACAACAAGGTCAGCTACATGCTGGAGCAGCCCAAGAGCAGCGAGGGCAAGGCCCTGCGCGAGGAGTACAAGGAGGTCCTGCCGCACCTCAAGGAGCTCTATGCCCTGTACAAGGTGCTGCTGGCCGCTCGCCACGAGCGCGGCGCCATCGATTTCGAGACCCAGGAGACGCGCATTGTCTTCGGCGAGGGGCGCAAGATCGCCGAGATCCGCCCGACCCAGCGCAACGACGCGCACAAGCTGATCGAGGAGTGCATGCTGGCGGCCAACGTCGCCACCGCGCGCTTCATGCTCGACCACTCGATTCCCTCGCTCTATCGGGTGCACGACGGCCCGCCGGCCGAGCGGGTGGAGAAGCTCAAGGCCTTCCTCGGCGAGCTGGGGCTGGCCCTGCACAAGGGCAAGCAGGGGCCGACGCCGAAGGACTACCAGAAGCTGCTGGCCAGCATCCAGGAGCGCCCGGACTTCCACCTGATCCAGACCGTGATGCTGCGCTCGCTGAGCCAGGCGGTGTACAGCGCCGACAACAACGGCCACTTCGGTCTCAACTACGAGGCCTATACCCACTTCACCTCGCCGATCCGCCGCTACCCGGACCTGCTGGTGCACCGTGCCATCCGCAGCGTGATCCGTTCCAAGCGCGAGACCAAGCATGTGCAGCGCGTCGGTGCGGCGAGCATGCCCAAGGCGCGCATCTACCCCTACGACGAGGCGGCGCTGGAGAAGCTCGGCGAACAGTGCTCGATGACCGAGCGACGCGCCGACGAGGCCACCCGCGACGTGGTCAACTGGCTGAAGTGCGAGTTCATGCAGGATCGCGTCGGCGAGACCTTCGAGGGCGTGATCACCGCGGTGACCGGTTTCGGCATCTTCGTCGAGTTGAAGGACATCTACGTCGAGGGTCTGGTGCACGTCACCGCGCTGCCGGGCGACTACTACCACTTCGACCCGGTCCATCATCGCCTGGCCGGCGAACGCAGCGGGCGCAGCTTCCGCCTCGGCGACAGCGTGGCGGTCAAGGTCATGCGCGTCGACCTGGACGAGCGCAAGATCGACTTCGAGCTGGGCGAAGGCCGGCTGGACAAGACGCCCCGTGGTCGGGGCGGCGATACCCGCAAGAAGGCGCCCGGCCCAGGCAATACCGACGTGCAGAAGAGTCGCGACGTGAAGAAGGCCCTGCTCGACGGCGCCAAGAAGGGTGCCGGCAAGGCTGCCGCCGGTAAGAGCAAGGCCTCCGGTCATCGCAAGGGGCCAGCGAAGGGCGCCGCGCCTTCCGCGGGCAAGCCGAGCAAGCGCAAGGCCAAGCGATGAGTCAGCTGGAGAAGGTCTACGGCGTACACGCCGTCGAGGCGCTGCTGCGTCACCATCCCAAGCGGGTCAAGCAGCTGTGGCTGGCCGAGAGCCGACAGGCCCCGCGGGTTCAGGCCCTGCTCGAGCTGGCCGCGCAGAACCGCGTGGCGGTCGGCCACAAGGATCGCCAGGAGCTGGACGAGTGGGCCGAGGGCGTGCACCAGGGCGTGGTCGCCGAGGTCAGCCCCAGCCAGGTGTGGGGCGAGAACATGCTCGACGAGCTGCTCGAGCGCAGCGAAGGCCCGGCCCTGCTGCTGGTGCTGGACGGGGTGACCGATCCGCACAACCTCGGTGCCTGCCTGCGCACCGCCGACGCCGCCGGGGCCCAGGCGGTCATCGTGCCCAAGGACAAGTCGGCCACGCTAAACGCCACCGTGCGCAAGGTGGCCTGCGGCGCCGCCGAGGTGATCCCGCTGGTGGCGGTGACCAACCTGGCGCGCACCCTGGAAAAGCTGCAGAAGAAGGGCCTCTGGGTGGTCGGCACCGCCGGCGAGGTCGACCAGGAGCTGTACCAGCTGGACATGACCGGCCCCACGGTGCTGGTGATGGGCGCCGAGGGCAAGGGCATGCGCCGCCTGACCCGCGAGCACTGCGACTACCTGGTGAAGCTGCCCATGGGCGGCAGCGTCAGCAGCCTCAACGTCTCGGTCGCCACCGGCGTCTGCCTGTTCGAGGCGGTGCGCCAGCGCCGCGCGGCAGGCAAGGCCTGATCAAATAATCGCCAGTTCGCCTTGCGCGCGGCAGGGGGCTTCTCTAGAATGTCGCCCCTTGCCGTGACGGCAGGCGTTTGCGCGCCTTCGCCTCGGCAAGCTCAGAACGAGTCATTCACTCCTTGCCTGACCACATTACCGTTGGCAGGCTGCAACCCGTAAGGAGCATTCATGCGTCATTACGAAATCATCTTCCTGGTTCACCCGGACCAGAGCGAGCAAGTCGGCGGCATGGTCGAGCGTTACACCAAGCTGATCGAAGAAGACGGCGGCAAAATCCACCGCCTGGAAGACTGGGGTCGTCGCCAGCTGGCCTACGCCATCAACAACGTTCACAAGGCTCACTACGTGATGCTGAACGTCGAGTGCAGCGGCAAGGCCCTGGCCGAGCTGGAAGACAACTTCCGCTACAACGACGCCGTGATCCGTAACCTGATCATCCGTCGCGACGAAGCCGTTACCGGCCAGTCCGAGATGCTCAAGGCCGAAGAAAACCGCAGCGAGCGCCGCGAGCGCCGTGAGCGCGTTGAAACCGAATCCGCCGAAGGCGAAGACGGTGACAACAGCGACAACGCTGACGAGTAATCCACGGATCTATTGAGGAGCCACATTCATGGCACGTTTCTTCCGTCGTCGTAAATTCTGCCGTTTCACCGCCGAAGGCGTGAAAGAGATCGACTTCAAGGATCTCAACACCCTGAAGGCCTACATCTCCGAAACCGGCAAGATCGTTCCCAGCCGTATCACCGGTACCAAGGCCAAGTACCAGCGTCAGCTGGCCGTCGCTATCAAGCGCGCCCGCTACCTGGCCCTGCTGCCCTACACCGACAGCCACGGCCGTTGATAGCAGACCGTCGATTTCGTAGTAAGGGATAAACCGCATGCGCGCCCTGGCTGAGTTCATCATGCGCGGCCGCATGCAGGCCACTCTGGTAGTGGTCGCTTCGGCGGCAGTGCCGCTGTTGTTCTGGTTGAGTGCCGCCGCCAGCTGCCTGGTGCTGCTGCGGCGGGGGCCGAGAGATGCCGTTGGCATCCTCGTCTGGGCGATGCTGCCGGCCTTGGCCTGGTGGCATTTCGGCGAGCCGCGCACCCTGCTGGTGTTGCTCGGTGCGCTGGGGCTGGCGCTGTTGTTGCGCGCCGGCCACGCCTGGAGTCGGGTGGTGCTGTTCAGCATCCCCGTCGGCCTGGTGTATGGCGTGATCCTGGGCACGGTGCTGCGTGAACCCATCGCCGGTCTGGCGGCTGAGCTGAGCAAGCTGATGCCGCAGATGCTCGATGGGGTCTACCAACAGATGTCGGTAGAAGAGCGTGGCCGCCTGGAGGCGCTGATCGCCCCGGTACTCACCGGACTGATGGCTGCTCTGCTGCAGCTCGCCAGCCTGCTCTGCCTGATTCTGGGGCGGTACTGGCAGGCGGCGCTGTACAACCCCGGCGGTTTCGGGCGCGAGTTTCGCGCCCTGCGCCTCCCCGCTCCGCTGGCTCTCGGGCTGGTGGCGGTGATGTTCCTGGCGCCCAACCTGGGCCTGGAACTGGCGATGCTGACGCCGTTGTCCAGTGTGCCGCTGGCGCTGGCCGGAGTCGCCCTGTTGCACGGCCTTGCGGCCGACGGGCGCCTGGCCAGGTTCTGGTTGGTGGGGCTGTATGTGTCGATGCTGCTGTTTACGCAGCTGGTTTATCCGTTGCTGGTGGTCCTGGCCACCGTCGACAGTCTGATGGATTTTCGCGGTCGCCGCGCCCGCAATGACGGTGCCGGTCCCGCGAACGGTGAAGGTTAAAAGTTAAGAGGTAAGACCCAAATGGAAGTTATCCTGCTGGAAAAAATCGCCAACCTGGGCAACCTGGGCGACAAGGTGAACGTCAAGGCCGGTTACGGTCGTAACTACCTGCTGCCGCAGGGCAAGGCCACCGCCGCTACCGCCGAGAACGTCGCCGCGTTCGAAGCCCGTCGCGCCGAGCTGGAAGCTGCCGCTGCCGCGAAGAAGGCTTCGGCCGAAGCGCGCGCCGCTCAGCTGGCCGAGCTGGAAGTCACCATCACTGCCGTGGCCGGTGACGAAGGCAAGCTGTTCGGTTCCATCGGTACCCACGACATCGCCGAAGCGCTGACCGCTTCCGGCGTCGAAGTGGCCAAGGCCGAAGTGCGTCTGCCGAACGGCACCATCCGCCAGGTCGGCGAGTTCGACGTTGCCGTGCACCTGCACACCGACGTCGAAGCCACCGTCAAGGTGGTCGTGGTAGCAGCCTAAGGCATGCGACCTGCGGGCTTGCACGAAGGTGCGGGCCTGCCGACAATCGGGCACTCATCGCATATGCGGTGCGTGCCCGTTGTTTTTTGCGAGAGCCTTTTGCAGAGCCCGCCTCCGTAAAAGCCTCTGAGTTCCCGGAATCACAGGTGCCATGAACGACATCAGCGTCCCTCAGCAATACGACCTGGAAACCGCCGCCCTCAAGGTGCCGCCGCATTCCATCGAGGCCGAACAGGCCGTGCTGGGCGGCCTGATGCTGGACAACAACGCCTGGGAGCGGGTCTCCGATGCGGTGTCCGACGGCGACTTCTACCGGCATGACCACCGCCTGATCTTCCGCGCCATCTTCACCCTGGCCGAGCGCAACTCGCCGTTCGACGTGGTGACCCTGTCCGAGCAGCTGGACAAGGAGGGCCACCTGAGCCAGGTCGGCGGTCTGGCCTACCTCGGCGAGCTGGCCAAGAACACTCCTTCGGTGGCCAACATCAAGGCCTATGCGCAGATCATTCGCGAGCGCGCCACCCTGCGCCAGCTGATCGGCATCAGCAACGACATCGCCGACATGGCCTATGCGCCGCAGGGCAAGAGCGCGGTGGAGGTGCTCGACGAGGCCGAGCGGCAGATCTTCCAGATCGCCGAGGCGCGTCCCAAGGCTGGCGGCCCGGTGGGGATCAACGAGATCCTGGTCAAGACCATCGACCGCATCGACGAGCTGTTCAACACCAACGAGGGCCTGACCGGCATCTCCACCGGCTTCACCGACCTCGACGGCATGACCAGCGGCCTGCAGCCGGCCGACCTGGTGATCGTCGCCGGCCGTCCGTCCATGGGCAAGACCACCTTCGCCATGAACCTGGTGGAGAACGCCGTGCTGCGCACCGACAAGGTGGTGCTGGTGTTCTCCCTGGAGATGCCCAGCGACTCGATCGTGATGCGTATGCTCTCCTCGCTCGGTCGCATCGACCAGACCAAGGTGCGTTCCGGCAAGCTGGACGACGACGACTGGCCGCGCCTGACCTCGGCGGTCAACCTGCTCAACGAGCGCAAGCTGTTCATCGACGACACCGCCGGCATCAGCCCGACCGAGATGCGCGCCCGCGCCCGCCGCCTGGCCCGCGAGCACGGCGAGATCGCCATGATCATGGTCGATTACCTGCAGCTGATGCGCATCCCCGGCTCCAGCGGCGACAACCGCACCAACGAGATCTCCGAGATCTCGCGCTCGCTCAAGGCCTTGGCCAAGGAGTTCAACTGCCCGGTGATCGCCCTGTCGCAGCTCAACCGCTCGCTGGAACAGCGCCCCAACAAGCGCCCGGTCAACTCCGACCTGCGTGAATCCGGGGCGATCGAGCAGGACGCCGACATCATCATGTTCGTCTACCGCGACGAGGTGTACCACCCGGAGACCGAGTACAAGGGCGTGGCCGAGATCATCATCGGCAAGCAGCGTAACGGTCCCATCGGCACCTGCCGCCTGGCCTTCATCGGCAAGTACACGCGCTTCGACAACCTCGCCCCGGGTGTGTACAACTTCGAGGAAGACTGACCTCCGCGCAGGACTGATCCTGCGCAATGAAAACGGGCGCCCAGCGGTTAAGATGGGCGCCCGTTTTCGTTTGCGGAAGAGTCCCATGCGCCCCCTCGTCGCCACCATCGATCTGGCCGCCATCGTCCACAACTACCAGCTGGCCAAGCGCTGCGCACCGGGGCGCCAGGCCTTCGCGGTGGTCAAGGCCAACGCCTACGGGCACGGCGTGCGCGAGGTGGTCAGCGCCCTGCACGGCGAGGCCGACGGCTTCGCCGTGGCCAGCCTGGAGGAGGCCGCCGAGGTGCGTGCCATGCACGGCGAGGCGCGCATCCTGCTGCTGGAGGGCTGCTTCGCCGCCAGTGAACTGCCGATGGCCGCGCACCTGGGCCTGGACCTGGTGGTCCCGGGGGCGGAGCAGGCCGAGGCGCTACTCGCCGCCGAGCTGGCGCGGCCGCTGAACCTCTGGCTCAAGCTGGATTCCGGCATGCACCGCCTGGGCCTTGCGCCCGATGCCGTGCGCGAGCTTTTCCCGCGCCTGCGCGGCGCCGCCCAGGTGGGCGAGCTGAACTTGCTCAGCCACTTCGCCTGCGCCGACGAGCGCGGCCACTCGCTGACCGAGGTGCAGCTGGAGTGCTTCCTCGACCTGCTCGACCTGGACTTCGACCAGCGCAGCCTGGCCAACTCGGCGGCCCTGCTGATGATCCCGGCCGCGCACATGGACTGGCTGCGCCCCGGCATCATGCTCTACGGCGCCTCGCCCTTCGCCGATCTGAGCGCGGCCGAGCTGGGCCTGCGCCCGGCCATGAGCCTGAGCGCCGAGCTGATCGCCGTGCGTGAAGTCGCTCCGGGCGAGAGCGTCGGTTACGGCGCGAGCTGGATCGCCGAGCGGCCATCGCGCATCGGCACGGTCAGCTGCGGCTACGCCGACGGCTACCCGCGCCACGCGCCGAGCGGCACCCCGCTGTGGATCGGCGGGCGCCGCGTGCCGCTGGCCGGGCGGGTGTCGATGGACATGCTCACGGTCGACCTCACCGACCTGCCCGCGGCGGCGGTCGGCGACGCGGTGGAGCTGTGGGGGGCCAACCTGCCGGTCGACGAGGTGGCGCGCGCCGCCGGCACCATTGGCTACGAGCTGCTGACCAAGGTCACCGCGCGGGTGCCGCGGCGCTACTTCTCCTGAGCCGCCTCAGCTCAACCCGCTGGGCACCTTGAGCACGTCCAGCATCAGGCAGGTCTGCTGGCTCAGTTCGCCGTCGCAGCCCTGCAGCACGAAGCCCGAACGGCCCTTCTGCTTAGCTCGGTACATGGCCTCGTCGGCGGCCTTGTACAGGCTGCTGAACTGCAGGGCGTGCTGCGGATAGAGTGCGCCGCCGATGCTGATGGTCACTGCCAGGCGGTTAGCACCATAGAGCACCGGGCGCGACAGCTCGGCGAGCAGGCGTGCGGCGATCTCCTGGGCGTGTTGCCAGGCGTCCGCGCCACACACCAGCACGGCGAACTCGTCGCCGCCGAGGCGCGCCACCATGTCGTTGGTGCGCACGTGCTCGCGCAGGCGCTGGCCGATGGTGCGCAGCAGCAGGTCGCCGGCGTCGTGGCCGTAGCGGTCGTTGATCGGCTTGAAGTGGTCGAGGTCGACCAGCATCAGCGCCACCGATTCGTTGCGCCGCTGGGCGTCGGCCAGGGCCACTTCGGCGCGCTCGACCAGGTAGCGGCGATTCGGCAGCTCGGTCAGCGGATCGTTGAAGGCGGCGTGTTGCAGGCTGTGCTCGCGTTCGCAGAGCAGGCGGTTGGCCTCGGCCAGCTCGGCGGTACGCAGGCGCACGGCCTCCTGCAGCTCGTCGGCGCTGGCCTGCATCTGCGCCAGGCGCGCGGTCTTCTCGCGGTCGACCTGCAGCAGGGCCTGGGCCTTCTCCTGCTTGAGCATCTGGATGCGGTAGGCCAGGGCGAAGGAGAACAGGATCGACTCGGCCGCCACTGCCAGGGGGAACACGTAGGCGTTCCAGGTCGCCGGCTGCACCAGGCCGGTGGCGCGCATCAGCGCCAGGCTGATGCTGCCGAGGATCAGGCCGTAGCCGCAGAGGTAGAGCAGGGCGGGGAAGTAGCCCTGGCGCCAGCGGATCAGCGCCGAGCCGAGGGCTGCCGGGATGCTGGTCAGCGACAGCAGGGCGATCAGCCAGGCCGCCAGGTTGCGCTGGCCGAAGGCCTCCAGCGCCACGGCGATCACGTAGCAGGCGCAGGCGAAGCTCAGCAGGTGGTGGGCCCAGCGCACGTGCTGGCGGGTCTGCAGCAGGGTCTGGGTGAAACGGCAGGCGCAGAAGCCCCACAGCGAGGGCAGGGTGATGCGGTCCAGCCAGAAGGGCACCGGGCCGTCCGGCCACAGGTACTGGAAGCCGTGGCCGCTCATGCTGACGATCATCAGCAGGGCGCCGGCGGTGGTCAGCACGTACCAGAAGTAGGCGGCGTCGCGCAGGCTGAAGAAGATGAACAGGTTGTACAGCAGCAGGGCGGCGATGATGCCGTAGACCAGGCCGAGGGCGAGGTTTTCCTGGCTGGCCAGGCTCTTCAGATCGTCCAGCTGCCAGGCGCGCAGCGGGAAGGAGTTGCCGGCCGGATCAAAGCTGCGCAGGTAGAGGGTGGTCGGCTGCGTGCCCAGTTCGGGCAGCTCGAGGACCATGCGCCGGTAGGGGTAGTCGCGCCCTTCGGCGAAGCCGACGCGCTCGCCGGACTGGCGCAGGCGCCAGCCGCCCTGGCCGTCGGGCAGGTACAGCTGCAGGTCGAGCTGGGTCACCGAGCCGATTTCCAGCCACCAGCGGGCCGGCGCGTCGGCGGCGCGCTGCAGCTGCAGCTTGATCCACCAGGGGTTGCGGTTCTGCCCGACGCTGGCCCGGCCATTGGCCGGCGCGAAGCGCTGCTGCACGGTGGGATCGGCCATGTCGGCGATGCTCAGTCGGCCGCCAATGTCTTCCAGCAGCTCGATTCGCCCGTTCAGCTCGCTTCCGCTGGCATCGGCCTGCAGAAGGATGGGTGCTGCCGCGACCCGGCCGCCCAGTAGGGCCAGGCACGCCATCAGTAGCAGTGCCGGCATGCTCATGCATCGCACTGTTCACGCTCCTTGTCGCGGGGTCGGGGTCGCAATGGCAATCAGGCTGGAGTATAGCCATAAGCGTGCCTGTGATCACAAATTGCCAGTGGAGCGGAGCCGGCCTGGGCCGAGCCCTGCAGGCGGACTCTGTATATTTTTTGTGCTATATTCCGCGCCCCCGTGAAAGCCCGGTTGATCAAAAAATATGCAAGCCGCCAAGCCGCTGTTCGACTATCCCAAGTACTGGGCCGAGTGTTTCGGTCCCGCACCCTTCCTGCCGATGAGCCGGGAAGAGATGGATCAGCTCGGCTGGGACAGCTGCGACATCATCATCGTCACCGGTGACGCTTATGTGGATCACCCATCCTTCGGCATGGCCATCATCGGCCGCCTGCTCGAAGCCCAGGGCTTCCGCGTCGGCATCATCGCCCAGCCGGACTGGCGCAGCAAAGACGACTTCATGAAGCTCGGCCAGCCCAACCTGTTCTTCGGCGTGGCCGCCGGCAACATGGACTCGATGATCAACCGCTACACCGCGGACAAGAAGATCCGCAGCGACGACGCCTACACCCCCGGCGGCGTCGCCGGCAAGCGCCCGGACCGCGCCAGCCTGGTCTACAGCCAGCGCTGCAAGGAGGCCTACAGCCAGACTCCGGTGGTTCTCGGCGGCATCGAGGCCTCCTTGCGTCGCATCGCCCACTACGACTACTGGCAGGACAAGGTGCGCCGCTCCATCCTGATGGACGCCACCGCCGACATCCTGCTGTATGGCAACGCCGAGCGCGCCGTGGTGGAGATCGCCCAGCGCCTGGCCGCGGGCGAGCGCATCGAGCAGATGACCGATATCCGCGGCACCGCCTTCGTGCGCAAGGACACCCCGGAGGGCTGGTATGAGGTGGACTCCACCCGCATCGACCGCCCGGGCAAGATCGACAAGATCATCAACCCCTACGTCAACACCCAGGACACCGCCGCCTGCGCCATCGAGCAGGAAAAGGGGGCGGGCCCGGTGGAAGACCCCAACGAGGCCAAGGTCGTCGAGCTGCTGCCCAGCCCGAAGATGACCCGGGCCAAGACCGTGATTCGCCTGCCGTCCTTCGAGAAGGTGCGCAACGACCCGGTGCTCTACGCCCACGCCAACCGCGTGCTGCACCTGGAGACCAACCCGGGCAACGCCCGCGCCCTGGTGCAGCGGCACGGCGAGGTGGACGTGTGGTTCAACCCGCCGCCCATCCCGATGAGCACCGAGGAAATGGACTACGTGTTCGGCATGCCCTATGCGCGCGTGCCGCACCCGGCGTACGGCAAGGAGAAGATCCCGGCCTACGAGATGATCCGCTTCTCGGTCAATATCATGCGCGGCTGCTTCGGCGGCTGCACCTTCTGCTCGATCACCGAGCACGAGGGCCG
The DNA here is from genome assembly GCA_033838285.1 of Pseudomonadaceae bacterium. Lineage (GTDB taxonomy): Bacteria > Pseudomonadota > Gammaproteobacteria > Pseudomonadales > Pseudomonadaceae > Aquipseudomonas. Next base: position 52,773 of record JAJLLC010000056.1, read on the forward strand.
CATCATCCAGAACCGCTCGCACGAATCGATCATTCGCGAGATCGAGGAGATGCGCGACAAGGTGCCGGGCTTCACTGGCGTCGTTTCCGATCTGGGTGGCCCCACGGCCAACATGTACCGCATCGCCTGCAAGAGCCCGGAAATCGAATCCGCCTGCCGCAAGCCGTCCTGCGTGTTCCCCGGAATCTGCCCGAACCTGAATACCGACCACAGTTCGCTGATCGAGCTGTACCGCAAGGCCCGCGCCCTGCCAGGCGTGAAGAAGATCCTGATCGCCTCAGGCCTGCGCTACGACCTCGCCGTGGAATCGCCGGAGTACGTCAAGGAGCTGGTCACCCACCACGTCGGCGGCTACCTGAAGATCGCCCCGGAGCACACCGAGGAAGGCCCGCTGAATCAGATGATGAAGCCGGGCATCGGCAGCTACGACAAGTTCAAGCGCATGTTCGAGAAGTACTCGAAAGAGGCGGGCAAGGAGCAGTACCTGATCCCCTACTTCATCGCCGCCCATCCGGGCACCACCGACGAGGACATGATGAACCTCGCCCTGTGGCTCAAGCGCAACGGCTTCCGCGCCGACCAGGTGCAGGCCTTCTATCCCTCGCCGATGGCCAGCGCCACCGCCATGTACCACTCGGGCAAGAACCCGTTGCGCAAGGTCACCTACAAGAGCGACGGCGTGACCATCGTCAAGAGCGAACGCCAGCGCCGCCTGCACAAGGCCTTCCTGCGCTACCACGACCCGAAGAACTGGCCGCTGCTGCGCGAGGCGCTGACTGAGATGGGCCGCGCCGACCTGATCGGCAACGGCAAGCACCAGCTGATCCCGACCTTCCAGCCGCAGACCGACGAGTACCAGAGCGCGCGGCGCAAGAACTCCACCCCGGCCGGCAGCAAGAAGGCCGGCGAGAAGGGCAAGACGGTCGGCCGCATCCTCACTCAGCACACCGGCCTGCCGCCGCGCGGCAGCGACGGCAGCAAGAGCTGGGACAAGCGCGAGCAGGCCAAGGCCGCCGCCGAGGCGCGGCGCAAGGCGGAGAAGGCTGGCGCCGGCAAGGACCGCAAGCCCGGCAAGCGCCCGGTGGCGCCGCGCTGAAACCGCGTCATCGGCGCCGCGGCGTTACCCGCCCGGCTACTGTCGCCTGAGCCACTCCAGCGCGCCCAGCCCGGCGGCGCGGCCGCTGGCGAAGCAGGCGGTGAGCAGGTAGCCGCCGGTGGGCGCCTCCCAGTCGAGCATCTCGCCGGCGCAGAAGGTGCCGGGTAGGGCGCGCAGCATCAGCTGCGGGTCGAGCGCCGCGAAGGTCACGCCGCCGGCACTGGAGATGGCCTCGTCCAGCGGGCGGGGGCGCAGCAGCTCGATCGGCAGGGCCTTGATCGCGCGGGCCAGGCGGTGCATGTCGGCGAAGTCCGCAGGCGTGGTCAGCTCGCGCAGCAGCGCCGCCCTGACGCCATCCAGGCCGAGCTGGCGGTGCAGGTGCTTGGCCATGGAAGCCGAGCCGCGTGGTTTGCCTAGCAGTGCGGTGACTTTCTCCAGATCGCGATCCGGTTGCAGATCCAGGTGCACCAGGGCACTGCCGCTGTGCTCGATGCGCTGGCGAATGGCGGCGGACAGCGCGTAGACCAGGCTGCCCTCGATGCCGTGTTCGGTGAGGACGAACTCGCCACGCCGTGGCGCCTCGCCGTCCAGCGCCAGGGTCAGGTTCTTCAGCGGCGCGCCGGCGAACTTGCCGCGCAGGTGCTCGCTCCAGCCGGCCACCTCGAAGCCGCAGTTGGCCGGGCGTAGCGGCGCGACCTCGACCCCGCGCGCCTGCAGCAGCGGCACCCAGGCGCCGTCCGAGCCGAGCCGCGCCCAGCTGCCGCCGCCCAGGGCCAGCACGCAGGCATCCGCCCGCAGCAGGCGCTCGCCGTCGGGCGTGACGATGCGCAGCGCGCCGGCATCATCCCAGCCCTGCCAACGGCTGCGCGTGTGGATGGACACGCCGGCCTCGCGCAGGCGCCTGAGCCAGGCGCGCAGCAGCGGCGCGGCCTTCATGTCGGTAGGGAACACGCGCCCCGAGGTGCCGACGAAGGTGTCGATGCCCAGGCCGTGAATCCACTCGCGCAGCACTTCGGCGTCGAACTCCGCCAGCAGCGCGGCGATCTCGCCTTCGCGCTCGCGGTAGCGGGCGAGGAAGGGCGCCTTGGCCTCGGAGTGGGTGATGTTCATGCCGCCGACCCCGGCCAGGAGGAACTTGCGCCCGACCGAGGGCATGGCGTCGAACAGCCCGACCCGCACGCCGCCGGCGGCCAGCACCTCGGCGGCCATCAGCCCGGCGGGGCCGCCGCCGATAACGGCAACCAGAGGCTTGGAGCGGGACGTGGAGTCGGTCATGGCGAGTCGGAAATGGGCGGCTGGAAGGCGCCATTCTACCCGAGGCATGGCCGCCCAGCCTTGTCATCTGCGCGGGCTTAGGGCAGGGTCTGGAGTTCCATCCAGTCAAGAGCGTGTGTCATGTCCGGCCTCTATCCCAGTGTCGATCCCGACGGTCTGATCGAGTATTCGGTGGTCTACACCGATCGTTCCCTCAACCATATGTCGCAGTCCTTCCAGGGCGTGATGCGGGACATTTCCAGCACCCTGAAGCGGGTCTACAACGCCCAGGCCGTGGCCGTGGTGCCGGGCAGCGGTACCTTCGGCATGGAGGCGGTGGCGCGCCAGCTGGCGACCGGGCAGAAGTGCCTGGTGCTGCGCAACGGCTGGTTCAGCTACCGCTGGACGCAGATCTTCGAGATGGGCCGGATACCCGCCGAGTCCATCGTGCTCAAGGCGCGCCCGGTCAGCGAGGGGGCTCAGGCCGCCTATGCGCCGGCGCCGCTGGACGAGGTGCTGGCCACCATCGCCGCGGAGAAGCCGCAGCTGGTGTTCGCCCCGCATGTCGAAACCTCTTCGGGGATGATCCTGCCGGACGACTACCTGCGCGCCGTGGCCGATGCCGTACATGCGGTCGGCGGCCTGTTCGTGCTCGACTGCATCGCCTCCGGCACGCTCTGGGTGGACATGCAGGCCTGCGGCATCGACGTGCTGATCAGCGCACCGCAGAAGGGCTGGAGCGCCTCGCCCTGCTGCGCCCTGGTGATGCTCAGCGAGGCCGCCCAGGCGCGCGTGGAGGAAACCCAGAGCAGCAGCTTCGCCTGCGACCTGAAGAAGTGGCTGCAGATCATGCAGGCCTACGAACAGGGCGGCCACGCCTACCACGCGACCATGCCCAGCGATGCCCTGGCGCGTTTCCGCGACGCGATGAAGGAGGCCGAGGCCAGGGGCTTCGCCACGGTCTGCGAGCAGCAGCGCGAGCTGGGTCGGCGTGTGCGCGCACTGCTGGCCGGAAAGGGCTTCAAGAGCGTCGCCGCCGAAGGCTTCGCGGCGCCGGGCGTGGTGGTCTGCTACACCGATGACGCGCAAATCAAGAACGGCAGCAAGTTCGCCGCCCAGGGCCTGCAGATCGCCGCCGGCGTGCCGCTGCAGTGCGACGAGCCGGCGGATTTCCAGACCTTTCGCCTCGGCCTGTTCGGCCTGGACAAGCTGGGCCATATCGAACGCACCGTGGCCACGCTGGAGCAGGCCCTGAACAAGGTGTTGGCCTAGCGCTGCTGGCCGGCCAGCGCCTCGAGTATGGCGTAGGCCGTCGCGACCCTGGCGGCGTTGGGATAGTTCTTGTTGGCCAGCAGCACCAGGCCCAGCTGCTGGCTGGGTATGAACAGCGCATAGGCACCGAAGCCTGCGGTCGAGCCGGTCTTGTTGAACAGGCTGTCGCCACTGGGCGGTTCGGGCGGCTGCAGCCTGCGAGCCGGCTGCGCCTCCAGGGCCATGGCCGGCGAGTTGCCGGCCTGCAGGCGCTCCAGGCTGATCGGGTAAGGGTAGCGCTCCCAGCCGAGGCCCTGGGTCATCGCGCCGACGCGGTAATAGCCGGTTTGCGTGGTGACGATGGCGCGCTGCAGCTCCGGGCTCAGGCCGCTCGGGTCGAGATTGGCCTGCACGAAGCGCAGTAGGTCCCTGGCACTGGTCTTGACCCCGTAGGCCTCGGCATCGAGCATGCCCGGATTGACGCGTAACGGCTGCCCGCCCTGGGCGTAGCCGTAGGCATAGTCGGCCATCTGTGCCTCCGGCACCTGGATGTAGCTGTGCGACATGCCCAGCGCCGTGAACAGCCGGCCCTCCATGAGCCGGGGGAAGGGCTGGCCCAGGCTCCTGGCCGCCAGCAGGCCGAGCAGGCCGATGCTGGGGTTGGAGTAGCGCCGGTGGCTGCCGGCGGCATATTCGGGCTGCCACTGGCGGTAGTAGGCCAGCAGGCTTGACGCATCCTTCACCTGATCGGGGAACTGCAGCGGTAGCCCGCCGGCGGTGTAGGTGCCGAGGTCGAGCAGGCTGGCCTGTTGCAGCGGGCTGCCGCGCAGCGCGGGCCAGTGCTGGCCGGCGCTGTCGCCGAGTTGCAGCCTGCCGCTGGCTTCGGCGAGGGCGGCCAGGGTGGCGGTCAGTGGTTTGCTGAGCGAGCCGATTTCGAACAGGGTGTCCGCCGTGACCGGCTGTTGCTCGTCCAGGCGCGCCACGCCGTAGTTGAAATACCGAGTCTGGCCCTTGTGGGTGATCGCCACGGCCATGCCGGCAATCTCGTGTTCCTTCATCAGCGGCTGGATGCGGGCGTCCACCAGGCGCTGCAGTGGCTGTGGCGCGGCCATGCCAGGGCCGGCGACGAGCAGCGCGGTGGTCAGCAGGGGAATGATCCTGAGGTGCATGGGGCAAGCTTCCGTGTCTGATGGTGGGCGATGGGACAGCGTCCCGCGTGGATTTATCCCAGGCCCCGCGCCTGCCACACCCGCGCCGCGCTGTGATGGAGGATGCCGTGGCGGCGGGCCAGGAGCGCGCGGTCCCTGTCGTAGCCGCCGCCGATCAGGCCGACCACCGGGATGTCGCGCTCCAGGCAATGACGGAACACCGCTTCGTCGCGGGCGGCGATGCCGGCGTCGGTCAGTTGCAGATAGCCGAGTGAGTCGTCCTTGTGCACGTCGACGCCGCCGTCGTAGAGCACGATATCGGGCTGGTACAGGGCCAGGAGGTAGCCCAGGCTGTCGTGCACCACCTTGAGGTAGTCGGCGTCGCCCATGCCGATCGGCAGGCCGATGTCCCAGTCGCTTCTGGCCTTGCGCGCCGGGAAGTTCTTCTCGCAGTGCAGCGATACGGTGATGGCGTCCGGCACGTTCTCCAGCAGGCGCGCGGTGCCGTCGCCCTGGTGCACGTCGCAGTCGTAGATCAACACCCGGCCGGCGCGCCCGCTCTCCAGCAGGTAGCGGGCGACCACCGCCAGGTCGTTGAAGATGCAGAAGCCGGAGGCCTCGTCGAAATGCGCGTGGTGGGTGCCGCCGGCCAGGTGGCAGGCCACTCCGTGCTTGAGCGCCAGCTCGGCGGCCAGCAGCGAGCCACCGACCGCACGCACGGTGCGCCGGGCCAGCGGCTCGCTCCAGGGCAGGCCGAGGCGGCGCTGTTCCTGATGGGTCAGCTCGCCGCTGGCGAAGCGCTCGATATAGGCCGGGCAGTGGGCCAGGGCGAGCACGTCCGGTGGGCAGATTTCGGGGCGATGCAGCTCGCCGTCGCGCACCAGGCCGCTGTCCACCAGGTGGTCGCGCAGCAGGCGGAACTTCTCCATGGGGAAGCGATGGTTGGCCGGGAAGGGCGGGCTGTAGTCGTCGTGGTAGACCAGCGGCAGCATAATGAACAACTCACGAATTCGAGCGCCAGTATATGAGCACAACCCTGAGCAGCGAACGCCTGATCCTGCGTCCCTGGCGCGAGGACGATCTCGACGCCCTGGCGCAGCTGTGCGCCGACCCCGAGGTGATGGCGCATTTTCCCGCGACTCTGGACCGCGCCGGCAGCGCCGCGCTGCTCGGCAAGCTGATGGCGCATCAGGCCGAGCATGGCTTCACCTTCTGGGCGCTGCAGCGGCGTGAGGAGGGTGCCTTTATCGGCTTTACCGGTCTGGCGCGGGTCGGTTTCGCGGCGCCCTTCGTGCCGGCAGTGGAAATTGGCTGGCGCCTGGCTCGGCCCTACTGGGGCCAGGGCTATGCACTGGAGGCGGCGCGGCGTGCGCTGCAGTCCGCCTTCGAGGATTTACAGCTGGATGAAGTCGTGGCCTTTACCGTACCCGCCAACCAGCGTTCCTGGGGCCTGATGCAGCGTCTGGGCATGCGCCGCGATGCGGCAGGTGACTTCGAGCATCCCAACCTGCCGGTCGGCCACCCGTTGCGCCCGCACTGGCTCTATCGCATCCAGCGGGAGGCTTGGCATGGACACTGAGCGACAGGTGCGCGCTTACCACGAACTCAGCAAGCATGCGCCTAACGCCTATGCGCCGGGCCCCGGTCAGCTCGACTGGGCGACCCAGCCGGCGCCGTTTCGCCGCTATGCCGGGGCTCGCTTGATCGAGCTGTGGCAGCGCCCGCTGGAGGAGACGCCGGGCTACGACGCGCCCTTCGCCGGCCCCATCGGCACGCCGCAGCCGCTCGATCGTGCCAGCCTTTCGCAACTGCTGTACGACAGCCTGGCCCTGTCGGCCTGGAAGGAAGCCGGCGGCAATCGCTGGGCGCTGCGGGTCAACCCGTCGTCCGGCAACCTGCACCCGACCGAGGCCTATCTGCTGTTGCCGCCGGGCAGCCTCGAGGAGGCGGGGTTGCTGGCGCACTACGCAGCGGATGCGCACGGCCTGGAGGTGCGCGGCGAGCTGCCGGCGCCGCTGGGCGAGCAGTTGGCGGCGGCGTTGCCGGCCGGTGGCTGCCTGCTCGGCCTGGCCAGCATCCCCTGGCGCGAGGCCTGGAAGTATGGCGAGCGCGCCTATCGCTACTGCCAGCATGACCTCGGCCATGCACTGGCCTGCCTGAGCATCGCCGCGGCGATCCAGGGCTGGCAGGTACGCCTGCTCCGTGGCGTCGCCGAGGCGCGTCTGGATGGTCTGCTGGGACTGGATCGCGAGGGCTTCCACGAAGCCGAACATGGCGACTGCCTGCTGTGGATAGGACCGCCGAGCGAAGAGTTCACCCTGCCCGAAACGCTGTTGCGCGGCCTGGCGGCTCTGGAGCTGAGCGGCGCGCCCAATCGTCTGTCTCGGCAGTACCGCGACTGGCCGGAGCTGGCGCGGGTGCATGGGCTGTGCCGGGCACCGGCCTTGCCGGCCCTGAGCTGGCAGGCGCCGAGCGGGCACAGCGGCAGCGACAACCCCGGCCTGCCGCTACGCCCGATCCTGCACCGGCGGCGCAGCGCCCAGGCCTTCGATGGCCGTTCCGGTATCCAGACCGAGCTGCTGTTCGCCTGGCTGCGGCGCCTGTTGCCGGAAAATTCGCCGGTGCCCTTCGCGCTGAGCGGCGAGCCGGCGCGGGTCGACCTGCTGCTGTTCGTCCACCGCGTGCAGGGCCTGGCGCCCGGGCTGTACTGGCTGGCCCGTTGCGATGGCCAGCCGCAGCCGCAGGGGTTGCGTGGCGACTTTAGCTGGCAGCGGGTGCATCAGGAGCTGCCGCTGTACCGCCTGCTGGAGGGGGATGCCCGCGGCCTGGCCGGCTTCCTCTCCTGCGGCCAGGACATCGCCAGCGACGGCTGCGTGGCCCTGGCCATGCTGGCGCGCTTCGATGCGGCGCTGGCCGCTGGCGCCTGGCACTACCCGCGGCTGTACTGGGAGTGCGGGCAGATCGGCCAGCTGCTCTATCTGGAGGCCGAGGCGGCGGGACTTTCCGGCACCGGCATCGGCTGTTTCTTCGACGATCAGGTGCACGAATTGCTGGAACTGGCCGACAGCCGCTGGCAAAGCCTTTACCATTTCACCATCGGCCGCGCGGTGTGGGATGAGCGCCTCACCAGCGCGCCGGCCTATGACGAATTGCGTGTGCCGCCGAGGAGCGATGTATGAGCCAAGTGCTGGATGATCTGGTGTCCCTGCTGAGCATGGAGCAGATCGAGGAGAACCTGTTCCGTGGGCGCAGCCAGGACCTGGGCTTCCGCCAGCTGTTCGGCGGCCAGGTGCTCGGCCAGTGCGTGTCGGCGGCCAACCAGACGGTGGAGCCGGCGCGCCATGTGCACTCGCTGCACGGCTACTTCCTGCGCCCCGGCGATGCCGGCCTGCCGGTGGTGTACAGCGTCGACCGGGTGCGCGACGGCGGCAGCTTCAGCACCCGGCGAGTGACGGCGATCCAGAAGGGCCAGCCGATCTTCACCTGCAGCGCCTCGTTCCAGGCCGACGAGGAGGGCTTCCACCATCAGCTGGCGATGCCCGAGGTACCCGGCCCCGAGGGCCTGCCGTCGGAAACCGAGCTGGCGCGCCAGGTGGCGCACCTGATTCCCGAGCGCATGCGCGAGCGCATGACCAGCGACAAGCCGATCGAGATCCGCCCGGTGACGCGCATCAACCCTTTCGCCCCGCAGCCCTGCGAGCCGGTCAAGTACGTGTGGTTCCGCGCCGCCGGCGAGCTGCCCGCCGAGCCGCAGCTGCACAAGCTGCTGCTGGCCTATGCCAGTGACTTCAACCTGCTGACCACCTCGATGCAGCCGCATGGCGTGTCGGTGTTCCAGAAGTTCATGCAGGTGGCCAGCCTCGACCACGCCCTGTGGTTCCACGGCGACCTGCGCATGGACGACTGGCTGCTGTACGCCATGGACAGCCCCTGGGCCGGCAACGCCCGTGGCTTCTCCCGCGCCAGCATCTTCGACCGCAGCGGCCGCCTGGTGGCCTCCTCGGCGCAGGAGGGGCTCACCCGCCTGCGCGAGGACTGGCGTTGAAGGGTAGTGCGGGCGAAACCCGCTCGCGGGTCTCACCCGCATTACAGGGCTGTCGCCACTGGGTGTTCGACATGGACGGTACCCTGACGGTGGCCGTGCACGACTTCCCGGCGATCAAGCGCGCGCTGGACATCCCCCAGGACAGCGACATCCTCCACCACCTGGCCGCGCTGCCCGCGGCGGAGGCGGCGGCCAAGCACGCCTGGTTGCTGCAGCACGAGCGCGAGCTGGCGCTCGGCTCGGTGGCTGCGCCCGGTGCGGTGGAGCTGGTGCGCCACCTGCACGGGCGCGGCTGTCGCCTCGGCATCCTCACCCGCAACGCCCACGAGCTGGCGCTGCTGACCCTGGCCGCCATCGGCCTGGACGACTGTTTCGACAGCCTGGACGTGGTCGGCCGCGACGAGGCGCCGCCCAAGCCGCACCCGGGCGGCCTGCTGCACCTGGCGGCGCGCTGGCAGGTGGCGCCGCAGGCGCTGGTGATGGTCGGCGACTACCGCTTCGACCTCGACTGCGCCCGTGCCGCCGGCGCCCGCGGCGTGCTGGTCAACCTGGCGGACAATCCCTGGCCGGAGCTGGCGGACCTGCACGCGCCGGATTGTGCGCAGCTGCTGGCGCGCATCGGCTGTGCCGAGGGGCTGGCGCTCTAGGCGTCCATGCATCCCGTTACATTTCCGTCGGCGCTCGGTGGGCGTGGCGCAGTACCCTGCGGCAAACGAGCAACCTGGTGACGACAAGCACATGGTCATCCTTCTCAACGGACCGCTGGGGATTGGCAAGTCGACCCTGGCCGAGGCGCTGGCCGAGAGCCTCGACGGGGCGGTGATGCTCGATGGCGACCAGCTGATCGCCATGACCCCGGCGCCGGCCGATGAAGTGGACTACCTGCACGGGCTCCTGGCCCTGCTCATCGGCCACCACCGCGCCGCGGGCTACCGCCACTTCGTCATCAGCCACCTGTGGCGCACGGCCGAGGAGCTGGCCGATCTGCGCCGCCGGCTCCTGGCTTTCTACGCCGCGGCGGACATCCGCTGTTTTCTCCTCACCCTGCCGCTCGAGGACAACCTGCGCCGCATTCGCCGCCGGCAGAGCGCCCGCGCCCTCGATGAGACGGAGTTCGAGCACGGCACCGTGCTGGCGGAGCGGGCGCTGCTGTTCGCCGCCGATGGCGCCCCTGTCGGCGAGCCTCTCGAGGTGTCCGCCGCGCCGCAGGTCCTGGTCGCGCAGCTGCTGCAGCGTCTCGGTCTCGACGCGGCGCAGCCATGAGCGCCGGCCCGGTTCCGCGCGGCTAGTAGCGGTAGCTGCCGGCGAGGATCGCGGCGTGCAGCTCGCCGGTCAGCGGCACATAGCTCTCTGTGCCGGGCAGCCAGGCGTACAGCGGATCGGCGCAGCGCTGCGGGTCGAAGCCCTGCTCCTTGAGCGGTGCCTTCTTGTGCTTGAAGGTGCCGGTGGTCTCCAGCTGCGCGCTCAGGCGCAGGAACAGCGGGATGGCGTAGGCCGGCAGTGCCTGGCGCAGCTGCCCGAGCAGGGCGTGGAAGTCGAAGTCCGCTGCCGCGCAGTCCAGGCGCACGCAGGCCATGCCGGCGCGGCCGTTGGTGCCGGGGATTTCCACGCCGTAGACCGCCGTCTCGCTGATGTGCTCGATGCCGTCGAGCACGGCTTCGACCTGGGTGGTGGAGACGTTCTCGCCCTTCCAGCGGAAGGTATCGCCGAGACGGTCGACGAACTGCGCGTGGCGGAAGCCCATGTCGCGCATCAGGTCGCCGGTGTTGAACCAGGCGTCGCCCGGCTCGAACACGTCGCGCAGGATGCAGCGCTCGGTGTCACGCGCGTCGGTATAGCCGTGGAAGGGCGTCTTGTCGGTGATCTTGCCCAGCAGCAGGCCGGTTTCGCCCTTGGCCACGCGCTGCAGGCGGCCGTTCTCGCGTAGCGGCGCCTCGCGCTCCTGGTCGTAGCGGACGATGGCGTAGGGGTAGGGCGAGAAGCCCACGGTGTTGTCCAGGTTGAGCAGGTTGGTGAAGCCGATATTGCCCTCGCTGGAGGCATACAGCTCGACCACCCGCTCGACCGCGAAGCGCTGCTTGAATGCCTGCCAGAGACTGGGGCGCAGGCCGTTGCCAACCATCACGCGGATCGGGTTGGCGCCATCCTCGGGGCGCGGCGGCTGGTCGAGCAGGTAGCGGCAGAGTTCGCCGACGTAGCCGAAGGCGGTCGCCCGATGCCGTTGCACCTCGTCCCAGAAGCGGCTGGCGCTGAACTTGCGCACCATGATCAGCGCCGCCTGGCCTGCCAGCACCGAGCCCCAGCACACCACCATGGCGGTGCCGTGGTAGAACGGCAGGCTGACGTACATGCGGTCCGCGCGGCCCAGGCGCACGGCGGCGAAGCCGAAGGCGCCATAGCCCTTGATGAAGCGCCCGTGGTTGAACACTACGGCCTTGGGCAGGCCGGTAGTGCCCGAGGTGTAGATGAAGAAGCACGGGTCGTCGGCGCGCACGGCGCGCTCCAGCAGCGGCGCCTCGCTGGGGTAGTCGTGCAGCGTGGCGGCCGGGTGCAGCCAGCCGCTCGGCGCCTCGCCCGGGTCGCGCCAGGTCGGGCGGTCGGCGAAGTAGAGGCGGGCATCGGCGGGCAGTGCCGTGTCCTCGGCGACTTCGTTGAAGGCCTCCAGCAGCTCCTCGCCGACCAGTGCCATGCGCGGCGCCGCCAGGCCGATGCTGTGCGCCAGCACGCGGCCGCGCTGGCTGCTGTTGATCAGCGCGCTGACCGCCCCGAGCTTGGCGCAGGCGATGACCGCGGCGAGCAGCTCGAAGCGGTTCTCGAACATCAGCGCGGCGCGGTCGCCCTGGCGCAGGCCATGGGCGCGCAGGTAGTGGGCCAGCTGGTTGCTCCAGCGCTCGAGCTCGGCGTAGCTGAGCTGCTCGTCGTCCTGGATCAGCGCCACGCCGTCGGGGTTCTCGCGCGCGGCCGTCTCGACGCAGCGGGCCAGGCTGGCGGGGTAGGCGCCGCGGCTGCGGTTGCCGATGTGCAGGCCCTTGACGATGCCGGGCAGGTCGATGAGCAGGCGGGGCAGGCGGGACAGCAGGCGGGGCAGGGTGATCAGGTCGGCATGGCTCATGGCGCGGACTCCAGGCGGTGCGAGGCACTCGGTGTTGTTGTTTGCCGGCCAATCTAGTCAGTCGCCGCGGCGCTGTTGATAGCCAGGGGTCGCACGAAACTGGCAATTCGTCTCATGCGCGGCGCACAATCGGACTCCTTCGATTGGCGCAAGGAGCCCCCATGTCGCTGCCGAACAGCCCCAGCGCGACCGCCTCGCAACTGCTGGACCTGTACCTGTCGCTGCAGGGTTTCGGCCTGGTCGGCCCGGCGGATCTGCAGGTGCTGGGCATCGAGCTGGAACAGCTGAGGAACCTGGAGATGCGCGTGCCGGTGCGCTGGGCCGTGCATCTCTGGGAGCGTGCGGCCAGTCGCGGGGCGCCGCCGGAGATCGGCCTGCTGGTCGGCCAGCGGCGCGGCCTGCATACCCGCGGGCCGGTCGCCCACCTGGCGGCGCAGAGCGCCACCCTGGGCGAGGCGGTGGAGCTGTTCCGCCGCTACATCCCGGTGATGAGCGAGGGCGAGAGCCTGCGGGTCGAGGCGCTCGGCACGCGCATTCGCGTGCACTTCCTGTTCCATGTGCCGCTGCTCGGGCACGCCGTGGCCTGCGAGCACAGCCTCAGCTCGGCGCTGTGCTGGGCGCGCCAGCTCACGGCGGTGCGCCTGGTGCCGCAGGCGGTGGGCTTTCGCCATGCGCCGCTGGCGGCACCGGCGATCTATCGCCAGGTGTTCGGCGTGGCGGTGCGTTTCGGCGAGGACGCGGACTACCTGGAGTTGCTGGCGAGTGACCTGCAGCTGCCGGTGCCGAGTGCCAATGACTACCTCAAGGGCCTGATGCAGCAGCGGGTGAGCGCCATGCAGGCGCAGCTGCCGGCGCAGCACAGCCTGCGCGCCCGGGTGCTGCAGCAGATCGAGCATGGCTTGCCGAGCGGCGAGCTGTCGGTGGCGGGGGTGGCGCGGCGCCTGGGGATCAGTCGGCAGACCCTGCATCGCCACCTGCGCGCGGAGCAGTGCAGTTTTTCCGGGTTGCTGGCCGAAGTGCGCCGCAACTACGCCCTGCAGCGCCTGGCGCAGCCGGGATGTCGGGTCGAGCAGCTCAGCCGCGAGCTGGGCTTCGCCGAGCCGAGCGCTTTCTACAAGGCGTTCAAGGGCTGGTTCGGCGTTTCCCCCAAGGCCTGGCGCCGGGAGGCCTAGAGCCGGGCCGCCTTGAAGGTGTCGCAGCGCCCCGGTTCACCGTGCTCGAAGCCGGTCCTGAACCAGCGCTCGCGCTGCGCCGAGGTGCCGTGGGTGAAGGAGTCCGGCACCACGGTGCCGCGGCTCTGCTGCTGCAGGCGGTCGTCGCCGATGGCGTTGGCGGCGTTCAGCGCCTCCTCCAGGTCGCCCGGCTCCAGCCAGTCCAGGCGTTGCTGGGCATGGTGCGCCCAGACCCCGGCCAGGCAGTCGGCCTGCAGCTCCTGGCGCACCAGCAGGCCGTTGTCGCCCTCCACCCGCTCGCCGCGCTGGCGCGCCGCGTGGACCCTGGCCGAGACGCCGAGCAGGGTCTGTACGTGGTGGCCGACCTCGTGGGCGATCACGTAGGCCTGGGCGAAGTCGCCGGCGGCGGCGAAGCGCGTTTCCATCTCGCGGAAGAACGACAGGTCGAGATACACCTGCTGGTCGCCCGGGCAGTAGAAGGGGCCGACGGCGGCATCGGCGAAGCCGCAGGCCGAGCGCACGCCGCCGCTGAAGAGGATCAGCTTGGGGTCCTGGTACTGCTTGCCGGAGGCCTGGAAGATGGCGCGCCAGGTGTCCTCGGTGTCGCCGAGCACGGCGCGGACGAATTCGCTCTGCGCATCGTTGGCCGCCGGCGCGCGCTGTTCCTGCACCGGCGCGTCCTGCTGCAGGCCCTGGTTGACCACGTTGCCGAGGATGGTCAGCGGGTCCTGGCCCATCAGCAGGCCGATCACCACCACCACGGCGATGCCGCCCAGGCTCAGGCCCTTGCCGCCGCCGAAGCGCATGCCGCGGCCAGCGCCGCGGGCGTCCACCACGTTGTCACTGCGTCTGCCGCGTTCCCAGCGCATGGCTGCACTCCTTTTCTTCGTCCGGGGCTGACAGTGTCGTCCCCGGACGGGCGCGGCGCCAGCGGAGCGTCACTCGGCCGGATAGTCGGCCAGCACGCTCTGCTTGCCGTCCTTGCCCAGGCCGATCACCTGGTAGGCGTGCTTGACCCCGGTCTCCATGCCCGGCGAGCCGTGCGGCATGCCCGGCACGGCGGCGCCGAGCAGGTCGGGGCGGCCCTGCAGGGCGAGCACGTCGCGGACCGGTACGTGGCCCTCGACGAACTTGCCGTCGATCACCCCGGTGTGGCACGAGGCCAGGCGCGGCGGTACGCCGAGGCGCTGCTTGACGGCGGCCATGTCGGTTTCGACATGGTCGTTGACCTTGATGCCGTTGTCTTCCAGGTGGCTGATCCAGGCCTTGCAGCAGCCGCAGTTGGCGTCGCGGTGCACGTCCATGGTGATGGGTTCGGCGGCTTGCGCGGAGGCGGCGAAGAGCAGGGCGGCGAGAGGCAGCAGGCGCATGGGGGAGTCCTCGATTCTGGGGGCAGGTAGGTAGGATAAACCGCCGGGCCGAGCGCGCCCAGGCCGCAACTGTTTCCGTGCGAGTCGCCAGCGCCTATGCTCGCAGCCAGTCCAACCAGGGAGATTGCCGATGCTGCCGGTGCGCCTGTTCCTCATCGCCCAGAGCCTGATCCTCGCCGGCTTCGGCCTGGCCTATTTCGCCCGCCCGCATGAGCTGGCCAACCTCAGCGGCATGCTGCTGATGGCGCCGGCGGCGGTCACCGATGTGCGCGCCTACTACGGCGGCCTGCAGCTCGGCCTGGCGCTGTGGCTGGGCTTGGCGCTGCTGCGCGGCGAGCTGCTGCGCCCGGCACTGATGCTGCTGGTGCTGCTCTATTGCGCGCTGTTCCTGGCCCGCCTCGGCGGGCTGTGGCTGGACGGCGGCGCGCAGCAGACCTTCAACCTCTACGCCATGCTGTTCGAGGGCGTCTCCGCCGCGCTGGCGTTCTGGCTGCTGCGCGGGCTGGGGCGGGCTCGGTGAGCCCTGGATTGCGCTGGGCGCAATCCAGGCTAGCGCCGCTGCAGTAGTACGCCCGCTTCCATGTGATGGGTCCAGGGGAACTGGTCGAACAGCGCCGTCTTCACCACGGCGTGGCTGTCGTGTAGCTGGGCGATGTTGGCGGCCAGGGTCTGCGGGTTGCAGGAGATGTACAGGATATTGTCGAAGCGCCGGGTCAGCTCGCAGGTGTCCGGGTCCATGCCGGCCCGCGGCGGGTCGACGAACACCGTGCCGAAGTCGTAGGCCTTCAGGTCGATGCCGGCCAGGCGACGGAACGGCCGCACTTCGTTGAGGGCCTGGGTCAGCTCCTCGGCGGACAGACGCACCAGCTCGATGTTGTCGATGCCGTTGTCTGCCAGGTTGGCCAGGGCGGCGTTGACCGAGGTCTTGCTGATCTCGGTGGCCAGCACCTTACGCACCCGGGTAGACAGCGGCAGGGTGAAGTTGCCGTTGCCGCAGTACAGCTCCAGCAAATCATCCTGGCGCTGGCCGAGGGCGTCGAAAGCCCACTGCAGCATCTTCTGGCAGACCTGGCCGTTGGGCTGGGTGAAGGCGCCTTCCGGCTGGCGGTAGTGGAAGGGACGACCGGCCACGGTCATCTCTTCCTCGACGTAATCACGGCCGATGACGATGCGCTGGCCGCGCGAACGGCCGACCAGGCTGACGCCCAGGTCGGCGGCGAGGCGCTCGGCCTCGGCCTGCCACTCGGCGTCCAGCGGGCGGTGGTAGCACAGGGTGATCAGCGCATCGCCGGCCAGGGTGGTGAGGAACTCGACCTGGAACAGCTTGAAAGCCAGAGCAGAGCTACTCTGCCAGGCGCTCTTTAGACGCGGCATCAACTGGTTGATGCGCGCGCTGGCGATGGGGAACTGCTCGATGAGGATCGGCGTGTGCTTGTCGCCGGCCTCGAACATCGCGTAGTGACGCTCCTCCTGCTCGCGCCACAGGCGGAACTCGGCGCGCAGGCGGTAGTGCTCGCGCGGCGAATCGAACACCTCGGGCGCGGGGGCGGCGAAGGGCGCCAGCAGCTCGCGCAGGCGCGCGACCTTCTCGTCCAGCTGGGCGGCGTAGGCCGCCTGGTCACCGATCCTGATCATGCGCTGAAGAAGCCCAGCTTGACCACGAACAGCGCGGAGAGAATCCACAGCGCCGGGTTCAGCTCGCGCCACTGGCCGGCCAGCAGCTTGATCGCGGTCCAGGCGATGAAGCCGAAGGCGATGCCGTTGGCGATGGAGAAGGTCAGCGGCATGGCCAGGGCGGCGACCACCACCGGCGCGGCGACGGTGAGGTCGTCCCAGTCGATCCTGGCCAGGCTGCTGGTCATCAGCACGGCGACGAACAGCAGCGCCGGGGCGGTGGCGAAGGCCGGCACGGCGCCGGCCAGCGGGGCGAAGAACAGGCTGAGGAGGAACAGTGCGGCCACCACGCAGGCGGTCAGGCCGGTGCGCCCGCCGGCACTGATGCCGGCGGCGGATTCGATGTAGCTGGTGGTGGTGCTGGTGCCCAGCGCGGCGCCAGCCATGGTCGCGGTGCTGTCGGCCAGCAGGGCGCGGCCGACGCGCGGCATCTTGCCGTCCTTGTCCAGCAGGTCGGCCTTCTGCGCCACGCCCACCAGGGTGCCGGAGGTGTCGAACAGGTCGACGAAGAGGAAGGCGAAGATCACGCTGATCAGGCCGATGTCGAGGGCGCCGGCGATGTCCAGCTGCATCAGGGTCGGCATCAGGCTCGGCGGCATGGACACCACGCCGTCCAGCTTGGACAGGCCGAAGGCGATGGACAGGCCGGTGACCAGCAGGATGCCGATCATCACCGCGCCGGTGACCTTGCGGTAGTACAGGCCGGCGATGACGAAGAAGCCCAGGCAGGCCAGCAGGGCACCGCCGCTGCTGAGGTCACCGAGGGTCACCAGGGTGGCCGGGTGATCGACCACGATGCCGGCATTCTTCAGGGCGATGATCGCCAGGAACAGGCCGATACCGGCGGCGATGCCGGCACGCAGGGCCAGCGGGATGCTGTTGATGATCCACTCGCGGATCTTGAAGATCGACAGGGCGAAGAAGATCGCACCGGAGAGGAACACCGCGCCCAGGGCCACCTGCCAGGTGTAGCCCATGGTCAGTACCACGGTGTAGGTGAAGAAGGCGTTCAGGCCCATGCCCGGGGCCAGGGCGATCGGGTAGTTGGCCAGCAGCCCCATGATCGCCGAGCCGATGGCCGCGGCCAGGCAGGTAGCGACGAACACGGCACCGCGATCCATGCCCGTCTCGGCCAGCAGGCTGGGGTTGACGAAGAGGATGTAGGCCATGGTCAGGAAGGTGGTGACACCGGCCAGGATCTCGGTGCGCACGGTGGTGTTGTGTGCCTTGAGTTGGAACAGCTTTTCCAGCATGGTGGGGCTCCCGTTAGGCTGGTGCGGCAAGGGTTGTGGACTGCGCGAAAGCAAAGCACAAAGGCTGCCAACTCGACGGAAAACGAGGGCGGATTCGTGCGGGATCCGGAAAAGCCGCGCACTATACCAGCTCACCCCCGAGCGGTGAATTTATGACCGGACGGACAGCATCGGTTTCCGTTCGGCGAGGAGAACGACCATGACAGCCCGCGCCCTGATCGCCGTCGCCGACGGTGTGGAAGACCTGGAAACCGTGACCCTGATCGACGTGCTGCGCCGCGCCGAGGTGGAAGTGGTGATCGCCAGCATCGAGAACCGCCGCATGTTCACCGCTGCCCGTGGCACCCGGCTGACCGCCGACGCCATGCTGGTCGACGTGCTGGCCCAGGATTTCGACCTGATCGTGCTGCCCGGCGGCATGCCCGGTGCCCAGCATCTGGCCGAGCATGAGCCGCTGGCCGACAAGGTGCGCGAGCAGGCCCGGGCCGGCAAGCTGTTCGCCGCCATCTGCGCCGCCCCGGCTCTGGCCCTGCAGGGCTACGGTGTGCTCAAGCAGCGCCGCATGACCTGCTACCCGGCGTTCAGCGACCGCCTGTCCGGTTGCACCTTCGTCGATCAGCCGGTGGTGGTGGATGGCAACTGCATCACCAGCCAGGGGCCAGGCACCGCCCTGGAGTTCGCCCTGACCCTGGTCGAGCAGCTGGTCGGCAAGGCCAGACGCAAGGCGGTGGCCGAGGCCATGCTGGTGCCGGCGTGAGGTTCTGCTGTGGGAGCGGCCTGGGCCGCGATAGCTTTTCTCTGGGATTTTTCGCGGCCAAGGCCGCTCCCACAAGCTGTCTCTGGCTGCTGGTCTTACTGGCCGGCTGCGCCAGTGAGGCGCGCCTGCCCTCCGCCGTGCACCAGCTCGGCATCCATCCGGCACGCAGCGCCAGCGCCGACGGCCTGCAGGCCATGCGCGACCGCCACAGCGGTGTGCGCCTGTGGGTGGCGCCGCAGCCGGCGCTGACCGAGGCCGACGTGGAGCAGGCGGAAATGGCCTTCACCCCCGCAGGCGAACCGGCCGTGGTGCTGACCCTGAGTGCTGCCGGGCGCGCCACCCTGGCGGAGCTGACCCGCACCTACCAGGGCCAGCCGCTGGCCATCCTGGTCGACGGCGAACTGCGCCTGGCGCCCATAGTCGAGGAGCCGGTGCTCGACGGTCGCGTGGCGCTGACCGGTTTCGATTCGTTGCAGGAAGCGGAGGAGTTGATACGCGACTGGAGTCGCTAGACTCCCTCGTCCCCGGTACTCACGGCAGATCCGTGGCTCGGATGAAATCTGGCGGCGCATCGCCCTGCTTCCCGGATTGCATCCGGGCTACCGCCTTACAGGCAGCAGTCGCGGCTATCCAGCGCCTCCAGCAGCCGGCAGTGCTCGGCATGGCCGCTGTGGCAGCCGGCCAGTTTGCTCAGTTCGGCACGCATGTTCTGCAGGTCGCGGATGCGCGTCTCGATGGCGTCCAGGTGTTCGCGCACCATCTGGTCGGCACTGGCACAGGGGCTCTCGGGATGAGCGGCGAGATCGAGCAGGCTGCGAATTTCGTCCAGGCTGAAGCCCAGTTCGCGGCCGCGACGGATGAAGCGCAGGCGGCGCACGTCCTGCGGCTGATAGTGGCGATAGCCGGCAGGGCTGCGCTGTGGTGCGGGCAGCAGGCCGCTACGCTCGTAGAAGCGGATGGTCTCCAGGTTCACGCCACTGTCGCGGGCCAGCACGCCGATGGTGATGGGTTTGCCCATGTTGACTCCGTAGTTACTACAGGGTTTAGCCTAGTCTGCACTGAAATCTGTCCACGATCTTCTGGCTGTCGGCCATACGGCGTTAAAAACAGCCTCGGAATGCTCATTTACCGTTCGTAAACTGCGCTTCTTCGGCCGTTTGATTCGCTGGCGCTCACCCTTCGGGCCAGCCTTTGGCTGTTACTCCCGTTGGTCGTTGCGCCTTGTCTGGCTCTAATCCAGAAGCTCGTGAACAGACTTCGATATGGAGATGCCAAATGGGTGCTCACTGCTGCGGTCCCGATACCACCCCCAAGCACGACGACGGTCGCTACCGGCGCATCCTGTGGATCGCGCTGCTGGTCAACCTGGGCATGTTCCTGGTCGAGATCGGCGCGGGCCTCAGGGCCGGCTCGGTCTCGCTGCTGGCCGACTCGCTGGACTTCCTCGGCGATGCCGGCAACTACGCCATCAGCCTCTGGGTGCTCGGCATGGCCCTGAGCTGGCGCGCCCGCGCGGCGCAGTTCAAGGCCTTCAGCATGTTGCTGTTCGGCCTCGGCGTGCTGGGCGCGGCGCTGTGGCAGGCCTGGCAGGGCGGCGTGCCCAGCGCGCCGACTATGGGCGTGGTGGGCAGCCTGGCGCTGCTGGCCAACCTCGGCGTGGCGGCGCTGCTGTATGCCTACCGCGAGGGCGACAGCAACATGCGCAGCGTCTGGCTGTGCACTCGCAACGACGCCCTGGGCAACCTCGCCGTGCTGGCGGCGGCGCTCGGCGTGTTCGGGACCGGCAGCGCCTGGCCGGACCTGGTGGTGGCCGGCATCATGGCCAGCCTGGCGGTGCACTCGGCCTTCACGGTGCTGCGCCATGCCGGTGGCGAACTCAACGGCGGGCACGAACATGCGCACTGAACTGCAGAAGGCCCTGGACCAGGCTTTTGCCGAGGGCGAGGCGGCGCTGGCGCGGGGCGATCTGGACAGGGCCTACGCCTGGCTGGAGCGCGCGCACATTCTCAGTCAGCGCATGCCGCTGCGCCACGCCCGTTCGCACTGGCTGATGCTGCGCGCCGGTTGGGCGGTGCGCGACTGGCGCGAGGTGGCCGGCCAGCTGCCGCGCATCCCTGCCGCGCTGCTGTTCTCGCGTATCTGGGTGCCGCTGGGCAACACGGGGCGGGCGCGGGTCAGTGCCTTTCGGCCGATGCCGGTCGAGGAGGAGCTGCGGCGCCTGCTGGAGCGAGCTACTCGCTGAGCGGCAGGCGCTGGCCGGCCATCAGCAGCGCCAGGCGCGCCAGGCTGCGCCAGGCGTCGCCGGCGGCCTGGCCCTTGACCTGCGCATCGATGCGCTGGGCGTCGATCAGCAGCTGATTCCAGCGCGCCGCGGTGTGGCGTTGCAGGGCCTTGCCGATCAACGGGCGACGCTTGTCCCAGATTGGCGGGCGGGCGCTGGCGAAGGCCTTCTCCAGGGGCACGCCCTGGCTGAACTGCAGGGCCAGGCCGGCCAGCTGGCGCAGCTCGCGGGCCAGCATGACGACGATGAACAGCGGCTCCACGCCTTCTCCGCGCAGGCCATCGAGCATGCGCAGGGCGTGGCTGGCCTCGCCGTTGAGGATGGCGTCGATCAGGCCGAACACGTCGTAGCGGGCGCTATCGGCCACCGCCGCCTGCACCGTGCCGGCGTCGATCTGGTTGCCTTCGGCCAGCAGCTTGAGCTTCTCGATTTCCTGGGCGGCGGCCAGCAGGTTGCCTTCCACCCGCGCGGCGATCAGTTCCACCGCCTCCTGGGTGGCCGCCAGGCCGGCCTGGGACAGGCGCTGGCGAATCCAGTTGGGCAGCTGTGCCACCTCCACCGGCCAGATCTGCAGGAACTGGCTGTGCGGCACGTCGATCAGCGCCTTGGCCCACTTGGTCTTCTGCGTGGCACCGTCGAGCCTGGGCAGGCTGATCAGCAGCAGGGTGTCTTCCGGCGGCCGCGCCAGGTATTCGAGGATGGCGGCGGTGCCCTTGTCGCCCGGCTTGCCGTTGGCGATGCGCAGTTCGAGCAGGCGCTTGTCGGCGAACAGCGACAGGCTGGCGCCGGCCTCGTAGAGCAGGCCCCAGTCGAAGCTGGCCTCGGCGTGGAACACCTGGCGCTCGCTGACGCCCTGGGTGCGGGCGGCGGCGCGGATGGCGTCTTCGGCCTCCTGGCACAGCAGCGGTTCGTCGCCGCTGACCACGTAGACCGGGGCCAGGCCACCTTGCAGGTGTTTACCGAGTTGCGCGGGATTCAGTTTCATCTGTGAAAAGGGCCGGTTACCCGGCCCTCTTTCTTTACTGGCCGATCGGCAGCTGGATCGGCGACTGCTGCGGCATCGCCTCAGTGGCGGCGCGGCGGGCGGCTGCCGCGGCTTCGGCCTCGGCGGCGGCGCGGGCTTCGGCCTCCTGCTGCAGCTGCTCCAGCTGGGCCGGGGTCAGCAGTTGCAGGCGCAGGGACAGCTGCTGGATCAGCTCGCGGCGCATCTCCTGGCGCACCTGGGCGGACTCCTGGTCGGAGCCGATCAGGTTGTTCTCGTCATGCACGTAGACGCTCTGCACTTCCAGCTTGTCCTGCAGCAGGAGCAGGTTCTTCTGGCCGCGGATTTCGTAGTCGAGGGTGCTGGTCAGCTCGTATTCGGCGCTGCGCGCGCTGCTGGTGTAGCTGGCGGTGCGCTGGGTTTCCCGCTCGTTGGCCAGGAACAGGCGGTAGGGCGCGCCGCTGTGTACCTTCACGCCGCTGTTCTGCAGCAGCTGCTGCAGCTGCTTGGCGGTCTCGCCGTAGGCGTTGCGCGCCTGCAGATCGATCTCCTTGAGGGCGAACTCGGCCGAGCCGGTGCCACGTAGCTGGAAACCGCAGGCGCTGAGCAGGACGGCCAGGCCTATTACCACCAGATTCCGTTTCATCATTCTCTTCTATCCCCTTGGAGAGCCATGGCGCCATGCGGGCATGGCGCCGAGCTTAAAGCAGTTTTCAGTTGGCAACGATGTTGACCAGCTTGCCCGGCACGACGATGACCTTGCGGATGGTCACGCCCTCGGTGAAGCGCTGCACGTTCTCGTTGGCGCGGGCGGCGGCCTCGATTTCCTCGCGGGAGGCCGAGGCGGGCACTTCGATCTGCCCGCGCAGCTTGCCGTTGACCTGGATCACCAGGGTCAGGCTGTCCTGCACCAGGGCCGACTCGTCCACCTGCGGCCACTGCGCGTCGATGATCGCACCGGCTTTGCCCAGGCACTGCCACAGCTCGTGGCAGATGTGCGGGGTGATCGGCGCCAGCAGCAGGGCCACGGTTTCCAGGCCTTCCTGGAGCAGGGCACGGTCCTGCTCGCTGGTGGTGGCGGCCTTTTCCAGCACGTTCATCAGGGTCATCACGGCAGCGATGGCGGTGTTGAACTTGTGGTGCTGGCCGACATCGTTGCTGGCCTGGCGGATGGCCAGGTGGATGGCCCGGCGCACGGCCTTCTGCTCGTCAGTCAGGCTGGCGACATCCAGCTGGCCCGGCAGGCCGGCGCTGACGTGGCTGTGGGCCAGGCGCCAGACGCGACGGAGGAAACGGTTGGCGCCTTCGATGCCGGCGTCCGACCACTCGCAGCTCATGTCGGGCGGCGAGGCGAACATCATGAACAGGCGGCAGGTGTCGGCGCCGTAGGCGTCGATCATGGCCTGCGGGTCGACGCCGTTGTTCTTCGACTTGGACATCTTCTCGGTGCCGCCGATTTCCACCGGCAGGCCGTCGCTCTTCAGCTTGGCGCCGATGACCTTGGCCTTAGCATCACGCTCGACTTCCACGTCGGCCGGGTTGAACCAGTCCTTGCCGCCGTTTTCCAGGGTGCGGTAGTAGGTCTCGGCGACCACCATGCCCTGGGTCAGCAGGTTCTTGAACGGCTCGTTGGAAGTCACCAGGCCTTCGTCGCGCATCAGCTTGTGGAAGAAGCGCGCGTACAGCAGGTGCAGGATGGCGTGTTCGATGCCGCCGATGTACTGGTCGACTGGCAGCCAGTGGTTGGCGGCCTGCGGGTCGACCATGCCGCCGGTGTAGCTCGGCGAGGCATAGCGTGCGTAGTACCAGGAGCTCTCCACGAAGGTGTCCATGGTGTCGGTTTCGCGCTTGGCCGGGCTGCCGCACTTCGGGCAGCTGCACTCGTAGAACTCGGGCATCTTGGCCAGCGGCGAACCGGCGCCGTCCGGCACCACGTCTTCCGGCAGGACTACCGGCAGCTGGTCTTCCGGCACCGGCACGTCGCCGCAGCTCGGGCAGTGGATGATCGGGATCGGGCAGCCCCAGTAGCGCTGGCGGCTGATGCCCCAGTCGCGCAGGCGGAACTGGGTCTTGCGCGCGCCGTGGACGCTGGCTTCGAGGTCGGCGACTATGGCGTCGAAGGCTTCGCTGAAGCCCTTGCCGTCGTACTTGCCGGAGTTGATGGTGATCAGGCCTTCCTTGTCGCCGTACCAGTCCTGCCAGGTGCTGGCGTCGTAGTCCTTGTCCGCCGCGACATACACTTGCTTGATCGGCAGGCCGTACTTGTTGGCGAACTCGAAGTCACGCTCGTCGTGCGCCGGCACGGCCATCACCGCGCCTTCGCCGTAGCCCCACAGCACGTAGTTGGCGACGAACACCGGCAGCTTGTCGCCGGTCAGCGGGTGGATGACGAACTGGCCGGTGGCCAGGCCCTTCTTCTCCATGGTGGCCATGTCGGCCTCGGCCACGGAGCCGGACTTGCACTCGGCGATAAAGGCGGCAATCGCCGGGTTGGATTCGGCGGCGCGCTGGGCCAGCGGGTGCTCGGCGGCCACGGCCACGTAGGTGGCGCCCATCAGGGTGTCGGGGCGGGTCGAGTAGACCTTGAGCTGGCCGTCGACGCCGATGCTGGCGACATCGTAGTCGAACACGATGTCGGCACCGAAGCTCTTGCCGATCCAGTTGCGCTGCATGGTCTTGACCTGCTCGGGCCAGCCTTCCAGCTCGTCCAGACTGCTCAGCAGCTCTTCGGCGTAAGCGGTGATCTTGAAGTAGTACATCGGGATTTCGCGCTTCTCGATCAGCGCGCCCGAGCGCCAGCCGCGGCCGTCGATGACCTGCTCGTTGGCCAGCACGGTCTGGTCGACCGGGTCCCAGTTCACGGTGCCGTTCTTGCGGTAGATCACGCCCTTCTCGAACAGGCGGGTGAACAGCCACTGCTCCCAGCGGTAGTAGTCCGGCTTGCAGGTGGTGACTTCGCGGGTCCAGTCGATGGCCAGGCCCAGCGATTTCAG
Source organism: Pseudomonadaceae bacterium (assembly GCA_033838285.1). GTDB lineage: Bacteria > Pseudomonadota > Gammaproteobacteria > Pseudomonadales > Pseudomonadaceae > Aquipseudomonas. The sequence continues at coordinate 77,161 of JAJLLC010000056.1, forward strand.
CTGGGACTTCATGTAGTCGATGTTCTCGTAGGTCCACTTGGCCGGCGCGACCTTGTTCTTCATCGCCGCGTTCTCGGCCGGCATGCCGAAGGCGTCCCAGCCCATCGGCTGCAGCACGTTCTTGCCCTGCATGCGCTGGTAGCGGGCGATCACGTCACCGATGGTGTAGTTGCGCACGTGGCCCATGTGCAGCTTGCCGCTCGGGTAGGGGAACATCGACAGGCAATAGAAGGTGTCCTTGCCGGGTTGTTCGGTCACGACAAAGGACTTTTCCGCGTCCCACTGGGCTTGGGCGGCGGCTTCGATTTCACGGGGCGAGTACTGTTCGTGCATGGGCTTCTGGCGCTGGAAAGAGGGCTTGCGAGAAACGCCGTAGCATACATGACCCCCCCTGATTCAGGGAAACCCTGATTGTGCCCGCCGCCCCGCCATATCGCCGTTTGTCGCGGCATTCGGCCCCTCCACGAGCGGGCGCTAAGCTTGCCTGAAGGGGCGTGCTGCTGGGCGCCCGGTCGAGGTGGCTGGATGGCTGAGTTGCGGCGTAAGGAAGAAGCGGGAGGGCTCTACGAGAGGCTGTTGCAGCGCCTTGCCCTGGCCCTGGAGGAGGCGGATACCGCGACCCGTCTACATGCTGCTCCGCCGGCCGAGCTGGAGCTGCGTGGCCTGACCCCGGCCGAGATGGAGCTGATCCGCGCTTACCTGGATCGCGACCTCAACTGGTTGCGTGGCTGGCATGCCGCCGCCGAGGAGCTGGCGCTGATCGAGCAGTTGCCGGTCAAGGCCGGCAAGGCGGTGGGTACGGCTGCGCTGCAAGGTGTGGGCAAGGCCGCAGCGCGAAGCAAGCCGGTGCTCAAGAAGCGCCGGCAGCTGTGCTGTGCCCTGTGTGGCGCGGTGGCCCAGGTGCAGCGCGGCGAGGGCGTGCTGCCCTGCATTGCCTGCGGCTCCAAGCTGTTCCGCGCCGGTCAGCCGCGTTAGCCCTGTAGATCGGGCTCGACTACCCAGGGCGCAGCTCATAACCTCCGGGCACTGGAGGTGCCCATGGAACTGCGCTTCATCCTCAAACAACTGATCCTGCCACCCGGTGGCCTGCTCCTGCTGATCCTGCTGGCCTGGCTGCTATGGGCCTGGCTGGGGCGGCCGCGTCTGGCATCCGTCTGTCTGCTGCTCGGCCTGGGTGGGCTATGGCTGCTCAGCCTGCCGGCCGTGGTGGAGTGGTCGGCGCGCCTGCTCGAGCGTGAGCCGGCGCTGGCCGAAACCGAGTGGGCGCAGCTGGGCGCGCGTGCCGAGGCGATAGTGGTGCTCGGCTCCGGGCGCGAGGAGGCCGATCCGGCCTGGGGCGGCGACCAGCCCAGCGTCACCGCCATCGAGCGCCTGCGCTATGCGGCCCGCCTGCAGCGCGCCGCCCAGCTGCCAGTGCTGATCAGCGGCGGCCTGCACTACGGCCAGCCGCCCAGCGAGGCGGCGCTGATGGCCGAGGCGCTGCAGCGCGACTTCGGCGTGGCGACCCGCTGGCGTGAGGAGCGCAGTCGTACCACCTGGGAAAATGCTCGTTTCAGTGCCGAGCTGCTCAAGGCCGAGGGTATCCGGCGGGTGGTGCTGGTCACCCAGGCCGCGCACATGCCGCGCTCGCGCTGGTGCTTCGAGCGCGCCGGGCTGGACGTGGTGGCGGCGCCGCTGGGCTTTCTCGGCGTGCCCAACCAGCGCCCGCTGGGCGGCTGGCTGCCGGAGGGTAAGGCGCTGTGGCAGAGCACCCGGCTGCTCAACGAGGCGCTGGGGATGCTGGTCTATCCGCTGCTCTATCGCTGAGCAGGAAGGCCCCGCTCAGGCCGCCTGCAGGGTGATGCCGCGCGTCGCGCGGCGGCGGGCGACCAGGCCCCAGCCCAGCAGCAGGCTGCACAGCGCCGCCAGCGGCCAGCCACGCCACAGCAGGTAGGGTGTCAGGCCCTGCATCGGCTGCACCTTGCCGTACAGGACGGCCTGCTGGAACTGCGGGATCTGCGCGCTGATGCGGCCTCGGGGGTCGATCAGCGCGGTGACGCCGTTGTTGGTGGCGCGGATCATCCAGCGCCCCGCTTCGAGGGCACGCATCTGCGCCATCTGCAGGTGCTGCAGCGGACCGATCGAGGTGCCGAACCAGGTGTCGTTGCTCACCGTCAGCAGCAGGTCGCTCTGCGCGGCCAGGCCGGCGGCGAACTCCGGATAGACGACCTCGTAGCAGATGAAGGGCGCGATCCTCAGGCCCTTGGCCTGCAGCGGCGCCTGGTCGGCGGGGCCGCGGGCGAAGTCGGACATCGGCAGGTCGAAGAAGGCGATCAGCCCGCGCAGCACCTCCTGCAGTGGCACGTACTCGCCGAAGGGCACCAGCTTCTGCTTGAGGTAGGTGCCTTCGCCCCAGCCGGTGACGGTGATCGCGTTATAGTAGCGCTGTTCGCCACGCGCGTTGCGCTGGCGCAGCGGCACGCCGGTGATCAGCGCGGCGTCGCGCTCGGCGGCGACCCGGCCCATCACGCTGAGGTAGCCCTCGGCGTATTCCTTGAGCACCGGCACGGCGGTTTCCGGCCAGACGATCAGGTCGGCGGGACGGCTGCTCAGGGTCATGTCGCGGTACAGGGCCAGCTGGGCGTCCAGCTGCTCCGGGTCCCACTTGAGGTTCTGCTCGATATTGCCCTGCAGGGCGGCAACCTTGAGTGGCTCCCCTTTGCGTTCGGTCCAGGCATGGCCATTCAGCGCCAGGCCGGCGGCCCAGGGGGCCAGCAGCAGGAGCAGGGCGGCGCCCAGGCGCGGCCTGTGGCCCAGCAGGCGCGGCAGGTTGACCAGCAGGGCGGCGGACAGGGCCAGCACCAGCGAGATCAGCCACATGCCGCCGACTGGCGCCAGGCCGGCGAGCGGGCCGTGCAGCTGGCTGTAGCCGGCGTAGAGCCAGGGGAAGCCGGTGAGGAACCAGCCGCGGAAGGCCTCCTGGGTCAGCCACAGGGCGGCGAAGGTCAGGGCGTCGGCTATGGGCGCATCGTTGCGCCTCAACCAGCGCGCCCACAGCCAGGCGGGCAGGGCGAAGAACAGCGCCACGCCGGCGCAGAAGCCGAAGGTGAGGGCGGTGGCCAGGGCCGGTGAAGCGGCGCCGTAGTCATGGATGCTGACGTAGATCCAGCTGGTGCCGGCGAGGAACAGGCCGAGGCCGTAGAGCCAGCCGCGCAGCAGGGCCTGGCGCGGGCTCAGCTCGCGCAGGCCGAGATAGAAAATGGCGATAGCCAGCAGGGCCAGCGGCCAGATATCGAAGGGAGCCAGGGCCAGGGTGGTAGTGGCGCCGCCGGCGATGGTCAGCAGGTTGCCCGGCCAGCCGGGTTGGGTGATCCAGCGCATCGTGCGTCCTTGAGCGGGGAGTCAGGCGGGCAAGGGTACTGGAAGGGCAGGGAGGCTGGAAGTCGAGCGGCTTGGGAGGCTGAGGTCGGCATCTCGCCCCTGGGGAGGGACGTTGGCCAGAACGTAGCCCGGACTTTAGTCCGGGGCATGGCAGCCTGTTTCCCGGACTGAAGTCCGGGCTACGAGCCTATAGCGTGGAGTTGCCTGGGAGACCCTCACCCCAGGCCCCTCTCCCGGAGGGAGAGGGGCGGGTGGGCGATCAGCGTTCCAGCGGGGTCAGGCGCAGCAGGTGCACGCGGCGGCTGTCGGCGTTGAGCACGCGGAAGCGGTACTCGCCGATCTCGGTCACCTCGTTGCGCTTGGGCAGGTGGCCGAAGGCATTCATAACCAGGCCGCCGACGGTGTCGAACTCGTCGTCGGGGAACTCGGTGTCGAAGGCTTCGTTGAAGTTTTCGATCGGGGTCAGCGCCTTGACCAGGAAGTCGCCGGAGGGCAGCGGCTTGATGTAGCTGTCCTCCTCGACGTCGTGCTCGTCCTCGATGTCGCCGACGATCTGCTCCAGCACGTCCTCGATGGTCACCAGGCCGGCCACGCCGCCGTACTCGTCGATGACCACGGCCATGTGGTTGTGGTTGGCGCGGAACTCGCGCAGCAGCACGTTGAGGCGCTTGGATTCCGGCACGAAGGTGGCCGGGCGCAGCAGCTGCTTGATGTCGAACGGCTTGTCGCCGCCCAGGATCAGCGGCAGCAGGTCCTTGGCCAGAAGGATGCCAATGACTTCATCCAAGCTCTCGCCGATCACCGGGTAGCGCGAGTGGGCGGAGTCGATGATCGCCGGGAGGAACTCGGCCGGGCTGTGACTGGCCTTGATGCTGACCATCTGCGAGCGCGGCACCATGATGTCGCGCACCTGCAGGTCGGCGACCTGGATGGCGCCCTCGACTATGGTCAGGGCCTCGCTGTCGAGCAGCTTGTTCTCGTGGGCTTCGCGCAGGACTTCCAGCAGTTCCTGGCGGTTTCTCGGCTCATGAGCAAAAGCCTGGGTCAGCTTGTTGAACCAGGACTTCTGCTCGTTGCTCGATCGGTCTTCGCTCATGGTGTTTCTTGGGACCTTCTTGGTCTTGGATTATTCGTCGGCGGCGTAGGGGTCGGGATGCCCCAGTTCGGCCAGCAATTGTCGTTCCAGGGCTTCCATCTCCTCGGCTTCCTCGTCCTCGAGGTGGTCGTAGCCGAGCAGGTGCAGGCAGCCGTGGATCACCAGGTGGGCCCAGTGCGCCTCGCGGGTCTTGCCCTGTTCGGCGGCTTCGCGCTCGACCACCGGCACGCAGATCACCAGGTCGCCGAGCAGCGGGATGTCGAGGATGCCCTCGGGGACTTCGGCGGGGAAGGACAGCACGTTGGTGGCGTAGTCCTTGTGTCGCCAGGTGCGGTTCAGCTCGCGGCCCTCGTCCTCGTCGACCAGGCGGATGGTCAGCTCGGAGTCGGCCGTGCGCTGGCGCAGCGCCAGCTCGCACCAGCGGCGCAGCTGCGCCTCGCTCGGCAGGTCAGCGGCGGCGGAGGCGTTCTGCAGGTCCAGCTCAAGCATCGCCGCGGTCCTTGCGTTCCTCGAAGCGCTCGTAGGCCTCGACGATGCGTTGCACCAGCGGGTGGCGCACCACGTCCTTGGGCTTGAAGTGGGTGAAGCTGATGCCCGGCACGTCCTTCAGCACGTCCATCACGTGGGTCAGGCCTGACTTGGTGCCGCGCGGCAGGTCGACCTGGGTGATATCGCCGGTAATGACGGCGGTGGAACCGAAGCCGATGCGGGTGAGGAACATCTTCATCTGCTCGAGGGTGGTGTTCTGACTCTCGTCGAGAATGATGAAGCTGTTGTTAAGGGTGCGGCCGCGCATGTAGGCCAGCGGGGCGATCTCGATCACCTGCTTCTCGATCAGCCGGGCCACGGTCTCGAAGCCGAGCATCTCGTACAGCGCGTCGTACAGCGGGCGCAGGTAGGGGTCGATCTTCTGCGCCAGGTCGCCGGGGAGGAAGCCGAGCTTCTCGCCGGCCTCCACCGCCGGGCGCACCAGGAGGATGCGCCGCACCTGCTCGCGCTCCAGGGCGTCCACCGCGCAGGCCACTGCCAGGTAGGTCTTGCCGGTGCCGGCCGGGCCGATGCCGAAGTTGATGTCGTTGTCGAGGATGGCTCTGACGTAGCGCTGCTGGTTGGCGCCGCGCGGCTTGATCACGCCTTTCTTGGTGCGCAGGGTCACGCCGGCGTCGGCCTTGCCGCTGTCCAGCGCTTCCAGGCCGGACTCCTGCAGGTACAGGTGGACCAGCTCCGGCGACAGCTCGGTGCTTTTGGTCTCGCGGTACAGGCGGCGCAGCAGGTTCTCGGCGGACTGGGTGTGCTTGGCTTGGCCGACCAGTTCGAACTGGTTGCCGCGGTTGCGGATCTCGATGGCCAGGCGCTGTTCGATCAGGCGCAGGTGCTCGTCGAATTGCCCGCAGAGGTTGGCGAAGCGCTGTGCTTCGAAGGGTTCGAGGGTGAAGCGATGCGGTTCTATGGGTGCGTTCAAGGTGGTCCGGTTGCCGCTGTACGGCGGGAGTGATGGTCGAAGGATAACCCCGGGCGCCCGAGGGTGAAAGTTCGGGCGCTCGCCTGCAGGTTAGCCGTTAGTCGATAAGGGTGCCGCGCAGCGAGTGGGGCAGGGCGTCGTCGATGTGTACGTCGACGAACTGGCCGATCAGCGCCGGGTTGCTCGAGCGGAAGTTGACGATGCGGTTGTTCTCGGTGCGGCCCTGGAGCATGCCCGGGTCCTTCTTCGAGTAGTCGCTGACCAGGATGCGCTGGCGGCTGCCGACCATTCGTCGGTTGATCTCGAAGCCCTGCTGGTTGATACGCGCCTGGAGGATCTGCAGCCGCTGCTTCTTCACCTCTTCCGGGGTGTCGTCGGCGAGGTCCGCGGCCGGGGTGCCCGGGCGCGAGCTGTAGATGAAGGAGAAGGAGAAGTCGAAGCCGACGTCCTCGATCAGCTTCATGGTCTGCTCGAAGTCTTTTTCCGTTTCCCCTGGGAAGCCGACGATAAAGTCCGAGCTGATGCAGATGTCCGGCACCGCCGCACGCAGCTTGCGGATGCGCGACTTGTATTCCAGCGCCGTGTGGTTGCGCTTCATCGCCGCCAGCACGCGGTCCGAGCCGGACTGCACCGGCAGGTGGAGGAACTTCACCAGCTGCGGGATCTCGGCATGGGCCTGGATGATGGCGTCGGAGAACTCCAGCGGGTGGCTGGTGGTGTAGCGGATGCGCTCGATGCCGTCGATGGCGGCGACCAGGTGCAGCAGCTCGGCGAAGTCGGCGATGCCGCCGTCCGGGGACTCGCCGCGGTAGCCGTTGACGTTCTGCCCGAGCAGGGTGACTTCCTTGACGCCCTTTTCCGCCAGCTGGCTGACTTCCAGCAGCACGTCGCCCAGCGGGCGGCTGACTTCCTCGCCGCGGGTGTAGGGCACCACGCAGAAGGTGCAGTACTTGCTGCAGCCCTCCATCACCGAGACGAAGGCGCTGGGGCCGTCGACGCGCGGTTCGGGCAGGCGGTCGAACTTCTCGATCTCGGGGAAGCTGATGTCGACCTGCGCCTTCCTGGTGGTGCGCGCGGCGTCGATCATCTCCGGCAGGCGATGCAGGGTCTGCGGGCCGAACACCACGTCGACGTAGGGTGCCCGGTCGCGGATGGCGGCGCCTTCCTGGCTGGCCACGCAGCCGCCGACGCCGATCACCAGGTTGGGATTGTCCTGCTTCAGCTCGCGCCAGCGGCCCAGCTGGGAGAACACCTTCTCCTGGGCTTTTTCGCGGATCGAGCAGGTATTGAGAAGGATCACGTCGGCTTCCGCCGGATTTTCCGTGACTTCCAGGGCCTGGTGTTCGCCCAGCAGGTCGACCATGCGCGAGCTGTCGTACTCGTTCATCTGGCAACCGTGGGTCTCGATATAAAGCTTCTTGGCCATCGCGTGCGTCGGGTGGTTCGAATAGGACCGCGCATTATAGGGGGCCGGCCGCGACCTTCCTAGCGTTGCCCGTCCGGGCACTGGTAAGATTCGCGCCCCCTTTTGCAGCAGTCCTCTATTCTCCTTCCCATGAGCAAGCGCGAACCCATCTACAAGGTGATCTTTCAGAATCAGGGCCAGGTGTACGAGATGTACGCCAAGCAGATCTATCAGAGCGATCTGTGGGGCTTCCTGGAAGTGGAGGAGTTTGTCTTCGGCGAGCGCACCCAGGTGGTGGTCGACCCCAGCGAGGAGAAGCTCAAGGCGCAGTTCGAAGGCGTGGTGCGCAGCTTCGTGCCGATGCACGCGATAGTGCGCATCGACGAGGTGGAACGCCTGGGCACGCCGAAGATCAGCGAGGCCAAGGGCAGCGGCAATGTGATGCCCTTCCCCATGCCGATGCCCGAGAAGTAAGAGCCAGACTGCGAGCTGCTGCGCGTCGGAAAAACTGCGTTGAAAGCGGCCTGGGTCGTCAGCCCGGTCGAATGCTCATTTACCAGTCGTAAACTGCGCTTCCTCAGCCACTTCACTCACCCTGCGGGCCAGCCTTCGGCTGTTACTCCCGTTGGTCGTTGCGCCCGGTTTTTCCCTGGCTCGCGAGCCCCTGATCGGGCTTTCGGCTCAATTAGGCGCGAAGGCCGGCGCCTGCGGGCTGCCGAGGCTCGAGCCCGGTGCGTTCGGGGCGGGGGCGCTGTCGATCTGCTGCAGCTCCAGCAGGTAGCTGCGGAAGATCTGCCCCAGCACCTGGCTGGCGATCTGCAGTTCCTCGCGGCCCATCTGCTCGGCGACCTGATCGGCGCTGTCCATCGCCTCGTCCGAGCCGTTCACCGCCGCCATCTTCAGCACTATGTAGGCCTGCACGTTGTTGGCCGGCACTCCTTCGCCATTGAAGAACATGGTGCCCAGGCGCAGCTGGGCCTGGGCGTTGCCCTGCAGCGAGGACTGTTCGAACCAGTGCAGGGCCTGGGGCAGGTCGCGCGGCGCGCGCTGGCCGTCGTAGAAGAATTCGCCGAGTTCGTACTGGGCCTGGGCATCGCCCTGCTGGGCCAGTTGCCGGCAGGCCTCGACGGCCTGCTCGAGGTACTCGGGCGGGGCGTTCAGCGCGCAGCGCGCGGTGGCAGGCACCAACAGGGAGTTGTCGCCGGCGCTGGCCAGCAGCGGCGAAACGGACAGCAGGCAGCCCAGGAGCAGGGTGCGGCCGGTGCGGATCATGGAAATCGGAACGCCTCGCAAAACGGTCGGGCCTCATGCCCAGCCGGCTGAGTGCGCCGGCCGTCACATTATGTGATAAGCCGGGGCGCTCTTACAAAGTCTTTACCGGGATTCCCTCGCGCGCCGGCGCCCGCAGTGCCAGCAGCAGCCAGGCCAGCAGCGGGTAGGCCAGGGTCAGTAGGGCGTGGAACAGGTCGACCCGGCGCAGCGGGCCGATAAAACCCTCGGTGCCGACGGCCAGGCCGGCGAGCAGAAACAGCGCGACTACGCCAAGCGCCACCAGCCCCGGTCCGCGCAGCGGCCACTGGCTCAGGCCGGCGTAGAGGATCAGCAGCAGGGTGGCCAGGCTCAGGGCCAGGCGATAACCCGGGTCGATTCCCAGCACACGAGCCCCGATGAACAGCCCGACCAGTACCAGCAGCCAGACCGTCCAGACCGAGCGGCCCCAGGCCAGTCCCCGGGCCAGCGCCAGCGCGGCCAGGCCGAGCAGGGGTAGGCCGAGCACGGCGCTGAGCTGGGTGAAGGAGCGGTGCTTGTCGATCCAGCTGGGGTCCAGGCCATAGCGCACCGCGCCGCACAAGGCGGCCGTGGCAGTCAGGCCGAAGCCCAGCAGCAACGCGCGCAGCAACGGCTGACCGGCGAAGGCCGGGCGCAGCCAGAGCAGGCTGGCCAGGCAGGACAGCGCCAGGATGGCGTCACTCAGCGCGGTGCTGTACTGCATCACTTGAGTCTGGCGAAGGCGCGCTCGGCGGCGGCCAGGGTGATCTCCAGCTCCTTCTCGCCATGGGCGATGGAGGTGAAGCCGGCTTCGAAGGCGCTCGGCGCCAGGTATACGCCGCCTTCCAGCATCAGGTGGAAGAACTGGTTGAAGCGCGCCGCGTCGCTGGCCATCACGTCGGCGAAGGTGACGATGTCGTCGGCGCCGCTGAAGTACAGGCCGAACATGGCACCGGCCTGGGTGGTGACGAAGGGGATGCCAGCGGCATCGGCGCGCTCCTGCAGGCCGGCCAGCATGCGACTGGTGTAGTCGGCGAGTTCGGCGTGGAAGCCCGGGCGGCCGATCAGCTTGAGGGTGGTCAGGCCGGCGGCCATGGCCAGCGGGTTACCGGACAGGGTGCCGGCCTGGTAGACCGGGCCGAGCGGGGCGATGCATTCCATGATGGCGCGCTTGCCGCCGAAGCAGCCGACCGGCATGCCGCCGCCGACGATCTTGCCGAAGGTCGACAGGTCCGGGGTGACGCCGTAATGCGCCTGGGCGCCGCCGAGGGCGACGCGGAAGCCGGTCATCACTTCGTCGAAGATCAGCACCACGCCGTGCTTGTCGCACTGCTCGCGCAGACCTTCGAGGAAGCCCGGCGCCGGTGGCACGCAGTTCATGTTGCCGGCCACCGGCTCGACGATGATGCAGGCCACGCTCTGGCCGACTTCGGCGAGGGTCTTCTCGACGGCGGCGATGTCGTTGTAGGGCAGGGTCAGGGTGTGCTTGGCGAAGTCCGCCGGCACGCCGGCCGAGCTCGGCACGCCCTGGGTCAGCAGACCGGAACCGGCCTTGACCAGCAGGCTATCGGAGTGGCCGTGGTAGCAGCCCTCGAACTTGATGATGGCGTCGCGGCCGGTGTAGCCGCGGGCCAGGCGGATGGCGCTCATGGTTGCCTCGGTGCCGGAGCTGACCATGCGCACCATGTCCATCGACGGCACCAGCGAGCAGACCAGCTCGGCCATCTCGGTTTCCAGCGCGGTCGGCGCACCGTAGGACAGGCCGTGCTCCAGCTGCTTGCGCACCGCGTCGAGCACCTGCGGGTGGGCGTGGCCGAGGATCATCGGGCCCCAGGAGCCGACGTAGTCGACGTAGCGCTTGTCGTCCTCGTCGATCACATAGGCGCCTTCGGCGTGCTTGAAGAACAGCGGGGTGCCACCGACGCTGCGGAAGGCGCGCACCGGCGAGTTGACGCCACCGGGGATGTGTTTCTGGGCGTTGTCGAACAGGACTTCGGAACGGGACATGACGGGGCTCTCTCTTAAAGGGCTCGAATCAGGAAGCAGTGAACAGCGCGCCGAAGGCGCGGGCGCGGGCCTCCACCTCGGTGGCGGAGGGCGCGGAGAACAGGGCATGGACCACTGCCAGCAGGTCGGCGCCACGGCTGATCAGCTCGGCGCCGTTGTCCAGGCCGACGCCGCCGATGGCGGTAATCGGCAGGGCGAAGCGCGCGCGCGCCTGCTCCAGCAGTTCGGGCGTGGCGCTCGGCGCGCCGGGTTTGGTCTGCGAAGTGAAGAAGCGGCCGAAGGCGATATAGCTGGCGCCTTCGCCGGCAGCCTGCTCGGCCAGCGCCAGGCTGGCATGGCAGGTGGCACCGATGATCGCCTTGCGCCCGAGCAGGGCGCGGGCGGCGGCCAGCGAGCCGTCGCCCTGGCCCAGGTGCAGGCCGACGCCCAGGCGTGCGGCCAGTTCGGCGTCGTCGTTGATGATCAGCTCGGCGCCGTGGCGCGCACAGAGTTCGGCCAGTTGCGAGGCTTCGCGCAGGCGCCGGGCCTGGTCGGCGGACTTGTCGCGATACTGCAGCAGGCGCGCGCCGCCCTTGAGCGCCGCTTCCACATAGGGCAGCAGGCGACCATCGGCCAGCAGCTGGCTGTCGGTGATGGCGTAGAGGCCGCGCAACGGGCCACTCACGAGCAGAAGTCCAGGGGCAGGCGGCGCGGCACGAACTGGCCGTGGCCGGGCTGTTCGGCGTCGCGCAGGGTGCGCCAGGTGTAGTCGAGGGCGCTGCGCACGGCGCTGACCACTTCCTCGCCCAGGGCCAGGCGGCCGGCCAGGGTGCTGGCCAGGGTGCAGCCGGAGCCGTGGTAGCTGCCTGGCAGGCGGGCGCAGGTGAAGGTGTGGCAGTCGCCGCCGCGCACGTAGAGGCGGTTGTGCACCTCGGCCTCATCGCCGTGGCCGCCGGTGATCAGCAGGTGCTGGCAGTAGGCCGAGAGCTTCGCTGCGCATTCGTCCGCCGTGCCCTCGGGCAGCTCGGCGAGGATGCGCGCTTCCGGCAGGTTGGGCGTGGCCACGGCAGCGATCGGCAGCAGGCGCTCGCGCATGGCATAGCCGACGTCGTCCTTGCCCAGCGAGCCGCCGCCGCCGGCGCGCAGCACCGGGTCGCAGACCAGCGGTACGCCGGGCAGCGCCTGCATGATCTCGACCACGGTATCGACCATCTGCACCGAGCCGAGCATGCCCAGCTTGACGGCGGCTACCGGCAGATCGGCGATGATGGCGCGGGCCTGGGCCAGCACCCAGTCGCGGTCGAGTACGCGGAAGTCGCTGACGTTGACCGTGTCCTGCACGGTCAGCGCGGTGACCGCCGGGGCGGCGTGGCAGCCCTGGGCGAGCAGGGCTTCGATGTCCGCCTGCAGGCCGGCACCCCCGGAGGGATCATGACCGGACAGGCAGAGGACGACGGGGCGGGAATTGTGTCTGTTCATGGCCGGCGAGCTTACCACCTGGCGGCCGGACCACCCAATTGCCGGGGCGCGACAACTTGTCCGGGCGGCCGGATTTTTCCGCAAGCCCCTGTGATAGAGTGCCGGCATACCAAATACAGAAGGATTCTGTGCGCCGTCCCCGTGGGAGATGAGGGCTCCCGGACGGCTGCGCACGAATTCGGGCGGGCCTGCATGCGTTTCCTAGTCTTTGTTGTTCTGTTCAGTCTTTCCTGGCTGGCCCGCGCCGTCGAATTCGACGAGCATGCCGGCTACCTGCCGCTCGGCCCGCACATGCAGGTGTTCGAGGACGTGCGCGGTGATGCGACCATCGACCAGGTCAGCTCGGCGGCGCTGGACGGCAGCTTCCGTACCAACGGCAAGCCGGTGCTCAACGCCGGCTACTCGCGCTCGGTGTTCTGGCTGCGGGTCGACTTGCTGTACAAGCCCCGGCAGCTCGACGAGCACAAGCACTGGCTGCTGGAGCTGGCCTATCCGCCACTCGACCACCTGGAGCTGTACCTGCCGGATGGCGCCGGCGGCTACCGCCTGGCCGGCCGTACCGGCGACGCCTTGCCCTTCTCCAGCCGGCAGATCAAGCAGAACAACTACCTGTTCAACCTGGAACTGCCGCCGGGGCAGAGCCAGCGCATCTACCTGCGCGCGCAGAGCCAGGGCTCGATGCAGATGCCACTGGGGCTGTGGGCGCCGGAGGCCTTCATCGAGGCGCAGCCGACGCGCATCTACGTGCTCGGCATCATCTACGGCGTGCTGTTGGTGATGCTGATCTACAACCTGTTCATCTACCTAAGCGTCCGCGACACCAGCTACCTCTACTACATCCTCTACATCGCCTCCTTCGGCCTGTACCAGGTGTCGGTCAACGGCGCCGGCATCCAGTACTTCTGGCCCGACGACCCCTGGTGGGCCAATGCCTCCACGCCCTTCCTGATCGGTTCGGCGGCGCTGTTCGGCTGCCAGTTCGCGCGCAGCTTCCTGCACACCGGCGAGCACAGCCCCTGGGTCGACCGCGCCCTGCTCGTGCTGATGGCGCTCGGCGCGCTGGTGATGCTGCTGGCCCTGACCAGCAGCTACGCCACCGCCCTGCGCCTGGCTACTTCCCTGGCGCTGGCCTTCACCGTGGTGATCTTCAGCGCCGGCGTGCTGGCCTGGCTGCGCGGCATGCGCGTGGCGCGCTACTTCATCTTCGCCTGGACCGCCTTCCTGGTCGGCGGGGTGATCAACACCCTGATGGTCCTGGGCTACCTGCCCTATAGCTTCTTCACCATGTACGCCAGCCAGTTCGGTTCGGCGCTGGAGGTCGGCCTGCTGTCGCTGGCCCTGGCCGACCGCATCAACGCGATGAAGGAAGAGCGCACGCGCATCCTGCAGCAGGCCGGTCGCGAGCTGGAGGCGCTGAACCGCGAGCTGGCCGACAGCAACCGGCTCAAGGACGAGTTCCTCGCCACCGTCACCCACGAGCTGCGCACGCCGATGAACGGGGTGATCGGCTCCCTGGAGCTGATGCAGACGGTGAAGATGGACGTCGAGCTGGAGCAGTACCAGAAGACCGCCGCCGCCTCGGCGCGCGACATGATGCGCATGGTCAACGACATCCTCGCCCTCACCGAGCTGCAGGCCGGCAAGCTGTACCCGCGGCGCGAGCCGTTCAGCCTGCGCGGCCTGGTCGACGGCCTGCGCGCGCAGTACTGCCCGCGCGCCACCGACAAGGGCCTGGAGTTCGTCGTCGAGCTGGAGGACAGCCTGCCCGACACCCTCGAGGGCGACGCCGCCAAACTGGCGCAGGCGCTGGGCTACCTGCTCGACAACGCCATCAAGTTCACCCACCAGGGTCGCGTGGTGCTGCGCGTGGCCGCCGCCGGGCCGCTGGCCGGCAGCATGCCGCTGCGCATCGAGGTGCTGGACAGCGGCATCGGCTTCGTCACCCCCGAGGGCGGCAAGCTGTACCAGCGCTTCCGCCAGCTGGACGGCTCCATGACCCGCCAGTACGGCGGCCTGGGCATCGGCCTGGCGATCTGCCGGCAGCTGGTCGAGCTGCTCGGCGGCAGCCTGCAGCACCAGTCGCAGCCAGGGCAGGGCAGCGCCTTCGCCGTCACCCTGCAGCTCAGCCTGCCGGCCCAGCGCCAGGCCACGCCGCTCAGCCCGCGGCGCATCGGTGGGGTGCCGCAGCGCCGGCCGGAACAGTGCACCGTGCTGATCGTCGAGGACAACGCGATCAACCAGCTGGTCACCCGCGGCATGCTGCTCAAGCTCGGCTACCGGGTGCGTACCGCCGACAACGGTGCCGAGGCCCTGGAGATGCTGCGTGGCGAGCCGATCGACGCGGTGCTGCTGGACTGCCAGATGCCGGTAATGGACGGCTTCGCCACCTGCCGCGCGCTGCGCCACCTGCCCGGCTGCGCCGATCTGCCGGTGCTGGCCATCACCGCCCACAGCCACAGCGGCGACCGCGAGCGCTGCCTGGCCGCCGGCATGAGCGACTACCTGGCCAAGCCGGTGAAGTTCCTCGAGCTGCAGACCCTGCTGCACGACTGGGTGCTGTGCCAGCCGGCCAGCCACTGACGCGCCGGTCTGCCGAAAGGCAATGATTCGGCCGCGATTTGGCCGGATCGTCCGCTTCACTGAAGAAGTGAATCGTGATTCACTGGGCTGAACTCATGAACAGGGATTCAGCTCATGGCCTATCGCACCACCCCCGAACGCCTCGATCGCGCCCAGGAACTGCGCGAACGCATCCTCGCCTGCGCCCATGCGCGGGTCGCCGAGGGCGGCTTCGCCAGCCTGACCATGCAGGCCCTGGCCGAGGATGTCGGCATCGCCACCGGCAGCCTGTACCGCCATTTCAGCGGCAAGGGTGAGCTGGCCGCGGAAGTCTTCAGCAATGCCTGCCGCATCGAGGTGGATGCCCTGGCCGCGATTCTGCGCGCGCCCGGCCGCCCTGCCCGGCGCCTGGCCGCTGGCCTCGAGCAGTTCGCCGCACGGGCCTGGCACAGCCGGCGCCTGGCCTTCGCCCTGATCGCCGAGCCGGTCGACCCGGAAGTGGACGAGCAGCGCCTGCTGTTCCGCGAGGCCTACGCCGAGCTGTTCGTCGAGCTGCTGGAGGAGGGCGTGCGCGCCGGCGAATTCCGCGTCGAGCAGGTCAACCTGGTGGCCGCCTGCCTGGTCGGCGCCATCGCCGAGGCCCTGGTCGGCCCGCTCTCGCCGGCGGCCCGCGCGGCCCGCGACGCCGGCCAGCCGGCGGCGGACCTGGCCGGCGTCAGTCAAACCCTGATCACCTTCTGCCTGCGCGCCGTCGGCGCCCCGGAGTCCTGACATGTCCCTGCAGCAGTACGCGGAAACCCACGAAGTGTTCAACCAGGTGCCGAGCCTCGATGGCGCCAACCTGTACCGCCTCGACCTGCCGCTGCAGGAGTGGACCCGGCGTTTCGGCGGCGGCTGGGCCGAGGAGCGGCTGGATGCCTACGGCGCCCTGGCCGGCGGCCCGCTGATGCAGGCCGGCTTCCTGGCCAACGAGAACAAGCCGGTGTTCAAGAGCCATGACCGCTACGGCAACCGCGTCGACCTGGTGGAGTTCCATCCGGCCTACCACGAGCTGATGCGCACGGCCATCGAACACGGCATCCCCTCGCTGCCCTGGCGTGACCCGCGCGAGGGCGCCCAGGTGGCCCGCGCCGCGCTGAACTACCTGCACAACCAGCCGGAGGCCGGCAACGCCTGCCCACTGACCATGACCTACGCCGCCGTGCCGGCGCTCAAGCTGCAGCCGAACCTGGCCGAGATCTGGCTGCCGAAGATCCTCGCCACCCAGTACGACCCACGCAACGTCGGCATCGAACACAAGGCCGGGGTCACCATCGGCATGGCCATGACCGAGAAGCAGGGCGGCACCGATGTGCGTGCCAACACCACCAGGGCCCATGCGGTCGGTATCCCCGGCCCGGGCCAGGCCTACGAGCTGGTCGGCCACAAGTGGTTCTGCTCGGCGCCGATGTGCGACGCCTTCCTCACCCTGGCCTACACCGACAAGGGCCTGTCCTGCTTCCTGCTGCCGCGCCACCGTCCGGATGGCACGCGCAACCAGTTCTACATCCAGCGCCTGAAGAACAAGCTGGGCAACTGGGCCAACGCCTCCAGCGAGGTGGAGTTCCGTGGAGCCCTGGCCTGGATGGTCGGCGAAGAAGGCCGCGGCGTGCCGACCATCATCGAGATGGTCGCGCTGACCCGCTTCGACTGCATGATCGGCTCCAGCAGCCTGATGCGTCAGGCCCTGACCCAGGCCGCGCACCACTGCGCGCACCGCAAGGTCGGCGGACGCGTGCTGGCCGAGCAGCCGCTGATGCAGAACGTGCTGGCCGACCTGGCCCTGGAGAGCGAGGCGGCGCTGGCCCTGACCATGCGCATGGGCAAGGCGCTGGACAACCCGCACATTGATCAGGAGGACAAGTTCGCCCGCCTGGTCACCGCCATCGGCAAGTACTGGATCTGCAAGCGCGCGCCCGCGATGATCAACGAGGCCCAGGAGTGCATGGGCGGCGCAGGCTACGTGGAGGAGACCATCCTCCCGCGTCTGTACCGCGAGGCGCCGGTCAACTCGATCTGGGAAGGCTCGGGCAACGTGCAGTGCCTGGACGTGCTGCGTGCCCTGTCCAAGGAGGCCGGTGTGCTCGACGCGCTGTTCGCCGAGCTGGGCGACGGCCATGGCGACGCGCGCCTGAAGGCGCACATCGGCAAGCTGCAGGCGGACTTCCGCGACACCGCCGACATCCAGTACCGCGCCCGCCAGCTCACCGAAGACGTGGCCGTGGCCCTGCAGGCCAAGCTGCTGATGGAGGCCGGCAACGCCACGGTGTCCGACGCCTTTATCGCCAGCCGCCTGGGCGGGGGTGGCCGGGTCTACGGCACCCTGCCGCGCGGCGTCGACGCCGAGGCGCTGCTGGCGCGCAGCACCCCGCACCTCACCTGAGCCGGGGCAGCGCCCGCCGCGCCAGCGGCAGGGCGCCCAGGGCCGCCCCCACGAACAGGCTGGCGGCCAGGCACAGGGCCAGCGGCAGGCCCTGCGGGCCGACGTCCATCAGCGCACCGCTGAGCAGCGGGCCGAGCAGGCTGCCGACACCCCAGAGCAGGCCGACGCAGGCATTGGCGGTGACCAGGTCGGGGCCGCGAAAGTGCTGGCCGATCAGCACCAGGGCCAGGGTGTAGATGCCGCCGGCTGCCGCGCCGAGCAGCACCAGCGCCGGCCATAGCAGCTCGCGCTGGACGATCAGCCAGGGCAGGGCCAGGCCCAGGGCTAGCGTCAGCACCCCGCAGCCCAGGTGCAGGGCGCGCCGGTCGAGGCGGTCGGACAGCCAGCCCAGCGGCACCTGGAACAGCATGTCGCCGGCCAGGATCACGCTGGCCATCAGCGCCGCCACGCCCACCGCCCAGCCATGGCCGCTGGCGTACACCGGGAACAGCGACAGCACCACCGCATCGAAGAAGGCGAAGAACAGCACGCCCAGGCACAGCGCCGGGGCCACGCGGACGAAGCCGAGCAGGGAGAAGCGCCGCGGCCCCGCCTCGGTCGGCTCCGACCAGGCGGCCGGCAGGCTGTGCCAGACCAGCGCCAGGGCCAGCAGGTTGGCCAGCACCACCAGCAGCGTCGGCCAGGCGCTCTGCGCACCGAACAGGCCGATCATCGCCGGGCCGCCCAGCTGGCAGCCGGTGAAGCAGGCGGCGTAGAGCGCGACGATCTGGCCGCGTCGGCGTTCGTCGCACAGTTCGTTGACCCAGGATTCGCCGAGTATCACCAGCACGCCCATGCCCAGGCCCAGCAGCAGGCGCGCGCCGGCCAGCAGCGCCAGCGGCGGTTCGGTCGGCAGCAGCGCGGCGGTGCCCAGCAGGCACAGGGCGAAGCAGGCCAGGTACAGCCTGCGCCCGCTGTAGCGCCGGCTCAGGCGGCCGACCAGCAGGGCGGCGAGGATCATGCCGGCCGCCGGCAGCGCCGAGAACAGGCCGATCAGCAGGCTGCCGGAACCGCTCGCGTGCAGGCGCAGGGCCACCAGCGGCAGGCTGGTGCCCATGCTCAGGCCGACCACGGACACGGCGAAGATCAGAGCGGCGAGAAGCCAGGAAGAACGCATCGAATACTCCCACCCGCCAGCACCTGGCGGGTCTTGCAAGCATGAAAGACGGCTGCCCGCGAGTGCGCGGGCGAGACGGGGTCGGGACTCTGCGCGGGGCAGAGGCGCGTTCAGGCGGCGGGGGGAGAGAAGGTGAAGGCGAACAGCACGCTGCGCCGGCGGCGTTGCAGGGCGTCACGCGGCCAGGTGCGCGCCAGCAGCCGCGGGTCGGGCTTGGCGGAGCAGGGCAGGTGGGCGAGCGGCAGCATCGGGCTTGGGCGGGCGACAGGGGCGGGCCGCGCAGTCTAGGGCGCGGCACGGCGGTGGTCAATTCGGGCGGACGAGCCGCCTCAGCGCCGCTGCCAGCGCATTTCGCCGGTGTTGCTCCGGGTCACCAGGTAGGGCGGGTCGAAGCGATAGTGTGCCGCCGGCTGGAAGTCCTCCGCGCCCTTGAGCCTGACCAGCAGCAGGCCCCGCTCGCTGCGCCAGCCTCCGCTGTACTGCAGCTCGCCGGGGCGGTCGTAGCTCCACTCGCTGCCGCCAGCGACGAGGCAGGTCCACTGCGCGATGCTGCCGTCGGCGCGGATGCGCAGGGTGGTGACGGTGCGTGGCGCGGCGCCATCGCCGTCGTCCAGCCGCTCGTGGACCCAGGTGCCGATCAGCGTCGGGTCGTGGTCCGGGTCGGGCGGCGGCGCGAGGCGCTCGAACAGCGCCTCGCGCAGGATCGCCTCGCCGCTGGCCGGGTCGCGCGCGGCGAAGGCCGCATTGAGCATGCCGTTGGCGTAGTTGGCGTTGAGGTTGGCCAGCACCTGGCCGGACTCGGGGTCGCTGATCTGCCCCTGCAGCGCCTGGCCGTCGACGCGGCCGGTGAGGCGAAAGCGCCGCGAGCCTTCCAGGTATTCGCCCTCGACCTGTTGGCCCTGGCTGCGCAGGATCAGCTCGCTGACCCGCTGGTCCAGGGTGCCGCGGTAGTGGCCATCCAGTTCGCCGGCCGGCAGCGGCGTGGCGAGCAACAGCAGGAGCAGGGGCAACAGGCGCACGGCGACTCTCCTTGTGGCGATGCTGCAAGCCTAGATCGGCGCCGGCCACTGCGCCTGCGCGACTGGCGACGGCGAGGCGGATAGGCGCAAGATAGGGGCATCGCTACAGCCAGGAAGCTGCCCCGTGACCGCCATGCCGCACCCCGATTTCGTCGTCGCCGCCACCGCCGAGGAGGCCGTCGAGCGTCTCGCCGCCCTGCACCGCCAGGCCACCGATGCCCTCAGCCAGGCGTTGCGCCGCTACCTCAAGGAGCGCGTCCTGCCGGACGAGAGCGAGCGCGCCCTGTTCCGCTACCCCGAGCTGCGCCTGACCTATCACTGCCAGGGCGAGGTGCCGAGCAGCGTGCGGGCCTATGCCAAGGTCCAGGTGCCGGGCACCTATCGCGCCACGGTGACCCAGCCGCAGGCCTTTCGCGGCTACCTGCTGGACCAGCTTCGGCCGCTGATGGAGGACTTCTCGGTCACGGTCGAGGTCGGCCTCAGCCTGCAGAACATTCCCTACCCTTACGTGGTCGAGCAGGGCGACGAGCTGTCCGGCTCCGGGGTGAGCGCCGCCGAACTGGCGCGGGTGTTCCCCAGCACCGACCTGTCCGCTGCCACCGACTCGGTGGCCGACGGCCTGTATGGCTGGGGCGACAGCAGCGACCTGCCGCTGGCGCTGTTCGACGCGGCGCGCACCGACTTCTCGCTCAAGCGCATCCAGCACTACAGCGGCAGCGACTGGCGCCATGTGCAGCCGTGGATCCTGCTGACCAACTACCACCGCTACGTCGACCAGTTCATCCGCCACGGCCTGGAGCAGCTGCGCGAGGACCCGCGCTTCGTGCGTATGGTGCTGCCGGGCAACGTGATCATCGAGCGCGGCACTTCCGAGGAGGACGCCCAGGCGGTGGCCGACGCGGTGGTCTGGCACCGCTACCAGATGCCGGCCTACCACCTGATCGCCGCCGACGGCCACGGCATCACCCTGGTCAACATCGGCGTCGGACCGTCCAACGCCAAGAACATCACCGACCACCTGGCCGTGCTGCGCCCGCACTGCTGGCTGATGATCGGCCACTGCGGCGGCCTGCGGCAGTCGCAGACCATCGGCGACTACGTGCTGGCCCACGCCTACATGCGCCGCGACGGCATTCTCGACCGGGTGCTGCCGCCGCACATTCCCATTCCGGCCCTGGCCGAGGTGCAGCAGGCGCTGCAGGAGGCGGCCGCGCTGGTCACCGGAGAAAAGGGCGAGGCGCTGAAGAAACGCCTGCGCACCGGCACCGTGCTGACCTACGACGACCGCAACTGGGAGCTGCACTGGGCGCACGAGCGGCCGCTGATCAACCTGTCGCGCGCGGTGGCGGTGGACATGGAGAGCGGCACCATCGCCGCCCAGGGCTATCGCCTGCGGGTGCCCTACGGCACCCTGCTGTGCGTGTCGGACAAGCCGCTGCACAGCGAGATCAAGCTGCCCGGCTCGGCCACCGGCTTCTACCAGCGCGCGGTCAGCCAGCACCTGGCGATCGGCATCGCCGCGCTCGACCTGATGCGCTGCCAGCTCGACTCGCTGCATTCGCGCAAGCTGCGCAGCTTCGACGAGCCGCCGTTCCGCTGAGAGATGCTGTACGTAGGTCTGCGAAGTGCTCGCCGAGCTGCTTATTGAGTGATCCTTCACTCCGGGTTTCGCCTCCCGGCGAGTCACTCTCTCTTTGTTTGCGCAAAGAGAGAGTAACCAGAGAGAAAGCGCACCCGGCATCCTGCCCTACGCTTCGCTTCGGGTCCCCTCGTTCCGGTGCCGCTCCGGGGGCACGCCACGAAGGGACGTCCCTGTCCCTTCGTGCCTCGCGTCCCCCTGCGCACCACCTCCACTCGGCCTCCTGACGGGAACTGGACACCGCGGTGCCTGAAACCTTTTCAAACGACTCAGGGCTTAGGTGGGTAGTCGTAGGGCGGGTGCAACCCGCCTTTCAGAAGCTCTCACGCAAACGCAGATGTAGCAGAGGAAAGGGCCGGTCGGCGCCGTCCAGCGGCGAGCGGCCGATCCGCTCGAAGCCCTGCGCCAGGTAGAAGGCCAGGGCCCCGGGGTTCTGTTCGTTGACGTCGACCAGGCGCACGCCGTCCTGCGCGATGGCGTGGCGCAGCAGCGCCTTGCCCAGGCCGCGGCCGTGCTGCGCCGGGTCGACGAAGAGCATCTCCAGGCGGTCCTCGGCGGTGCCGCAGAAGCCCAGCAGCCGGCCATGCTCGTCACGCAGGCAGGTCAGGCGCACCAGGTCGAAGTACTGCTCGGCGAGCATGCGCCGGTAGAACTGGATGTCCTCCTCGGCGAGGAAGTGGTGGGTGGCGCGCACCGCCGCCTCCCACACCTGCAGCAGGCGCGGCCGGTCGGTGCCGTCGACCGCGCCCAGGTGCCAGGCCGGGGCGCGGCGCCAGTGCAGCAGTTCGCTCATCGGCTGGCGTCCAGCACCACCCGGTAGCGCGCCTTGCCGGCGCGCAGGTGGTCCAGCGCGGCGTTCACCTGGCTCATCGGGAAGTGCTCCACCTGCGGCAGGATCTGGTGGCGGGCGCAGAACTCCAGCATGGTCGCCATGCTCGCCGGCGAGCCTACCGGCGAGCCGGACAGGCTCTTCTGCTGCGGAATCAGGCTGAACACGTGGGTCGGGATGGCGCTCGGCACTATGCCGACGAAGTGCAGGCGGCCCTTGCCGCGCAGGGTGGCGAGCATGGCGTTCCAGTCCAGGTCGGCGCTGGCGGTGACCAGCAGGAAGTCGAGGGTGCCGGCGATGGCCTTGAGCGCCTTGCCGTCGGTGGACGCCACCACCTTGTGCGCGCCCAGGCGCATGGCTTCCTCCTGCTTGCTCAGCGAGGAGGTGAAGGCGGTGACCTCGCAGCCCCAGGCGTTGAGGAAGCGCAGGGCCAGGTGGCCGAGGCCGCCGATGCCAACCACGCCGACCCGGTCGGTGGGCTTGATGTCGAACTCCAACAGCGGGCTGAACACCGTGGAGCCGGCGCAGAACAGCGGGCCGACCAGCGCCGGGTCGAGCCCCGCCGGCAGCGGCACGGCCCAGGCCCAGTGGGCGCGCAGGCGATCGGCGAAGCCGCCGTGGCTGCCGACTATGGTCGGTTTCACCGTGCGGCAGAGGTTGTGCGAGCCTTCCATGCACGAGCCGCAGTGCATGCAGCTGCCCTTGTACCAGCCGATGCCGACGCGCTGGCCGAGCTTGAGGCCGCGCACCTGGTCGCCGGCGCGGACGATGGTGCCGACCACCTCGTGGCCGGGGATGAAGGGATAGCGGGCGTTGCCCCACTCGTTGTCGATCATCGACTGGTCGGAGTGGCAGATGCCGCAGTACTCCACCGCCACCTCGACCTCCTCGGCGCCCAGCGGGCCGGGATCGTAGCTGTGGGGTTGGAGCGGGGCGCCCGGTGCGGTGGCGGCCCAGCCGGTGAAGGTGGCGAGTTCGGTGCTCATGTGCGGCGTCCTCTGCGGTCGATGCGATGGCAGCAGCTTAGCCGGATGTGCGGCGCTGCGGCACATCATCAACGCGCTTGATGATGCTCGGTTAAACTGCGCGCTTTCCCTCTGCCGCGGAGCCCGCATGGCGCGCCCACCCCGTCCCTCCCAGCCCCGTCGTCCCGCCCCGCGCCGGGTGGCCAAGGTGCCGCCGGCCGAGCCGCGGCTGATCATGCTGAACAAGCCGTTCGACGTGCTCACCCAGTTCCAGGACGAGCAGGGTCGCGCCACCCTCAAGGACTTCGTCGGCGTGCCCGGCGTCTACCCGGCCGGGCGCCTGGACCGCGACAGCGAGGGCCTGCTGCTGCTGACCAACGACGGCCGCCTGCAGGCGCAGATCGCCGACCCCAGACACAAGCTGGCCAAGACCTACTGGGTACAGGTGGAGGGCGAGCCGAGCGAGGAGCAGCTGGCGCAGCTGCGCAATGGCGTGCAGCTCAACGACGGCCCGACCCTGCCGGCCGAGGCGCGACGCCTGGAGGAGCCGCAGCTGTGGGAGCGCAATCCGCCGGTGCGCTTTCGCAAGAGCGTGCCGACCGCCTGGCTGGAGCTGGTGATCCGCGAGGGACGCAACCGCCAGGTGCGGCGCATGACCGCCGCCGTGGGCCTGCCGACCCTGCGCCTGGTGCGGGTGCGCATCGGCCCCTGGAGCCTGGGCGATCTGGCGCCGGGGCAGTGGCGGGAGCTGGAGCCGTGCTTATAGCTGACGTGGGGTGGATGGCCGAGGTGCCTGGAAGACCCTCACCCCAACCCCTCTCCCAGGGGGAGAGGGGCTAAGCTCGGGGCTCCAGGATTGGTCCCCCTCTCCCGCCGGGAGGGGGCCGGGGTGGGGGATTCGAGGGCCAGGCGAGGCTCAGCCTCAGCCGTGAATGCCGCGGGCCGCCTCGATGATGTAGGTGATGATCGGCTTGGCCAGGAAGGCGAACAGGCACAGGCCCAGGCCGAGGAACAGGATGGCGGTGCCGAGGCGCCCGGCCTTGGACTTCTTCGCCAGGTCCCAGATGATGAAGGCCATGAACACCATCAGTCCGCCGACCAGGACGTACATCATCAGGGCTTCGAACTGTTCGGTTTCCATCGGGACCTCAGGCTGCGCTCACGGATAACGGGGCGGCGATTATACGCGCCCCGGCCAGGGCTGCGGCAGGCGCCGGTCGGCCCTGCGGCGATCAGCCGCGCAGGTGCTCCAGCGGCAGCTCGGTGCTGGCCAGCACCGAGTCGAGCACGAAGCTGGAGCGCACGCTGGTCACCCCCTCGATACGGGTCAGCTGGCCGAGGAGGAATTTCTGGTAGTGATCCATGTCCGGCACCACCACCTTGAGCTGGTAGTCGGCGTCCATCCCGGTCACCAGGCTGCATTCCAGCACCTCCGGGCACTGGCGGATCACCGCCTGGAAATGCTCGAAGCGTTCCGGGGTGTGGCGGTCCATGCCGATCAGGACGAAGGCGGTCAGGCTCAGGCCGAGCTTCTTGCGGTCCAGCAGGGCGACCTGGCGGACGATGTAGCCGTCGTCCTCCAGCTGCTTGACCCGCCGCGAGCAGGGCGAGGGCGACAGGCCGATGCGCTCGGCCAGCTCCTGGTTGGAGATGCGCGCGTCGCGCTGCAGTTCGGCGAGGATGCGCAGGTCGTAGCGGTCCAGTTTGTTCATGTTGGCGCTTCTTTCCTTGTGGATTGCTCCAATCACTCTATCAGTAGTGATTTATTGCGCAATAGGCGGTTTGCATGGCAATTTTCGCAATCCTGTGTCGGTGTCGACTGGTTAAGCTTTCCTCCAGTTTCATGGCCCGGACGATGATTCCAACCGCGGCGCCCAACCAGGCTCCGCGGCGCCGGCGGTCCCACCGGATCGTGCAGGCCCCCGGGTCCGCACCGCTCAACCAGGCGGGCGAGGAAAGCGGCGACACGATCGCCTGTGCCGGACAAGTCCCCGTGGGGGAGGTCGCGAGACCTCCCCCTTTTTATTGCCTGCTCAGGCCAGGCCGGACAGTTGCAGCAGCCACCAGGCCAGGATCAGCAGCTGCACGAGCAGGCCGGCGAAGCGCAGCCAGACCAGCAGCGGGCGGGTGCCGATCAGGTGCATGCTGGACTGGAACAGGCGCGCACCCAGCAGCAGGCCGGCCAGCGGGTCGGTCAGCGCGGTCTGCCCGGCATGCATGGCATAGAGCAGCACGGCCGCCTGCAGCGGCAGGTTCTCCAGGCAGTTGGCGTGGGCGCGCACCAGGCGCTGGGCGAAGGCGCCGGGGGTGTTGCTGCCATCCGGGGCGAAGGCGTTGACCCGCATGCGCCCGCTGAGCACCAGCAGGCCGCGCTGGTTGAGCATCACGAAGATCAGCAGCAGCGGCCAGGCGACCAGGCCGAGCAGGGCGATGGCGGAGGGGGAAAGCGTCATGGCAGCACCTCGTCTTGTTATGGTGCTGCGAGTCTAGTGGATTTTAGAGTAATTGCTCTAGTCGCTTGCCCTGCCCGGGTCTGCCCCCGCTGCTCGGCGCAGGGATGGTCAGCGCTCTAGTACATCAATCGGGTCGGCATGCACCAGCACTTCGGCGCGGGGGAACTCGGCGCGGATGGCCTGCTCGACCTGCACGCACAGCTCATGGGCCTGGCGCAGGCTGAGCTCGCTCGGCAGCTCCACATGCAGCTGGACGAACCAGTGGGTGCCGGAGATGCGTGTGCGCAGGTCATGGGCGCCGAGCACGCCAGGCACGTCGCAGGCCAGCAGGTGCATGCGCTCGCTCAGCTCCGGGGCCAGCTCCTGGTCCATCAGCACCGCCACCGCCTCGCGCACGATGCCGATGGCGCTCCACAGGATGTAGGCGGCAATCCCCAGGCCGAACAGCGGGTCCAGGCGCTGCCAGCCGAGGCCGGCCAGCACCAGGGCGAGCAGGATGCTGGCGTTGAGCAGCAGGTCGGAGCGGTAGTGCAGCGAATCGGCACGCACCGCGGTGGAGCCGGTGACGCGCACCACATGACGCTGGAACAGCAGCAGGGCGACCGTCATGGCCAGCGACAGCAGCATCACCGAGATGCCCAGCGCCTGGGCGCCGAGCGGCTGTGGGTGCTGCAGGCGCTCGACCGCCTGCAGCGCCACCAGCACCGCGCTGGCGCCGACGAACAGCGCCTGGGCCAGGCCGGCCAGGGCCTCGGCCTTGCCGTGGCCGTAGCGGTGGTCCTCGTCGGCCGGACGCAGGGCATAGTGCACGGCGATCAGGTTGAGCAGCGAGGCGGCGCCATCCAGCAGCGAGTCGGTGAGGCCGGCGAGCAGGCTCACCGAGCCGCTCAGCCACCAGGCCACCGCCTTGGCCAAGGCCAGCAGCAGGGCGGTGGCGAGGGCCGCCCGGGTGGCCAGACGCATCAGGCGCGCGTGTTGCGGAAGCATCATGGCAGTTCGGGCAGGGCGTAGATGTAGTCCAGCACCGGTGCCGGGCGGCCCAGGGCGGTCAGCGCGGCGCTGATCTGGCCGCGATGGTGGGTGCCGTGGTTGACCAGGTGGGTGACGATTTCCAGGCGCGAGCGCTGTTGCGGCTCGCCGGCCATGTTGCGGTAGACGACCGGGGCCAGCAGCTCGACGTCGACCAGCCCCTCCAGGTGGTCACGCCAGGCGGCGACGCCGGCCTCCAGGTAGTCCTCCAGCGCGGCGCGCGCGGCCACCGCCTCGGCATCCAGGCGGGCGAACGGCTGCGGTTCGTCGCGCACCCGCGCCAGCCAGATGCGGTCGGCCACCGCCATGTGGTTGAGGGTGGCGTGGATGCTGCCGAAGAACAGCCCGCAGGGCGCGCGGTACTGCGCATCGTCCAGGCTCGCCAGTTCGCCGAGCAGGCGTGCATAGGCCCAGCCGTGGTAGGCCAGCAGGCGCTGCAGGTGCGTGGCGAGGTGCTGCATCAGGCCTCCGGGCGCAGGCCGAACGCGGCCAATTGCTCGATGCCGCCACTGTGCTGGATCAGGCGCGGATCGTCCAGCGGCAGGTCGCGGCCCAGCTCGCGTTGCAGCACGGCCTTGAGCCTGCTCGGGTCGATCCGGCCGTCGGCGCCCACGGCCTCGTGCAGGGCCTCGGGGGCGACGCTGTAGGAGCCGCCGGGCAGGTAGATGGCGCCGGTGGCGAAGTCGATGGCGAAGGCGATCAGCCCGGGGATGACGAAGAACAGGATGCCGATGGCGTCCATGGCCGCCACGGCCGGGTCGATCCGCCCCTCCAGCTGGCCGCGCCGGTCGGGGTAGAGAATGGTGCCGCAAGCGGTCAGCTGGGCGGTCAGGGACAGGGCGAGTACGCCGCCGATAACGCGGGAAAACGTGCGCATGAGCACCTCCAGAATCTCGAGGGCGGCACTATAGCAAGGCCGCTATTGCAGTTGGATGCGCCGGCGCGCTCGTGGTTCGTATAATCGCCGGCCAATCGGAGACGCCATGAATCGCCTGCCCATCGACGACGTACTGCCCGCCCTACGCCAAGCCCTGAGCGAGCGCCACGAGGCCGTGCTGGAGGCGCCGCCCGGCGCCGGCAAGACCACCCGCGTGCCCCTGGCCCTGCTGCACGAGCCCTGGCTGGCCGGGCAGAGCATCCTGATGCTGGAACCGCGCCGCCTGGCCGCCCGCGCCGCCGCCGAGCGCCTGGCCGGCGAGCTGGGCGAGAAGGTCGGCGAGACGGTGGGCTACCGCATTCGTCTGGACTCCAAGGTCGGCCCCGGGACCCGCATCGAGGTGGTCACCGAGGGCATTCTCGCCCGCCGCCTGCAGGACGACCCGGCGCTGGACGGCGTCGGCCTGGTGATCTTCGACGAGTTCCACGAACGCAGCCTGGATGCCGACCTGGCCCTGGCCCTCACGCTGAATGGCCGCGAGCTGCTGCGCGAGGAGCCGCCGTTGAAGGTGCTGCTGATGTCCGCCACCCTGGAGGGCGAGCGTCTGTCCGCCCTGCTCGGCGCCGCGCCGGTGGTCTCCAGCGAAGGCCGCATGTACCCGGTGGAAACGCGCTGGGGCGCGCCCTGGCAGCCGGGCGAGCGCATCGAACCGCGGGTCGTGCAGACCGTGCTGCAGGCCCTGGCCGACGAGCCGGGCAGCCTGCTGGTGTTCCTCCCCGGCCAGGCGGAGATCCGCCGGGTGCACGAGCAGCTCGAGGAAAGCCTCGGCGGCCGCGCGGACATTCTGCTCTGCCCGCTGCATGGCGAGCTGGAGCTTTCCGCCCAGCGCGCCGCCATCGAGCCGGCGCCGGCCGGCACGCGCAAGGTGGTGCTGGCCACCAATATCGCCGAGACCAGCCTGACCATCGACGGCGTGCGCGTGGTGGTGGACGCCGGCCTGGCGCGGGTGCCGCGTTTCGACCCGGCCAGCGGCATGACCCGCCTGGATACCCAGCGCATCTCCCGCGCCTCGGCCACCCAGCGCGCCGGCCGCGCCGGGCGCCTGGAGCCGGGCGTGTGCTACCGGCTGTGGTCGCAGGGCCAGCACGAGCAGCTGGCCGCCCATGGCGCCGCGGAAATCCTCCAGGCCGACCTCGCCGGCCTGGCCCTGCAGCTGGCCCGGTGGGGCGTGCAGCCGGGCGAGCTGGCCTGGCTCGATGCGCCGCCGGGCGCCGCCTTCGCCCAGGGCCGCGACCTGCTGGCGCGCCTCGGTGCCCTCGACGCGCGCGGCGCGCTGACGCCCCACGGCCAGGCGATGGCCGAGCTGCCGGCGCATCCGCGCATCGCCCACCTGCTGCTGCGCGGCCAGGCCCTGGGTCTCGGCGCGCTGGCCGCCGACCTCGCCGCGTTGCTCTCCGAGCGCGACATCCTGCGCGGCGCTGGTGCCGACTTGCACAGCCGCATGGCATTGCTCTCGGGTGAGGATCGCGCCCAGCGTGGCGCGAAAGGCGGAGTGCAGCGCGCACGGCAGCTGGCCCGGCAGTTCCGTGCCCACCTGAAAGGCCCGCGGAATGAGGCGGTGGCCGATCCCGAGCATCCGCGCTGGCTCGGCGCGCTGCTGGCCTTCGCCTATCCCGACCGGGTCGCCCGCCAGCGCAAGGCCGGCGGTGGCGACTACCGCCTGGCCAACGGCCGCGCCGCGCAGTTCGGCGAGGCGGACGCGCTGATGAAGCATGAGTGGCTGGTGATCGCCGACCTCGGCAGCCGCCAGGGCCAGCGCGAGGAGCGCATCTACCTGGCCGCCGACCTCGACCCGGCGCTGTTCGACTCGGTGCTGGCCGAGCAGGTGAGCCAGCGCGAGGAGCTGGAGTGGGACGAGCGCGAGGGCGTGCTGCGCGCCGAACGGCAGCGCCGGGTCGGCGAGCTGGTGCTCAGTCGCGAGGCGCTCAGCGGCCTGGACGAAGACGCCCGCGCGCGCGCGCTGCTCGGCCTGGTGCGGCGCAAGGGCCTGGAGCTGCTGCCCTGGACCCCGGAGCTGCGCCAATGGCAGGCGCGGGTGGCGCTGCTGCGCCGTCTCGACCTGGAGCAGCAGGGCGCCAGCGAATGGCCGGACCTGAGCGATGCCGCCCTGCTGGCGACCCTGGAGGATTGGCTGCTGCCATTCCTGAGCAAGGTCAGCCGCCTCAGTCACTTCGCCAACCTGGACCTGCCGGGCATCCTCGCCGGCCTGCTGCCCTGGCCGCTGCCGCAGCGCCTGGACGAGCTGGCCCCGCGCCACTTGCAGGTGCCCTCCGGCTCGCGCATCGCCATCGACTATGCCGAGTCGCCGCCGGTGCTGGCGGTGCGCCTGCAGGAGCTGTTCGGCCTGGCCGCCACCCCGCGCATCGCCGGCGGCCGGCAGAGCGTGCTGCTGCACCTGCTGTCGCCGGCGCGCCGCCCGGTGCAGGTGACCCAGGACCTGGCCAGCTTCTGGGCCAACACCTATGCCGAGGTGAAGAAGGATCTCAAGGGCCGCTACCCCAAGCACTACTGGCCGGACGACCCGCTGGTGGCCGAGCCTACCGCGCGGGCCAAGCCGCGCGGGACCTAATCCAGCTCGAGGTCTTCGCCGGCCGCCTGCAGTTCCTCGTAGGCGCGGTCCAGCGCTTCCAGCAGTTCGGCGCTGCCGGCGGCGTTGCGCGAGGCAATCAGACGCAGCTGCAGGCTCTGCAGCGTGGTATGCGGCAGCGGCGCCAGGCCCAGGGTCTGGCGCGCCTGCTCGACCGGGCCGTGGTAGTCGAGCAGGTAGTCGCCGCGCTGGCGCAGCAGCATCTCCAGGGCGGACAGATGATTGCTGGTGCGGTGCAGGGTCAGCTGCAGGGCGGGGTCGGCGAGCATCTCGTTGACCGCCGGCCAGTAGCTGTAGCCGCTGATCAGGATCAGGCCCTTGCCGCGCAGGTCGTCCGGTAGCCGCGGCGCCGGCAGTCCGGGGCGGGTGTACAGGGCCAGGCTGAAGTCGCCCATGACATGGCGGGCCTCGTAGGTGTAGCCGGCCAGTTCGGCCTTGCCGCCGGCTCCGGGCCAGAGTTGCACGCTGCCTTCGCGCAGTTCGGCGTAGAGGCGGGCATTGGGCAGCGAGCGGTAGCGGCCGCGGTAGCCGGCGTGGCGCAGCAGGCGTTCGGTGAGCGCGAGAATCGAGCCGCGTGGCACGCCGTCGTCGCCGGTCCAGGAATAGGGCGGGAATTCGTAGTAGCCGACGTTGACGATCGGGGCCGGCGCCTGTTGCGCCAGGGCGGTGGCGCAGCACAGCCACGCCAGCAGGGCAGGGAGAATGGTCTTGCGCATCGGGTACCGCGCGGCTGGAGCCGTCTTGTTGTGTGCTTTGTCCCGAGCATGGCGAGGGCGGGGGGCTTTGTCCAGCCCCGCGGGAGGGTTGCGGCCATTGCCAAACCGGCCTCGCACGGGCAGGCTGCACGGACGTGTCGCAGTGGGGGAGACCCATGTACCGCAAGGTGTTTGCCAACAAGGTCTTCGAGCGCAAGGTGGTGCTGATCAGCGGCGGTTGCGCCGGCATCGGCCGTGCCTTGGCCATGCGTTTCGCCCAGGCCGGCGCGCGGCTGGTGATTCTCGACCTGCAACAGGCGGCGCTGGACAGCCTGGAGCAGCACCTGCGCGATCACCACAACTGCGAGGTGCTCGGCCTGGTCTGCGACGTGGCCGACGCCGCGGCGGTGCAGCAGGCGGTGGAGCTGGCGATCGAGCGTTTCGGCGGCATCGACCTGCTGGTCAACAATGCCGGCATCACCCATCGCAGCACCTTCATCGAGACCGACCTGCAGGTGTTCCAGCGCATCATGGCGGTCAACTACTTCGGCGCGCTGCACTGCACCAAGGCCGCCCTGCCCAGCCTGATCGCGCGGCGCGGCCAGGTGGTGGTGCTCAGCTCGCTGTCCGGCTTCGCCCCGCTGCTCTACCGCAGCGCCTACAACGCCAGCAAACACGCCCTGCACGGCCTGTTCGAGACCCTGCGTGCCGAGCTCAAGGGCTCCGGGGTCAACGTCCTGCTGGTATGCCCGGGGTTCACCGCCACCGATCTGCGCAAGAACGCCCTGGTCGGCGACGGCTCGGTGACCCAGCAACCGCCGCTGGCCATCGGCAAGGTGGCTTCGGCGCAGGATGTGGCCGAGGCCATCTACCGTGGCGCGCTGCGGCGCCGGCGCCTGCTGGTGCTGTCCAACGTCAACTGGCGGGCTCGCCTGCTGGCGCGCTTCTTCCCGCGCCTGTTCGAGCGGGTGCTGCTGCCACGCCTGTCCGGGCTCAAGCCGGGCAGCGTGCCGCGCTGAACTCAGTGGCTGTGCGGTTCGACGTACAGCTCGTAGACCAGCTCCATGTCCCAGTAGGCGGCCTCGATCTTGTGCCCGTCGAGGTCGCGGACGAAGCAGCCGTAGTAGGGCTCGCCGTAGTGCGGGCGCGGCCCGGGCGGGCCGTCCGGGCTGGCGCCGGCGGCCAGTGCGGCGTCATAGAAGGCGTGCACGGCCTGCTTGTCCGCGGCGACGAAGCCGAAGTGGGTGCCGTTGCCGACATTCGCCGGCTGGCCGTCGATCGGCGTCTGTACCCAGAACTCCGGGTATTCGCGGCCCCAGGCCACGGCACCGGGGTGCTCGAGGATGCGCTTGCAGCCGAGGGTGGCCAGGACCTTGTCGTAGAAGGCCACGGCCCGTTCGAACTGATTGGTGCCAATGGACACGTGCGAGAGGATGCTCGGATTCTGTTCGGACATGGAGATCTTCCCTGGGGTTATGGAAGTCCCAAGCCTAGCAAAGGCGCGGAGGATTTCCTGTCGAACGGGTCAACTGCTGTGGCTGTCCTCGGTCGGCTGCTGGCCGCACAGCATGAAGCAGCGGAACAGCACCACGGTGGAGAACAGCTGGAGGAAGCCGTTGACGATGTCCAGCAGCAGGCTGCCAACCGGGTCGGGCTGCTCGCCGAGCAGTTGCAGGGTCCAGTCGTCCAGCAGCCACAGCGGCACTATGACCAGCAGCACGCAGGCCAGCAGCGACCAGAAGTGGCCGATGCTGAGCAGGAAGCTCTCGCGCATCGCCTGTAGCGGCGCCAGGCCGCGCAGTACCAGCAGGTATTCGGAGAAGGCCAGCTTGACCATCACCCACAGCGCCAGTGGCAGGAACAGCGCACCGCTGAGCATGATCAGCAGGGTGCTCAGCCCGGCCAGCACGGCGAAGGAGGGCCACAGCGGCAGGCTGGCGGCCAGCAGGTTGCGCGTGGCCGGGCGTTGGCCCTGGCTGCGCGCATCGAGGAACAGGATCAGCGCGGCGCTGTACAGCGGGTAGAAGAACAGCCCGACCAGCAGCTCGTAGGCTGGCGAGTGGGCCGGGTCGACCAGGCTGGCGACCAGGGCGCGCACCAGGCACTCGGCGGCGATCAGCGGCAGGCACAGCGGGGCGATGCTGGCCAGGTGGCGGCTGAAGAAGTGCAGGGCATCGCGCAAAACGGTAAGCGGGTTCATGGGCAGGCGTCGCGGCAGTACTACTGGATTCACTTTAGCCGATGGCCGGGGGCGACGAACATGCCGGTCTTTCGCATAATGCCGCTCCCTCCGCCTGGCCACGCCCCGTGAAAAGAATCGCCCTGTTCGCCGATGTGCAGAACCTCTACTACACCGTGCGCCAGGCCCATGGCTGCCACTTCCACTATGCCGAGCTGTGGCGTCAGGTGGCGGCCCGGGGCGAGATAGTCGAGGCGCGCGCCTACGCCATCGAGCGCGGCGACGCCAAACAGCGCCAGTTCCAGCAGATCCTGCGCAACCTCGGTTTCGAGGTGCTGCTCAAGCCCTATATCCAGCGTAGCGACGGCTCGGCCAAGGGCGACTGGGACGTGGGCATCGCCCTGGATGTCATGGACGCCGCCGAGCGGGTCGACGAGGTGGTGCTGGCCTCCGGCGACGGCGACTTCGACCTGCTGCTGCAGCGTGCCCGTGCCCGCCATGGGGTGGCCTGCAGCGTGTATGGCGTCGAGGGCCTCACCGCCCATTCCCTGATCCGCGCCGCCGACCGCTTCGTGCCGGTCGCCGGCGACCTGTTGCTGAAGAACTGAGGACAACCGATGGCAGATCGCATCGCCGTGATCGACTTCGAGACCACCGGCATGTCGCCGGCCCAAGGCGCGCGACCGACCGAGATCGGCGTGGCCATGATCGAGGACGGGCGCATCGTCGCCCGCTACCAGAGCCTGATGAATGCCGGTGCCTGGGTGCCGCCCTTCATCGAACAGCTCACCGGCATCAGCAATGCCATGGTGCGCCGTGCGCCGCCGGTGGCGCAGGTGATGGCGGAGGCCGCCGAGTTCATCGGCGACGCGCCGCTGCTGGCGCACAACGCCGCGTTCGACAGCAAGTTCTGGGATGCCGAGCTGGGCCTGCTGGGTCGTCGCCGCAACCGTGACTTCGCCTGTTCGCTGCTGCTGTCGCGGCGCCTGCTGCCGGAGGCGCCTAGCCACAAGCTGGGCAACCTCAACAGCTGGGTCGGGCTGCCCAGCACCGGCCAGGCCCACCGCGCACTGGCCGATGCCGAGATGGCGGCCAACCTGTGCCTGCACCTGCAGGCGTTGCTGTGGGAGCGCCACGACATCCGCGCCGACCATGACTACCTGTGCGGCTTGCAGAAACTGTCGGCGGCCAAGGTGCGCGCGCTGCTGCGCGCCAGTGTCTAACCGGCCCTGAAACGAAACGCCCCGGCTTGTCCGGGGCGTTTGTCGATCAGTGGTGCTCGCGGGTGGCGCGGAATTTCACGTCCGGCCAGCGCTCTTCCATCAGGCTGAGGTTGACCCGGGTCGGCGCCAGGTAGGTGAGGTGGCCGCCGCCGTCGACGGCGAGGTTCTCGTAGGCCTTGTCCTGGAATTCCTTGAGCTTCTTCTCGTCGCTGCACTCGATCCAGCGCGCCGACCAGACGTTGATCGCCTCGTAGGCGCACTCGACCTTGTATTCCTCCTTCAGGCGGCTGGCGACCACATCGAACTGCAGCACACCGACGGCGCCGAGGATGATGTCGTTGTTGCGCTCGGGGAAGAACACCTGGGTCGCGCCTTCCTCGGCCAGCTCCTGCAGGCCCTGGCGCAGCTGCTTGGATTTCAGCGGGTCCTTCAGGCGCACGCGGCGGAACAGTTCCGGGGCGAAGTGCGGGATGCCGGTGAAGCCCAGCACCTCGCCTTCGGTGAAGGTGTCGCCGATCTGGATGGTGCCGTGGTTGTGCAGGCCGATGATGTCGCCGGCATAGGCCTCTTCCAGCTGCTCGCGCTCGCTGGAGAAGAAGGTCAGGGCGTCGGCGATCTTCAGGTCCTTCTTGAGGCGCACATGGCGCATCTTCATGCCCTTCTCGTATTTACCCGAGCAGATGCGCATGAAGGCGATGCGGTCGCGGTGCTTGGGGTCCATGTTCGCCTGGATCTTGAACACGAAGCCGCTGAACTTCTCCTCCACCGGCTCCACCACCCGCTCGTGGGCGGCGCGCGACAGCGGTTGCGGGGCCCAGTCGACGATGCAGTCGAGCACCTGGTCGACGCCGAAGTTGCCCAGCGCGGTGCCGAAGAACACCGGGGTCATCTCGCCCTTGAGGAAGGCATCCTGGTCGAACTCGTGGCAGGCGCCCTGGACCAGCTCCAGCTGCTCGACGAAGTCGTCGTACATGTCGCCGAGGTGGGCGCGGGCTTCGTCGGAGTCGAGCTTGTCGATGACCTTCTGCTCGGTGCGCTCGTGGCCGTGGCCCGGCACGTAGACGATGATCTTGTCCTGGGCCAGGTGGTAGACGCCCTTGAAGTCGCGGTAGCAGCCGATCGGCCAGGTGATCGGCGCGGCCTTGATCTTCAGTACCGCCTCGATCTCGTCGAGCAGTTCGATGGGGTCGCGGATGTCGCGGTCGAGCTTGTTGATGAAGCTGACGATCGGGGTGTCCCTGAGGCGACAGACTTCCATCAGGGCGATGGTGCGCGGCTCCACGCCCTTGCCGCCGTCGAGCACCATCAGCGCCGAGTCCACCGCGGTCAGGGTGCGGTAGGTGTCTTCCGAGAAGTCTTCGTGGCCGGGGGTGTCGAGCAGGTTGACCATGTGCTCGCGGTAGGGGAACTGCATCACCGAGGTGGTGATGGAGATGCCGCGCTGTTTCTCCATCTCCATCCAGTCGGAGGTGGCATGGCGGTCGGACTTGCGCGACTTCACCGTGCCGGCGACCTCGATCGCCTTGCCCATCAGCAGCAGCTTCTCGGTGATGGTGGTCTTACCGGCGTCGGGGTGGGAGATGATCGCAAACGTGCGGCGTTTGGCGACTTCTTTGGCCTGGGTGGTCATGGCGGAAAACCTGTCGACTCGGTCGTCTGAGTGTCAAAAAAGGCGGCGATTATACCGGTAAAGGCCGGCGCCTGTTTCCGTTTCGTCGCGGCCGCGGCGGGCCTGGATTTGTGCAGCATTTCGGACGTTTCGTTGAGTATCGAAAACAGTCAATCGGGCAGGCGACAACCGGGTGCAAAACTGTGGCAATTTTCGGTTGATCTGCCGGACTCATGGTCCTAAAGTTCGCGCCCGAACGCTCATGCTGGAAACGATCCATCCGGCTCAAGTACTGACGACGAGGGGCTTTTCGCGCTGCGGAGAGTCATCGGCGACATGCCTTGGGAAGTAGGCGAACCAAAGTGGGGAAACTGATCAGGCGTTCGCGGCTCTCAACCAGAGCCACTCCCTCTTTTTCATAATCTGTTTTGCCCATTGGAGTCCCGAGCATGTCGATCAAGGTCGAAGACTATTTCGCACCCGAAACTTTCAAGCGCATGAAGGCGCTCGCCGATCAGCAGGAAACCCCCTTCGTGGTCATCGACCTGAAGACCATTTCCGATGCCTACGATCAGCTCGGCAACTGCTTTCCCTTCGCCAAGATCTATTACGCGGTGAAGGCCAACCCGGCGATCGAGATCACCGAGCTGCTGCGCGACAAGGGTTCCAACTTCGACATTGCCTCGATCTACGAGCTGGACAAGGTGATGAGCGCCGGCGTCGGCCCGGAGCGCATCAGCTACGGCAACACCATCAAGAAGGCGCGCGACATCCGCTACTTTTACGAGAAGGGCGTGCGCCTGTTCGCCACCGACTCCGAGGCCGACCTGCGCAATATCGCCAAGGCCGCGCCGGGCTCGAAGATCTACGTGCGCATCCTCACCGAAGGCTCGACCAGCGCCGACTGGCCGCTGTCGCGCAAGTTCGGCTGCAACCCGGACATGGCCCTGGACCTGCTGATCCTGGCCAAGCAGCTGGGCCTGGTGCCCTACGGCATCTCCTTCCATGTCGGCTCGCAGCAGCGCGACATCGACGTGTGGGACGCCGCCATCGCCAAGGTCAAGGTGATCTTCGAGCGCCTCAAGAACGAGGACGGCATCACCCTGCAGATGATCAACATGGGGGGCGGCTTTCCGGCCAACTACATCCAGCGCACCAACGACCTGGAAACCTACGCCGAGGAGATCACCCGCTTCCTGAAGGAGGACTTCGGCGACGAACTGCCGGAAATCATCCTCGAGCCGGGCCGTTCGCTGATCGCCAACGCCGGCATCCTGGTCAGCGAAGTGGTGTTGGTGGCGCGCAAGTCGCGCACCGCGGTGGAGCGCTGGGTGTATACCGACGTGGGCAAGTTCAGCGGCCTGATCGAAACCATGGACGAGGCCATCAAGTTCCCGATCTGGACCGAGAAGAAGGGCGAGATGGAGGAAGTGGTGATCGCCGGCCCGACCTGCGACAGCGCCGACATCATGTACGAGAACTACAAGTACGGCCTGCCGCTCAACCTCTCCAGCGGCGACCGCCTGTACTGGTTGTCCACCGGCGCCTACACCACCAGCTACAGCGCGGTGGAGTTCAACGGCTTCCCGCCGCTCAAGGCCTTCTACATTTAAGTAGCCGGCGCCGCAGTGAACGAAACCCCGCCCCGGCGGGGTTTCGTTTGTCTGGTGGTTTGAGGCTCGTCACCCCTCTCCCCGAGGTGAGAGGGGCTGCCCGTAGGATGGGTGGAGGCGCAACGCGGCGATACCCATCGGATGGGTATCGCTGCGCTCCACCCATCCTACGGAGCCGCCCGCCGCCTTTCCCATCGCCCGGCAGGGCTTTAAGCTGCAGGCATGAACAGACCCATCCTCCTCAACTGCGACATGGGCGAAAGCTACGGCGCCTGGCGCATGGGCGACGACGAGCACGCCATGCCGCTGGTGGACCAGGCCAACCTGGCCTGCGGCTTCCATGCCGGCGACCCGCTGATAATGCAGCGCAGCGTGCTACTGGCGCGGCAACATGGTGTCGCCATCGGTGCCCACCCGTCCTATCCCGATCTGCAGGGCTTCGGTCGCCGCCATCTTAGCTGCACGCCGGACGAGGTCATGGCCCTGGTGCTGTACCAGCTCGGCGCGCTGGATGCTTTCTGCCGCGCCGCCGGCACCCGGGTCGCCTACGTCAAGCCGCATGGCGCGCTGTACAACGACCTGGTGCGCGACGACGCGCTGATGATTGCCGTACTAACCGCCTGCGCCCGTTACCGCGAGGGTCTGCCACTGATGGTGCTGGCCCAGGCCGACAATGACCGGGAACGACGCCTGGCCAAGGCGGTCGGCGTGCCGCTGTTGTTCGAGGCCTTCGCCGATCGTGCCTACCTGGCTGACGGTCAGCTGGCGCCGCGGCGTCTGGCCGGCGCCGTGCACCAGGAACCGCAGCGCATCCTCGATCAGGCCCTGGCCATCGCCGCCGGCGAGCCCTTCGCCGACATCGACGGCAAGCCCTTGCGACTGCAGGCCGACAGCCTCTGTGTGCACGGCGACAACGCCGAGTCGCTGGCCGTGCTGCGGCGCCTGCGAGCCCAGCTGGACGCCCTGTGATCCGCCTGGAGCCGGCCGGCGCCGAGGCGCTGCTGCTGGTGCTGGCCGAGGCACCGGATGCCGACTTGCCGCTGCGCATCGCCGCTCTG
This sequence comes from Pseudomonadaceae bacterium, assembly GCA_033838285.1. Lineage (GTDB taxonomy): Bacteria > Pseudomonadota > Gammaproteobacteria > Pseudomonadales > Pseudomonadaceae > Aquipseudomonas. Next base: position 115,190 of record JAJLLC010000056.1, read on the forward strand.
GCCGAGCGCATCCGTGGCGAGCTGGGCGACCTGCTGACCGACCTGGTGCCCGGCTGGACCAGCCTTCTGCTGCATTACGACCTGTTGCGCACCGACCATCTGCGGCTGGCGGCGCGCCTGACGCCGCTGCTGGAGGGCTGGCTGGCCGAACCGGTGGCGACTGGCGCGGGGCGCCTGCACGAGATTCCGGTGTGGTATGCCGGTGAGGACCTGGCCGAGGTGGCGCGGGCCTGTGGGCTGTCCACCGAGCGGGTGATCGAGCTGCACAGCGCGCGCGAATACCGGGTCGGCGCCATCGGTTTCGCCCCCGGGTTCGCCTACCTCGGCGAGCTGCACGAGCGCCTGGTCCTGCCGCGCCTGGCCACGCCGCGCACGCGGGTGCCGGCCGGCAGCCTGGCCATCGCCGAACGCCAGACCGCCATCTACCCGCAGGCTTCGCCAGGCGGCTGGCATCTGCTCGGTCTCTGCCCCTGGCGCCTGTTCGATGCGCAGCGCGTGCCGCCCTGTCCGCTGGCGCTGGGCGACCGAGTGCGCTTTCGGCCGATAGACGAGGCGAGCTATCGCCGGGAGCGGGAAAGGTGAGCGGCCTGCGCGTGCTCCGGCCGGGGCCGCGGAGCCTGCTGCAGGACGGCGGGCGCCAGGGTTGGCAGCACCTGGGGGTGTCGCCCGCCGGGCCGCTGGACTGGCATGCGGCCGCCTGGGCCAATCGACTGTTGGGCAATGCCTGGGGCGCGCCGCTGCTGGAGATCGCCCTGGGCGGGGTGGAGCTGCGTGCCGAGGTCGATGTCTGGCTGGCGCTGAGTGGTGCCGAGACCGCGATCGAGCTGGATGGCGAGGCGCTGCCGGGCTGGTCGCGCTTCGCCGTGCGCGCCGGGCAGCGTCTGCGGATCGGCTTCGCCCGCAGCGGTCAGTGCCTGTATCTGGCGGCAGCCGGCGGCTTTCGCGCAGAGCCGGTGCTGGGCAGCGTCAGCGCCCAGGCGCGCGAGGAGCTGGGCGGGCTGGATGGCCTGGGTTCGCCTCTGCACGAGGGCGATCTGCTGGCCTGCGCTGGCGGGGCTTTCGCCCGGGGCGCCAGCGTGCCCTGGCGCTACCGCCCGGATTATCGAACCACGGGGCTGCTACGAGTCATCACCGGTGGCGATGCGGTGGAGTTCGGCGAGGCGGCCCTGGCCGGTTTCTTCGAGCAGGTCTGGCAGCTCGGCGCGCAGTCCGACCGCATGGGCGCGCGTCTGCAGGGCGAGGCGCTGCAGGCGCCGCGACGGCAGTGGTCGCTGGGCGTGGGGCGTGGCTGCATTCAGGTGCCGCCGGATGGTCAGCCGATCATCCTGCGGGCCGATCACCAGACCATGGGCGGTTATCCCGTGCTGGGCTGGCTGCACCCGCTGGACCTGTGGCGCTTGGGGCAGTGCGTGGCGCAGCAGCGGCTGCGCTTCACCCAGGTCAGCGTCAGCGACGCCCAGGCCGACCTGCGGGAGTTCTACCGCTTCTTCAAAAGCTGAGTGCGGAAAAGCCGAAGGCGCCACCAGGGCGCCTTGCGGGGTACTGCTACGTGCTGGCCCGGTCGATCAGGCGCTGCGTGCGGCGCCTACGCGATCGGCTCCGTCGGCTGCCACGCCGCGGTTCTCCAGCAGGCGGTCGGCACCGCCTTCGGCGACACGGAAGGCCTTGGTGCGCGCGCTGCCGTCTTCGGCGACGGTGCGGTTTTCCAGCAGGCGGTCGGCACCGCCTTCGGCGACACGGAAGGCCTTGGTGCGCGCGCTGCCATCCTCGGCGACGGTGCGGCTTTCCAGTAGGCGGTCGGCACCACCTTCGGCAACGGTACGGCTTTCCAGGATGCGCTCCGCGCCGCCTTCGGCAACCTTGCGCAGCTTATGTTCGGAGCCGTCCGCGGCCAGGCTCAGGCCGCTGATGGCGAGGGTGGAGGCGAGCAGGGTGGTGAGGATGTGCTTTTTCATGTCGGGGCTCCTGGTCGGGGCTGGAAGTTGACTACGGAGCCCATGCTACTCGCGCAAAATCGATAATGAAGTCGATGCTGTCGATGTGCTTTATCGATGTCGTTAATTGTTATTTAAGTGATTGATTTAAAAATTAAAATCACAAAATAAAGATCGATTTCTCAAGGTTCTTGCGGGTGTTTTCCAATCGATATTTTCTATTCATTAATTCGATGTTTATGTCGATATTAGCGGCCTGGGCACGCTGTACGGGGCTTTCGCTGCTTTGCCGGAGCAGTCGCGCTAAGCTGGCTGGGAAGCCTGCCAGCCTCGATCCGCGGATGAACCGGGGTCGCTATCGTCGAAGAAGTGGGCATTGGAGTGTTGCGGATGTATCGACAGTTCAGCTGTCTGTTGGCGTTTTGCGTTACCGCGCTGTGCTCGTTCGGCGTGCCGGCCGAGCCGGGAGTCGAACCCCGGCAGCTGCAGCTGGGTATGGTCAACGCCCAGAGCGGGCCGGCCGCGGGCCTGGGGCGGCGGGTGCGCGATGGCGCCGAGGCCTACTTCGCGCGCGTCAATGCCGAGGTTGGCGTGCACGGCCGCCGCCTGCACCTGCTGGTGCGCGACGACGGTTACGAGCCGGGGCGCACCGCGGCATTGACCGAGGAGAAGATCGGCTCGGGGCAGGTGTTCGCGCTGTTCGGCTATGTCAGCACGCCCACCTCACGCGCGGCCATGCCGGCCGTGCTCGCGGCCGGGGTGCCCTATCTGTTCCCCTTCACCGGCGCCGAGGTGCTGCGCGAGCCGGTGCATCGCTGGGTATTCAATGTGCGTGCCTCCTACTTCGCCGAGACCGAGCGGCTGGTGCGGCACATGACCGAGGTGCTCGGGGTGAGCCGGGTCGGCCTGATCATGCAGGACGACTCGTTCGGCGAAACGGTCAAGGGCGGGCTGGCCGGTGCCCTGTACAAGCGTGACCTGACCATCGTCGGCGAGGCGCGCATCCGCCGCAATTCGCTGGAGGTCGGCCCTGCCGTGGAATGCCTGAAGGCGCTGCAGACGCAGGCGATCCTGTTCGTCGGTACCTACCGGCAGCTGGCGGTGGCCGTCCGCGAGGCGCGGCGCCAGGGCATCCGCGCGCCTTTCTACAGCGTTTCCTTCGTCGGCACCGAGGACTTCATCGCCGAGGCTGGCGCGGACGGTGACGGGGTGTACATCTCCCAGGTGGTGCCTGCGCCGGACGACGAACGCCTGCCGCTGGTGCGCGCCTATCGTGCCGACATGGCGGGGCGCGAGCTGGGCCATGCCTCGCTGGAAGGCTACATCGCCGCGGCGGTGCTGGCCGAAGCGCTGCGCCGGGTGGGCCCGGAGCCGACGCGGGCGAGGCTGGTCGAGGTACTGGAGTCCCTGGACTTCGACCTGGGCGGTTTCCGGGTGGCCTTCAGCCCGCGCAATCACCAGGGTTCGAGCGCGGTCTACCTGACCCGCGTCGAGCAGGGGCGCGCCGTTCCGGTCGATTAGGCCAGCTCTGCGGCATGGTGGCAGGCCACCTGGCGCGCATCGATCAGGCGCAGCTCCGGCACTTCCGCCCGACAGCGCTCGCTGGCGTGCGGGCAGCGCTTGTGGAAGGCACAGCCGGAGGGCGGGTCGAGCGGGTTGGGCAGCTCGCCGGCGATCTTGATCTTCGGCTTGGCCGGGTCCGGATGGATCGCTGGAGTCGCGGAGAGCAGGGCGCGGGTGTAGGGATGCAGCGGCCGCTCGTAGATCAGCGCGGCCGGGCCCATCTCGGCCGGGCGGCCGAGATACATCACCAGCACCTCGTCGGCCACATGGCGCACCACCGCCAGGTTGTGCGAGATGAATACGTAGCCGGTCTGATACTGCTCCTGCAGGTCCATAAACAGGTTGAGCACCTGCGCCTGGATCGACACGTCCAGCGCCGAGGTCGGCTCGTCCGCCACCAGCACCTTGGGCTGCAGCATCATCGCCCGGGCCAGGGCGATGCGCTGGCGCTGGCCGCCGGAGAACATGTGCGGGTAGCGCTGGTAATGCTCGGGGCGCAGGCCGACCTGCTGCATCATGCTCTGCACCCGTTCGCGGCGTTCGGCGCGCGACAGACCGGTGTTGATCAGCAGCGGCTCGCCCAGCTGGTCACCGATCTTCTGCCGCGGGTTGAGCGAGGCGTAGGGATTCTGGAACACCATCTGCACGTCGCGGCGCAGCTGTTTGCGCTCGGCTTTGCCGGCGCCGGCCACTTCCTGCCCAGCGATCTGCAGGCTGCCGGAGGACGGCTCCTCGATCAGGGTCAGGGCGCGGGCCAGGGTCGACTTGCCGCAGCCGGACTCGCCGACCACCGCCAGAGTCTTGCCGGCTTCCAGCTGGAACGACACACCATTCAGTGCGCGCACCAGGGCATTGGGCTTGAACAGGCCGCGGGAGATTTCGTAGTGGCGGGTCAGCTCGCGGGCTTCGAGGACGACGCTCATCAGGCCACCTCCGCGGTCAGGTTGAGGGGGTAGAAGCAGCGCACCGCGCCACGCACGTGCGGCTCCAGCGCCGGGCGCTGCTCGCGGCAGTGCGGCTGGGCGTAGGGGCAGCGCGGCGACAGCAGGCAGCCGGCGGGGCGGTCGTAGCGGCCGGGCACGATGCCGGGCAGGGTGGCCAGGCGCTCGGCACCCAGGCTGTGCTCGGGAATCGCCTTGAGCAGCGCTTCGGTGTAGGGGTGGGTCGGTGCATCGAACAGCGCCGGCACGCTGCCGATCTCAACCGCTTGCCCGGCATACATCACGCACACGCGCTGGGCGGTTTCGGCGACCACGGCAAGGTCATGGGTGATCAGCACCAGGCCCATGCCCTCGCTGCGCTGCAGGTTCAGCAGCAGGTCCATGATCTGCGCCTGGATGGTCACGTCCAGTGCGGTGGTCGGTTCGTCGGCGATCAACAGCTTGGGCTCGGCGGCGATGGCCATGGCGATCGCCACGCGCTGGCTCATGCCGCCGGAGAGCTGGTGCGGGTAGGCGTCGAGACGGCTGGCGGCGCCGGGGATTTCCACCCGTTCCAGCAGCTGCAGGGCGCGTGCACGGGCGGCCTTACCCTTGAGCCCGAGGTGCTGGCGCAGCACTTCCTCGATCTGGAAGCCGACCGTGTAGCTGGGGTTGAGCGCGGTCATCGGGTCCTGGAACACCATGGCCAGGTCCTTGCCCACCACCTTGCGGCGTTGCCGGCCCTTGAGGGTGAGCATGTCGTGGCTGTCGAAGCGCAGGCTGTCGGCGCGCACGATGCCGGGGGCGTCGATCAGGCCCATCAGGGCCATCATGGTCACCGACTTGCCGGAGCCGGACTCGCCGACGATGGCCAGTACTTCGCCCTTGTCCACGGACAGGTCGAGGCCGTCGACCACGGGTATGGCATCGGCGGCGCCGAAGCGCACGCTGAGGTTCTTGATATCGAGAAGGCTCATGGGCGGCGCTCCTGTCGCGTTGCGTTGCACCAGGTGGCTGGCGGCAGTTGTAGCCCGGACTTCAGTCCGGGGGCGCTTGGCGGGTTGTCCCGGACTGAAGTCCGGGCTACTGGATTTCGCATGCTGGGCACCTACTGCGCATTCTTCAGTTTCGGGTCGAGCGCATCGCGCAACCCGTCGCCCATCAGGTTGATCGCCAGCACGCTGAGCAGGATGGTCAGCCCCGGCAGCGATACCACCCACCAGGCGCGCTCGATGTAATCGCGCGCAGAGGCCAGCATGGTGCCCCATTCGGGCGTCGGCGGTTGCACACCGAGGCCGAGGAAGCCCAGCGCGGCGGCGTCGAGAATCGCCGAGGAGAAGCTCAGGGTCGCCTGCACGATCAGCGGTGCCATGCAGTTGGGCAGCACGGTGACGAACATCAGCCGCGGCAGGCTGGCGCCGGCCAGGCGCGCGGCGGTGACGTAGTCGCGGTTCAGCTCGCCCATCACCGCGGCGCGGGTCAGGCGCACGTAGCTGGGCAGCGAGACGATGGCGATGGCGATCACCGTGTTGATCAGGCCGGGGCCGAGGATGGCGACGATGGCCACGGCCAGCAGCAGCGAGGGCAGGGCCAGCATGATGTCCATCAGGCGCATGATCGAGGGGCCGAGCAGGCGCGGGAAGAAGCCGGCGACCAGGCCCAGGAGGATGCCGGGGATCAGCGACAGCAGCACCGAGGCCAGGCCGATCAGCAGCGACAGGCGCGCGCCATGGATCAGCCGCGAGAGCAGGTCGCGTCCCAGCTCGTCGGTGCCGAGCAGGAAGCGCGCCTGGCCACCCTCCAGCCAGGCCGGCGGGGTGAGCAGGGCGTCGCGGAACTGCTCGCTGGGGTCGAAGGGCGCCACCCAGGGCGCGAACAGCGCGCAGAACAGGATGGCCAGCATGAACAGCAGGCCGCCGACGGCGCCCTTGTTGTGGGCGAAGGCTTGCCAGAACTCCTTCAGCGGCGAGGGGTAGAGCAGCGCCTGGTCGGCGGCGGACGGCGTGGTGCTGGCGGTCATTTCGCGGCCTCCCGGTGGGAGCGGGTGGGCGGCACTCCGTCTTGCCCGCGATCAGAGGTGTCGGTGGCGGTGAAGCATCGCGGCCAAGGCCGCTCCCACAGGAGCAACGGGGACTGGGCATTCATCGGCGTGCTCCTTAGCGTTGGTGGCGGATGCGTGGATTGACCAGGCCGTAGAGGATGTCCACGACGAAGTTGACCAGGATCACCAGGCAGGCGATCAGCAGGATGCCGTTCTGCACCACCGGGTAGTCGCGGGCGCCGATGGCCTCGATCAGCCACTTGCCGATGCCCGGCCAGGAGAAGATGGTCTCGGTCAGCACGGCGCCGGCCAGCAGGCTGCCGACCTGCAGGCCGAACACGGTGAGCACCGGGATCAGCGCGTTGCGCAGGCCATGCACGAACACCACGCGGGCTGGCGACAGGCCCTTGGCGCGGGCGGTGCGGATGTAGTCCTCGCGCAGCACTTCGAGCATGGCCGAGCGGGTCATGCGCGCGATCACCGCCAGGGGGATGGTGCCGAGCACGATGGCCGGCAGGATCAGGTGCATCAGGGCGTCCTGGAAGGCGCCTTCCTCATCGCTGAGCAGGGTGTCGATCAGCATGAAGCCGGTCACCGGCTCGATGTCGTAGAGCAGGTCGATGCGTCCGGACACCGGCGTCCAGCCCAGGTACACCGAGAAAAACATGATCAGCAGCAGGCCCCACCAGAAGATCGGCATGGAATAGCCGGCCAGCGATATGCCCATCACCCCGTGGTCGAACAGCGAACCGCGCTTGAGGGCGGCGATCACCCCGGCGATCACGCCCAGGGTGCCGGCAAACAGCAGGGCCGCCAGGGACAGTTCCAGGGTCGCCGGGAACAGGGTGAGGAACTCCTCCCACACGCCCTCGCGGGTGCGCAGCGACTCGCCCAGGTCGCCCTGGGCCAGCTTGCCGATGTAGTCCAGGTACTGGGCCGGCAGCGGCTTGTCCAGGCCCAGGCGGTGCATGGCCTCGGCGTGCATCTCGGGGTCGACGCGGCGCTCGCCCATCATCACTTCCACGGGGTCGCCGGGGATCAGACGGATCAGCGCGAAGGTCAGCAGGGTGACGCCGAAGAAGGTGGGGATCAGCAGCCCCAGGCGTCTGGCGATAAAGGACAGCATTGCGTGGTGGTACTCCGCAGCTTCGGGTGGTGCCCTGGTGGGGCTTAGGGTTGTGTCCGCCTCACGCGGGCGAAGTTGTTCGAGCCCAGCGGGCTGAGCACGAAACCCTCGACATCCCGGCGCAGCACGGCGAACTGCTTGGGATGGGCGAGGGCGATCCAGGGTGCCTGCTGGTGGAAGATCGCCAGCGCCTCGCGGTACAGCGCCGCGCGGCGCTGCGGCTCTGCGATGCGGCGGGCCTCGCGGATCAGCTGGTCGAACTCCTGGTGACACCAGCCGGCCTGGTTCTCGCCGCTTTCGGCGGCGGCGCAGGACAGGTTGGGGGTGAGGAAGTTGTCCGGGTCGCCGTTGTCGCCGGCCCAGCCCATGAACACCAGGTCGTGCTCGCCGTTCTTGGCGCGCTTGATCAGCTCGCCCCACTCGAACACGCGGATATCGGCGGCGATGCCGATGGCGGCCAGGTCCGCCTGCAGCATCTGCGCGCCGATGCCTGGGTTGGGGTTGGTCGGGCCGCCGCCGGGGCGGGTCCAGATCGACAGCTTCAGGTTCTGGGCGTGGCCGGCCTCGGCCAGCAGGCGACGGGCCTTGTCGAGGTCGCGCGGCCAGGGTTGCAGGCGCTCGTCATGGCCGAGCAGGGTGGCCGGGTAGGGGGCCGCCGCCAGGCTGGCGTTGCCTTCGCCGTACTGGGCACGCAGGTAGGCCTGGCGGTCGAAGGCCAGGTTGATGGCCTGGCGCACGCGCACATCGTCCAGCGGCGGGTGCCGGGTGTTGAGGGCGACATAGGCGGTGAGCAGCGAGTCCAGCTCCAGCACCTGCAGGTCCTGGTTCTCGCGCAGCGCCGGTACGTCGCTCGGCCGCGGGAACAGGGCGACCTGGCAGGCGCCGGCCTTGATCTGCTGCACGCGCGTGTTGGGATCGGGGGTGATGGCCAGCAGCAGGCGCTCCAGCGCCGGCTTGCCGCCCCAGTAGTGCGGGTTGGCGGCGAAGCGCACCTGGGCGTCCTTGGCGTAGCGCTCGAAGACGAAGGGGCCGGTGCCGATCGGCTGGCTGTTGAGCCGCTCCGGCGTCCCGGCGTCGAGCAGCTGCGCGGCGTACTCGGCGGAATAGATGGAGGTGAAGCCCATCGCCAGGTCGGCGAGGAAGGGCGCCTGCGGGTGTTTCAGGGTGAAGCGCACGCGGTGCTCGTCGAGCGCCTCGATCTTCTCGATCAGCTCGGCGAAGCCCATGGCCTCGAAATAGGGATAGCCGCGCGGCGCCAGTTCGTGCCAGGGGTGATCCTTGTCGCGCTGGCGCTGGAAGCTCCACAGCACGTCGTCGGCGTTGAGCTCGCGGCTCGGCTTGAACCAGGGCGTCTGGTGGAACCGCACGCCCTGGCGCAGGGTGAAGGTGTAGCTCAGGCCATCGGCGCCGATTTCCCAGCTTTCTGCGAGCGCGGGGATGATGCGGGTGCTGCCGGGCGCGAACTGCACCAGGCGCTCGTAGACCGTCTCGGCCGAGGCGTCGGCGGTGCTGGCGGCGGTGTACTGGACGATGTCGAAACCTTCCGGGGCGGCCTCGGAGCAGACCACCAGGGACTGCGACTGGGCGAGCGCCGGCAGGCCGGCGCACAGCGCCAGGAGCATGAGAATACTGCGCATCGGGCCTTCCTTCTGTGGCTGAAGCGGGCGGCCGAGGCCGCCCGCAGCGGCTTACTTGGCGACGCTCACGCCATAGAAGGAGTTGAGCGCGAACGGGCTGATCTTGAAGTCCTGCACGTTCTTGCGCATCGGCTGGTACACGGTGGAGTGGGCGATCGGGGTGATCGGCACCTGCTCCTTGAGGATCACCTGGGCCTGCATGTACAGCCGGGTGCGCTCGTCCACGTCGGTGGTGCGCTTGGCGGCCTTGATCAGCTTGTCGTAGTCCTCGAAGCACCACTTGGAGAAGTTGTTGCCGTCGACCGCGTCGCAGCCGTACAGGGTGCCCAGCCAGTTGTCCGGGTCGCCGTTGTCGCCGCTCCAGCCGATCAGCATGGCGTCATGCTCGCCGGCCTTGGAGCGCTTGAGGTACTCGCCCCACTCGTAGCTGACGATCTTGGCCTTGATGCCGACCTTGGCCCAGTCGGCCTGCAGCATCTCGGCCATCAGCTTGGCGTTGGGGTTGTACGGGCGCTGCACCGGCATGGCCCACAGGGTGATCTCGGTACCTTCGGCGACGCCGGCGGCCTTGAGCAGTTCCCTGGCCTTTTCCGGGTTGTAGCCGGCGTCCTTGATGCCGTCGTTGTAGGACCACTGGGTCGGCGGCATGCCGTTGACCGCCAGCTGGCCGGCGCTCTGGTACACGGCGTCGATGATTGCCTGCTTGTTCACCGCCATGTCCAGCGCCTGGCGCACTTCGAGCTTGTCCAGCGGCGAGTGGGTCACGTTGTAGGCGATGTAGCCGTCGTTGAAGCCGGGCTGCGACGGCATGACGATGTTCGGGTCCTTGGCCAGCGAGTCGAGGTCGGCCGGGCGCGGGTTGAGGGTGATGTGGCATTCGCCGGCCTTGAGCTTCTGCATGCGCACCGAGGCATCGGTGTTGATGGAGAAGATCAGGTTGTCGATCTTCACGTCTTCCGGCTTCCAGTAGTCCCGGTTGCCGGTGAAGCGGATCTGCGCGTCCTTCTGGTAGCGCTTGAACACGAAGGGGCCGGTGCCGATCGGCTGCTGGTTGATGTCGGCGGCCTTGCCGGCCTTGAGCAGCTGCTCGGCGTACTCGGCCGAGTGGATCGAGGCGAAGCTCATCGCCAGGTTCTGGATGAAGGCGGCGTCCACGTTGTTGAGGGTGAACCTGACGCTATGGTCGTCGAGCTTCTCCAGCTTGGCGATGTTGCTGTCCATGCCCATGTCGGTGAAGTAGGGGAACTCGGACGGGTAGGCCTTGCGGAAGGGATGCTCCTTGTCGAGCATGCGGCCGAAGGTGAACAGCACGTCGTCGGCGTTGAACTCGCGGCTCGGCTTGAAGTAGGAGGTCGAGTGGAACTTCACGCCCTTGCGCAGCTGGAAGGTGTAGGTCAGGCCATCGGCGCTGACCTCCCAGCTCTCGGCCAGGCCCGGCTCGACGGCGGTACCGCCGCGCTCGAACTGGGTCAGGCGGTTGAACATGGTTTCCGCGGCGGCATCGAAGTCGGTGCCGGTGGTGTACTGGCCCGGATCGAAGCCGGCGGGGCTGCCCTCGGAGCAGAACACCAGGCTGCTGGCGGCGCTGGCGAAGGGAGCGCTGGCGATCAGCCCAGCGGCGAGCAGAGCCTGGATGACGGCGTTTTTACGCATGTTGACCTCATGTTTGTTGTGGTTGTCATCTGAGGGGTGCCTTGTGGGCACCTTGCGTGAAGCTATGCACGGCATGTGCCGTGATCAAGCGCGAAACGCCCCTGAGTGTAGAAGCTGTGGCGAGGTTATAACCGGGTGTCGCAAATCTGAAACTTTGGTCAGGAATAACTGGCGCAGCGCCATCAGGCGATGACGGCGCTGCGCTCCGCATCAGGGCAGCTGCACCTCGATCATGCCATCGGCGCTCATGCTCACCTTGCTGGTGCCGGCCTCGATCTGCGGCGCTGCCTCGCTCTTGCTGAAGCTGCCGCGGTCCATGGCCATGGCGTGCATCGGCATCACCGGCTGCAGGCCGCCGCCGTTGAGGCTCAGGCTGACCAGCTTGTAACCCTTGCCGCCAAGAGCCTCGGTAGCCAGCTGGGCGCGTGCCTTGAAGGCCTCCACCGCCTGTCTGATCAACTGGTCCTCGCTGGCCTTGCGGGTATCCTCGGCCACGGCGAAGTTCATCTCGGCCATCTTCAGCTCGCCCAGCAGGTCGGCGGACAGCTGCGCCAGGCGAGCGAACTCGGCGCTTTCCAGGCGCAGCTCGGCGCGCTCGCGCCAGGCGCCGATCTTGCTGCCTTCGTCCTCGTACACCGGGTAGCTGTGGCGGCTGCCCAGGCTGACCTTCACGCCCTGCACCTTGCGCGCCCTGTCGATGGCGGCGTTGAGGGTCCTGGTCACGCCGGCGGCCAGCGCGGCCGGGTCGTCGTTCTGCGCCTCGGTGTAGAGGGTCACGTACATGCGGTCGTGGGCCACTTCCTGGCTGACCTCGGCGCGCAGCGAGATCTGGTTGTAGCGCGGCTCGTCGGCCAGGGCCGGCAGGCTGGCGAGGCTGGCCAGGCCGAGGGCGAAGGTGGCGGCGAGACGGTTGAGTGCGTGCATGGGAACTCCTTGCGGGTGGTTGTCCTTGAAGTTGACGAAGCTGTCAGACTATTCGGGTTGACGGCGGTTCGCAGATTTTCTTTTTCCAGTTGCCGGCCGCTTCGCGCTGCGTCCGGTTGCCGCAGGCAGACGGCCACCCCGGCGCTCTGGTTATACTCGCCGCATGCCGACGACCTCTATCTATGCCCCCGTCCAGTTGCTCTCCGCCAGCCGCCAGAACCTCTGGCGCCTGACCCTGATCCGCCTGCTGGTGCTGGCCGCCCAGGGCGGCTCGGTGGGCATCGCCTATCTGTCGGGCATGGTGCCGCTGCCCTGGCTGGCGCTGTGCGTCACCCTGGGTATCTCCCTGGCCCTGTGCCTGCTCACCGCCCTGCGCCTGCGCGGGCCCTGGCCGGTGACCGAGCTGGAGTACACAGTGCAGCTGGCCTGCGACCTGGTGATCCACAGCGTGCTGCTGTACTACTCGGGCGGCCCGGCCAACCCCTTCGTCTCCTATTACCTGGTGCCGCTGACCATCGCCGCGGCGACCCTGCCCTGGCTGCACACCATGGTCCTCTGTGGCCTGGGGCTGAGCGGGTACAGCCTGCTGCTGTTCTGGCCGCACCCGCTGGACATCCCCGTCGCCCAGCGCGAGTCCCTGCTGATCTACGGCATGTGGCTGTCGGTGGCGATGGCCGCGGTGCTGATCACCTTCTTCGCCGCCAAGATGGCCGGTGCCCTGCGTCGCCAGGATGAGCTGCTGGCGCTGCGCCGCGAGGAAGGCATGCGCGACCAGCAGCTGCTGGCCGTGGCCACCCAGGCCGCCGGCGCCGCCCATGAGCTGGGCACGCCGCTGGCGACCATGAGCGTGCTGCTCAAGGAGCTACGCCAGGAGTACCGCGACAAGCCGGCCCTGCAGGACGACCTGGCCCTGCTGCAGGAGCAGGTCAAGCTGTGCAAGGACACCCTGCAGCAGCTGGTACGCGCCGCCGAGGCCGACCGCCGCCAGACGGTGGCCGAGCAGACCGCCGTGCAGTGGCTGGAGGCGACCCTCAATCGCTGGCACCTGATGCGGCCTGAGGCCACCTACCGCTTCCAGTGCCTGGGCGGCGGTAGCGTGCCGCGTCTGCTGCCGCCGGCGGACCTGACCCAGGCCCTGCTCAACCTGCTGAACAACGCCGCCGACGCCTGCCCGGACAAGCTCGACATCCGCCTGAACTGGGACGAGCAGTGGGTCTGCCTGAGCATTCGCGACCACGGCGCCGGCGTGCCACTGGCCATTGCCGAGCAGATTGGCCGGCCCTTCTTCACTACCAAGGGCAAGGGCTTCGGCCTCGGCCTGTTCCTCAGCCAGGCCAGCGTGACGCGGGCCGGCGGTTCGGTGAAACTCTACAACCACGAAGAGGGCGGCACGCTGACGGAACTGCGCCTGCCCAGACTGGGAGATCATCATGTCTGACGAACAGCTCAACGAGCAGGAAGAACAGCCGCACCTGCTGCTGGTGGACGACGACGCCACCTTCACCCGCGTGATGGCCCGCGCCATGGAGCGCCGCGGCCTGCGCGTGAGCGTGGCCAACTCGGCCGAGGAGGGCCTGGCCCTGGCCAAGGACGACCTGCCCGACTACGCCGTGCTCGACCTGAAGATGGAAGGCGACTCCGGCCTGGTGCTGCTGCCCAAGCTGCTGGAGCTGGACGCCGAGATGCGCGTGGTGATCCTCACCGGCTACTCGAGCATCGCCACTGCGGTGGAGGCGATCAAGCGCGGCGCCACCAACTACCTGTGCAAGCCGGCCGACGCCGACGACGTGCTCACCGCGCTGCTCTCCGAGCACGCCGACCTCAACACCCTGGTGCCGGAAAACCCGATGTCGGTGGACCGCCTGCAGTGGGAGCACATCCAGCGTGTGCTGGCCGAGCACGACGGCAACATCTCCGCCACCGCGCGTGCCCTGGGCATGCACCGCCGCACCCTACAGCGTAAGCTGCAGAAACGCCCGGTACGGCGCTGACGGGTGGTCCGCAGGCGAAAGCCTGGCGAAAGGTAGAGGACGGCTGCGGCGGTTATCATTAGCCGCCTAATCAATCAGTCGGGTTCGCCATGCTCGCCGTCCTTGCCGTCACCGCCCCGGTATTCGCCATGCTGTTCCTCGGCGTCGCCCTGCGCCGCCTCGGCTGGATCGATGCGCGCTTCATCGACACCGCCTCCAGCCTGGTGTTCAAGGGCACCATGCCGGTCATGCTGTTTCTCGCCATCCTGCGCGCCGACCTCGGCACGGCGCTGCAGCCGGCCCTGCTCGGTTACTTCCTGCTGGCCACCGTTGTTACCTTTCTGCTCGCCTGGGGCTGGGCGATCCTGCGCATCCCCCGCGCCGACCGCGGGGTGTACACCCAGGGCGCGTTCCGCGGCAACAACGGCATAGTCGGCCTGGCCCTGGCCACCAGCCTGTACGGCGACTACGGCCTGTCGGTCGGCGGCGTGCTGGGCGGCCTGGTGATCCTCTCCTACAACTCGCTGTCGGCCATCGTCCTCGCCGTCTACGGCCGCGACGGCAAGGCCGACCCGCGCAGCATCGTGCGCAGCATCGCCAGCAACCCCCTGATCCTCGGCGTGCTGGCGGCCATGCCCTTCGCCTACTGGCGCGTGCCGTTGCCGCACTGGCTGCTGGTGTCCGGCGACTACTTCGCCAGCATGACCCTGCCGCTGGCGCTGATCTGCATCGGTGGCACCCTGTCGCTGTCCTCGCTGCGCCAGGGTGGCGGCATCGCCCTCGGCGCGGCCCTGATGAAGATGGTCTGGCTGCCGCTGCTGGCCACCTGGGGCGCCTGGCTGTGCGGCTTCCGCGAAGCCCAGCTGGCCATCCTCTTCCTCTATTTCGCCAGCCCCACGGCGGCGGCCAGCTTCGTCATGGCCAGGGCCAGCGGCGGCAACCACGAGCTGGCCGCCTCGATCATCGTCATCACCACGCTGGCGGCGGTGCTGACGATCAACCTGGGCCTGTTCGTGCTGCGCTGGGGTGGCTGGATCTAGTGTTACCGCGGCGCCGGCGGCGAACCGATCCAGGTCGCCGGCTTTTCCTGCCGGCGAAGCGGGTGCGAGTCGCGCCAGGGCGCCGGCGTCGGGCAATTGTCGTATTCGCCCAGTAGGCCGCAGAAATCTTCATCGAATCACGGCACATTCCTTACTCGCACACGACCGCTCCGAGCCGTTCGTATCCAGATAAGGGAAATCACCATGAAGTTACTTTCCCCCTCCAGCCGCGCGCTGATCCGCGACGACAATCGCGTGGTCAATCTGCGTCGCCTGCTGTTGCCGGCGCTGGGTCTGCTGCTGGCGCTCAATCTGGGCGCCTTCGCCGGCGGGGTGTGGGTCGGACGTGGCCTGGACGGCGCATCCGCGCCCGCGGCGGCGCCTCAGCAGGCGGCCGCCGAGCCGGTCGAGGAGAACTTCGCCCTCGCACGCCTGGGCGAGCTGGTCGGCCGGCTCAAGTCGCTGGAGGCCGATGCCCGGCTGCTGCGGCGCATGCTCGGCGAGCAGCAGGCCCTGAGTCGCGAGGTCTCGGCGCTCGATCCGGAGCTGCTGCCCGTACTGCTCAATGATGGCCAGGGCGGCATACTGCTGCCGCCGCGTGGCTGCAGCGGCGAGGCGGTGGCGGCGTCGCTGGAGGGGCTGCGGCATGGCGTGGCGGCCGCGCGCTGCCTGCGCACGGCGCTGGACAACATGCTCGAGCGGGTGGTCAGCCGCAATGCCGCGCTGATGGCCATCCCGACGCGCCGGCCGGTGGGGCAGGCGCGCCTCGGCTCGGCCTTCGGCAACCGTGTCGACCCCTTCAGCAAGCGCCTGGCCTTCCACTCGGGCGTGGACTTCGCCCTGGCCCCGGGCAGCGATGTGCTCGCCGCCGCCGGCGGGCGGGTGCGTTCGGCACGTTTCCACGGCGGCTACGGGCGGATGGTCGAGATCGACCACGGCAATGGCCTGGTCAGCCGCTATGCCCACCTGTCGCGCTTCCAGGTCAAGGCCGGCGACCTGGTGACCCCGGGGCAGCGCATCGGCGCGGTCGGCTCCAGCGGGCGCTCGACCGGCCCGCACCTGCATTTCGAGGTGCTGCACCACGGCCGCTTCGTCGACCCGCAGCGCTTCCTCGCCCTGGCCGATCTGGAGCGCAGCGACGATGCCCTGGCGCATGACTAGGCCGAGCAGCCACGAGCTGCTGCACGGCGACCATCGCCCGCGCATGCGCCGGCGCGGCGGGCTGCGGCAATGGCTGCTGCTGGCGCTGTTCGGCCTGATCGCCGGCGTGCTGTGGCTGCGCCTGGAGCGCGAGGATCAGCACCAGCGTCAGCTGGCGGCCCTGCAGGGGGAGATCGGCCAGTTGCGCGCGACGCTCGCCCAGCAGGAGTTGCAGCAGCGTGAAGCCGAGGCGGCCCAGCAGCAGCTGGTCAGGCGCAACGGCGACCTGGCGGCGCAGGTCAAGCGGCTGAAGACCGACCTGGCCTTCTACCGCCAGCAGCAAGACAGTCACTAACCATCCGGGAGTTCGAGGATGTTCAGCAGCAAGAAGCCGGTATCGCGAGTGGCCATCGCCAAGTTTTCCAGCCTGATCGCCGACAACCTGTCGCTGGTCGGCGACATGGAGTTCGTGGATGGCCTGAAGATTGGCGGGCGGGTGCGCGGCAACGTGCAGCACAAGGCGGGCTCGACCAGCCTGCTGGCGCTGGGCGCCGGCGGGCGGATCGAGGGTAACGTGAGCAGCCACGACGCGCTGATCGACGGCACCATAGTCGGCGACCTGCTGGTGGAGAACGTGCTGGAGCTGCATTCCAACGCACGGGTGACCGGCAACATCAGCTACCGCCACCTGAGCATGGAGAACGGCGCGGTGGTCGAGGGCACCCTGCGCAAGCTCGACGAGGCCGCCGCCGCGCAGGTGCTCGAACTGCCGCGCCCGCAGGCGCAGGAGGCCTGAGGGCCGTTCAGGGTCTGCTGCGCGTTGGCCAGAAGGCGTTGCAACCGCCGTTTGACGCTAGCGCGCGAGACTTTCTACAGGTGCCGAGTCAGGCGCGCTCGGCCTGCCAGGCGTCTATCACTTCCTGCGCCGCGCGGAAGGCATCGATGGCCGCCGGCACGCCGGCATAGACCGCGCAGTGCAGCAGCGCCTCGCGGATTTCCTCCACGCTGCAGCCGTTGTTCAGCGCCCCGCGCACATGGCCCTTGAGTTCCTGCGGGCACTTCAGCGCAGTCAGCGCGGCCAGGGTGATCAGGCTGCGGGTCTTGCGCTCCAGCACGCCGCGAGTCCAGACCCCGCCCCAGGCGTGCTGGTTGACGAAGTCCTGCAGTGGCTGGGTGAACTCGGTGGCGTTGTTCAGGGCGCGGTCGACGAAGGCGTCGCCCATCACCTCGCGGCGTACCTGTTCGCCGCTCTTGCTGTGGTCGTTCATCGGGTTGCTCCGTAGGTCAGCGCTGGCGATGCCAGGCGCGGGCGCCGATCACCGCCAGGGTCACGGCGGTCAGCGGCAGGACGAAGGTCAGCATGGCGTGCTGGAAGGCGCCGAGCCAGGGCGCGCCACTGCTGTGCATGATCAGGTAGACGGTGTACAGCGCGTAGTAGGCGACGAACAGCGCGCCTTCCCAGCGGTTGATGCTGTAGCCGTTGAAGAAGATCGGCAGGCAGGCGATGGCCACCGCGATCATCACCGGGAAGTCGAAGGCCAGGGCGTTGGCCGCCACCGGAATGGCGCTGGGGGCGACCAGCGAGGCCAGGCCCAGCACGCAGAGCAGGTTGAACAGGTTGCTGCCGACGATGTTGCCCACGGCGATGTCGCGCTCGCCCTTGAAGGCGGCCATCACCGAGGTCGCCAGCTCCGGTAGCGAGGTGCCGATGGCGACTACCGTCAGGCCGATCACCAGCTCCGACATGCCCAGGGCGCGGGCCAGCTGCACGGCGCCCTCGACCAGGAAGTTGGAACCGCCGACCAGCAACACCAGGCCGCCGAGCACCAGGCCCAGGTTGATGGCCCAGGCATAGGGCTTGGGCGTTTCGTGCAGGCCGTATTCGTCCTCGAACTCGTCGGCGCCTTCGACCTTCTTCTCGCGGCGGCTGCTGACGATGAGGAAGGCGGTGTAGGCGACCACACCGGCGAACAGCAGGGCGCCATCCAGGCGGCTGAGGCTGCCGTCCCAGGCCAGCGCCCAGGTGACCAGGCTGGCGCCGATCATCAGCGGCACGTCGAGACGGATCAGCTGGCGCGATACCAGCAGCGGCGCGACCAGCGCGGTGACGCCGAGGATCAGCAGGACGTTGGCGATGTTGCTGCCGATCACGTTGCCGATGGCCAGGTCGCCGCTGCCGTTCCAGGCCGCCTGCACGCTGACCGCGGTTTCCGGCGCGCTGGTGCCGAAGGCCACCACGGTGAGGCCGATGATCAGCGGCGGAATGCCGAACTGCGCGGCCAGCCGGGCGGCGCCGCGGACCAGCACCTCGGCGCCGGCGACCAGCAGCACCAGGCCGGCGATCAGGTAGACGAAGGTCATCGGGGTCATGAAGAAGGGCTCCTTGCAGAAAAATCGTCGAAGCATACCCAAGCCGCCGGCTGCTTGCAGGTCGGGGATGTTGCCTCTTGCTTCAGTCGGTCAGGCTTTCCAGCCGCACCCGGGCGACGCCGCTGCGCAGCATGTCCAGCTGGCGGGCGGCGGCCTGGCTCAGGTCGATCAGGCGCCCCCGGCCATGCGGGCCGCGGTCGGTGATGCGCACCACCACCGAGCGCTCGTTGGCCAGGTTGGTGACCCGGACCCGGGTGCCGAAGGGCAGTTCGCGGTGGGCGGCGGTGAAGTCGTGGTTGTCCAGGCGCTCGCCGCTGGCGGTGCGGCGGCCGTGCAGGCGCGTGGCATAGTAGGAGGCCTGGCCCTCGGCCTGGTAGGCAGGGCTGGGCCTGGGCTCTGCGGGTTTCTCCGGGGGCGCTGGCGGCGCCACTGCCGGCCTGGCGCTCGCTGTGGCTTGCACGGCGGCCGGCACGGCTGGCGCTTCGCCGCGCGGGGTGGCGCAGCCGGCCAGTAGGGCCAGGGGCAGCAGGGCTGTCGCGAGCTTGTGCATGGCGGCTCCCGGAGAAAGCGACGCCGGGTCACCCCGGCGTCGTGCGCTTAGCCTTCGAGCTTCTTCTTCAGCAGCTCGTTGACCTGGCCGGGGTTGGCCTTGCCCTTGGAGGCCTTCATCGCCTGGCCGACGAAGAAGCCGAACATCTTGCCGCGCTTGGCCTCGTCGGCGGCGCGGTACTGCTCGACCTGCTCGGCGTTGGCCGCCAGTACTTCGTCCAGCATGGCCTCGATGGCGCCGCTGTCAGTGACCTGCTTGAGGCCCTTGCTCTCGATGATCTCGTCGGCGCTGGCGCCTTCGCCGGCGGCTAGGGCCTCGAACACCATCTTGGCGATCTTGCCGCTGATGGTGTTGTCCCTGATGCGCAGGATCATGCCGCCCAGCTGTTCGGCGGACACCGGCGACTGTTCGATCTCCAGGCCGTCCTTGTTGAGCAGGCTGGACAGCTCGCCCATCACCCAGTTGGCGGCCAGCTTGGCATCGCCGCAGACCTTGGCCACCTGCTCGAAGTACTCGGCCATCTCGCGGCTGGCGGAGAGCACGCTGGCGTCGTAGGCGGACAGCGCGTACTGGCTCTGGAAGCGCTCGCGCTTCTGCGTCGGCAGCTCCGGCAGGGCGGCGCGCACCTCGTCGAGGAAGCTCTGCTCAATCACAACCGGCAGCAGGTCGGGGCAGGGGAAGTAACGGTAGTCGTTGGCTTCTTCCTTGCTGCGCATCGCTTTAGTTTGGTCGGTGTTCGGGTCGTACAGGCGGGTTTCCTGCACCACCTTGCCGCCATCCTCGATCAGCTCGATCTGCCGTTGCACTTCACGGTTGATAGCCTTCTCGATGAAGCGGAAGGAGTTGACGTTCTTGATCTCGGCGCGGGTGCCGAAGGCTTCCTGGCCTTTCGGGCGCACGGAGACGTTGCAGTCGCAGCGCAGCGAGCCTTCGGCCATGTTGCCGTCGCAGATGCCCAGGTAACGCACCAGGGCGTGGATGGCCTTCACATAGGCCACCGCTTCCTTGGCCGAGCGGATATCCGGCTCGGAGACGATCTCCAGCAGCGGCGTGCCGGCGCGGTTGAGGTCGATGCCGCTCATGCCGTGGAAGTCTTCGTGCAGGCTCTTGCCGGCGTCCTCTTCCAGGTGCGCGCGGGTGATGCCGATGCGCTTGGTGCTGCCGTCTTCCAGGGTGATGTCCAGATGCCCCTTGCCGACGATGGGGTGGTCCATCTGGCTGGTCTGGTAGCCCTTGGGCAGGTCCGGATAGAAGTAGTTCTTGCGGGCGAAGACGTTCTGCGGCGCGATCTCGGCATCGATCGCCAGGCCGAACTTGCAGGCCATGCGCACGGCCTCGGCATTCAGCACCGGCAGGGTGCCGGGCATGCCCAGGTCGATCAGGCTGGCCTGGGTGTTGGGCTCGGCGCCGAAGGTGGTGGCGCTGCCGGAGAAGATCTTCGACTGGGTGCTGAGCTGGGCGTGGATTTCCAGCCCGATCACGGTTTCCCATTGCATGTGCGTATTCCTCAATCCTGTGTGGCCTGCTGCAACCCTCTCCCGGCCCCGGGGGCCGCCCTCTCCCTGTGAAGGGGAGAGGGGGAGGTGCTGCATGGCTGCGCCATTACTTAAAAGCCGGTCGGGGCCTGGCGGTGCCAGTCAGTCACCTGCTGGTACTGGTGCGCCACGTTGAGCAGGCGGCCTTCCTGGAAGTAGGGGGCGAGCAGCTGCACGCCGACCGGCAGACCGTCGACGAAGCCGGCGGGCATGGACAGCCCCGGCAGGCCGGCGAGGTTGGCGGTGATGGTGTAGATGTCTTCCAGGTACTCGGCGACCGGGTCGTTGTTCTTCGCGCCGAACTGCCAGGCCAGGTTCGGCGTGGTCGGGCCGAGGATCACGTCGACCTCGGCGAAGGCGCTGACGAAGTCGTTCTTGATCAGCCGGCGGATCTGCTGGGCCTTGATGTAGTAGGCGTCGTAGTAGCCGGCGGACAGCGCATAGGTGCCGACCATGATGCGCCGCTTCACTTCCGCGCCGAAGCCTTCGCCGCGCGAGCGCTTGTACAGGTCTTCGAGGTTCTGCGGGTTCTCGCAGCGGTAGCCGAAACGCACGCCGTCGAAGCGCGACAGGTTGGAGCTGGCCTCGGCCGGCGCGATCACGTAGTAGGCGGGAATCGCGTGCTGCATATTCGGCAGGGAAATCTCTTTGACGGTGGCGCCGAGCTTCTTCAGCTCCTCGACCACGGCCATCACCTTCTCGCCGATGCGTGCGTCGAGGCCGGCACCGAAGTATTCCTTGGGCAGGCCGATGCGCAGGCCGGCCAGCGGCTGGCTCAGGGCGGCCAGGTAGTCGTCCACCGGGGCGTCGACGCAGGTGCTGTCCTTCGGGTCGAAGCCGGCCATGGCGCCGAGCAGCAGGGCGCAGTCCTCGGCAGTGCGGGCCAGCGGGCCGCCCTGATCGAGGCTGGAGGCGTAGGCGATCATGCCCCAGCGGGAGACGCGGCCGTAGGTCGGCTTGATCCCGGTGAGGTTGGTGAAGGCCGCCGGCTGGCGGATCGAGCCGCCGGTGTCGGTACCGGTGGCGGCCGGCAGCAGGCGCGCGGCCACGGCGGCGGCGCTGCCGCCACTCGATCCGCCCGGTACGCGGCTCAGGTCCCAGGGGTTCTTCACCGGGCCATAGTGGCTGGATTCGTTGGCCGAGCCCATGGCGAACTCGTCCATGTTCAGCTTGCCTAGGGTCACGCTGCCGGCGCTGGCCAGCTTCGCCACCACGGTGGCGTCGTAGGGGGCCTTGAAGCCGGTGAGGATCTTCGAGGCGCAGCTGGTCAGCACGTCTTTGGTGCAGAACAGGTCCTTGTGGCCGATCGGCGCGCCGAGCAGGGCGCCGTCCTCGCCTGCGGCGCGCCGGGCGTCGGCGGCCCTGGCCTGCTCGCGGGCCAGGTCGGCGGTGACGGTAATAAAGCTGTTGAGCTGCGGGTCGAGCTGCTGGATACGGGCCAGCAGGCTCTCGGTCAGCTCGACGGAGGAGAAGGACTTGTCTTTCAGGCCGCGGGCGATCTCGGCCAGGGTCAGTTGATGCATGGGGAACCCTTTCCTTTTATTCGATGACTTTCGGCACGAGGTACAGGCCGTTTTCCACGGCCGGGGCGATGGCCTGGTAGGCGTCGCGGCGGTTCTCTTCGGTGACGGTGTCGGCGCGCAGGCGCTGGGTGGCATCCAGCGGGTGGGCCATGGGTTCGATGCCGCTGGTGTCGACCGCCTGCATGGCGTCGATCAGGCCGAGGATGTTGTTGAGGGTGGCGGTGGTCTGCGGAATATCGCCTTCGTTCAGGCCCAGACGGGCCAGATGGGCGATCTTTTCCACGTCGGAGCGTTCGAGCGCCATCGTGAGTCTCCAGAAACGGGCGGGGAACGGAAGCCGCGCGGGGCGGTCAAAGGCCGCGGATTGTGGGCTGCAAGGCCCGGAAAAGCAGGCAATTTAGCATATCTGCCGCCTTGCCCAAAAGGCGGTGCGTTGATAGAGTTTGCCGCACTTTTTTACCCAGCGTTTTTCATCGCGCTCTGTCTAGGCTTCCTATCCCATGTTCAAGAAACTGCGTGGCATGTTTTCCAGCGATCTGTCGATCGACCTGGGCACCGCCAATACCCTGATCTATGTGCGCGAGCGCGGCATCGTCCTCAACGAACCCTCCGTGGTCGCCATCCGCAGCAGCGGCAACCAGAAGAGCGTGGTTGCCGTCGGTACCGAGGCCAAGCGCATGCTGGGCCGTACCCCGGGCAACATCTCCGCCATCCGCCCGATGAAGGATGGCGTGATCGCCGACTTCAGCGTCTGCGAGAAGATGCTGCAGTACTTCATCAACAAGGTGCACGAGAACAGCTTCCTGCAGCCCTCGCCGCGCGTGCTGATCTGCGTGCCGTGCAAGTCCACCCAGGTCGAGCGCCGCGCCATCCGCGAGTCCGCCCTCGGCGCCGGTGCCCGCGAAGTGTTCCTGATCGAGGAGCCGATGGCCGCCGCCATCGGTGCCGGCCTGCCGGTCGAAGAGGCTCGCGGCTCGATGGTCGTCGACATCGGCGGCGGCACCACCGAAATCGCCCTGATCTCGCTGAACGGCGTGGTCTACGCCGAATCCGTGCGCGTCGGCGGCGACCGCTTCGACGAAGCCATCATCACCTACGTGCGCCGCAACTACGGCTCGCTGATCGGCGAATCCACCGCCGAGCGCATCAAGCAGGAAATCGGCACCGCCTACGCCGGCGGCGAAGTGCGCGAAGTCGACGTGCGCGGCCGCAACCTGGCCGAGGGCGTGCCGCGCAGCTTCACCCTGAACTCCAACGAGGTGCTCGAAGCGCTGCAGGAATCCCTGGCCACCATCGTCCAGGCGGTCAAGAGCGCCCTGGAGCAGTCGCCGCCGGAACTGGCCTCCGACATCGCCGAGCGCGGCCTGGTGCTGACCGGTGGTGGCGCCCTGCTGCGCGACCTGGACAAGCTGCTGGCCCAGGAAACCGGCCTGCCGGTGATCGTCGCCGAGGACCCGCTGACCTGCGTGGCGCGCGGCGGCGGCCGTGCCCTGGAGATGATGGACCGCCACTCCATGGACCTGCTGTCCACCGAGTGACAACGCCCGTGTCGAGCCGAAGCCGGAAGCCGTATCTTCCGGCTTTGTGTTTTCTAGCCGTCAGCTGAAGGGGATTCGCCATCAAACCGCTATTCGCCAAGGGACCATCGCTGGGCGTACGACTGCTGGTGCTGGTCGTGCTGTCGGCCGTGCTGATGGTGGTGGATGCGCGTTTCGAGGTGCTGCAGCCGCTGCGCACGCAGCTCGGCGTGATCACCGGGCCGGCCTACCAGGTGGCGCGCCTGCCAGTGACCCTGTGGCAGGCGCTGACCCAGCAGTTCAGCAGCCGTAGCGAGCTGATGGCGGAGAACGAGAAGCTCAAGGCCGAGGCCCTGCTGATGCAGGGGCGCCTGCAGAAGCTGGCCACCCTCACCGAGCAGAACGTGCGCCTGCGCGAGCTGCTCAACTCCGCGGCGCTGGTCGACGAGAAGGTGCTGGTCACCGAGCTGATCGGCGTCGACCCCAACCCCTTCACCCATCGGATCCTGATCGACAAGGGCGAGAAGGACGGCGTGTTCATTGGCCAGCCGGTGCTCGACGCCCGCGGCCTGATGGGCCAGGTGGTCGAAGTGATGCCCTATTCCGCGCGGGTGCTGCTGCTGACCGACACCAACCACAGCATCCCGGTGCAGGTGAATCGCAACGGTCTGCGCGCCATCGCCGTCGGCAGCGGCAATCCGGAGCGCCTGGAGCTGCGCCACGTGGCCGATACCGCGGACGTCAAGGAAGGCGATCTGCTGGTCAGCTCCGGCATGGGCCAGCGCTTTCCGGCCGGTTACCCGGTGGCCACGGTCAGCGAAGTGGTGCACGACTCCGGCCAGCCCTTTGCCATCGTCCGCGCCGTGCCGACCGCCGCGCTCAACCGCAGCCGCTACATGCTGCTGGTGTTCACCGACGGGCGCAGCGCCGAGGAGCGTGCCGCCGAGGCCGCCGAGGCCCAGGAAGCCGCCGACCGCGAGGCCGCCGATGGTGCGGCCGAGACGCCGCCCGCCGTGCCGCCGGCCAGCCCGCCGGCCGCCAGCCAGGAGACCCAGTGATGGTGCAGAGCGTCGCGCGCAACGGTTGGGTGATCTGGGCCAGCCTGCTGCTGGCCCTGCTGCTCAGCGTGGCCCCCATGCCGCAGTTCATGGAGGTCGGCCGCCCGCTGTGGCTGGCCCTGTTCCTGTCCTACTGGACGCTGACGGTGCCGCATCGCATCGGAATGGTCGGCGCCTGGAGCCTGGGCCTGGTGCTGGATGTGCTCAACGGCACCCTGCTCGGGCAGAACGCCCTGACCCTGACCCTGATCGTCTTCCTGGTGCTGTCCCTGCAGCGCCGCCTGCGCATGTTCCCCATGTGGCAGCAGAGCCTGGTGCTGCTGGTGGTGTTCGGTCTGGCCCAGCTGGTTCAGCTGTGGCTCAATGCGCTGACCGGCAATCGCCCGCCGACCCTGGCCTTCGTCCTGCCGGCGCTGATCGCCGCCTTGCTCTGGCCCTGGGTGTTCGCCATCCTGCGCGGGCTGCAACAACGCTTCGGTGTGCACTGAAGCCCCTGACAGGGAGATGTCTGCATGGCCACCCTCTATCTGGCCTCGGGTTCCCCGCGCCGGCGTGAGCTGCTGGCGCAGATCGGCGTGCCCTTCCTCGCGCTGAACGCTTCCATCGACGAAACGGCACTGCCCGGCGAGCCGGCCGAGCGCTATGTCGAGCGCCTGGCGCGGGACAAGGCGCGCGCCGGCCTGGCCGCGCTGGCGCCGGGCGAGGGCTGTGTAGTGCTGGGCGCCGACACCGCCGTGGTGCTGGACGGGCGCATCCTCGGCAAGCCCGCGGACCGCGCCGAGGCGCTGGCGACCCTGGCAGCCCTGTCCGGGCGCGAGCATCAGGTGCTCACCGCCGTGGCCCTGGCCAGCACGGCGCGCGTCGAATCGCGGGTGGTGACCAGTCGCGTGCGCTTCCGTGCCCTGCGTGCGGGCGAGGCCGAGGCCTACTGGGCCACCGGCGAACCGTGCGACAAGGCGGGCGGCTATGGTATTCAGGGACTGGCGGCGGTGTTCGTCAGCGCCATCGAGGGCAGCTACTCGGCCGTGGTCGGGCTGCCACTGTGCGAGACGGCGCAGCTGCTCGAAGAATTCGGGATTCCGTGCTGGCAGACTCGAACTGCCGGCCCACACTAGAGAGCGGCGGCCCCTGGCCAGCAGCCGCAGCGCGCAGAGTAGGACGCATGAGCGAAGAGATCCTGATCAACATCACGCCGATGGAATCGCGCGTGGCGGTGGTGGAAAACGGCGTATTGCAGGAAGTGCACGTCGAGCGCACGCAGAAGCGCGGCATCGTCGGCAACATCTACAAGGGCAAGGTGGTGCGCGTGCTGCCGGGCATGCAGGCGGCCTTCGTCGATATCGGCCTGGAGCGTGCCGCCTTCATCCACGCGGCGGAAATCTCCAGCCGCGAGGGCAGCGCGGTGGAATCTATCGGCGCCCTGGTGCATGAGGGCCAGAGCCTGATCGTGCAGGTGACCAAGGACCCGATCGGCACCAAGGGCGCGCGCCTGACCACTCACCTGTCCATCCCCTCCCGCTATCTGGTCTACATGCCGCGTACCGCGCATGTCGGCATCTCGCTGAAGATCGAAGACGAGGCCGAGCGCGAGCGTCTCAAGCAGGTGGTGACCGACTGCGTGGCCGCCGAGGGCATCGAGGAGGCCGGCGGTTTCATTCTGCGTACCGCCGCCGAAGGTGCCGGCAGCGACGAGATCCTGGTCGATATCCGCTACCTGCGCCGCCTGTGGGAGCAGATCGCCGGGCAGATGCAGAGCGCCAAGACGCCCTCGGTGATCTACGAGGACCTGTCCCTGGCCCTGCGCACCCTGCGCGACCTGGTCAGCCCGAAGATCGAGAAGATCCGCATCGACTCGCGGGAGACCTTCGGCAAGATCACCCAGTTCGTCGACGAACTGATGCCGGAGATCGCCGACCGCCTGGAGCACTACCCCGGCGAGCGGCCGATCTTCGACCTCTACGGCGTCGAGGACGAGATTCAGCGCGCCCTGGAGCGCAAGGTGCCGCTCAAGTCCGGCGGCTACCTGATCGTCGACCCGGCCGAGGCGATGACCACCATCGACGTCAACACCGGCGCCTTCGTCGGCCACCGCACCCTCGAAGAGACCATCTTCAAGACCAACCTCGAGGCGGCCACCGCCATCGCCCGCCAGCTGCGCCTGCGCAACCTGGGCGGGATCATCATCATCGACTTCATCGACATGGAGGACGAGGAGCACCAGCGCCAGGTGCTGCGCACCCTGGAGAAGCAGCTGGAGCGCGACCACGCCAAGACCAACATCATCGGCATCACCGAACTGGGCCTGGTGCAGATGACCCGCAAGCGCACCCGCGAGAGCCTCGAGCAGGTGCTCTGCGAACCCTGCGAGGCCTGCCAGGGGCGCGGCAAGCTGAAGACCCCGGAAACCATCTGCTACGAGATCTTCCGCGAGATCCTGCGCGAGGCGCGGGCCTACCAGGCCGAGGGTTATCTGGTGCTGGCCAACCAGAAGGTGGTCGACCGTCTGCTCGACGAGGAGTCGGGCAATGTCGCCGATCTGGAGGCCTTCATCGGCCGCACCATCAAGTTCCAGGTGGAGAGCATGTACTCCCAGGAACAGTACGATGTGGTGCTGCTCTGAATGAGTCGCCTCGCTAGCCTGCTGACCAGGCTGCTGCGCTGGGGCCTGGGGCTGTGCGCCCTGGGTCTGGTGCTGGCCGCGTTCTACGTCAGCCTGGGTCGCGAGCTGACGCCGCTAATCGCCGAATACCGCGCCGAGGTCGAGCACAGGGCCCGTGCGGCGCTCGGCTTGCCGCTGTCCATCGGCCGCCTGGAAGGCGGCTGGAGCGGCTTCGACCCGGTGTTCAGCGCCCACGACGTGATGCTCGGCGAGGGCGCCAGCGCGGTGCGCCTGGATCAGGTGCGGGTGGTGCCGGACGTGCTGGCCAGCCTGCTGGCGCGCCAGCTGCGCCTGGCCAACCTGCAGGTCGAGGGGCTGCAGCTGAACCTGAGCCAGGGCGCTGATGGCCGCTGGGCGGTCGAGGGTTTGCCGGCGCGCGAGCCGGGCCGGCCGCTACAGGCGCAGCAGCTGGTCGATGGCCTGAAGATGGTCAGCAAGGTTTCCCTGCTCGGCAGCCAGCTGACCTTCGAGCCGCAAGGCGGCGAACCGCTCAGCCTCACCTACATCGACCTGACCTTGCGCAGCGGCAGCGTGCGCCAGCGCCTGGACGGTCGCCTGCGCCTGCCGGATGGCCAGCCGCTGGCCCTGCGCCTGCGCGTACGCCTGGATCCGCGGGACATCGCCGCCAGCAGTGCCGAGGCCTACCTCAGCCTGCCGCAGAGCGACTGGGCGGCCTGGCTGCCCGCGGGTCTGACCCGCGACTGGCGACTCGCCAGGGCCCGGGTCGGCGGCGAGCTCTGGCTGGACTGGGCGAACGGCACGCTGCAGCGCGCCGCCGCCCGCCTGCACGCCCCGGAGATCAGCGGTGCCTACGCCGAGCGCAAGGCGGTAGAGGTTGGCGATCTGGGCCTGAGCGCCTACTTCGAGCGGCGCGCCCAGGGATTTGACCTGCTGGTGGACGGCCTGGCCCTGAGCCTGGGCGAGACGCGCTGGGGCGAGGTGCAGCTGGCCCTGAGGCAGGACTTGGACGAGCAGGGGCAGGTGCAGCGCTGGGGCCTCAGCGCCGACCATCTCGATCTCACCCCGCTGGCCCCGGTGGTGCTGGCCCTGGCGCCGCTGCCGGACAAGGCCGCGGAGGTGCTCGAGGCACTGCAGCCGCGCGGCGCGCTGCGCAATGTGCAGCTGGAATATCGCCCGCAGCTGGCCGGCCGCGAGCGTGTGCAGTTCTCCGCCAACTTGGAGCGGGTCGGCATCGGCGCCTGGCAGGGCGTGCCGGCGGTAGACAATGCCAGCGGCAGCATCATTGGCGATCTGGGCGGCGGTGAGCTGCTGGCCGCCAGCGAGAACCTCGGCCTGCATTTCCCCAACCTGTTCCCCGAGATGTGGCGCTATCGCCAGGCCGGCGCGCGCCTGCTGTGGGAACTCGACGACTCCGGGCTGACCCTGCAGAGCCCCTACCTGCAGGTGGTGGGCGACGAGGGGCGGATCGCCGGCGACTTCCTGGTGCGGATGAAGCGGGATCCGGCCGAGGAAGACTACATGGACCTGCGCGTCGGCCTGCGCGACGGCGATGCCCTGCAGGCCAGGAAGTACCTGCCGACCCGTTCGCCGGGCCTCAGCCCGGCGCTGGCCGAGTGGCTGCAGACCGCCATTCGCGGCGGCCACATCGACAACGGCTGGTTCCAGTACCAGGGCTCGCTGGCCAAGGGCGCGGCGGATGCCGCGCGCAGCATCGGCCTGTACTTCAGCGTGGACAATGCCGAACTGGCCTTCCAGCCCGGCTGGCCCAGCCTGCGCGAGGCGCGTGGCGAGGTGCTGATCGAGGATGACGGGGTCGACGTGCGCGTGCCGGAAGGCCGCATCCTCGATACCCGCCTACGCGAGGTGCTGGCCAGCGTACCCAGGTCGGCCAACGGCCAGGCGCCGCGCCTGACGCTCAGCGGACAACTGGAGAGCAGCCTGGGCGACGCCCTGAAGATCCTCCAGGAAGCGCCCATCGGCACCGCCGAAACCTTCGCCGGCTGGCAGGGCCAGGGGCCGCTGGCCGGCCAGCTGAAACTGGACATTCCCCTGGCCAAGGGCGCCCAGCCGCAGGTGCAGGTGGATTTCGCCACCGAGGGGGCGACGCTCAAACTGGCCAATCCCGAACTGGAACTGAGCCAGCTCAAGGGCGCCTTCCGCTTCAACACGGCCAGCGGCCTCAGCGCCCCGGACATCCGCGCCCAGGTGCTCGGCCACGCCGTGCGCGGACGGGCGGTCGCCGAGGGCGCGCGCGGCAACACGCGCACGCGCATCGAGGCCAGCGGGCGCATAGCGCTGGCCAACCTGAACCAGTGGCTAGGGGTGACCCAGCCCCTGCCGCTGAGCGGCCATCTGCCCTATGCCCTGCGCCTGACCCTGGATGGCGCCGATAGCCAGCTGCGTGTCGACTCCGACCTGCAGGGGCTGGCCATCGAACTGCCCGCGCCCTTCGCCAAGGCGATCGGCGAGGCCCGCCCCAGCGTCTGGCGCATGACGCTGCAGGGTCAGGAGCGACGCTACTGGCTGGAGCATGGCCAGCTGGCCAGCCTGACCTTCGCCGCACGCCCCGGGCAACTGAACCAGGGCCGCGGCGAGCTGCGCCTGGGCGGCGCGCCGGCACAGCTGCCGACCACCGAGGGCCTGCGCCTGCGTGGGCGGCTCGCCGAGCTGGACTGGAGCGCCTGGCAGCAGGTCGCCGCGCAGTTCGCCGGCGGCGGCACGGATGCCGGGCAGTTGCAGCTGCTGCGTGACGCCGAACTGGACATAGGCCGTTTCAGCGGCTTCGGCACCCAGGTCGACGACCTGCGGGTGCGCCTGGCCAGGGCCGAGGCGGCCTGGCAGCTGGACCTGCAGAGCCAGCTGCTGGAGGGCCGGGTGCGCCTGCCCGACGCCCAGGGTGCGCCGATAGCGCTCGACCTGGAGCGCCTGAGCTTCCCGCCGGCGGCGCCGGCCGACCAGGCCGCTCAGGACAAGCCCGATGCCCTGGCCGCGGTCGATCCGCGGCAGATTCCGGCGCTGGATGTGCGCATCGCCAGGGTCATGCAGGGCGATTCCCTGCTCGGCGCCTGGACGCTGAAGGCCAGGCCGTCCGCTCAGGGCGTGCGCTTCAGCGACATCGCCCTCGACCTCAAGGGCCTGCGGGTCTCCGGCGAGGCCGGCTGGGAAGGCGCGCCGGGCAGTAGCGGCAGCTGGTACAAGGGGCGCCTGCAGGGCGACAACCTGGCCGATGTGCTCAGCGCCTGGGGCTACGCGCCGAGCGCCACCAGCGAGCGTTTCCGCCTGGACGTCGACGGCCGTTGGCCGGGGTCGCCGGCCTGGCTCAGCCTCAAGCGCTTCTCCGGCACCCTGGATGCCAGCCTGCGCAAGGGCCAGTTCGTCGAGATACAGGGTTCGGCCTCGGCGCTGCGCGTGTTCGGCCTGCTCAACTTCAACTCGATCAGTCGACGCCTGCGCCTGGACTTCTCCGATCTGCTCGGCCAGGGCTTCAGCTACGACACCACCAAGACCGTGCTGGTCGGCCGCGATGGCGTGTTCCAGACGCGCGAACCGCTGCGCGTGGTCGGCCCGTCCAGCACCATGGAGCTGAACGGCGAGCTGGACATGGCCAACGACCGCATCGACGCCAAGCTGCTGGTGACCCTGCCGGTGACCAACAACCTGCCGCTGGCGGCGCTGATCGTCGGTGCCCCGGCGGTCGGTGGTGCGCTGTTCATCGCCGACAAGCTGCTGGGCGACCGGGTAGCCCGCTTCGCCAGCGTGCAGTACAAGGTCAAGGGCAACTGGCAGAACCCCGAGATCAGCTTCGACAAGCCATTCGAGAAGCCGCGTTGAGCGACTTGCGGTAGCATGCAGGCATCAATCGGACGGAAGTGCCCATGTCCCTCGCCGTGATCCAGATGGTCAGCCAGGACGATGTCCTGGCCAACCTCGCCGCCGCCCGCCGCCTGCTCGAGGCGGCTGCCGCCGGCGGTGCGCGCCTCGCCGTGCTGCCGGAGAACTTCGCCGCCATCGGTCGCCGCGACCTGGCCGCCCTCGGCCGTGCCGAGGCCGAAGGCCAGGGGCCGATCCTGCCCTGGTTGCGCCAGGCGGCCCGCGACCTCGACCTGTGGATAGTCGCCGGCACCATCCCGCTGCCGCCGGACGGCCGCCCCGAGGCCAAGGCCCATGCCTGTTCGCTGCTGATCGACGGGCATGGCGAGCGAGTGGCCCGCTACGACAAGCTGCACCTGTTCGACGTCGACGTGGCCGATGCCCGCGGTCGCTACCGCGAGTCGGACGACTACGCCTTCGGCGAGCGCCTGGTGCTGGCCGACACCCCGCTCGGCCGCCTCGGCCTGACGGTGTGCTACGACCTGCGCTTCCCCGAGCTGTACACCCGCCTGCGCGAGGCCGGTGCCGAGCTGATCGCGGTGCCGGCGGCCTTCACCGCGGTCACCGGCGCGGCCCACTGGCAGGTGCTGACGCGCGCCCGGGCCATCGAGACCCAGTGCTACGTGCTGGCGGCGGGGCAGGGCGGCAGCCATCCGGGTGGCCGCGAGACCTTCGGCCACTCGGCGATCATCGACCCCTGGGGCCGGGTGCTCGCCGAGCAGGCCCTGGGCGAGGGACTGCTGCTGGCCGAGCGCGACGCCGCCGAGCAGGAGGCGATCCGCCGGCGCATGCCGCTGGCCAGGCACAGACGATTCATCGCGCCGGACCGTCCCGGTCCCGCGCCCACGGAGTTGCTATGAACGATATTCTCGGTCGCGTCGGCGACCATCTGCTGAGCCCCGGCAACCTCTCCATCGAGCAGTTGCCGGCGATTCTCGGCGACCTCGCCGGTCCCGGCATAGACGCCGCCGACCTGTACTTCCAGAGCCAGATCAGCGAGTCCTGGGTGCTGGAGGACGGCATCGTCAAGGAAGGCAGCTTCAACCTCGACCAGGGCGTCGGCGTGCGCGCCCAGTCCGGCGAGAAGACCGGTTTCGCCTACAGCAATGCCATCCATGCCGAGGCGCTGGCCCAGGCCGCCCGCGCCGCCCGTTCGATTTCCCGCGCCGGTCAGCAGGGCCGCGTGCAGGCCTTCGCCAGCCCGCAGGTGGTCGCCCTGTATGCCCAGGACAACCCGCTGGAAGTGCTGCAGCGGGCCGACAAGGTCGAGCTGCTCAAGCGCATCGACGTCGCCACCCGTGCCCTCGATCCGCGCATCAAGCAGGTCACGGTGAGCCTGGCCGGGGTCTGGGACCAGGTGCTGGTGGCCGCCAGCGACGGCAGCCTGGGCGCCGACATCCGCCCACTGGTGCGCTTCAACGTCAGCGTCATCGTCGAGCACAACGGTCGTCGCGAACGCGGCGGCCATGGCGGCGGCGGGCGCAGCGACTACCGCTACTTCCTCGAGCGCGACGCCAGCGGCGAGGAGCGCGCCATGGGCTACGCCCGCGAGGCGCTACGTCAGGCCCTGGTCAACCTGGAGGCGATTCCGGCGCCGGCCGGCACCCTGCCGGTGGTGATGGGCGCCGGCTGGTCCGGCGTGCTGCTGCACGAGGCGGTCGGCCACGGCCTGGAAGGCGACTTCAACCGCAAGGGCAGCTCGGCCTACAGCGGGCGCATCGGCCAGCAGGTGGCGTCGAGCCTGTGCACCATAGTCGACGACGGTACCCTGGCCGGTCGCCGCGGCTCGCTGAGCCTGGACGACGAAGGCACGCCGACCCAGTGCACCACGCTGATCGAGAACGGCGTGCTCAAGGGCTACATGCAGGACAAGCTGAACGCCCGCCTGATGGGCATGGCGCCGACCGGCAACGGTCGCCGCGAGTCCTATTCGCACCTGCCGATGCCGCGCATGACCAACACCTACATGCTGGCCGGCGAGAGCGAGCCCGAGGAAATCATCCGCTCGGTGAAGAGGGGCATCTATTGCGCCAACCTCGGCGGCGGCCAGGTCGACATCACCAGCGGCAAGTTCGTGTTTTCCACCAGCGAGGCCTACCTGATCGAGGATGGCCGGATCACCGCGCCGGTCAAGGGCGCCACCCTGATTGGCAACGGCCCGGAGGCGATGAGCCGGGTGTCCATGGTCGGCAACGACCTGGCCCTGGACAGCGGTGTGGGCACCTGCGGCAAGGACGGCCAGTCGGTGCCGGTAGGCGTCGGCCAGCCGACCCTGAAGATCGACGCGATCACCGTGGGTGGCACCGGCGCCTGAGGCGCCGGGCGAGGGAGCCGGCCCGGATTGGCGGGCCGGCGTGTTACTTGAGGCCGCGCTGGACCTCGTCCAGGTCGCGGATGTACTTGAAGACCTTGCGCGCGGCGCTCGGCGGCTTGTTCCGCGCCGCCTCGTGCTGGGCATGGCGGATCAGGCTGCGCAGGTGCTGGCGGTCGGTGTCCGGGTAGTCGGCGACGAAGCTCTCCAGGGTACTGTCGTCGCCGGCGATCAGGCGGTCGCGCCAGCGCTCCAGATTGTGGAAGCGCTCGTTGTATTCGCGGGTGGAGCTGTCGACCTGGTCGATCAGCGCGGTGATGGCCTCGATGTCCTGATCGCGCATCAGCTTGCCGATGAACTGGATGTGGCGCTTCTTGGCCGCATTGGCCGTGTGTTTCGGCGCTTCGGCCAGGGCCTTGCGCAGGCCGTCGGTGAGCGGCAGCCTGGCGATCAGCTCGGGCTTGAGGGTGGTCAGACGGGCACCGAGGTCCTGCAGGGCATGCAGCTCGCGCTTGATCTGGGTCTTGCTCTTCTCGCCGTAGAAGTCGTCGTCGTAAGAATCAGCCATGGGGGCGGTCCGGATGGAAACGCCGCCATGATAACCAGTCAGGGGAGGCCTGTCCCGAATGGCCGCCTCCCGCCGATGGAGTCGAACATGAGTGCAGTAGAAGCAGTGGGGCCGCAGGCGTTGCCCGCCTTGCAGGAGCAGGTCGAGCGGATTCTGGCCGAGGCCCGTCGCCAGGGGGCCAGCGCCTGCGAGGTGGCGGTGTCGATGGAGCAGGGGCTGTCCACCACGGTGCGCCAGGGCGAGGTGGAGACGGTGGAGTTCAACCGCGACCAGGGCTTCGGCATCACCCTCTACGTCGGTCAGCGCAAGGGCTCGGCCAGCACTTCGGCCAGCGGCGAGGCGGCGATCCGCGAGACGGTGGCGGCGGCCCTGGCCATCGCCCGACATGCCTCGGAGGACGACTGCGCCGGCCTCGCCGACGCCGCGCTGATGGCGCGCGAACTGCCCGAGCTGGATCTCTACCACCCCTGGGCCATCGCCCCGGAGCAGGCGGTGGAGCGCGCCCTGGCCTGCGAGGCGGCGGCCTTCGCCACCGACAAGCGGATCAGCAATGCCGACGGCACCAGCCTGAGCACCCACCTGGGCTGCCGGGTGTATGGCAACAGCCACGGCTTCGTCGGTGGCTACGCCAGTTCGCGGCACAGCCTGAGCTGCGTGATGATCGCGGGCGGCGAGGGGCAGATGCAGCGCGACTACTGGTATGACGTCAATCGCCAGGGCGAGCTGCTGGCCGATCCGCAAACGATCGGTCGTCTGGCCGCCGAGCGCAGCGTGGCGCGCCTGGGCGCGCGGCCGGTAGCGACCTGCGAGGTGCCGGTGCTGTTCGCCGCCGAACTGGCCACCGGGCTGTTCGGCCATTTCCTCGCCGCCATCTCCGGCGGCAACCTGTACCGCCATGCCTCCTTCCTCGAAGGCGCGCTGGGCCAGCGCCTGTTCCCCGAGTGGCTGGACCTCGACGAGCGCCCGCATATCCCGCGGGCGATGGGCAGCGCGGCCTTCGACGGCGACGGCCTGGCCACCTATGCCAAGCCCTTCGTCGCCGGCGGCGAGCTGGTCTCCTACATCCTCGGCACCTACTCCGGGCGCAAGCTGGGCCTGCCCAGCACCGCCAACGCCGCTGGCGTGCACAACCTGATCGTCAGACAAGGCGACGAGGACCGCCAGGCGCTGATCCGCCGCATGGGGCGTGGCCTGCTGGTCACCGAGCTGATGGGGCAGGGGCTGAACCTGGTCACCGGCGACTATTCGCGCGGCGCCGCCGGCTTCTGGGTGGAGAACGGCGAGATCCAGTTCCCGGTGCAGGAAGTCACCATCGCCGGCAACCTCAGGGACATGTTCCGCCAGATAGTCGCGGTGGGTAGCGACCTGGAGCTGCGCGGCAACATCCGCACCGGCTCGGTGCTGATCGAGCGCATGACAGTGGCCGGTAGCTGAATCCGGGTGGTAAACAAAAAGGGGCCTGCGGGCCCCTTTTTCATGCGTCGGCGGTCATTCGCCTTCGTCGAACTTGTTGTCGATCAGCGCCACCAGGGCCTCCAGCGCCTCGTCCTCGCGCTCGCCCTCGCTGTGCAGGTGCAGGCTGGTGCCCTTGCCGGCGGCCAGCATCATCACCGCCATGATGCTCTTGCCGTCCACCGTGCTGTCCGCCGAGCGGCCGACGCGCACCTGGCAGGGAAAGCCGCTGGCGACGCCGACGAACTTGGCGGCGGCGCGGGCGTGCAGGCCGAGCTTGTTGCTGATGGTGATCTCGCGGGTGGGCATTGCAGTCCTTAGCCGAGGTCGCGGTGGCGCACCTGGACGTTCTTCAACACGGGTTTGAGGGCCTGGCCCAGGCGGTTGGCCAGGTACACCGAGCGGTGGTGGCCGCCGGTGCAACCGATAGCGATGGTCACGTAGGAACGGTTGCTGGCGGCGAAACGCGGCAGCCACTTGTTCAGGTAGCCGAGGATATCCTGGTACATCTCCTCGACGTCCGGCTGCGCCGCCAGGTAGTCGGCCACCGGCTGCTCGAGGCCGGACATGTCGCGCAGGTCAGGCTTCCAGTAGGGGTTGGGCAGGCAGCGCACGTCGAACACCAGGTCGGCGTCGACCGGCATGCCGCGCTTGAAGCCGAAGGATTCGACCAGGAAGGCGGTGCCCGGCGCGGGCTGGTTGAGCAGGCGCAGCTTGAGGGTGTCGCGCAGCTGGTAGAGGTTCAGGTGAGTGGTGTCGATCTTCAGGTCGCACAGATCGACGATCGGCGCCAGCAACGCGGCCTCGTCGCGGATGGCCTCGGCCAGGGAGCGGTTCTCGTTGGTCAGCGGGTGGCGCCGGCGGGTCTCGGAGAAGCGCTTGAGCAGGGTCTCCTCGTCGGCGTCGAGGAACAGCACGTCGCACTGGATGTGGCGGGCGCGTACCTCGCTCAGCAGCTCGGGGAAACGCTGCAACTGGCTGGGCAGGTTGCGCGCGTCCACCGACACGGCCACCTGCGGATGCAGCAGCTCGGTCTGCAGCAGGGCGCGCTCGGCGAGGTCCGGCAGCAGGCTGGCCGGCAGGTTGTCGATGCAGTAGAAGCCGTTGTCTTCCAGTACGTCGAGGGCGGTGCTCTTGCCCGAGCCGGAACGACCGCTGACGATGATCAGGCGCATGGCGCAATCCCCGCTCAGCGGCCGTTCTGCACGTCGACCACGACCTGGTACAGGCTCTCGTTGCTCAGGGCCTGGCGCAGGCGATCGCGCACTTCGGCGCGGTCGAGCATGCTGGCGATCTGGCGCAGCAGTTCGAGGTGCTCGTCGGTGGCCGCCTCCGGTACCAGGAGGACGAACAGCAGGTCGACCGGGGCGCCGT
Source organism: Pseudomonadaceae bacterium (assembly GCA_033838285.1). GTDB lineage: Bacteria > Pseudomonadota > Gammaproteobacteria > Pseudomonadales > Pseudomonadaceae > Aquipseudomonas. Next base: position 151,886 of record JAJLLC010000056.1, read on the forward strand.
CGATAGCGTCGAAGTCCACGGCGGTGTCCAGGTGCAGCACGGCGCTGATCGGCGCCTGGCACCCGGGCAGGCGGCAGTGGGGGATGGCGATGCCGTTGCCGAAGCCGGTGGAGCCGAGCTTCTCGCGGGCGATCAGGTTTTCGAAGATGTCCTGGGCGTCGAGATCGGGAAGATCGCGGGCGACCAGGTTGGCAATCTGTTCGAGTACGCGTTTCTTGCTGCCTCCCGGCACGTTCACCAGGGAACGTGCGGGAGTCAGTATGGTTTCGAGTCGGATCATGGGGTGAGGGGTGTCAGCGAGCCGTGGCGCCCTGCAGGCGGTCGAGCTGCTTCTCCTTGTGCTTGATCAGTTGACGGTCGAGTTTGTCGGCCAGCAGGTCGATGGCGGCGTACATGTCTTCGTGTTCGGCGTTGGCGACTATCTCACCACCGGCGATGTGCAGGGTCGCTTCGATCTTCTGCTTGAGCTTCTCGACCTCCATGATGACCTGCACGTTGGTGATTCTGTCGAAATGGCGCTCCAGTCGGCCGAGTTTTTCGCCGACGTAGTCGCGCAGGGCGTCCGTCACATCCAGTTGATGTCCACTGATGTTGACTTGCATAACGCATCTCCTTGTTGCCTTGTGTAAGAGACAGGCTATCGGGCCTGCCGCCGTAACACGTTGGCTGGGAGGGCTGTGCACTGCGGGCCTTGGTTCCCCCGGCAGGGTATCCGGCGCTCGATACGGTGGTGCAGAAGCCTTCCGCTCAGGGCCGCTTACATCAGTCGCTTGCGTTCGCTGGATGGCGCTATGCCGAGAGACTCGCGGTACTTGGCGACGGTGCGGCGGGCTACCTGAATGCCCTGTGCTTCCAGTAAACCAGCGATCTTGCTGTCGCTCAACGGCTTTTTCGCGTTTTCCGCGGCCACCAGTTTCTTGATGATGGCGCGGATCGCGGTGGACGAGCATTCGCCCCCCTCGGCGGTGCTGACGTGGCTGGAGAAGAAGTACTTCAGCTCGTAGATGCCGCGCGGGGTGTGCATGTATTTCTGCGTGGTGACCCGCGAGATGGTCGACTCGTGCATGCCCACCGCCTCGGCGATATCGTGCAGGACCAGGGGCTTCATCGCCTCGTCGCCGTAGTCGAGGAAGCCGCGCTGGTGCTCGACGATCTGCGTCGCCACCTTCATCAGCGTCTCGTTGCGGCTCTGCAGGCTCTTGATGAACCAGCGCGCCTCCTGCAGCTGGTTGCGCATGAAGGTGTTGTCGGCGCTGGAGTCGGCACGGCGGACGAAGCCGGCGTACTGCGGGTTGACGCGCAGGCGCGGCACTGCCTCCTGGTTCAGCTCCACCAGCCAGCGTTCGTTGTGCTTGCGCACGATGACGTCCGGCACCACGTACTCCGGCTCGCTGGCTTCGATCTGCGAGCCTGGGCGCGGGTTGAGGCTCTGGATCAGCTCGATGACCTGCCTGAGCTCGTCCTCCTTCAGCTTCATGCGGCGCATCAGCTGGCTGTAGTCGCGGCCGCCGAGCAGGTCGAGGTGCTCGCCGGCCAGGCGCTGGGCCTCGGCCAGCCAGGGCGTGCCGGCCGGCAGTTGGCGCAGCTGCAGCAGCAGGCATTCGCGCAGGTCGCGCGCGCCGATGCCGGCCGGCTCGAAGTGCTGGATGCGGTGCAGCACGGCCTCGACCTCGTCGGCCTCGACTTCCAGCTCCGGGTCGAAGGATTCGACGATCTCGTCGATGCTCTCTTCCAGGTAGCCCTGGTTGTTGATGCAGTCGATGATGGTGACGCCGATCAGCTTGTCCTTGTCGGACATCGGCACCAGGTTGAGTTGCCACAACAGATGGCTCTGCAGGCTCTCGCCGGCGGAGGTGCGGGTGGTGAAGTCCCACTCGTCGTCATCGCTGGAGGGCAGGCTGCTGGCGCTGGTCTGGTAGACGTCCTCCCAGGCGGTGTCGACCGGCAGCTCGCTGGGGATGCGGTCGTGCCACTCGCCGTCTTCGGCGCCTTCGCTGTTGTTCACCGCGACTGTGCTGTCCTGGAAGCTGGAGCTGTCCTGCTGCGCCTGGGGGTTCTGCTCGGCGCCATCGGCCATGGGGTCGGAGTTGTCGAAGTCCTCGCCGTCTTCCTGGCGTTCGAGCATGGGGTTGGATTCCAGGGCCTCCTGGATTTCCTGTTGCAGGTCCAGGGTGGAGAGCTGGAGGAGGCGAATGGCCTGTTGCAGCTGCGGGGTCATCGTCAGCTGCTGGCCCATCTTGAGGACTAGCGACGGTTTCATGGTGTGGGGCTGGGTACCTTGTTCACTTGCCGGCGCGCGGCGCCATCCACTGCAGGGCGGCGGGCCGCCCTAGGAAGCAAATTATATGCCTGACCATGAAGGATTCCAGTCCTTTGCGCAAGCCCCGCACGGGGCTCGGCTCACAGGCGGAATTCGTGGCCCAGATAGACTTCCTTGACCAGCTGGTTGGCCAGGATGGCCTCGGCATCGCCTTCGGCGATCAGCTGGCCGTCGTTGACGATGTAGGCGGTCTCGCAGATGTCCAGGGTCTCGCGCACGTTGTGATCGGTGATCAGTACGCCGATGCCCTTGGCCTTGAGGTGGTGGATGATCTGCTTGATGTCGCCGACCGAGATCGGGTCGACACCGGCGAAGGGCTCGTCGAGCAGGATGAACTTGGGCTCGGTGGCCAGTGCGCGGGCGATCTCCACGCGACGGCGCTCGCCGCCGGACAGGCTCATGCCCAGGCTGTCGCGGATGTGGTTGATGTGGAATTCCTGCAGCAGGGCTTCCAGGGCCTGCTCGCGGCCGGCGCGGTCGAGATCCTTGCGGGTCTCGAGGATGGCCATTATGTTGTCGGCCACCGACAGCTTGCGGAAGATCGAGGCTTCCTGCGGCAGGTAGCCGATGCCGGCGCGGGCGCGGCCGTGCATGGGCTGGTGGCTGAGGTCGCGGCTGTCGATCAGGACGCGGCCCTGGTCGGCCTGGACCAGGCCGACGATCATGTAGAAACAGGTGGTCTTGCCGGCGCCGTTGGGGCCGAGCAGGCCGACGATCTGGCCGCTGTCGATGGACAGGCTGACGTCGCGGACCACCTGGCGGCCCTTGTAGCTCTTGGCCAGGTGCTGGGCTTTGAGGGTGGCCATCAGGGTTGCTGCTCTTGCTGGGCGTTTTTCTTGCGCGGCTGCAGGATCATGTCGATGCGCGGGCGCGGCACCGAGACGTTGCTGCCCGTGGCGCGGCCGGCGTTGACGATCTGGCGCTGGGTGTCGTAGACGATCTTCTCGCCTTCGAAGACGTTGCCCTGCTGGATCACCTTGGCCTGGTCGATCAGTACGATGCGCTCGTTGGTCGCATAGTACTGGATGGTCTTGCCGTAGGCCTTGACGATGTCCTTGTCCACGGCAGGCTTCTGCTCGTAGTAGGCAAGGTCTCCGACTGAGGTGAAGACCTCGATCTCGCCGTTGGCGTCCTGGGTGATGGTCACCGTGTCGCCGGTGATCTTCAGGGTGCCCTGGGTGATCACCACGCCGCCGCGGTAGACGGCGACGCCTTGCTTGTCGTCGAGTTCGGCGCTGTCGGCCTGGACCCGGATCGGCTGCTCGCGATCGCTGGGCAGCGCCCAGGCGCCGGCGCTTCCGAGCGCGGTACCCAGGCAGAGCAGTAGGGGGAAGGTTTTAACGAACCTCATGCTGGCCTCTTACCTTGGACAGCAAGTGGATCTTGCCGTCGTTCATGTACGCTTTCATTCCCTGTGCCGTGGTCACCCCATTGGCGGCCTCGATTCTAACGGCTTGCCGGGTCTGCGCATATTCCTCGTCGGGGAATACGGTGACCCGGCTGCTGGTGATCACGGTCGGGCGGTTCTTGGCATCGGTGCGGGCGATGCGCACGTTGTCGATCAGCTCGACTTCCTTGCCTTCCGGCGCGACTTCTCCTCTGTCGCTGCGTACGTGCCAGGGATACTGGCTGCCGCGGTAGAGCTGCAGGTCGGGTTGCTCCACCAGGGTCACGTCGCTGGCCCTGAGGTGTTCCAGCTTGCTGGCGGTCATCTCGTAGTGCAGCTGGCCGTCTTCCTGGAACTGCAGGGTGTGCGCGCCAATCACGTAGAAGTCGATGGCGCTGTCCGCGGCCGCCGGCTTCTTCTCCAGGAAGGTTTCCGGACGGACGTTCCAGTAGCCGAGGGCGCCGATCAGTAGCGCTGTCAGCAGGCCGAACAGGTAGGTGCGCAGTTTGCCGTTCATCGGGCGATCCTAGAGGTAGGCGGCCTGGGCGGCTTCGAGCGTGCCCTGGGCCTGCATGATCAGCTCGCAGAACTCGCGGGCCGCCCCCTCGCCGCCGCGGGCGCGGGTGACGCCATGGGCATGCTGGCGCACGAAGCCGTCGGCGCTGGCCACGGCCATGCCCAGGCCGACGCGGCGAATCACCGGCAGGTCGGGCAGGTCGTCGCCCAGGTAGGCGACCTGATCGTAGGAGAGGCCCAGTTCGCCGAGCAGTTCGTCCAGCACGACAAGCTTGTCCTCGCGGCCCTGGTACAGGTGCTGGATGCCCAGGTTCTGCGCGCGGCGCTCGACCACCGGGGTCTTGCGCCCGCTGATGATGGCGGTGCGCACCCCGGAGCCGATCAGCATCTTGATGCCGTGGCCGTCCAGGGTGTTGAAGGTCTTGAATTCGCTGCCGTCGGTGAGGAAATACAGGCGGCCGTCGGTCAGTACGCCATCCACGTCGAAGATGGCCAGTTTCACGCGCTTGGCGCGTTGCAGCAGTTCTGCGCTCATTTACAGCACTCCGGCGCGCAGCAGGTCGTGCATGTTGAGGGCGCCGGTCGGGCGGTCCTCGTCATCCACCACTACCAGCGCGTTGATCTTGTGGTCTTCCATGATTTTCAGGGCTTCGGCGGCGAGCATCTCGGCGCGGGCGGTCTTGCCGTGGGCGGTCATCACCTGGTCGATGCTGGCCTCGCGCACGTCGATGCCCTTGTCCAGGGTGCGGCGCAGGTCGCCGTCGGTGAAGATGCCGGCCAGCTTGCCGTCGGCCTCGACTATGACGGTCATGCCCAGGCCCTTGCGGGTCATCTCCAGCAGCGCCTCGCGCAGCGAAGTGCCGCGCTCGACCAGGGGCAGGCGCTCGCCGGCGTGCATCACGTTCTCCACCTTGAGCAGCAGGCGGCGGCCGAGGGCGCCGCCCGGGTGGGAGAAGGCGAAGTCCTCGGCGGTGAAGCCGCGGGCCTCGAGCAGGGCGATGGCCAGGGCGTCGCCCAGTACCAGCGAGGCGGTGGTGGAGGAGGTCGGGGCCAGGTTCAGCGGGCAGGCTTCCTGGGCGACGCGGGCGTCCAGGTTGACCTCGGCGGCCTTGGACAGCGGCGAGTCGGGGTTGCCGGTCATGCTGATCAGCTGGATGCCGAGGCGTTTGATCAGCGGCAGCAGGGTGACGATCTCGGCGGTGGAGCCGGAGTTGGACAGGGCCAGTACCACGTCGTCCTTGGTGATCATGCCCATGTCGCCGTGGCTGGCCTCGGCCGGATGCACGAAGAAGGCCGGGGTGCCGGTGCTGGCCAGGGTGGCGGCGATCTTGTTACCGATATGCCCGGACTTGCCCATGCCGACCACCACCACGCGGCCCTTGCAGGCCAGGATCATCTCGCAGGCACGGACGAAGTCGGCGTCGATGCGCGCGAGCAGGTCGTTCACGGCCTCTGCTTCGAGGCGGATGGTGCGCTGCGCGGACTGGATCAGGTCGCTGGTCTGGCTCATGGGCGTGCGGTGGGGCTCGGCGTAAAAGGAATGAAGTATAACGGCAAAGGGGCGCGGACTCACCTGCGCGGCTGCGCAGCTGTGACCAATTGTTATGAAAAGGTTGCAGCGTATTGGGCCGGCGGGGCGGCGGTGCTATATTCCGCGCCCTGTTTGGCCTGACCCCGGCGCCAGGTATCCCCGCCGCGGGATGGCGCGTCTGATCCCAGGAAGGGCCGAGTAACAAGGAGTTTGGATGAGCGCCGAGAATGCCTATGCCGTCGAGCTGAAGGGGCTGACCTTCAAGCGTGGCGCGCGCAACATCTTCGACAATGTCGACATCCGCATCCCGCGCGGCAAGGTCACCGGCATCATGGGGCCGTCCGGCTGCGGCAAGACCACCCTGCTGCGCCTGATCGCCGCTCAGCTCAAGCCGCATGCCGGTGAAGTCTGGGTCAACGGGCAGAACCTGCCGAGCCTGTCGCGTTCCGAGCTGTTCGACATGCGCAAGCAGTTCGGCGTGCTGTTCCAGAGCGGTGCGCTGTTCACCGACCTCGACGTGTTCGAGAACGTCGCCTTCCCGCTGCGCGTGCACACCCGCCTGCCCGACGAGATGATCCGCGACATCGTGCTGATGAAGCTGCAGGCCGTGGGCCTGCGCGGCGCCGTGGAGCTGATGCCGGACGAGCTGTCCGGCGGCATGAAGCGCCGCGTGGCGCTGGCCCGGGCGATCGCCCTGGACCCGCAGATACTGATGTACGACGAGCCGTTCGTCGGCCAGGACCCCATCGCCATGGGCGTGCTGGTGCGCCTGATCCGCCTGCTCAACGATGCTCTCGGCATCACCAGCATCGTGGTCTCCCACGACCTGGCCGAGACCGCCAGCATCGCCGACTATCTCTATGTGGTGGGCGATGGCCAGGTGCTCGGGCAGGGCACGCCGGACGAGCTGATGCATTCCGACAACCCGCGCATCCAGCAGTTCATGCAGGGCATTCCGGACGGTCCGGTGCCCTTCCACTACCCGGCGCCGGGTTATCTCGACGATCTGCTGGGAGCTCGCTGATGCGCAGGAAGTCCCCTCTCGAACGCATCGCCCTGCTCGGGCGCGCCGGCATCGACGTGGTCGAGGCCATGGGCCGCTCGACCCTGTTCCTGCTCAGCTCGCTGTTCGGTCGCAGCGGCCTGCGCAACGGCGGCCAGCTGCTGATTCGCCAGCTCTACTCGGTGGGCGTGCTGTCGCTGCCGATCATCGTGGTGGCCGGCCTGTTCATCGGCATGGTGCTGGCCCTGCAGGGCTACAACATCCTCACCAGCTACGGCTCGGAGCAGGCGGTAGGGCAGATGGTCGCCCTGACCCTGCTGCGCGAACTGGGCCCTGTGGTGACCGGCCTGCTGTTCGCCGGGCGTGCCGGCTCGGCGCTGACCGCCGAGATCGGCAACATGAAGTCCACCGAGCAGCTGTCGAGCCTGGAAATGATCGGCGTCGACCCGCTCAAGTACATCATCGCCCCGCGCCTGTGGGCCGGCTTCATCTCCATGCCGCTGCTCGCCGCCATCTTCAGCGTGGTCGGCATCTGGGGCGGCGCCATGGTCGCCGTCGACTGGCTGGGGGTGTACGAAGGTTCGTTCTGGTCGAACATGCAGAACAGCGTGCAATTCGGCGAGGATGTGCTCAATGGCGTGATCAAGAGCATTGTCTTCGCCTTCGTGGTGACCTGGATCGCCGTGTTCCAGGGTTACGACTGCGAACCGACCTCGGAAGGCATCAGTCGTGCCACCACTAAGACCGTGGTCTACGCCTCCCTGGCCGTGCTCGGCCTCGACTTTATTCTGACCGCCCTGATGTTTGGAGATCTCTGATGCAAAGCCGCTCCCTGGAAATCGGCGTCGGCCTGTTCCTGCTGGCCGGATTGCTGGCACTGTTGCTGCTCGCCCTGCGAGTCAGCGGCCTTTCGGTCGCCAGCTCGGGCGATACCTACAAGCTCTATGCGAACTTCGACAATATCGCCGGTCTTACCGTTAGGGCCAAGGTGACCATGGCCGGGGTGACCATCGGCAAGGTCACCGCCATCGATCTCGATCGCGACAGCTATACCGGGCGCGTGACCATGGAGATCGAGAAGCGGGTGAACAACCTGCCGCTGGACTCCACCGCCTCGATCCTCACTGCCGGCCTGCTGGGCGAGAAGTACATCGGCATCAGCGTCGGCGGCGAGGAGGACCTGCTGGCCGACGGCAGCACCATCCACGACACCCAGTCGGCGCTGGTGCTGGAAGACCTGATCGGCAAGTTCCTGATGAACTCGGTAAACAAGGAGAGCAAATGAGCCCGCTGAAGATCCTGCGTAACGGCCTGCTGGCCGTGCTCGCCTGCCTGCCGCTGCTGGCGGCGGCCACTCCGAGCGCCCACGAGGTGGTGAAGGGCACCACCGACCAGCTGCTCGGCGACCTCAAGGCCAACAAGGCCAGCTACAAGCAGAACCCGCAATCCTTCTACGACACCCTGGAGCGCATCCTCGGGCCGGTGGTGGACAGTGGCGGCATCTCGCGCAGCATCATGACCGTCAAGTACTCGCGCGGCGCCAGCGACGAGCAGATGAAGCGCTTCGAGGACAATTTCAAGCGCAGCCTGATGCAGTTCTACGGCAATGCCCTGCTGGAGTACGACAACCAGGACATTCGCGTGCTGCCGGCCAAGGCCGAGGGCGCCGACCGTGCCAGCGTCGGCATGGAGGTCAAGGACAGCAAGGGCGTGGTCTATCCGGTGTCCTACACCATGGTGCAGATCGACGGGCAGTGGAAGCTGCGCAACGTGATCATCAACGGCATCAACGTCGGCAAGCTGTTCCGCGATCAGTTCGCCGACAGCATGCAGCGCAACGGCAACGACCTGGACAAGACCATCGACGGCTGGGCCGAAGTGGTGGCCAAGGCCAAGGACAGCACCGAAGGCCAGCAGGCGAGCGGACAATGAGCGAGGGCGCCATTCGCCTCGCCGATTCCGGCGAGCTGCTGCTCTCCGGTGTGCTCGACTACCGCAGCGGGCCGCTGCTGCGCGAAGCCGGACGCAAGCTGATCGCGGCCAACGGCGCCCGCCTGGTGCTGGACTGCTCGGCGGTGGAGAAGTCCAGCAGTGTCGGGCTGTCCCTGCTGCTGGCCTTCATGCGTGACGCGGCCAAGGCCGGCAAGACCCTGGAAGTGCGCGGCCTGCCACAGGACATGCGCGAGATCGCCAAGGTGTCCGGTCTGCAGGAGCTGTTCGGCGTCCAGGGCTGAGTCGAACGAGAGCCCTCCGTCCTGTCGGGCTTCGCAGGCGGGGGGCTTTTTTGTATGATTGCCGGCCCTTAGCGCCGCACCGAGGTCGAGCATGCAGGCCGTAGAAGTCAAGAATCTCCTGGAGGCCAGGCTGCCCAACACCCGCGTCGAGGTGGAAGGCGAGGGCTGCAACTTCCAGCTGAACCTGATCGGCGACGAACTGGCCGCGCTCAGCCCGGTCAAGCGCCAGCAGCAGGTCTATGCCCACCTCAACGAGTGGATCGCCAGTGGCGCCATCCACGCCGTGACCATGAAATTCTTCAGCCAGGCCGCCTGGGCCGAGCGTTCCTGAGCCTGCGGGCAGCGAGATTCCCTAGATGGACAAACTGATCATTACCGGCGGCGTACGCCTCGATGGCGAAATCCGTATTTCCGGTGCGAAGAACTCGGCCCTGCCGATCCTCGCCGCCACCCTGCTGGCCGACACGCCGGTCACCGTGTGCAACCTGCCGCACCTGCACGACATCACCACCATGATCGAGCTGTTCGGTCGCATGGGCGTGCAGCCGATCATCGACGAGAAGCTGGCCGTCGAAGTCGATGCCAGCACCATCAAGACCCTGGTCGCGCCCTACGAGCTGGTCAAGACCATGCGCGCCTCGATCCTGGTGCTCGGCCCGATGGTCGCCCGCTTCGGCGAGGCCGAGGTGGCGCTGCCCGGCGGCTGTGCCATCGGTTCGCGTCCGGTCGACCTGCACATCCGCGGCCTCGAGGCCATGGGTGCCGAGATCGTCGTCGAGGGCGGCTACATCAAGGCCAAGGCTCCGGCCGGCGGCCTGCGCGGTGCGCGCTTCCTGTTCGATATCGTCAGCGTCACCGGCACCGAGAACATCATGATGGCCGCGGCCCTGGCCAAGGGCCGCAGCGTGCTGGAGAACGCCGCGCGCGAGCCCGAGGTGGTCGACCTGGCCAACTTCCTCAACGCCATGGGCGCCAAGATCAGCGGCGCCGGCACCGACACCATCACCATCGATGGCGTCGAGCGCCTCGGTGGCGGTCGCTACAGCGTGATGCCCGATCGCATCGAGACCGGCACCTACCTGGTAGCCGCAGCCGCCACCGGCGGCCGGGTCAAGCTGAAGGACACCGATCCGACCATCCTCGAGGCCGTGCTGGCCAAGCTGCAGGAAGCGGGCGCCGAGATCACCACCGGCAAGGACTGGATCGAGCTGGACATGAAGGGCAAGCGGCCCAAGGCGGTCAACGTGCGCACCGCGCCGTACCCGGCCTTCCCGACCGACATGCAGGCCCAGTTCATCTCCCTCAACGCCATCGCCGAGGGCACCGGCACCGTCATCGAGACGGTGTTCGAGAACCGTTTCATGCACGTCTACGAGATGAACCGTATGGGCGCGCAGATCCTGGTCGAGGGCAACACCGCCATCGTTACCGGCGTGCCGGCGCTCAAGGGCGCCCCGGTGATGGCCACCGACCTGCGCGCCTCCGCCAGCCTGGTGATCGCCGCGCTGGTGGCCGAGGGCGAAACCCTGATCGACCGCATCTACCACATCGACCGTGGCTACGAGTGCATCGAAGAGAAACTGCAACTGCTCGGCGCCAAGATCCGCCGTGTGCCGGGCTAGTAAGGGCATTCCATGCTGACCATCGCGCTGTCCAAGGGCCGCATCCTTGACGATACCCTGCCGCTGCTGGCGGCGGCAGGCATCGAGCCGACCGAGAACCCGGACAAGAGTCGCAAGCTGATCATCCCCACCACTCAGGAGGATGTGCGCCTGCTGATCGTGCGCGCCACCGACGTGCCGACCTACGTCGAGCAGGGCGCCGCCGATCTCGGCGTGGCCGGCAAGGACGTGCTGATGGAGTACGACGGCCAGCTCTACGAGCCGCTGGATCTGCGCATCGCCAACTGCAAGTTGATGACCGCTGGCAAGGTCGGCGTACCGGAGCCCAAGGGGCGCCTGCGCGTGGCCACCAAGTTCGTCAACGTGGCCAAGCGTTACTACGCCGAGCAGGGCCGCCAGGTCGACATCATCAAGCTTTACGGCTCCATGGAGCTGGCGCCGCTGGTCGGCCTGGCCGACAAGATCATCGACGTGGTCGACACCGGCAACACCCTGCGCGCCAACGGCCTGGAGCCGCAGGAGCTGATCGCCACCATCAGCTCGCGGTTGATCGTCAACAAGGCCTCGATGAAGATGCAGCACGACCGCATCCAGGCGCTGATCGAGACCCTGCGTAGCGCGGTCGAGTCGCGATGACCGCCAGGGATGGCGGAAATGTCGAAAATGCAGGAGCATTTTTCGACCACCGAAGCTGATACCACTTCGATGCGGTGTTACGCCGCATCTGCCTATCCGTGTCATAGCCACTTTTCTCGGGCGTCCATACGGTGGGCTTGGTAGCCTAGCGACGCCCGAGCATTAGCCAATCATGAGGCCCGCTATGACCGCTTCCGTTGCCATCCGCCGACTCAATGCCGCTGACCAGGACTTCGCTCGTCATCTGGATCATCTGCTGAGCTGGGAAAGCGTGTCGGACGACGCGGTCAACCAGCGCGTGCTGGAGATCATCCAGGCCGTGCGCGAGCGCGGCGACGCCGCCCTGGTCGAGTTCACCCAGCGTTTCGACGGCGTCGAGGCGCAGTCCATGGCCGAGCTGATCCTGCCGCGCGAGCGTCTGGAACTGGCCCTGACCCGCATCAGCGCCGAACAGCGCGCTGCCCTGGAAAAAGCCGCCGAGCGCGTGCGCCTGTACCACGAGCGCCAGCGCCAGGACTCCTGGACCTACACCGAGGCCGACGGCACGGTGCTGGGACAGAAGGTCACCCCGCTGGACCGCGCCGGCCTCTATGTCCCGGGCGGCAAGGCCTCGTACCCCTCGTCGGTGCTGATGAATGCCATCCCGGCCAAGGTCGCCGGCGTGCCGGAAGTGGTGATGGTGGTGCCGACCCCGCGCGGCGAGATCAACGAGATCGTCCTCGCCGCCGCCTGCGTGGCCGGGGTCGACCGCGTGTTCACCATCGGCGGCGCTCAGGCCGTGGCCGCGCTGGCCTACGGCACCGAGAGCGTGCCGCCGGTCGATAAAATCGTGGGGCCCGGCAACATCTACGTGGCCACCGCCAAGCGCCACGTATTCGGCAAGGTCGGCATCGACATGATCGCCGGTCCTTCGGAAATCCTCGTGGTCTGCGACGGCCAGACCGATCCGGACTGGATCGCCATGGACCTGTTCTCCCAGGCCGAGCACGACGAGGACGCCCAGTCCATCCTGGTCAGCCCGGACGCCGCCTTCCTCGACAAGGTCGCCGAGAGCATCGCCCGGCTGCTGCCGACCCTGGAGCGCGAAAGCATCGCCCGCACCTCCATGGAGGGTCGTGGCGCGCTGATTCAGGTCGCCGATATGACCCAGGCCATCGAGGTGGCCAACCGCATCGCCCCGGAGCACCTGGAACTGTCGGTGGAAAAACCCGAGCAGTACCTGCCGCAGATTCGCCACGCCGGCGCCATCTTCATGGGCCGCTACACCGCGGAAGCGCTGGGCGACTACTGCGCCGGCCCCAACCACGTGCTGCCGACCTCCGGTACCGCGCGCTTCTCCTCGCCGCTGGGTGTGTACGACTTCCAGAAGCGCTCGTCGATCATCCACTGCTCGGCCGAAGGTGCCTCCGAGCTGGGCAAGGTCGCCTCGGTGCTGGCCCGTGGCGAGTCGCTGACCGCGCACGCGCGTAGCGCCGAGTACCGCATCAAGAGTTGAACCGTAGGGTGGGTTAGGCCGTAGGCCGTAACCCACCGTGCCGACCGCCGCGTGGGTTACGCCGTTACACGGCTAACCCACCCTACGCCAAACCACAGACTTTCGAGGAGAGAAGGGCAGATGAGCAAATTCTGGAGCCCCTTCGTCAAGGACCTGGTGCCCTACGTGCCGGGTGAGCAGCCGAAGCTGGCCAAGCTGGTCAAGCTCAACACCAACGAGAACCCCTACGGCCCATCGCCCAAGGCGATCACCGCCATGCAGGCCGAGCTGGGCGACAGCCTGCGTCTGTAT